>NZ_VBTO01000006.1:0-114590 GCF_013277615.1 Pseudomonas sp. MS19 | reverse complement strand
GAAGCTGGTCAATCCAGCGCCGTAATGCTGTCTCACCAATACCAAGTGAGCGGCTGGCCTCCATGACACTATAGTTTTGGCTGAGCACGAGGTCGGCAGCCTCGCGTTTGAACTCAGGGGAAAAGGTACGGCGTTGCTTGGTCATATGACACCTCGTTCTGGCGAGTATTCTCGCCTAAATGAGTGTCCGGTTTCATTAGACCACTACACAGGGAGTAATCAGTTCGCTCCGCCGGCTTCTGCGATGAGGTCATCAATATCTACTCGGACAGTAGGCTCCCCACGCCGCGCACGGACGACTTCAGCCAGTCGAAGATCATCAATCAGTTCCAGCATTGCTTCGTAACGTGCTGGAGGCACTGCATAGAAGGCTGGCTCGTTTCGATTGAGGATCACAACGGTTTCGCCCGCACCCTCACGGATGGTTCCCATAGGATCTTTTTTAAGGTCTGTCACCGACGCCGCAACGTCAGCCAGTACCGCGTATGTCATCGCCATATCCACCTGTTCTTCGCTATCTGCGTTATCTATCTGTGCCTGAGCTATCTTCAGCGGCCATGCCTCAAGCCTCACTGGGCTAATCTCGGCTTTCTTCTCTTTTGGGCCTAGCTATCGTATTTAGGACTTTTCTTCATGAGGTTATTTGTGCGAACACGGGGTTAAGTCATCACAGAATAGCACCATAAAAAGCACTATTAAAAGCATCTTTTTCAGCTCTATTCAGACTGACACATCAAAAAATGGTTCATCCATGAGCGTAAGCCATGGTGTCCCATTCCGAGCCTCAGATTAAGCTTAGTGGTAAATAGTGACTTAGAAGCAGGCTCAAAGGCCCGTACCTAGGGTACGTGAGCAGCACTCTAGGTAATTGGCGCACTTTCATAATGCTGGGGTCCGGGGTTCAAGTCCCTGCGTACCACCAAACAAAACAAGGGTTTGCCGAGAGGTAAGCCCTTTTTGTGTGCGCTCGAGAATTAATCCAGTGACTGCAGCACCCCCATCCCTGAACAAGCATCAACTCACCTCCGCACGCCGCGCCCCTACCGACACCACTGCTGCTCACACGGCACGCCATCGTGATTGCCATCCATTTTTGTGCCGGGGCAGTTTTTCAGGAAGTAGGTTGCTTCTTCGCATGAGCGCATCTGTGAGCAATGCGTTCGTCCATCACAGCTGTAGGCGGACGCGTTGGAGGTTGTCGATGTGGGCAGTAGAGATGTCGAGGAGCGTGCATTGGTTATTACAGGATTGCTCAGCACGCTGCCGTCAGCGCCGATGTTGCTGATGACTGGGCTATCCGATGGTTTAAAATAGTAGTGCCAAACAGCGAAGCCAATAATCAGCGCAATGATTAGATTTTTCATTCCCTAGACTCGATTATCCAATTTTTTGCCGCACTTTAGCGCTGCCTCTATTGTTCCGGCAATCAAATAACCAGCAGGCCATTGCCTGTATCCGCAGGCTCGATTCAGCAAATCACCCCAAGTTAACCTGCCCAGATGCAAAACGGCCCGCCTTGCGGCGAGCCATTTATCGATCCTTCAGCAACCCACTTAACAGCCTTGCGATTAGTTACCGCGATAGGTCGAGAAACCGTAAGGGCTGAGCAAGAGTGGGATGTGGTAATGCGGGACGGTGCCATCGACTTCGAAGATCACCGGCACTTCCGGGAAGAAGCTTTTGCTGTTGTGTGCAGTGAACCATTCGCCGGTCTTGAAGGTAACGCGGTAGGTGCCTGTCTCCAGCGCTTTGTCTTGTGGATAAAACTCGGTGATGCGGCCTTGCTCATTGGTTTTGGCGCTGTTGAGCAAGTCCCACTGCTTGCCATCCTTCTTCTCCAGCGTAACGCTTACATCAGGCGATGGCAGGCCATCTTGCAGGTTGAGCACGTGAACGCTCAGCGGATTACTGGCAGCCAAAGCGACGGAAGACAAGCCACTGAAGATGATGCCGGCGGCGAGGGTTTTAAGCATTTTCATGGTGCAACTCCTGATTAGTTAGCGGAAGGTAAAACGTTGGCAATGGCCTTGAGCGCGCAACCTTCGTCGATCTCGGCGCCGCCTGCTCCGGCAACGCCAATGGCGCCGATTACCTGGTCACCTACACGCAGCGGCACACCACCGCCGAGTAACAACAGCTCGTCGAGGGTGTTGAGGTTTTCAGCTTCTGGATTGCTCCGGGCGCGCTCAGACAGAACCCGGCTTGAGGTCTTGGTCGAAAGCGAGGTGAATGCCTTGCGCTGAGCGGCGATGGTGTTGTGCGGGCCAACATTGTCATCACGCTGCAAGGCGACCAGATTACCGCCGCGATCCACCACAGCGGCGACAGCGGTACGGCCATCGGCGTGGCAGGCGGCCATTGTTGCGTTGAGCAAATCATTGGCCAGCGCCAGCGTAACGTCCTGGCGCTCAGCTACCTGGGCGGTGCCGGCAAATACACTGGCGCTGCCAATGGCAAGGCCAAGCAGGCTGAGTTGGGCGGCGCGAAGTAACATGTTTAACCTCCTGAAATAAGCGATAGCGAGCGATTTCAGGCAAGTCTGCACAAGCGCCAGCAACAAACCGATTGCGCGTGCATTACCAATTTGTAATGAGCCAAACGCGCAATTTGGCATAGCCTATGGGCACGCTCTGGAGGACACATGCGCATCCTGATTGTTGAGGACGAAGTAAAAACGGCGGACTACCTGCACAAGGGGCTGACCGAATCCGGCTATACCGTGGAAGTTGCACGCAATGGCCTGGACGGTCAGCACCTGATTAGTGAGTACGTATTCGATCTGATTATTCTCGACGTCATGTTGCCCGGCTTGGATGGCTGGCAACTGCTGCAGATTCTTCGCCGCAAACAGCAAACACCCGTGTTGTTCCTCACCGCACGCGACTCGGTAGAAGACCGGGTCAAAGGCCTTGAGTTGGGGGCTGATGATTATCTGGTTAAGCCGTTCTCGTATGCCGAGTTACTCGCCCGTGTGCGCACACTGCTCAGGCGCGGCCCGCCCCGCGAGGTGGAAGAGTTTCTGGTCGCGGATCTGCATCTCGACTTGCTGCGCCGCAAGGTCACCCGCCAGGGCGAGCGTATACCCCTGACCAATAAGGAGTTCGCGCTGCTGCACTTGCTGCTCAGCCGCGAAGGTGAAGTATTGTCGCGCGCACAGATTGCCTCGCAGGTTTGGCAGATGAATTTTGACAGTGACACCAATGTGGTGGATGTCGCTATTCGCCGTCTGCGCGCCAAGATTGACGACCCCTACCCGCTCAAACTGATTCACACGGTTCGCGGCATGGGTTACTTACTTGAGGTGCAAACATGCAGTTGATGCCACGCTCGTTGAGCCTGCGCATGGCGCTGATGTTTGCGCTGGTGAGCGCACTGTTATTGGGCGCGTTCGGCTTTTATCTGTTTCAATCGCTGCAGCGTGAAATCGCCTGGCGCGATGATCAGGCTTTGCTCGGCAGGCTGGAGCGTATGCAGGCGCTGATTGACGACAGCCAAAGCATCGAGTCATTGAGGGCGCGCCCGCAGCTATACGAAAACATGCTCGGCAATCGCGACAACATGCTCTGGATTATTGATGAGCAAGGCCGCTTGCAGATTGAAATAAACCCGACTGGCGTCAAGCTACCCGCGCTACAACCTGCGGCTCAGGCACAACTGCGCGACAGTCCGCTTAACTCCCATGTTCGCCTCGGCTGGCTGGATGCCGAACGTGACGGGCGCAAGCTGACGCTGGTGGCCGGCAAGCTGTTGAACGAGCGCGAGCAAATGCTCGATGCCTACAAAATGAAGCTCTGGCTGTCGCTCGGCGTCGGCTCGTTATTGGCCTTTCTGCTTGGCTGGCTGGTGAGCCAACGCGGCCTGCGCCCGGTGCGGGAGCTGGCCGCCAGTGCCTCGGCGATAGACGTGCAACACCTGCATTTGCGCCTCCAGGATTACCGTGACGTCAGCGAACTTGAAGCGCTAAGCGGCGCACTCAACAACATGCTCGGCCGCCTTGAAGATGGCTTCGCCCAGCTCTCACGCTTCTCTGAAGACCTCGCCCACGAAATGCGCACACCGCTGAGTAACTTGATGGGGCAAACCCAGCAAACCCTCAGACACAGCCGTTCAGTCGAGGCCTATCAAGACTTGCTGGTGTCCAATCAGGAAGAGTACGAGCGGCTGTCGAGAATGATCGACAGCATGCTGTTTCTGGCGCGTACCGAGCAGGTCAACGCGGCCATTACGCGTGAGCCAATCGAGCTGTTCGAACAAGCCGAATTACTTTGCGAATACTTCGAAGGCATGGCCGAAGAACGCGGCATGCGCTTGCTCAATCACGCGCAAGGCGCACTGTTCGCAGACACCGATCTTCTGCGCCGTGCGCTGGCAAATTTGCTGGCAAACGCATTGCGTTACGCACCTGCCGACAGTGACGTAACCCTGAGCAGCGAGGTTACGGCCGAACAGGTGCAGATTTCTGTGCACAACACCGGCCCCGCCATAGCGCCCGAACATTTAACCCATTTGTTCGAGCGCTTTTATCGCTGCGATCCATCGCGTAACGAGCCGGGCGACTCGGGCGGTTTGGGCCTGGCCATCGTCCGCTCAATCATGCAACTGCACGGAGGCAGCGTCGTCGTCACGAGTGATGATTCGGGCACCCGCTTCAGCCTGATATTCCCCGCGTCGATCAACGAAATGCCAAGTCACGCAGGAACAAGGTAATCGGCGGGAACATGATCAGCAGTACCGACATCAATAGCAAAATGGCAAAGAACGGCAAGCTACCGCGTATCACCTCGAAATAAGGCCGACGGAACACGGCAATGGCGGTGAAGATATCGCAGCCAAACGGCGGTGTTGCCGATCCGATAGCGGCCTGCAACGTGATGATGGTGCCCACCAGCACCGGGTCCAAGCCAGACACACGCACAGCCGGCGCAAAAATAGGCACCAGAATCAGCATGACCACGATGGGGTCGACAAACATGCAGCCGATGAAGAATGCGATGGAAATGATGATCAGCAATTCAGTCGGCGAAGCGCTCATGATGCCGATGCCACTCAGAATCTGCTGAGGGATCTGCGCGAACGAAATCACCCAAGAAAATGCAGAGCCCGCCGCCACCAGGATAAATACCACGGCGGTAATCAAACCGGTCGACAACGCAATGGATGAAAGCTCACTCAGCTTCACCCGGCGAAAAATCACAACTTCCAGAATCAGCGCGTACAACACCGACACTGCCGCCGCCTCTGTCGGGCTGAATACACCTGTGTAAATCCCGCCAATGGTCAGAACCGGCAGCAGCAGCGGCAAGATGGCGCGGCGACAAGTGACCAGGCGCTGCGTCCAACTGAACTTCTCCCCCGATGGAATCCCGGTAATGCGCGCAAAGATGTAGCAATAGCCGCACAGCAAAAACATCAGCAGCAGACCGGGACCGATACCGGCGATAAATAACTCGGCAACCGAGGTGCCAGACACCACGCCATAAATAATCATGCCGATGCTTGGCGGAATCAGCAGCGCGATGTCCGATGCGTTGATGATCAGCGCCATGGCAAAGCTGTCTTTATAGCCCTGCTGCAACATCTTTGGCCGCATGATGCTGCCAACCCCAACCACGGTGGCTTGGGTGGAGCCCGACAGCGCGCCAAACAGGGCGCAACTGAGCGCAGTTGTGACAGCCATGCCGCCGCGCACATGCCCGACAAACGCCATGGCCACATCCAGCAAGCGATTGGCTGTGGCGCCACGCGTAATAATGTCTGCCGCCAGAATGAACATCGGCACGGCGACCAAAGCAGCGGGACGAATGCCGGCAATCATCTGCTGGATGATGAACTCCGGGCCCATGGTAAAAAACATCGTGAAGCCGGCGGCCGAGGCCGCGAGCAAAGTTGTCATCATGGGAAAGCCCGACAGCAGCAGAACCAGCATGATGATCAATAGCGTGGTAGTCATGTCCATGGGAGCGCGCTCAGGGTTGTACGGGAATGGTGGCGTCATCAAGACGCTCAGGTGCTGCGCGCAAACCAAGTAGCACTTGCAGCTGGATGAAGGCGTGGCGAATAAACTGCAGCCCGGTCATGCCCAGACCCAGCGGAATCACCAGATAGATATAGTGCAGCGGCACCTGCAGGGCGGAGGACGAGCGACCGACCTTGGCCGCGGACTCCACATAGCCAACGGCTGCCCAGGCGAGCCAGAGCATCAGGGCCGCAGTAACGCCATTGATTACCAGCATTGCCAGCGCCGCAGACCTGCCCTTTAGCTGCTCAGTGAGTGCGCTCATGCAGATGTGCCGACCATGCCGAGCGGCATAGCTGCAGCCAACAAAGGTGACAAAGATGATGAGGAATTGGTTGAGCTCTTCAGAAAAGTAGATGCTCTGATTAAACAGGTAGCGTCCGAAAACATTACCAACTGAATTCAGCGCCATGAGCAGAATACCGCTCGCGAGGATGAAAGCCTCGAGCTTCTCCAGCACCCAATCCAACTTTCGCAGCCAAGACATAGCTACCTCCGGTCCGCCTTCGTATGGGCGGACACTGTTCTTGTAGTGGAGGCTAGACCTTATCGCTGGCAAAAAATCATGTCAATTATTTATTTGAATCATTACATATGCACGAAAAACAGGCATATGTAATGATTTTGCCCCACTCTAGAACACAAAGTGCATAGGTGGCGGCATTTCCGCCATCAACCCACTCAACGTCGCTAAGCCTGCCTGCACCCTTGAGCGGCTTTGCTCCGCGCCCAAGCTGACTCGAACGTTTTGATTACCCCGGTCTGCAGTGGCCAGAAAGGGCTCCGCGGGGAAAATCATTACGCCTTCCTGGCGCGCACGGCGGGCAAATTTTTCCGGCGTCCAATGCTCAGGCAGCTCGGCCCAGAGGTGCATGCCATTGGGATGGGCCTTGAATCTGCAGCCGCTCAATTGCTCCCGCGCCATTAGCTGGCGAGCCGCCAGTTCCTGCTGCTGGAAGCTGATCATGCGGTCCAGCGTGCCGTCCTGCATCCACCAACTGGCGATCTCGAACGGCATCAGCGTGGCCATCCAAGTGGTACTGCGCAGCCGGCCAATCGCTTGCTGCACAAGGTGCGGCGGAGTCACCAGGTAGCCTGCCCGCATGCCCGGCAGCGTGATCTTGCTCAGGCTGGTGGCGTAGAAACTGCGCTCGGGAATCAAGGCCGATAACGGCGGCAGCCGGTTAGGTTGCAGCGCACCGTAAACATCGTCTTCCACCACAGTCAGATCGTACTTACGCGCCACATCGGCAATGGCCTGACGCCGCTCAAGACTCATGGTGTCTGAGTTCGGGTTGTTCATGGTCGGCGTGCAGAACAGCACGCGCGCGCCGCCCTGCTTGCAGGCCGCCTCCAGTGCTTCCGGCAACAAACCCTGATCATCCGTGGCCAAGCCTTTGAGATTGAAATGCAGGGTATGCGCCAGGGCCATCAGCAACATGCAGGTTTCACGCTCACACAGCACGGTATCGCCGGGCTTGAGTACGGTTGCCATAGCGATGGTCAGCGCATGCGCGGCGCCATTGCAGAACAGCATGTTGTCCGAGTCGGCGGGCATTTTCTGCTGCTGTCCCATCCAGTTGCAGACCACTTCACGGTGCTGGGTCAGGCCTTGCGTGGGATGAAACGAGGTAATGAAATCATCGCGGCCTTCACGGGCCAATCGCTCAAGGCTTTCGCGGTAGAGCTTGACGTGACGCTGGGTACACACCGGGTGCGCGGTAGACAAATCGATACCGCGACTGGGGTCTTCATGCTCATCCGTGGAGAGGTAATCCGACTCGTGACTGACATGCCGGCTGCGCACAAAAGTACCGCTGCCGACCTGTCCGTAAATAGCGCCCTGTTTCTCAGCGTGGGCATAGGCATTGCTCACGGTTTGCACACTGACACCGAGGGTTTCCGCCAGCTCGCGATGGGTCGGCAGCTTGCTGCCCGGCAGCAGCGCTCCCGTATTGATGGCTTCAGTGAGCGCATTACCGATTGCCAGGTATTTAGGCTGCCCTGTGCGCATGAACGGCTTAAGGTCAATTGTCATAGAACAATAAATTCCTTGACGATGATTGTAATGATCATAATATGAAACCTGAAACGTATTGACCTGCATTTATCACGATCACTTTAGCAGGTTTCAGTACAATTTCTCCACCAGCCACAAATCGGCTACTCGACGATTTGCCAAGGACCGGAGGATTCGTATTCAGCCGCTCAGGGCTTTTTACGAATCGCAGCAGTGGCGTCCGCCGGGCATCACCAGCGGGCACAACGAGACCTGAACGCGGAAGCGTTCGTTATTGAGATGCTGTCATGAGTGAAGTCGTTTTGAATTTCAGCCGTGCAGAATACGCCCAGCGCCTGAGCAAGGTGCGCGCTGCCATGGCAACCCGCGGAATCACCACTCTTATCGTTCACGACCCCTCCAACATGGCCTGGCTCACCGGCTATGACGGCTGGTCGTTCTATACCCCGCAGTGCGTCGTGGTGGGCCAGGACGGAAACCCGCTGTGGTTCGGTCGCGGGATTGATGCAAACGGCGCGCGCCGCACGGTGTATATGCCGCAAGAGGACATCAGTTCTTACAGCGATAAATACGTGATGAACCCGCCGCATCACGCGCTCGACTATCTGTGCACGGAAATCCTGCCATCACGCGGCTGGACCACCGGCAATATCGGCGTCGAGATGGACAACTATTACTACAGCGCAGCCTCTCACCAAGCGATGCAACGCGGCTTGCCGCAAGCACAACTGGTTGACACGACTGGCCTGGTGAACTGGTGCAGGGCGATAAAGTCCGACCAGGAAATCGAGTACATGCAAGTCGCCGCGCGCATTGTCGAGAACATGCACCGCGCCATTTTCGAGATGATCGAACCCGGCTTGCCGAAGAATATTCTGGTGGGCGAAATCTACCGGGTGGCCTGTGTCGGGCATGACGGCAAATTTGGCGACTATCCGGCAATCGTACCGATGCTGCCTTCTGGCAAAGACGCTTCGGCACCGCATCTGACATGGGACGACCGCCCGTTCAAAAAGGGCGAAGGCACCTTCTTCGAAATCGCCGGCTGCCACAAGCGCTACCACTGCCCGCTATCGCGCACGGTTTATCTCGGCGAGCCTTCAGCCGCGTTTCTCAAAGCAGAAGAGGCCATTAATGCCGGGCTTGAAGCCGGGCTTGCAGTCGCCAAACCGGGCAATACCTGCGGCGATATCGCCCGCGAACTCAACAGCACACTGCGCCGCTATGGCTACGACCGTGGCGATAACCGCTGCGGCTATCCAATCGGGCTGAGTTATCCGCCGGATTGGGGCGAGCGCACCATGAGCTTGCGTGAAAGCGACACCACGGTGTTGCAGCCCGGCATGACGTTCCACTTTATGCCGGGTCTCTGGCTCGACGACTGGGGCCTGGAAACGACTGAAAGCATTGTGATAACCGAAACCGGCGCTGACACGCTTTGTGATTATTCGCGTCAACTGTTTGTGAAGGCCTGAGATGAGTACGGCAGCGATGAATATAACCCCCGAAGCAGAACTGCAGGCCGTCAGCCATTCAGGTTTGGTTGAAGCTCCGGCAACGACCATGAGCGTGACCGTCGATTTCGAACGCGACGGTGTTCAGCACGGTTTCATGAAGCTGCCCTACTCCCACGACCTGTCGGCGTGGGGCTGCATCATGATCCCGATCAGCGTTATCAAAAACGGTGAAGGCCCAACCGCGCTGCTGACTGGCGGTAACCATGGCGACGAATATGAGGGCATCACCTCGCTGCTCAAACTCGCCAGTGAATTGCGCGCCGAAGATGTTCAGGGCCGGGTCATTATTGTGCCGGCTATGAATTATCCGGCGGTGCAGAACGGCAGTCGCACCTCGCCAATCGACAAAGGCAACATGAACCGTTCATTCCCCGGTCAT
Source organism: Pseudomonas sp. MS19 (assembly GCF_013277615.1). Classification (NCBI taxonomy): domain Bacteria; kingdom Pseudomonadati; phylum Pseudomonadota; class Gammaproteobacteria; order Pseudomonadales; family Pseudomonadaceae; genus Pseudomonas; species Pseudomonas sp. MS19. The sequence continues at coordinate 104,658 of NZ_VBTO01000006.1, read as the reverse complement.
CCTTACGGCAGCATGACCGAGCGTATTGCCGATTACTTTCAGCGTCACCTGATCCCGCTGTGCGACTACGCGCTGGACATCCACTCGGGCGGCAAAACCCTCGACATATTGCCCTTTGCCGCAGCGCACCGCCTGCAAGACCCGCAACAAGAAGCCAAGTGCATTGAAGGTGCTAAGGTTTTCGGTACGGCCGCGAGCATGATCCTTTTCGAGCTTGATGCCGCCTCGTTGTACGACACCGCAGTGGAAGCCCAAGGCAAGGTCTTTGTCACGACCGAGCTTGGCGGTGGCGGCACCAGCACCCCGCAAACCATGCTGTTGGCAGACCGTGGTGTGCGCAACTTTCTCAAGTTCGCCGGCATAATCAAAGGCGAACTTGAGCCTGCGGATGAACCCGCACTGCAACTCGATATGCCCGATGCCACGTGCTACGTACAAAGCGTGCATCACGGCATTCTCGAACTCGCATTGAGTGTCGGCGACCGGGTGCAAAAAGGTGATCTGGTGGCACGCGTGCACACCTTTGAGCGCACCGGCACCCCGGCGGTCGAGTACCGCGCCGAGCGTGATGGCTTGCTCGTTGCAAGACGCTTCCCGGCCTTAGTAGACATAGGCGACACCCTGGCGGTGATTGCCGACATAGTGGAAAACTGACTTACCCCTGCACTTAAAAAATAAATGGAGACTGCACCATGAAAAAGTTCAGCACACTGAAAAAGGCAGCACTGGCGGCGGCGATGGGAGTACTCCTGGCGGGACAAGCCAGCCTGGCAGCAGCAGAGGAGTGGAAGTTCGCGCTCGAAGAAATCAGCGGCAGCGTGCAAGACGCCTACGCCCAGAAGTTCAAACAACTGGTAGAAGAGAAAAGCGACGGCAAGATCAAGGTCACGGTTTATCCGTATGGCGCTTTGGGCGAGTCCGAAGACCTGACCGAACTGGTCGCCAATGGCGTCATCCAGTTCACCCATGGTTCCACCGGTATTCTGGGCTCGACCGCACCGTCGATGCAGGTGTTCTCGGTGCCTTATCTGCTGTCGCAAGACAACAAGGTCAACCTCAAGGTGCTCACTGAAAGCCCGACTATTTACGGGCCGATGGCAGACAAGCTGAAGACCCGCAATCTGCGTCTTTTGAGCATGTATCCGGAAGGCGAAATGGTCTGGACCACCAACAAGGAAGTGCATAAGCCCGCAGATTTCGACAATGTCAAAATGCGCGTAATGGCATCGCCAATGCTGGTTGAAACCTACAAGTCGTTCGGCGCCGTGCCCACGCCTCTGCCCTACTCCGAAGTGTATGGCGCTCTGCAGTTGAAGATGATTGACGGTCAGGAAAACCCGATCTTCGCGATCGAAGAAATGAAGTTCTACGAGGTCAACGATGTGCTGACCTGGTCCGGCCATCAGCAATTCACCGTCGCTGTGCTATCGAGCGAATCCTGGTATCAGGGGCTGCCGGCAGATGAGAAGAAAATCATCGACGAGACTGTTGCTGAACTCGGCCCATACATCTTCGATACACAGGCTGAATACAACAAAACCCGCCTTGAGAAAATCAAGCAGGCCAAGCCCGGCATCAAGATTGTTCATCTGAACGAAGAAGAACAGGCCGCCTTCCGCAAGGCCAGCCTGCCACTGCGTGACAAGCTTGTAGAGCTGGCGGGCGATGAAGCCGGCACCACCCTCAAAGCACTCGAAAAAGAAATCGCCGAACTGGAAAAACAGTAAGGCATGACACACAGCCGGCGGGTTAACTCGCCGGCTTTGTCACATCAGGTGCGCAGGTTTTCTGCGCCGGAGCAGATCCATGCGTCTAGACAGTTATGACCTGAAGATTCTGCAGATACTTCAGCACAACGGCCGCATCACCAAATCAAGCCTGGCCGAGGCCATCAACCTGTCCATCAGCCCTTGCTGGGAAAGGGTCAAACGCCTGGAAGAGGCCGGCATCATTCGCGGCTACGGCGCCTTACTCAACCCCGAGATCATCACCAAGCGTGCGGCCGTCATGGTCGAGATCAGCTTGAAGCAGCACAACCGCGAAGCCTTCCAGCGCTTCGAACACGCCATGCACGAGTGCCCGCAAGTGACCGAGTGCTATGCCACCGGCGGCGGCATTGATTACATCGTCAAGGTAATGGCCGCTGATATCGACCAGTACCAACGCCTGATAGACCGCTGGTTAATGGCCGATCTGGGGATTGAACGCTACTTCACCTACATCGTGACCAAGACCATCAAACACTGCGATCCGCCGCTCGAACTGGAAGAAAAACCGGCCTGAAACAGTGTTCCGCAAGGCGCTAAATGCCCCACCAAAAAAACACCATGTGCGGGCCCTTCAAAGCAAAAAAACCACAGGCCCAACCCCGCTCAAAAGAAAAAATCCATCGCCAATCCCCCCTAAAGTGGAAGCCGTAACCACGCACCACGCCCTGCACCGACACGCTGTGTGGCAGGCCAGTAGAGAGGATGCTTTGCATGCACAACTTCGAAGATCCACGGCTGATTCGTCAGCTCGCCTATATCAATGGCAAATGGACCGCAGGCACGTCCGGTCGCGATGAGGCCGTACTCAATCCGGCTACTGATGAAGTCATCGGCCGCTGCACCCAACTCGATGAAACACAAATTGTTCAGGCCATTGATGCTGCACACGCCGCCTTCCCTGCGTGGCGTGCGCTGTCGCTGGATGCGCGTGGCGAGATACTCGGCAAGTGGCACGACCTGCTGCTGGAAAACAAACAAGACCTGGCCCGGCTGATGACGCTGGAGCAAGGCAAGCCATTGTTTGAAGCGCTGGGCGAAATCGACTACGCCGCCTCATTTATCCGCTGGTTTGCCGAAGAGGCGCGCCGCGCATACGGCGAAACCATCCCGAGCCACATCAACAACGCGCAACTGGGCACCGTGCGCGAGCCGATTGGCGTGGCAGCGTTGATTACACCGTGGAACTTTCCCTGCGCGATGATCACCCGTAAAGCCGCCGCAGCGCTGGCGGCTGGTTGCACGGTGCTGGTCAAGCCTGCCGGTGAAACACCGTTCTCCGCACTGGCGTTAGCTGAACTGGCAGAACGTGCGGGCTTACCGGCGGGTGTTTTCAACATCATCACCGGTGAGCCGGAAATGGTTTCGCAGGTGCTTTGCGCCAGTGACAAGGTCAAGGCATTGTCATTCACCGGCTCCACCCGCGTGGGCCGTCTGCTGCTGGAGCAATCTGCCGCCACCGTGAAGAAATGCTCAATGGAGCTGGGCGGCAATGCGCCGTTTATTGTATTGCCCGATATGGATGTCGAGCAGGCTGCGCAAGCGGCGATCGACGCCAAATTCCAGACCACTGGCCAGGATTGCCTCGCGGCTAATCGGATATTCGTACACCGCTCGCTGTATGAGGACTTCCTACAGGCATTTGCCCGGCGCATGGGCGAACTCACTCTGGGCAACGGTTTGATTCGTGGCGTCAATCAAGGCCCGCTGATCAATCGCAAGGCCGTAACCAAAGCTCAGGAAATCGTTGATGACGCCGTTGCCAAAGGCGCGCGCCTGCTGGCCGGCGATCAGAGCCAGGCGCCGGGCAGCAACTACTTCGTACCGACGCTGCTGGCCGACGTAACCGCCGGGATGCGCGTTTACCGCGAAGAGAATTTCTCACCGGTGGCCGGCGTATTGGCCTGGGACAACATCGAGCAATTAATCGGCCAGGCCAATGACACCGAGTACGGCCTTGCCGCGTACGTTTACGGCTACGACATTCGCCAAATCTGGCAACTGATGCGCGGGCTGGAGTTCGGCATGGTCAGCGTCAACTCCGTGAAGATGACTGGCCCACCCGTGCCGTTTGGTGGCGTCAAGCAATCCGGTCTCGGCCGCGAAGGCTCCAGCCACGGCCTCGATGAATACAGCCAAATCAAATACTACTGCCTGGGCAATTTGCCCAGTGTCAGCGGATGTTAATCGCGCCCGGCTCGCTGCGCGCCAATTAAATACCTATCGACAAAGGACATTATCATGACCCTCGACACCCAGAAAATTATCGAGATCGACCGCCAGAATGTGTTCCACGCCTCGACTCATCTCAAGCAGCACGCCCACGGCGAAAGCCCGGCGCGGATCATTACCGGCGCGCAAGGCATCCGCATTCAGGACTCGCTGGGCAACGAATTCATCGACGGCTTTGCCGGCCTGTATTGCGTAAACATTGGCTATGGCCGCACCGAAATGGCCGAAGCCATTTACGAGCAAGCCAAGCAGCTCGCGTACTACCACACCTATGTTGGCCACACGACCGAAGGCATGGCGCAGTTGTCTGAGCGCATCGTCAAGCTCGCAGGCCAGGGCATGAGCAAAGTCTATTACGGCATGTCCGGCTCGGATGCCAACGAAACCCAACTCAAGCTGGTTTGGTACTACAACAATATCCTTGGCCGCAAAGAGAAGAAGAAGGTCATCTCGCGTGACCGTGGCTATCACGGTTCGAGCATTGCATCCGGTTCGATGACCGGCCTGCCGGTGTTCCACGCCCACTTCGACCTGCCGCTGGAGCGCATCAAACACACCGTTGCGCCGGTCTACTATCGTCGCGAAGATGACGCGATGAGTGAGCAAGAGTTCTCGGTTTACTGCGCGCAAAAACTCGAAGAAATGATTCTCGCCGAAGGTCCGGATACCGTTGCCGCAATGATCGGTGAACCAGTGCTGGGCACTGGCGGTATCGTGCCGCCGCCAAAAGGCTACTGGATTGAAATCCGCAAGGTGCTGGATAAGTACGACATCCTGCTGATTGCCGATGAAGTGGTCTGCGGTTTCGGCCGGTTGGGTGTGGACTTTGGTTCGCAGTACTACGAAATGAAGCCGGACCTGATCACCGTCGCCAAGGGCCTGACCTCGGCGTATCAGCCGTTGTCCGGGGTGATTGTCGGCGAGCGTGTGTGGCAGGTGTTGGAGCAAGGCACCGACACCTATGGCGCCATCGGTCACGGCTACACCTACTCCGGTCACCCGATGGGCATTGCCTCGGCCATCGCCAACCTGAACATCATCGACCGCGAAAACCTCACCGGCAATGCCCGCGACACCGGCGCGTACTTGAAGCAACGGATGCAGCAAACCTTCGGCGATCACCCGCTGGTGGGCGAAGCCCGCGGCATCGGCCTGCTCGCAGCACTGGAGTTTTCCAGCGACCGCAGCAAGCGTCAGCACTTCGACCCGAACCTCAAGGTCGGCGCGCAAATCTCCGCTGCCTGCCTCGAAGAAGGACTGATCGCCCGCGCCATGCCGCACGGTGACATTCTGGGTTTTGCGCCGCCACTGGTGGTCACTCGCGACGAGGTTGATGACATCGTTGCCCGCGCCGAGCGTGCGGTAAACAAGGTGACCGACAAGCTGATCACCAGCGGTGACTGGCAAGCCAAGTAATAACCGCCAACGCACAAAGACCGGCCTCTCATGCGAGTCGCCGGTCTTTGCGAGATGAGGATAAACATGCAAGCCGAACTGACCCTCAAAGACATTTATCTGGCGCGCCAACGGATCGCCACACTGGCCGAGCGCACGCCTTTGTTGCGCAGTGAAAGCCTGTCGCGTCGCTGGAACTGCGAGGTCTGGCTGAAGCTCGACAACCTGCAGCCCACCGGCGCGTTTAAATTGCGCGGCGCAGTCAATGCACTGTCGGGGCTTGAAGCTGAGCAGCGCGAACGCGGCGTGGTAACCATGTCGACCGGCAACTTTGGCCGGGCACTGGCCTACGCCGGGCAGCATCTCGGCATTCCCGTGAAGGTGTGCATTTCTCATCTGGTGCCAGACAACAAAGTCGAAGCGTTGCGCCTTGCCGGTGCCGACGTGGTGATTCACGGCGCCACTCAGGATGATGCCGACACTCAAGCGCGGCGCCTGCAACACGAGAACGGTCTGGCCTATATCTCGCCCTTCGATGACCCGCTGGTGATCGCCGGGCAAGGCACCTGCGGCCTTGAGATCATGGAGCAACAGCCCGAGATCGACACCGTGTTTGCCGGACTCTCCGGTGGCGGATTGATTGCCGGTATTGGCTTGGCGGTAAAGACCATCAACCCACAGGCTCAGGTCATCGGCGTGAGCATGAATGAAGGAGCCGCGATGCTCGAAAGCCTCAGCGCCGGCCATCCGGTTCAGGTTGGCGAGGTCGCCTCGCTGGCTGACAGTCTGGGCGGCGGCATTGGCCTTGATAACGCCTGGAGCTTCGCCATGACCCAACGCTACATGGACCGTGGCTACCGGGTTGATGAGGCGCAAATCGCCCGCGCCATGCTGCACCTGTTCAATCAGGAAAAGCTCATCGTCGAGGGCGCTGCGGCCGTGGGTATTGCCGCCGTTGAACAACATCAAATCGACCTGCGTGGGCGGCGCGTGGCGCTGGTTATCAGCGGCCAGAACGTATCCCAAAAGACCTTTGCTCAAGCCTGTCGGCTGGCCGGAGAGAATGACCATGCACATTTATAATCGCCAGCAAATTGCCGATCAGGTCAAGCTGGATGCTGCTGCGCTCGAAGCGGTTGAAGCCGGGTTTGCAGCACTCGGCCGTGGTGAAGTCGAGATGCCGCCGATTCTCAGCATGAACATCGCCGAGAGCAATGGCGAGGTCGACGTGAAGACGGCGCATATCCGTGGCTGGCCGCGCTTCGCGATCAAGATCAGCCCCGGTTTCTTCGACAACCCAGCGCTTGGCCTGCCCAGCCTTAACGGATTGATGCTGCTGTTCTCAGCCAAGACCGGCCTGGTTGATGCCGTGTTGTTCGATGAAGGCTACCTGACCGATATCCGCACCGCATTGGCAGGCGCAATTGCGGCCAAGCACTTGTCGCGCAGCAATGCGCAATCGGTTGCGGTAATCGGTGCGGGACTGCAAGCCGAGTTGCAGGTTGCAGCCTTACGACTGGTTCGCGATATCCGCGAGGTACATGTGTACAGCCGCGATCGTCACAAGGCTGAAACCTACGCGGCGCATATGCAAACGTCTTACGGCCTTTCAGTGAGCGTTCACGACAGCGCTGCCAGCGCCTGTAAACAAGCCGATATTGTGGTCACCACCACTCCGGCGCGCGAGCCGGTTTTGCATTGGGCTGATTTACCCGAAGGCGTCCATGTGACGGCAATGGGCTCGGATAACCCGCATAAAAACGAGTTGCAGGCGAGCATTCTGGCCAACGCCGATGTGCTGGTAGTCGATCGCCTCAGTCAGTCACGCGCATTGGGTGAACTGCACCACTCGCCCGACTTGCAGCGCGAAGTATTCGAACTCGGTAACTTGATCTGCAATCAGCAGATCGCCCGCAGCAATGATCAGCAGATTACCGTGTGCGACCTCACCGGCACCGGTGTGCAAGACACAGCCATTGCCAACTACGCAGCACGCTTGCTTGAGGGCGCCTGAAATGATCGAAACCTTTGCCGAGTTTCAGGCATTGCAGCAACACTTTGAACACCAGAGTAATCAGGACGATGGCCGCGTAAGAGTCGGCCTGGTCCAGCTTGCCAGCGACTTCACTCTGGAAAATGAGTGGCGCCAACTGCTTGGCGAGCGCGTGGAGTTGTACAGCACTCGCACGCCCTGCAGCCCAACCGTCACGCCCGGCGGCTTGCGCGCCATGAGCCAGGGCTTGAGCCACTCAACCAGCCTTCTGGTGCCCGGTTTGCCACTGGATGTGATCGCCTTTGGCTGCACATCGGGGAGCATGTTGATTGGTGAGCAGGAAGTCGGCGCGCTGATCAACAGCGTTCGCCCGGGCGTCCCCGTGACCAATCCGTGGAGTGCTGTCAAAGCGGCGTTACGCGCGCTTGGCGCGCGCAAAGTTGCCGTGCTCACGCCTTACATCAGCGAGGTGAACTACCCGATTTTTCAGGGGCTGCGCCAGGCCGGTTTAACCATCAGCGCCTTTGGTACCTTTGGCGTGCTTGAAGACGCGCAAATCCCGCGCATACCAGCACCCGCTATTGAGCGTGCGGCAGAGCAACTGCTGCGCAATAACCCAGCCGATGCCTTGTTTTTATCGTGCACCAACTTGCACACCCTGGAGATTCTCGAGCGACTGGAGCGGCGCCTTGGCATACCGGTTATTTCAAGCAATCAGGCCTTGTTCTGGCACGTGTTGCAACTGAGTAACTGCGTGCACCGGCCGAATGGTTTCGGCGCACTGCTCACCGATAACCCATCGGCAACGCTCGCCAGCTAACCACTGCAGCACCGGCAGCAAAGCACTTACGCCTCGCAGCTAAGCAGAGACAACTCAAGCTTTGCCCGGCGTTTAAGCCACGGGCTGGGGCGGTAGCGCGGATCGAGGTAGAAGCTGTGCAGCTGCTCGAGGATCTGCAAAATTGTCTGCGCGCCAATGGCGTTGCCCCAGCTAAGCGGCCCTTGTGGATAACCCAGCCCAAGGCGAATGGCCTGATCGATATCAGTCGGCGTGGCCACGCGTTGCTGGGCCATGTCACAGGCCACATTGATCACCTGCGCCAACACCCGTTGCGAGACGAAACCGGCACTGTCGCGGATCACGCTCACCGCCATACCATCGCGGCTGAACAGCGCATGAGCGCAGTCGCGCCAGTGTGGCAAAGTCACAACCGTGGTCATCAACACACGCCGACGCGCCAGCGGCAACAGAGTGTCGAGCGCCACGCTGCGCTGCGGATCAAGCCCTTCGTTTAGCGCGCTGGAGGTGGCATCGTCGCCCAGCGGCAGCACAACTATCAGCGCATCGGCGCTGGGTTGGGCGCCATGTTCAAGGGTTGCGCCCAGCACAGTAAGCAGTTGCACCACGGCATCACGTGCATCCGCCCGGGCATGACTGACCCACACTGGCGGCATGCATTCGACCTGCGGGGCCGGTGCCTCGTCAGGGATTTGCGCGACACCGTCGACATAGCCATAGAAACCCTGCGCGGTTTTGCGCCCGAGCAAACCGGCATCGTAAAGCTGCTTGGTGATCACCGTTGGCCGATAACGCGGCTCCTGGTAATACTGCGCATAGAGCGACTCGGTGACCGGATGCGAAACATCCAGACCGGTAAGATCAAATAGCGCACACGGGCCCATGCGAAATCCGGCGTGCTCACAGAGGATTCGGTCGAGGTCTGCGGGTTCGAGTACAGACTCACTGAGAATGCGCATGCCCTCTGTGCCGTAGCCGCGACCACCGTGATTGACGATAAAACCCGGGGTGTCTTTGGCGCGCACGGCCACGTGGCCAAAGCGTTGGCCCAGCGCCAGCAGTCTTTCACCAACCCACGCCGCGCTTTGCAGGCCGTCGATAACCTCGACCACTTTCATCAGCGGCACCGGGTTGAAGAAGTGGAAACCGCCTATACGCGCCGGTACCCGGCATTTGGCCGCGATGGCGGTAACGGACAGCGATGAAGTATTCGTCGCCAGCAAACAATCCTCCGCAACGACCTCTTCAAGCTCTGCAAACAGCGCACGCTTGGCCTCGAGGTTTTCAACAATGGCTTCGACCACCAACTGGCAATCACTCAGTTCAGAGATGTGGCTAACGCTGCGTAATCGCTGAGCCGCCAAAAGTGCGCTGGCGGCGTCGAGTTTGCCTTTGCCGACGAGCCGTTCCAGCGTGGCGATAATGCTTTGCTTAGCGGATTGCGCAACGCCTTCACGCACATCAAACAGCAACACCTCGACGCCCGCGAGTGATGCAATTTGCGCAATGCCGGCGCCCATCACGCCAGCACCCACCACGGCCATTTGCCGAATATCTCGATTGGCCATGCTCATGCTCCCACATACACAGGTTTGCGCTTCTCCAGAAAGGCCTGCATGCCCTCTTTCTGGTCGGCCGAGTCGAACAACAGGTGGAAGGATTTGCGCTCCAGCATCATCGCCGCCTCCAGCGAGGCATCCTGCCCTGCCAGCAGCACCTCTTTGATTTGCATCACCGCCAGCGGCGGCATGCTGGCGATCAATTCAGCCAAGGCCAGCGCCCGCGCCTGCACTTGGTCATCCGCCACCACTTCACTGGCCAGCCCCATGCGCAGGGCGTCGGCCGCCTTCACCGGCAAACCGGTCAGCAGCATGTGCATCGCCTGAAATTTGCCGACTGCGCGCGTCAGCCGCTGGGTTCCACCCGCTCCCGGCATAATCCCAACCCGCACCTCTGGCTGGCCGAAACTGGCGCCCTCGCCCGCGACAATAATGTCGGCATGCATCGCCAGTTCACAGCCGCCGCCCAAGGCGTAGCCATTCACCGCCGCCACCACAGGTTTAGGGCATTGGGCGATGGCAGCCCAGAGCCGATGAGTATTGCGCAGCAGCATTTCCACCGCGCCGCGCTCGGCCATATCGCGGATGTCGGCACCCGCAGCGAATACCTCCTCGCCCCCGGTCAGCACGATGCAACGCACATCGGCAGCGTTGCTGAGCACAGTGAAGTGCGCCGCCAGTTGTTCGCGCACGGATTGGCTCAGGGCGTTACGCGCCTCGGGCCGATTGAGTCGGATCAGGGCCACGCCTGGTGATGGGCGCTCGAGAAGTACCTCACTCATAATCGACCTCTTGGCTTGATTATTATTGTTTCGCACAGCGGAATGAAGTTTTGCTTCATGGATTTAGCCTACGCAACTCGTTGCGGCTTCGCAGGCGGATTGATCGCCAATAAACGCTATGAATACCGCGTATTCAGTCACGCGATATGCACCTGCCAACTTTCGATTGAACTCTTAAATTCCGCTATGCGAAACTGAGTTTTAATTTATTGACTCACTTTCTCAGCCTGTGCCAGCATCAACGCCAGCGCCAGAAAGCTCACCTGACGCCCAAGGAACGACAATGGATAACCGCCAGCAGATCGACAACGAACTCGATAACCAAAGCCTTGAGCAGGACCGTCAGTTCGTCACAGCATTAGCACGAGGCCTGGAATTGTTGCGCTGTTTCCGCCCCGGCGAGCAGCTGCTGGGCAATCAGGAACTGGCCAAACGCAGCGGTTTACCCAAGGCCACCGTGTCGCGGCTGACCTACACCCTGTCGCGTCTGGGCTATTTGCAACACGTCGCCAGCTTGGGCAAATACGCACTCGACACCGGCGTACTGGCACTTGGTTATGCCCATCTCAACGGGCTGGATATTCGCCGTCAGGCGCGCCCACTGATGCAGGAACTGGCAGAGCAATCGCAGAGCTCAGTATCGCTTGGCGCCCGTGACCGCCTCAGCATGGTTTACACCGAAAATTGCCAAGGCCAGGGGCCGCTGACGCTGAGACTGGACATAGGCTCGCGCATTCCCATGGCCAGCACCGCGATGGGCCGCGCCTACCTCGCCGCCCTGCCGGATGCAGAGCGAGACTTGTTGCTCGATCAATTGCGCCAGCGCGCAGGCGAGCAATGGTCTGAGACTCGCGATCAGTTAGAGAAAGCCTTCCGTCACTATCAGGATTTTGGCTTCTGCCTTGCCTGCGGAGATTGGCAAAAAGACATCAACGCCGCCGGAGTCCCCCTGATAAAGCCAGACGGCTCCGGGGTCGTTGCGTTCAGCGTGGGCGGCCCGGCATTTGTGCTGCGCCAGCACATGCTGGAGGACGATTTAGGGCCACGCCTGGTTCATCTGGTTCGTAACGTCGAGGCCACTATAGGCCGACAATTCCAATAAGAGGTCGACAATGATCAACGATCAGGAAACGCTCAATCTGCTGCTCGATAATCTGTCTCGCTTTGTCCGCGAACGCCTGATGCCGAATGAGGCTGAGGTCGCTGAAAACGATCACATCCCTGACGACATCATCGCGGACATGCGCGAGATGGGCCTGTTTGGCATGTGTCTGCCGCAAGAATACGGCGGCATGAGCCTGACCATGGAAGAGGAAGTGATGGTGGCGTTTGAGCTGGGACGCACCTCGCCGGCATTCCGCTCGTTGATCGGCACCAACAATGGCATCGGCTCGCAGGGCTTGATCATTGACGGCACCCCCGCACAAAAACAGCGCTATTTGCCGCGCATGGCCACGGGCGAATTGGTCGGCTCGTTTGCCTTGACCGAGCCGGGGTCTGGCTCTGACGCGGCCTCGCTGCGCACCACCGCCGTGCGCGACGGCGACCATTACGTGCTCAATGGCACCAAACGCTTCATTACCAATGCGCCGCAAGCAGGTATTTTCACCGTGATGGCGCGCACCAATCCAGACATCAAAGGCGCGGGCGGAATTTCAGCGTTTATCGTCGAGGCCGGAACGCCAGGCTTATCGCTGGGCAAGATTGATCAGAAGATGGGCCAGAAAGGCGCGCACACCTGCGATGTGATCTTCGAAGACTGCCGCGTGCCAGCCGAAAATCTGATTGGCGGCGTCGAAGGCGTTGGCTTCAAAACCGCGATGAAAGTGCTCGATAAAGGCCGCCTGCACATTGCTGCCGTTTGCGTTGCCGCTGCGGAGCGCATGCTGAAAGACGCGCTGGATTACGCACTGGAGCGCAAACAGTTTGGCCAACCACTGGCTGAGTTCCAATTGATTCAGGCAATGCTCGCCGACAGCCAGGCCGATATTTACGCGGCGCGCTGCATGGTGCTCGACGCGGCGCGCAAGCGTGACCTCAAGCAAGATGTTTCGATGGAAGCCTCGTGCTGCAAGATGTTCGCCTCAGAGATGTGCGGCCGTGTAGCCGACCGTGCCGTGCAGATATTCGGCGGTGCCGGTTACGTCAGTGAATACGGCATTGAGCGTTTCTACCGCGACGTACGCCTGTTCCGCATCTACGAGGGCACCACGCAAATCCAGCAATTGGTGATTGCGCGAAATTTAATCCGCCGCGCGGAGCAACACTGAAATGATGTCGCTCAGCGCCAGGCTAGCGGCATTACCCCAACGACTGCACCACATAATCGCAACCCATCCGGACGCCGCGCCCGCCTTGTATGAGCAAGGCGAGCTGATGACTTTCGCGATGCTGCGCGACGCCGTCCAGGAACTCGCCCAGACCTTGCGCGATGAAGGTGTGCGCGCTGGCGACCGCGTCATGCTGGTAGCGGAAAACAGCCGCTTGCTGGTCGCCGCCATTCTCGCGGCGAGCCAGCTCGACGCGTGGGCGGTCATCATCAATGCGCGCCTGTCTGCCGGGGAAATAGAAACGATTCGCCAGCACTGCGCGGCGCGGCGCGTGTTGTTCAGCAGCGCTGTCTCAACGGACGCAGCAGCCCATGCCGAGCGTGCAGGCGCACAGATTCGCCAATCGGCCCTGCTCGGCAGCTATCACCTTGGGCCGCTGAATGACGCATGTGCGCCGGAGCCGGTTCACGCCGATCCCGCAATGCAGGTGGCTGCGATGATTTACACCACCGGCACCACCGGCGCCCCGAAAGGTGTGATGCTGACCCACCGTAATCTGATGTTCGTCGCCGATACCGCGCGCACCATGCGCAAGCTTACCGAGGCCGACAGCGTGTTTGCGGTGTTGCCGTTCTCGCACGTATTCGGCTTGTCGTCGGTGTGTTTGGCCAGTTTGTACGCCGGCTGTTCGCAGCATCTGGAAGCGCGCTTTGACCCCGCCAAGATGATCCGCGCGCTGGCGAACGACAATATCAGCATGATGCTCGGCGTGCCTGCCATGTTTGCCAAGGCGTTAGAGTTGGCAGACACGCAGCACATCGAACTGCGTGCCCCCACACTGCGCTTTATGTATGCAGGAGGATCGCCCCTCGACCAGACGCTGAAAGACACGGTCGAGCAACGTTTCGGCTGCGCGCTGCACAACGGCTACGGGTTGACCGAAAGCTCGCCGACCATCAGCCATACCCGCGTTGATCAACCGCGCCGGGATACGTCTGTCGGCCCGCCGATAGACGGCGTTGAGGTGCGCCTGCTGAATAGCCAGCGCTGCGCACCCGTTGCGCCAGGCGAAGTGGGCGAATTATGGGTACGCGGGCCGAACGTGATGAAAGGCTATTACCGCGCAGAACAGCAAACGGCCGCCGTTATCGATGCTGAGGGCTGGTTCAATACCGGCGATTTAGCCCGTGCGGACGCCGACGGTGCGCTGTTTATTGTCGGGCGCAGCAAGGAGCTGATCATCCGCTCGGGCTTCAATGTTTACCCGCCAGAAGTCGAAGCGGCGCTCAATGCCTACCCCGGCGTGGTCATGTCGGCGGTGGTCGGCCGCGCAGTGGACGGCAACGAAGAAGTGGTGGCATTCATTCAGGTGCTGGCACCCGAAACCTTCGATCTGGCGGCATTACAGGCGTTTCTCGCCGCACAACTGGCGCCGTACAAACGGCCCGGCGAGGTGCGCATTCTCAGCTCACTGCCGGCGGCGGCGAGCGGCAAAGTGCTCAAGCACCAGCTGCAAAAAATGGCGATGCACGCCTAGCCCGCCTCAGATAAACCGCCGCTGGCTGCAATGGCCAGCGGCGGCTGTGTCGATCCTGCCGCCGCTCATTTCCTCTTGATCATTCATCGAACGCATAGCGCTATATGCGCGTGAGCGGGACTATTGGCAGAGGAAATCCGTATAGGCTAATCTCATTATAAATAAGGTAAACACCTTAAATAATAAAAACCCGGATAGCTGCGTATTTGCGCGCTTATAACCGCTCAGGAGATAGCCAATGTCGAAGCTGACGCACTATTACAACAATAAGATCGCGGTGGTCACCGGCGCAGGTTCAGGTATTGGCCGGGCCATCGCAGAGCAGCTCAGCGCCAACGGCAGCCGGGTGTATTGCATCGACATCAACCTCAGCGCCGCCGAGCAAACCGCCGCATCACTGACAGACGCCGTGGCGTACGCACTGGATGTAACCGATGCGGATGCAGTGGGCGCATTTGCCAATGAAGTATTCCAGCGCGAAGGCCGGGTCGATCTGCTGTTCAATAACGCCGGTGTTGGCCATGCCGGTGCGGTTATCGACACTGAGCTGGCCGACTGGAAGTGGGTAATGGAGGTTAACGTGATGGGCGTCGTGCACGGTTTGCATGCCTTTTTGCCGCGCATGCTCAGCCAAACCTCGCCCGCGCACATCATCAATACCGCATCCGGCGCCGGCATTATTCCCATGCCGCGCACCGCGCCCTACTGCGCCACCAAGCATGCAATCGTTGGTCTCTCGCAATCACTCGCAGGTGAGCTGCATGGCAGCAACGTGGGCATCACCATTCTGTGCCCGGGCACGATCAACACTGCCATTATCAAGAACACCAAAATGCGTGGCAGCAGCGCACAACAACGCCAGGCGCAGGCGGTGAATCATTACGCAGAGAAAGGCGCGTCGCCCACACAAGTGGCGCAAGACGTATTGCGCGATGTGGTCAAAGGCAAACTGTTCTGCCTGACGCCAATGAAAGAAGTCGGCCTCGGCTGGATTCTGCAACGCCTGTCACCGGGCTTGATGCAACGCATCATGCGCGCCCGGATGGATCAGGTAGAAGGCGTTAATGCCACCCAGAACTGAGCGCTGCGTAAGGTGCTTTACTCAGCGGACAGAAAGGTATCTTGCGGGGCTGCATCTGCACGAATCAGGTAAGGCTCAAACAATGCAGCCATCTGTTTATAACCCCAGCTCAGGTGCTTTTTAGTCACGCGGGTAATGCCGTGGCGGGAGTGCAGGTACTCAATCCAGTAGGTCGAAATGATCCAGCTATTTTCCAGCAACACATCAAGCTCCGCCTCGGTGGCCCGTAACTGGCCGAGGCTGATCATCTCCTGCAACTTGCGGCGGCTGCGGGCTTGAACTTGATCGGACATGTCCTGCAATTGCAGGCGCATCGCCGGCTCCATGCTGAAAATGATCATGCTGTCGCGGTAAAAAAAGCGCCACTCCCACATCAGTTCAAACCAGTGGCGCAGGTGTTGGTCCTGAGAAGCCAGCTTGAGTTGTTCGGCGGCAAACTGTTCGAACAAGGCGTTAAGAATGTCGGTTTTTTTCTTGAAGTAGTAATACAGGTTGCCTTCATTGATACCCACCGCTTCAGCAATACCTGCGGTGGTAACAGCTGCAACGCTCTTGCCATTAAACAGTTTTCGGCAGGTCGCCAGTATTTGCTCACGGGTGCTTTGACGCTTCATGGATCGGCCTTGAATCGACTACCAGACATAAGGTATGCACCTTAGCTTAAACAGTCAGAACAATGCAGCGCAACGATGCTTAAATTCATCGTAGCAATCCAGAAATGTAAGTGCCGGCAAGGCGCTTACGCATAACAAGAATGGAAGAGAGCGTATGACAGTCAAACACTTTGATGTTCTAGTTTTGGGCGCGGGGCTATCGGGAATTGGCGCGGGTTATCACCTGCAAAAAAACTGCCCGAGCAAAACCTACGCGATTCTCGAAGCACGTGAAGACCTCGGTGGCACCTGGGATTTGTTTCGCTACCCGGGCATCCGCTCTGACTCGGACATGTTCACGCTGGGCTATTCATTTCGTCCGTGGACCTCTAACAAAAGCATCGTCGATGGCAGCGAAATCCTCCAATACCTGCGCGACACCAGCCGTGAATTTGGCATCGACAGCAATATTCGCTACGGCCACCGCGTAATCGCAGCCGCGTGGTCATCGGATGAGGCCCGCTGGACACTGGATATCGAGGTCGGCGAGCAGCGCACACCTGTCCAATACAGCTGTAACTTCTTCTATGTCTGCAGCGGTTATTACAGCTACGAGGGCGGTTACCAACCGGATTTCCCCGGGCTGGAAAACTACACCGGGCAACTGATCCATCCGCAGCAATGGCCCGAGGGCCTCGACTACAGCGGCAAGCGCATTGTGGTGATTGGCAGTGGTGCTACCGCCGTAACGTTGGTGCCTGCACTGGCGAAAAAGGCCGCGCATGTGACCATGTTGCAGCGCTCGCCCAGCTACGTGATGTCCCTGCCGGATGACGACGTGATAGCCAAAGCGATGCGCAAGGTTTTACCCAGCAGTTGGGTGCATAAAACCGTCCGTTTCAAGAACGTAATGCTCAGCACCGCGATCTACCGCTTGTTTCGCTTCAAGCCTGAATTTGCCAAGCGCCTGTTACGCAAAGGCATCGCCGCACACCTGCCGCAAGACTTTCCCATCGACACCCACTTCAAGCCCAGCTACAACCCGTGGGATCAGCGCTTGTGTCTGGTGCCTAATGGCGACTTGTTCACGGCGCTGCGTGAACAAAGTGCCTCTATCGTCACCGACCGTATCAGCAGCTTTACCGCAACCGGTATCACGCTTGAGTCGGGGCAGAGTCTGGATGCCGATATTGTCGTCAGCGCCACCGGTTTGAAGCTGGTCGCCTGCGGCGGTGTGCAACTGACGGTGGACGGTGCACCGGTAACCATTGGCCAGACTTACTCTTACAAAGGTTTGATGCTCTCCGGTATTCCCAACGCCGCCGTGTGTGTGGGTTACACCAACGCCTCGTGGACGCTGCGTGCGGACTTGTCGTCTGAATTTGTATGCCGCCTGATCAATTACATGAGCCGCAAAAATTACGACCAATGCCGGCCCCAAATTGCCCCGGGCGAAATGGATCAGCGGCCGTTACTGGACATGACGTCCGGCTACATTCTGCGCGCCGTGGAGCAGTTTCCAAAACAGGGCAAGCAGCAGCCGTGGCAACAGAACCAGAACTACCTGCAAGACCTGCTCAGCATGAAGTTCACCACGCTCGACGACAAAGCCCTGAAGTTTTCCCGCGCCCACGCAGCTTCCACGTCACTCAAGCAGAGCGCCTGAGCCCTTTTGCCATAACGCATGGGCGCAGCGCCGCGCCCGCTAAACAGCGGAGAATGCAGATGACTTTTATCGAACGTGAACAATCATTGCCCTCGGATGAGGTTGCGATCACTGAGTTGCAGCGCGTGTTTGCGCTACAGAAGAAAGCCTTTGTCGAACAGCCGCAGCCTGATCTTGATCAGCGGCTGGAATTGCTCGGTGCACTGGCGCATATGATGATCAGCAACCGTCTGAAAATTCAGCAGGCGCTGGTTGCAGACTTTGGCTCGCACCCGAGCCAATTTGCCGATTTGGTTGAATGCCTGGGCGTTGCCGGTCGCGTGCAATATGTGGCGAGCAACCTTGGCGAATGGATGAAACCGCAACAACGGCCCATTGAGCCGGCACTTTACGGCACGGCTAAGGCGTATGTGTTGGCGCAACCCAAGGGCGTGGTCGGCAACATGGCACCGTGGAACTTCCCCTTCGATATCGGCATTGGTCCTGTGGTTGAAATGCTCGCAGCAGGCAACCGGGCCATTATCAAACCGTCGGACCTGACGCCGGCCTGCAGCGAATTGACGCTTGAGATGATCAAGTCAACGTTTGATATTGATCAGGTCGCGGCCATCTCCGGCGGCCTGCAATTGGCCAAGTTTTTCCCGACTCTCAACTGGGACCATTTGATGTACACCGGCAGCACGGAAGTCGGCCGTTCAGTGGCAATCAGCGCTGCACAAAACCTCGTGCCAGTCACCCTGGAGCTTGGCGGCAAATGCCCTGCCTTGGTGGCCGCCGACGGCTTGAACAGCCGAAATATTGAACAAATTGTGGGCTGTAAAACCATCAAAAGCGGACAGATGTGCGTGACAGTGGATTACGCACTGGTGCCGGAAAATGAGCAGGACAATTTCGTTCGGCTGGTGCAACAACACATGGATGCAACATTTGCCCACGGAGCCAGCGAGGCCGACACTACAGGCATTATCAATGCCCGCCACCTGGCTCGCCTGCAAGGATATCTGGACGATGCGCAGGCCAAAGGTGCAACCCTGATTCCCATTGGCGATGCCACGGACAAAGCGACGCGCAAGATGCCGCTGACCTTGGTGCTCAACGTCACGGACGACATGGCGCTGATGCAAAACGAAATTTTCGGGCCGATCTTGCCGGTTACAACCTACCGCGACATTGATCAGGCCATTGCCACAATCAACGCCGGTGAGCGCCCGCTGGGCGTTTATGTGTTCACCGACACCCCGGCGATTGCCCAGCGGGTGCTGGCGCGGACCGTGTCCGGCGGTGCCTGTGTAAATTCTGCCGCACTGCATGCCGCGATGCCTTCTCTGCCCTTCGGCGGCATCGGCAAAAGTGGCAGCGGTCGCCTTCATGGCGTTGAGGGTTTCAACGAATTCTCGAATCAACGGGCTATTTTCGAGCGCGGCGAGAATGACAACATCCGCGCCATGTTCGCCCCGTACGGTGACCTGGCCAATGGATTGATCGAAGGCGCCCTGACAAGTGAAAGTTAATTTGAGCTTGGTGCTAAACAGGACCGCGGATAGCCCTGCGGGGCTATCCGCAATGGCTAGCTGAATACCTAATCGAGCGCCGATCAACTCCTCAAGCGCCCCAGCAGCACATCTTTGACCCCTCTTTCGCCCGGTAAGCAGATTCATACCGGGCACTGAGGATTATCTAACCTATCAATCCTTCAGCTTTGGCCAGCGCCACCGCTTGCGTGCGGCGCTGCACACCGAGCTTGGTATTGATACGCCGGGCATGCGATTTAACTGTGTGCAGCGAGATGAACAAGGCCTCGGCTATCTGCTGGTTGGAGCAGCCCTTGGCGATCAGGTCGAGCACGGCTATTTCGCGCTTACTCAGAACCGGCACACTCGATGGCAGGGTTGTATCCACTGCCTCACTGGCGCTGATCAGGTGCTGGCGCAAGGGTTGTAACTGACTATTGAGTAGCAGCACATCTTCCAGCCATTGAGGCTGCGATTGCATGAGTTCAAGCACGGGCCTGAAGTGTTCCTGACGCTGCGCCTCAAGCAGTGCTGCGGACAACTCCTGATCCGCGCGCTGCGGCTCACCGAGCTGTTCCAGCGCCTGAGCACAGTGCATTTGCGCCTGAGTGGCCAGGCTCAAGTGCCCGGATTCGGTGAACTCGTGCATCATCTGCTGCAAGTCGGCTAATGCTTGCGCCGTCTGGCCGGTGGCGATCCTGCCTCGCGCCTCCAGTAATCGCGACGTCGGCAATAAGTTGCAGAACCCGGAAGGCGCCAAAAACTTGTGCTCCTGCAGATGCTCACGCACTTCGGTAAACACACTCAGGGCTTTCTCGGCGTCACCCAGATGCAGCCAGAGTTGGCCCTTGGCCAGGCTCAACGCTTCGTGATAACGCATGCGCGGCACCCGATACGCCTGCATCTTCTGCTCGGCGTTACGCAGATGCTGCTGTGCGGCCTCAAAGTGACCTTCCTGCAAACACAACTCGGCCAGGCCGATATGGCCATGCAACGAGTAGGCATCTTCACAGGTTTCAGCCTCTTGTATGCCTGCTTCAAAGGCCTCGCACGCCTGCATCCGCTCGCCCCGCCCGGCATGCAGCAAGCCGCGCAAGAGCAACAACCTCGCATAGACCGGGCCGCGCATACCGCCGTCCTTCAAGAGGCTCACGGCATATTCAGTGCGTTCTTTGGCAACCTGGCGCTGGCCACGCATTATCAGCAAGTGCACCTGATCAATGGTAAGCAGCGCATCAAACAGGATGTTGCGGTGCTCACGCGCCAGTTTCAGCCCCTGATTGCAATGCTCTTCAGCCAGCGCCAGATTTTGCTCTGCGCCCGCCTGCTGGGTGAGCGCCTGATGACACAGAACCTGCTGCGACCAGCCACGCTCATCCAGTTTGCTCAGCGCTTCAAGGCAATGCTGGCGTGCACTGGCAAGGCCGCGCTGACGGTGTAACACGCCCATGATGACCTGATAATTGGCCAGCAGCAGTTGTTGCCGCTTGGCCGATGGCTGCGGCATGTAGCGCGCCAGCTCATCAATGCAGTCTTCGACTTCATCGAGGCGGGTACAAATGATCAGCGCCCAGGCTTGCAGAATAATCAGGTGCGGAGTGCTGGCAAACAAGCTCGCCGGCAGTTCTTCACGCCAGTGCAACAGCTGAGAAACACTCTGACCAATCAACAGCTGATCTTCACCGTAGCGCTGCAAATAGCTGGCAGCCGTTTCCGGCTGATCCGCACACAAGGCATGCTCCACGGCATCACGCACTTCACCGCGCTGGGCAAACCACTGGCACGCCAGAATGTGCTGATGCAACGGCGGCAGACATTGCGGGAGTAGCTTGAGCTGTTTGGCAAAGGCCGGCGACAGGCAATACCACTCACCTTGCGCATCCAGTTGGGACAAGAACAGCTGGTGCTGACGCAATTGCTCGATAACCTGAGCACCGTCGTGGACTTCAAGCATGTGCTGGCAAAGTGCGGCCGAGAATCGCGGTATATGCGCAAGGATCAGCACCACTTCGCGCAATTCGTCGGACAACTCATCGAGCACTTCGCGCTGGATGTATTCGAGTAACAGTGCTGAGCCCGCCTCAAGGCGCTGGCCCAACTCGGCCATATTGCCCTCGATCAGGTGCAGGCAAATGCCCGCGAGCCAACCCTCTGTGGACTGATGCAACTGGGAAGCCAACGGGCCCGGCAATGGGGCTTTGAGCTGCTGCAAGTAACCCGACAATTCATCAATACTCAGCGCCAGTGCCTGCGCATTACGCTCTTGGATTGCGCCCTGCAACAGCAGCCGCGGCAGATGCCATTCAGGCCGTCTGCGCCCGGCGATCCACCAGCGCAGTGTGTGCGGTGAGCGCTCAAGCAAATGATCGAGGCAGGCGTCCAGCTCAGCACAAGGCTGACGCGGGTAATCATCGAGAATGATCCACACCGGCTGCTGCACCAACCGGCCAATCAGCAAGCTCAGCTCTGTCGGCGCATCGCCCTCGCCGACCGGCAGTTGCAATGAGGCCGCCAGACGGGCAAGCAAATCATCAGGTGTAAGGGTGTGGCCGAGCAAATCAAGCCAGACAATACGCGTGGCCATACTGGCTTGGCGTACGCATTCATTGAGCAGCACGCTCTTGCCATAACCGGCCGGCGCGCAGATAAGAGTGACGCGGCTGTCTTCGCCTACAAGGCTTTCAACCAGACGAGGACGCGCAACATGATTGGCGGGTAGTCGCGGCAAGCTGACATCCAGCGCTCGCACACGCGATCCGGGTAACGCACGAACATTGTCGTGCATGGTCTGGCCTCTCTCTTATTAGTATAAGGCCTGCACCCATCCCCTCAGGTACAGGCTGATATTCGTGGAAAGGCGGCTCTGAGGCCGCCTTTCGTTGTGCTACTGGTAACTCACTACGATCAACGTACCCCGGCGTTACGCAATGCGGCTGGGGTGAAGTCAGCAGCGCTGGCTTTAACACCAAACTGCACGAACTCTTTCTCTTCGTTGCTCATGCCAGTGACAATGTAGCGGCCAGCGATGAGATCGTACAAGCCCTCAAATGCAAAAGCCGGAACCTCGCGCTGATAATACTGCATCATCATCGCCTGACCGACGCGCCACAGCTGGCCGCGACCGTCGTACAAGTCAGAGAGTACGATGGTCCAGGAGTCCTCATCCATGAAGAAGGTGCGCTTGGCGTAAATATTCCGCTCACCGGACTTCAACGTCGCCTGCACTTCCCATACACGGTGCAACTCATAGCGCGCCAGATCCTGGTTGGAGTGGCCAGCCAAGAGCAGATCCTTGTACTTCAGCGACGGGCTGGCAATGCGGTAGTTGTTGTACGGGATGTACATTTCGCGCTTGCCCACCAGTTTCCAGTCGTAACGATCTGGCGCACCGTTGTACATGTCGAAGTTATCCGAAGTGCGCAAGCCGTCAGCCGCAGTACCCGGGCCGTCATACGCTACCTGTGGCGCACGGCGAACGCGGCGCTGACCGGCGTTATAGATCCACGCAGAACGCGGGTCCTTAACCTGATCAAGCGAGTCATGCACCAGCAACACGTTACCGGCCAGACGCGACGGTGCAGTGATGCGCTGCTTGAAGAACAGCAAGGCGTTGGATGCGCGTTCTGGCGCTAGGTCCGGCATGAAGTCCGGGAAAGCCACTTCATCCTCGAAATTTACCGCTGTGAACGAGCCGTTAGTTTGTGGCGCAGCCTGGATGTACAGACGCTTGAGGTTGCCCCCGCGATAACGGGTGGTGTGGTTCCAGACAGCTTCAACCCCGCTTTGCGGAATCGGGAACGGATAATAACGGCTTTCGGTAAAGTTCTTCAGGCCGTTGCCACCCTCGACCAGCGTAGTTTTGGCAGCACTGATCTTGGCTTTTTCCTGAATGTCCTTGGGCACCGTGGCAGTACGATGGGTCTCGAAAACCGGCATCTTGAACGTATCAGGATAACGCTTGAGCATCGCAATCATGCCCGGAGAAAGCTTGTCCTTATACTGGTCCATGTTTTGCGCAGTGATAATGAACTTGGGCTTTTCGTTCGGGAACGGATCACCCAAAAAGCCGTTACTGGTCACCGGCGCCGCATCCACCGGCAGGCCGCCAGTCCAGGCAGGAATGGTGCCATCGGAGTTACCGGCCATTTCGCCACCCAACGGGGTCAGGCTGGTGCCCAGCTTTGCGACTTCCGACGCAGGTACTGCGGCCATGACGCTGCTGGCTAGCAACGAGAAGGTGAGCGCAGTAATCAGTTTACTTGTTGTTTTCATATGACTGATTCTCCGTACTGACATTATTAGAAGTTCACGCCAAAGCTGAGCGCGACGAAGTCACGGTCAGTTGCAACGTTGTAAGAGCCGCCGAAGAATTCGGTTACGTTCAGGCTCGCCGTGTAGGTGTTCTGGTACTCAGCATCCAATCCGAAACTGACAGCCTTGGACCCTTCGTTGAAGGTCGGGCCATAGCCCTGAACGTCATGCGAGAAGGCCATGTTCGGCTTCAGGTTGATCCCGGCGAATACGTCGTTGTAGTCAAGCACACCGCGGGCGCGATAGCCCCATGACGAACTGGTGAAGAAGCCGTGCGAACCATAACGCTCATCAGCCAGCGCATTTTCCGGCACGCCGAAGGTCGCATCACGGCCGAAGCGGTTGCCCACCTCATTGGTCATGCCGCCTACGCGGGTATAGCCAACTTCACCCACCAGAGTTAAGCGACTGGCGCCGAGAATCTGGTCGAAGAAGTGCACGAAGGTGGTTTGCGCCTGAGTCACTTCTTTACGCTGATAACCGTGGGTTTCCAGCCCGGCAGTTGCCAAAGCGCCAGCTACGCCACCGGTGGTAAGCCCGCCAACGACCGTAGTCGCAAGATTTGGCGTCAGGTCAGTGGTGTTGGTTTGCAGCGGCATGTTCGGCCGGTAGCTCACCTCACCCGACCATGAGGTCCCTGTCGGCAGGGTTGTGGCGAAGCTCAAACCGTAAAGACGAATGTCTTCCGGATACTCAAGGAAGTAGGTGCCCCGACCAATCAGCAGTGCCTGCGCACCCAGAGCGCCCGCAGGCCCCTGCAGCGATTGCAAGGCGGCGCCAATACCGGCGCGGTCAGTATTCTGCATGCTGACGATTGGCGTGCGGCTGTGGTAGTTCATGAAGTAGGCACCGTACTCGGTGTCATCCCCCAACCAGCGCAATGCCATGCCCCACTGGCCATCATCGCGTGCGTCACGGTCCCCACCGCGCGGCAGCAGTAAGCCTTCATTTTCAACCGTTACGCCAGGCAATAAACCTGCGCCGGAAGCACGCTGCAGCGCAGCAATGGAGGCCGGGTCAAGAATGTTGTAGTTGGTGTTACAGCCATCGGCTGCTACGTCGGTAGTCGCGAAGAAGGTTCCGCAGTTATCGAGAATCGTCTGATCCCACTCCAACTGATAAAACGCTTCAGCCGAGAGATTTTCCGTGATGCTCTGTGACAGGTAGAACATGTTGACCGGGATCAGACCTTCCTTGATTTCGGCCCCCGGACGACGAAATGCGGAGACGTCGATCGGGTTGATCGAGTTGATGCTGTTACCGATGAAGGTACTTTCACCCCAGCTGACAACCTGCTTACCCAGACGCACACTGCCCGGCACATCGCCAATTGAGTAGTTGTGATAAACAAAGGCATCGAGGATCTCTGCGCCGGACGACTGCGCGCTGACTTTACGGTTGTGATCGTCGATGTCCTTGAACTCGCGCCCTTCATCCTTCAGTTCGAAGTCGTACCAGTACTTGCCGCGAACAAACACCCCGGTGTCGCCGTATCTCAGCTCCAGGTCGTGAATACCCTTGAAAATTTTCGAGAAGGTTTTGTTCTTTTTGAAGTTCAGACGACCGTCATCGTTTGTCTGAGTAAATGCAGTACCGCCATTGGCCATACCGATCAGCTCATTGTCCGGATCTTCTGTCGACCAACTGGCCCCTACCGACAGCGAGGAGTCAAACTGCCCCTCAAGCTCACCGATATTGAAGTTGAGTGCGTGGGCTGGAGCGGCAACACTCATTGCGATAGCGACTGCGAGGGCGTGCGGACTTAATACCCCGGGCCATGTTGTTTTTGTCATACGGCTCTCCTTGGATGTGGGTGTAGCTGGCAACGACATTAGCACGCAGAACTAGTCGTTTCGGCCCACAAAAGGAGGAATTTGCAGCTTTAGCTCGAAAGTATGAATACCCTTCTAGCACGACCTTCATAGCGCATTAACACGCAAATGAATGATCCATCATTAGCCATAAATACATGCCATGGCCACGCGCGAATCGAGGGATTAGTTTTTAAGGTGAACACCTGAATACAGGCACTGAAAATGGCGTGTTTAAGCGGTTCAGGCAATGCTGCTCATACAACTCGAATTGCCTGCTGGCGATGCTGTTAGAACAACTGTCCATGTGCCATTAATCCGTTTTCACTGCCACGCATAAAAACCGCTGAAGATGGACAGCTACTCACACTGATCGGGCAGCAATACTGTGAAATAGCAACCGCCCCGCTGCCCGCAATATCGCCCCAACAGCGCCTGCAAAAAACCTGATCCAGCACGGCAAAGTCAGGAATATCGCGGCCTCCAGCAGCTCTGAGACACTGAAAAAAACTGTTACTTTTTTTCCTGTTGTGGTTTTTAAACGAAACAACTGCATCACAATTAACGCCCCTGAGCTGCCTCAAATAGCCATTGGCGACGCCCTTTACAGGGCTTAAGCTGCGCACTTTTAACTGCCCAGAGCCGAAAAAATGGAGTTCACCGAGATCGCCTTGTTGATTGCAGCTGGTTTTGCTGCTGGCGGTATGAATGCGCTGGCGGGCGGCGGCACATTTTTCTCTTTCCCGGCCCTGCTCGCCACGGGTTTACCACCTGTGACGGCCAACGCAACGAATGCAGTGGCGCTGTGGCCGGCAAGCGTTGCCGCTGCGTGGGCAGCTCGAAGCACATTGCGGCCACTGGGTAAGTATCTGTTGCCATTACTGCTGGCAGGATTCGCCGGCGGCTTGCTCGGCGGCCTGTTGCTGTTACTCGGTGGTGATGAGATTTTCCGTGGGCTCATTCCGTGGCTGTTGCTCGTCGCTACGGCGCTGTTTGCCGCCAGCCCAAGCCTGAGTCGCGCACTCGCGGCCAGGCGAAAAGAAGCAGCACAACCGCCGCATTCGCCGCTGTCTCTGGCCGCGCATGGACTGGTGTCGGTTTACGGCGGTTACTTCGGTGCGGGCATGGGCATTTTGCAGCTGGCGGCATTCTCGATTGAGGGCCATCCGCTGGCGCGCAGCAATGCCCTGAAAAACCTGATCTCGGCGGTCATTTACAGCGTTGCCACTGCCACGTTCATTCTGGCGGGCCGCGTGAGCTGGACTGAACTGCTGATACTCCTCACCGGCGCCACGCTCGGTGGCTATGCTGGCGGCGCATTGGGCCAACGCCTGCCACCCAAATTTTTACGCCTGCTGGTGTTGGCGGTCGGCGCGGGCATGACGCTTTATTATTTCTGGGCGACTTACTTCATGCACTGAGGTCGCGGCTGGCGCGCCGATTTGCCCGAAAGCCTCGGCTCTGCTAGTGTCGCGAGCGATATTCGCCCGTTGATTTCCCGCCGAGAATGCCCTAAATGGCCCGCAAAAAAGCATCACTCGACTTCGAGCAGTCGCTAACCGACCTGCAAACGCTGGTAGAACGCCTAGAAAATGGCGAGCTGAGCCTCGAAGATTCGCTTACCGCATTCGAGCAGGGCATTCGCCTGACTCGCGATTGCCAGGCCGCGCTGGCTTCAGCCGAGCAGAAAGTAAAAATCCTGCTTGAGCGCGACGGCGAGTTGGAGGAAGCCCCTTTCGACGCGGACCAACAAGCATGATTGCGGCCTATCAGGCCACGTGCCAACAGCGTGTCGACCAAGCACTTGAGCAATTATTCCAGGCCCCGCAGGCCGATCTGCAGCGTTTGTATCAGGCCATGCGCTACAGCGTAACCAATGGCGGCAAACGCGTGCGCCCGCTGCTGGTTTACGCCGCGTGTGAAGCGCTCGGTGGCGACCCGGCTAAAGCCAATGGCGCAGCGTGTGCGGTCGAATTGATTCACGCCTATTCACTGGTGCATGACGACTTGCCGGCAATGGACGATGACGACCTGCGTCGCGGCCAGCCCACCACCCACATCGCCTTTGACGAAGCCTGCGCAATTCTCGCCGGCGATGGCCTGCAAAGCCTGGCCTTCGATGTTATCAGCGACCCGGAACTTAACCCGCACAGCGCTGAGTTGCGCCTGCAGATGCTCAACCGTCTGGCCAAAGCGGCCGGGCCGGCGGGCATGGTTGGCGGGCAGGCGATTGATCTCGGCTCGGTCGGGCGCAAGCTCGATCAGGCAGCGCTTGAGAATATGCACCGGCACAAGACCGGCGCCCTGATCGAGGCCAGCGTGGCCCTTGGCGCACTCGCCAGCGGCGTTGCCAGCAGCCAGAATTTAAGCGCATTGCAGCAATACGCCCAAGCCATCGGCCTGGCGTTTCAGGTGCAGGACGACATTCTCGATGTCGAGAGCGATACCGCCACCCTGGGTAAAACCCAGGGCAAGGATCAGGCTCACGACAAGCCAACATATCCGGCGCTGCTGGGCATGCAAGCGGCTAAAGCCTACGCGTTAGAGTTGCGCGATCAGGCGCTGGCAGCGCTGCAGGATTTTGGCGCAACGGCGCAACCGCTGCGTGAGCTGGCCGAATTCATCGTCGCCCGCCGCAGCTGATCATCACTCAAACTGATAGCAATAAGTACGTCGAGGTAAACCTTGGTTTACCTCAAAGGGTGAGCGCCTAAGATATCTGCAGAATAAAAACTGCGGAGCTTCCATGCCTTTCACCTCACTGCTGATTGCCAACCGTGGCGAAATCGCCATTCGTATCGCCAGAGCTGCCGCCGAGCTGGGCATCCGCACAGTCGCGGTGTATGCCGAGGATGACGCCGACTCATTGCATGTCCGCCGCGCCGATCACGCCGTGGCACTTAAAGGCCGTGGCGTAAGCGCGTATCTCGACATCCCCCAGCTTTTGCAAATCGCCCGCGCAGAAGGCTGCGATGCGGTTCATCCCGGCTACGGTTTTTTAGCCGAGAACGCGCAGTTTGCCCGCGCCTGCAGCGAGGCAGGCGTGCTGATGATCGGCCCCGGCGCTGAGATTCTCGAGTGTTTTGGCGACAAGGCTCAGGCCCGCCAACTCGCCGAACGTTGCGCGGTGCCATTGGTACGAGGCAGCGCCGCAGGGATTAGCCTTGAGCAAGCGCGTGAGTTCATGCACAGCCTCGGGGCTGGCGCGGCAATCATGCTCAAAGCCGTCGCCGGCGGCGGTGGTCGTGGCATGCGCGTGGTGCTCGACGCCGCACAGTTGCCCGCCAGTTTCGAGCAATGTCAGGGCGAGGCGCGCAATGCATTCGGCAACGGCGAGCTGTATGCCGAACAGTTGATTGGCAATGCCCGGCATATCGAAGTGCAGATCATCGGTGACCAGCAGGGCAACGTCAGCCACTTGTGGGAGCGCGACTGCAGCCTGCAACGCCGCCAGCAAAAACTCATCGAAATTGCGCCCAGCCCAAACCTGCCAGAGCGCGCGCGTACCGCCATTATCGAGGCTGCTCTCACCCTCGCCCGCGCAGTGGATTATCAGGGTGTTGGCACCTTCGAATTCTTGCTGGATGCGGATAATCCTCAGCGCTTCTACTTCATGGAAGCCAACCCGCGCATTCAGGTCGAACACACCGTCACTGAGCAAATAACCGGCATCGACTTGCTGCAAACCCAACTGCAATTGGCAGCCGGCGCCAGCCTTGCGCAACTGGGCCTGAGCACGCCACCGCCAATCAACGGTTGCGCCGTGCAACTGCGGATCAACCTTGAGCGCCAACAGGCCGATGGCAGCACCCAACCGGCCAGCGGCACTATCACAGCTTACGAACCCGCAAGCGGTCCGGGTTTGCGGGTGGACGGTTATGGCTACAGCGGTTATCGGGTCAATGCCAGTTATGACTCGTTACTGGCAAAACTGATTGTTCATGCGGGCGACTACGCCACTACCTTGAATCGCGCCTATCGCGCGCTTTGCGAATTCCGCCTGGAAGGTGTGAGCCACAACATCGCGCTGCTGCAAAGCCTGATCCGCTTACCGGAAGTCGCAGCCAATCAGCTCGACACCCGATTCGTCGAGCGGCACATGGCGCGTCTGCTCGAGGCCTGCCATGCACACCGCAACATGAGTTTCAACCTGGCCGACTCCAGCGAGAGCCACGTGAAAGCAACAGCCGAGATACCCGCTGGCTGCGTCTCCATTAACGCCAGCAGCGCGGGCGTGCTGGTCAGCTTCGATGTGCACGAAGGCGATGCCATCGCTCAAGGCCAGGAGATTGGCGTGCTTGAGGCGATGAAAATGCAGTTCGTGATCAAGGCCGAACACAGCGGAGTCGTGGTCAAGCAGCTAGCCGATCAGGGCGACTTTATCGACAGTGGCCAGCCGTTGCTGTTTATCGAGCCGGCCGAGATTGCCGGCGCAGCAAACCACAACGAAGAAAGCGTCGACCTCGAGCATATTCGCGCCGACCTCGCCGAAGTACTCGAACGTCACGCAATCACCAGCGACGCTAGACGCCCCAACGCGGTCGCCAAACGGCGCAAGACCGGACAACGCACCGCCCGCGAGAACCTCGATGATCTGCTCGACGCCAACAGTTTCATTGAGTACGGTGCGCTGGCAATTGCCGCTCAGCGCCGTCGTCGCTCGCTTGATGAATTGATCGAACAAAGCCCGGCCGATGGCCTGATAGCCGGCTTGGGCACGGTCAATGCGCAGCTGTTCGACGAGCAGGCGGCGCGCTGCATGGCCATTGCTTACGACTACACGGTATTTGCCGGTACGCAGGGGGTGATGAATCACAAGAAGACCGACCGCATGCTGCAACTGGCCGAGCAATGGCGCGTGCCGCTGGTGTTATTTGCCGAAGGCGGCGGTGGGCGGCCGGGCGACACCGATTTTGTGGGCGTTGCCGGCCTCGACTGTCACACCTTTGTCGGTATGGCCAAACTCTCCGGTTTGGTGCCGCTGGTGGGCGTGGTGGCCGGGCGCTGCTTTGCCGGTAACGCTGCCCTGCTCGGCTGCTGCGATGTGATTATCGCCACCCGCGATGCCAGTATCGGCATGGCCGGCCCGGCGATGATCGAAGGTGGCGGTCTGGGCAGTTTTACCCCCGAACAAGTCGGCCCCAGCTCAGTGCAAGCGCCTAACGGGGTGATTGATGTACTGGTCGCCGATGAGGCCGCGGCAGTGGCCGCCGCCAAACAATACCTGAGTTACTTCCAGGGCCCGGTGGCAGACTGGCAATGTGCGGATCAACGCCAGCTGCGCAGCTTGATTCCGGAAAATCGCCTGCGCGTCTATGACATTCACCGGGTTATCAGCACCCTGGCTGATACCGGCTCGGTACTCGAACTGCGCAGCCAGTTTGCGCCGGGCATAATCACCGCTTTTGTGCGCATTGAAGGCAAGCCCTTCGGTTTGCTGGCCAATAACCCGGCGCATCTGGGCGGTGCGATTGACGCGGCGGCAGGCGATAAAGCCGCACGCTTCATGCAGCTCTGCGACGCCTTCGACATCCCGCTGGTTTCGCTCTGCGACACCCCTGGCTTCATGGTTGGCCCGCAGGCCGAGAAGCAAGCCACGGTGCGCCATGTTTCGCGCATGTTTGTCGCCGCCGCAAGCCTCAGCGTGCCGTTCTTCACGGTGGTTCTGCGCAAGGGCTACGGCCTCGGCGCGCAAGCAATGGCAGCCGGCAGCTTCCATTCACCGCTGTTCACCATCGCCTGGCCCAGCGGCGAATTCGGCGCCATGGGTCTGGAAGGCGCGGTAAGGCTAGGATTCAGCAAGGAGCTTGCAGCACTGCAAGATCCGGCAGAGCGCCAGCAACTGTTCGATAAACTGGTGGCCAAGGCCTACGAGAATGGCAAAGGCATCAACATGGCCAGTTTTCTTGAAATTGATGCCGTGATCGACCCGCAAGAAACCCGGCATTGGTTGATCCGCGGCCTCAACTCAACAGCACCAGCGCCGATACGGGCAGGCAAAAAACGCGGATTTATCGACACGTGGTAGCCGCTGTGCGCGGCATTTGGTCGCTGATTTACAGCTTTAACCGACGCGGGCAACGTTACTGCTTAAAGCTTTGCCCGTGTTTCGGGTAAACTGGTGC
Organism: Pseudomonas sp. MS19; assembly: GCF_013277615.1. NCBI lineage: Bacteria > Pseudomonadati > Pseudomonadota > Gammaproteobacteria > Pseudomonadales > Pseudomonadaceae > Pseudomonas > Pseudomonas sp. MS19. Next base: position 73,227 of record NZ_VBTO01000006.1, on the reverse strand, counting down.
ATCTTTATGCATTTGAACTGATTCGCCTGATGCCGACGACTTTTCATGAGATTCCCCGCGAGCGTCCGCTGACGCCGTTACTAGACCGTGCGAGCACGCCAGATCAACTGCGCCGCTTAGGTGAAGCTGAGCTGGAAACGCTGGCGGACGAACTGCGCCAGTACCTGCTGTACACCGTCGGCCAGACTGGCGGGCACTTTGGTGCCGGCCTCGGCGTGATCGAACTGACTGTCGCTCTGCATTACGTTTTCGACACCCCCGATGACCGGCTGGTCTGGGACGTGGGCCATCAGGCTTATCCGCACAAGATTCTCACCGGGCGTCGTGAGCAGATGTCGACCTTGCGCCAGAAAGACGGAGTTGCCGCCTTTCCACGTCGCAGTGAGAGCCCTTACGACACCTTCGGCGTCGGCCATTCCAGCACCTCGATCAGCGCGGCAATGGGCATGGCACTCGGTGCCAAACTGCAAGGCAGCAAGCGCAAGAGTGTTGCGGTCATCGGCGACGGCGCATTGACCGCGGGCATGGCGTTCGAAGCACTCAACCACGCGTCCGATCTGAAGACCGACATGCTGGTTATCCTCAACGATAACGACATGTCAATCTCGCGCAATGTCGGCGGCCTGTCCAACTATCTGGCCAAGCTGCTTTCCAGCCGCACTTACGCGAGCATGCGTGAAGGCAGCAAGAAAGTGCTGTCACGTCTGCCCGGCGCTTGGGAAATTGCCCGCAAAACCGAAGAGCACGCCAAAGGCATGCTGGTTCCCGGTACGTTGTTTGAAGAGTTGGGCTGGAACTATATCGGCCCGATTGATGGCCACGATTTGCCGACACTGCTGGCAACCCTGCGCAACATGCGCGATCTGGAAGGCCCGCAGTTTCTCCACGTCATCACTAAAAAAGGCAAAGGTTTCTCGCCTGCCGAAGCCGACCCGATTGGCTACCACGCGATTACCAAGCTCGACCCGATCAACGCGCCCGTGGTGCCAAAGAAGCCATCCGGCCCCAAATACTCCAGTGTATTTGGCCAGTGGTTGTGTGACATGGCCGAGGCCGATCCGTTGCTGGTGGGAATTACCCCGGCAATGAAAGAAGGCTCCGACCTGATCGCGTTTAGCGAGCGCTTCCCCGAGCGTTACATGGACGTGGCGATTGCCGAACAGCACGCGGTAACGCTGGCTGCCGGCCTTGCCTGCGAAGGTGCCAAGCCGGTTGTGGCGATTTACTCGACCTTCCTGCAGCGCGCCTACGACCAACTGATTCACGATGTCGCGGTGCAGCACCTCGACGTGCTGTTCGCCATCGACCGCGCCGGACTGGTTGGTGAAGACGGCCCGACTCACGCTGGCAGCTTTGATATCTCGTTCCTGCGTTGCATTCCCGGCATGTTGATCATGACCCCGAGCGATGAGAACGAGATGCGCCGCATGCTCACCACCGGCTACCGTTTCAACGGTCCGGCAACGGTGCGCTACCCACGTGGCACCGGCCCGAATGCAACGATTGAAGCCGGCCTTGAGCCGCTCGAAATCGGCAAGGGCATCGTCCGCCGCAAAGGCCAGAAAGTGGCGATGCTGGTGTTCGGCGTGCAACTGGCCGACGCCCTGCAAGCGGCTGAAAAACTCGATGCAACAGTCGTCGACATGCGCTTCGTGAAGCCACTGGACGAAGCCTTGGTGCGCGAAATGGCCAGCCAGCATGAGCTACTGGTAAGCATCGAAGAAAATACCATTATGGGCGGCGCCGGCAGCGCGGTCAGCGAGTTCCTGGCCGACGCCAATCTGCGCACACCCATACTGCATCTGGGCTTGCCCGACTATTACGTCGAGCACGCCAAGCCTGCACAAATGCTCGCCGAGTGCGGGCTGGACAGCGCAGGAATCGAGGCGTCGATCACTCAGCGTCTGAACCTGCTCAATCCGCAAGACTGAAGATTACTGCTTGAATTTCACCACTGCTGAATAAACCAGGCAGTGGTTTTTATTGATTGGCCGAGGTCGCTGCAAGCCGCAAGGCTCAGCGTGAAAAGGGAATCAGGTGCGTCTTTGACAATGCCTGTGCTGCCCCCGCAACGGTAACCGACAGTGCGATGCGAACGCTTCATAGCGCCGCGTTGCACAGCGTTTTTCGAGAGACCACTGGGCATTGCCCGGGAAGGTGAAAAACTCATGTCGGCAGCCCGGAGACCTGCCTCGGGACAATTTCTGACTGGTGTTGCGGAGGGCATCACCGTCAAGTGCGTGCTTGCGTGTGCACTTGCCCCTGCCCTCCTCAAAAGCATTCTACTTTTGAGGATTTACATGAAACTTTCCCGTCTTACTCTGGCTATCGCACTGGCGCCTTGCCTGGCCAACGCCGCCGACTCAACTGATGTCTATCAAGCCTCGCCGCTGGTTGTCACTTCGGGCCGCCAGGCTGAACCTGTGGCCAAAGCCACGGCGGCAACCAGCGTATTCGAGCGCAAAGACATCGAGCGCCTGCAAGTGCGCAGCGTCGCCGAGTTGCTGGAGCGCGTGCCCGGGGTCAACTTCAGCCACACGGGCGGAGCCGGCAGCCAGACCGGACTGTTCCTGCGCGGCACCTCGACCGCGCAAACCCTGATTCTGGTGGATGGCCAGCGCATCGCATCAGCCTCCAGCGGCACCAGCAGCCTGGAGTTTTTAAGCCCGGACCAGATCGAGCGTATTGAAGTGGTACGTGGCGCCCGCTCGGCGCTGTATGGCAGCGATGCAATCGGCGGCGTCATTCAGATCTTCACCCGCAAAGGCGACGGGCAGGGCCTTAAGCCAACCATGCGCTTTGGCATCGGCAGCGACAGTACTTACGAGCGCAGCCTCGGGCTATCCGGTGGCGATGGCCAGACTCAATTCAACCTTGGCGCGGCACTGGACGAAACCCAGGGCATTGATGCAACCCGCGATGCTTACGGGGCCAACGGTGATGAAGACGCTTACCGCAATCGCTCACTGAGCCTGAACGTGTCGCACAAGTTCAACGATCAGATCAAAGCCGGTTTCAGCGTGCTTGATCAGCGCGGCCAGTCCGAGTTCGATGATGTCTTCGGCACCTCGTTGCCGACCGTGGATTTTCAGGTCAGCAGCATTTCGGGCTACCTCGATGCCACGGTTAATGACGTCTGGAGTAACCGCCTCGAAGTCGGCCACAGCGAAGACAAGCGCGACACCAGCAACGACCTGACCAACTTCGGTGACAGCCAGTTCTTCACCTACCGAGACTCGGCAAACTGGGTCAACACCCTGCAACTGACCAGCAATCAGCAAGTTCTAGTAGGCCTGGACTGGTACGAAGACCGCCTGCATACCGACGACAGTGTCGATTTTGTTGAAGACTCACGCTGGAACCGCGCCGCCTTTATCCAGCATCGCTACACCGCCGAAAAGTTCTCAACCGAGCTTGGCCTGCGCCACGACGACAACCAACAGTTCGGCAGCGAGAACACCTGGAACGCCGCGCTGACAGTGCCGATGAATGAGCGCAACGAGGTAATTCTGAGCTACAGCGAAGGCTTCCGCGCGCCCACCTTCAACGACCTGTATTACCCGGACTTCTGCTCCGGCGGTTTCTGTTTCGCCAGCGCCAACCCGGATCTCAAGCCGGAAACCTCGAAGAGCTACGAAGTGCAATGGCGCAGCCGTTTCGGCACCAGCAGCGAACTGCAAATGTCGCTGTACCGTACCGACCTGAAAGACGCGATTGTGCTGGATCAGAACTTTATTCCGCAGAACACCCAACGCGCGCGCATCAACGGATTCGAGACGTCACTCAAGCAAGAGTGGTTTGGCTGGCAGAGCAATCTGGCATTGTCATTGATTGACCCGCGTGACCGTGAAACCGGGCACACCTTGCCGCGACGCGCTAAACGCACCCTGAGCCTGGACCTTGATCGCCAGTTTGGTGATTTCAGCGTCGGAACAAACCTGCGCGCCGTGAGCGGGCGTTTCGATGATGCAGCCAACACCATCGAGTTGGGCGGCTACGGGCTGGTGGATTTGCGCGGCAGCTGGCAAGCCAGTCGGGAGGTGAGTTTCGATCTCAAGCTCAACAACCTGTTCGACAAGGACTACAGCGACGCCACTTACAGCACGCCCAACGGTCGTTACGGCTACAACACCGAAGGGCGCACGGCCTTGTTTGCTGTGACCTGGACGCCGGAAATCTAAGGGTTGTAAACCTGCGTAGGGCGCATTACGCCCTCACGCAGGTTGTGTTTCAGCGGGCTTGCGCCAGCACCTTGCAGAGTTTTCCGGTCGCGCCGAGCATCTGAAAACTCGGACGTTCCAGGCCTTTATCCGGCACCTGCCAAAGTTGTTGCTGCGCCACCGCAGTCAGGCTCGGCCAGTCTTTCCATCCCTCCAGTTCTGCGCCGCTGCCAGCCAGAATCACCTCAGGATTGCGCGCAATAACCGACTCGATGCTGACCTGCGGCGCCGGTTGCGGCAGATCTGCAAACACATTCACCGCGCCGCAAACACGTAAGGCATCGCTGATAATCTGCTGGCCGCCGAGCGTATACAGCGGTTTGTCCCAGACCTGATAAAACACCCGCAACGGTTGCTCGCGCCGATATTGCTGCTGTAAAGCCTGCATGCCATCGTTAAACCGCTGGCGCAGTTGCTGCCCGTGCTCGGGGCGACCGATACGCGTGCCTATCTCGGCAAACTGGTCGGCCAGCGTGGCCAGCTTATGCGGCTCAGCCACCAGCAGCTCGATGCCGAAGTTTTCCAGTTGTTTGCGCTGCCCGGCACTGATGCTGTCGGGCCATAGCAGAATCAAATCAGGCTTGAGCTGGAGCAGGGTTTCCAGCTCAAGCTGGCCGTAACGGCCAACCGATGGCAGCCCTGCCAGCGCCGCCGGGCGCTCACCGCCATCGAGCACACCGACCAGCTGTTTGGCTGCGCCGAGCTCGATAACAATTTCACTGAGCGAAGGCGCCAGGCTCACGATGCGCTCGGCGGCAAAGGCCGGCGCGCTCAACAACAGCGTCAGCAATAGCCAGACGCAGCGCTGCATTAGCCGAGCTGACGCGGAATGCGATAGAGGTACAGCAGCACCACGCTGGCGAGCGCCAGAAGAATCTGCGGGATGGCTTCAAGCCCGGCGAATACCGCAACCGCAGCAATCCAGGCCGGCAACCCGGCAGCGAGAAACGCCAAGCGCCGGGACTTGGCCAGAGCCAGCCAGGCTTGCGGTTCGGCGTCGGTATCGAGGGCTTTCTGGGTGGCAATCAGTTGATGCTTGAAGCGCCGAAACAACGGCAAGCTGACAAACATCGACAGCAGCCCGGCAATGAACAATGGCATTGCCAGAGCGCTTGCCTCACGTGAGCCGGCCAGCAGCCAGTCGATGATAATCAGCGGTGCCAGCGTCAAGCCGAGCTGCCACCACCAGATGAAACCGAGACCGCGCTTGATTTGCTCGCGGGTCACAGTTTTTCCTCAATCTCAGCCTGATGCAGGCTGCCGAGCATGTGCCCAAGCTTGCCGGCTTTGGTCGCCAGGTATTTTTTGTTGTGCGGGTTATGGGTGATTTGCAGCGGTACGCGCTGCGCCACTACCACGCCCATGTCGGTCATGGCTTTGACCTTGCGCGGGTTGTTGGTCATCAGCTTGAGCGACTCGATGCCCAGATGCTTGAGCATTGGCCGGCAGATTTCGTAGTCACGCTGATCGGCGCCAAAACCCAAACGCTCATTGGCTTCGACGGTGTCGGCACCGCCATCTTGCAGCTCATAAGCACGAATTTTATTGAGCAGGCCAATACCACGGCCTTCCTGACGCAAGTACAGCAAAACGCCACGGCCTTCTTTGGCAATGGCGCTTAGCGCAGCTTCTAACTGAAAACCACAATCGCAGCGCAGGCTGAACAGTGCGTCCCCAGTCAGGCATTCGGAATGCAGGCGACCCAGCACTGGCTCACCATCGGCAACATCACCAAAGGTCAGCGCGACGTGTTCCTTGCCGGTGGCTTTTTCAAGGAAGCCATGCATGGTGAACTCGCCAAACGGCGTGGGTAACTTGGAGGCGGCGACGAAGACGACGGGCACCGGATACTCCTGATCATATAAAGGAGGAAGAAAAGGGTTAACTCAGTCTGCCATTGTAACAGCAGGCCATGCTGGCGGGTCAGTCTGAATTTTTGATCATAACCATCAAGCCAGCCGTATCTGACCGGCGTATTGGGGTGCACAGGCCTTAATGTTTGGCCTCAAGCACCAGCACATCCTGCTCGACCCGCCACCCCACGCGACTGAGAAAGCTCATGCCCAGCAGCGCTTCGGCAGGCGAAGAACCTTCCAGCACCACCGCCTCGACACCCAGCACTTCGATGGTGCCGACTTTAACGCTGTTGAGCGTCACCTTCCAACCGCGCACGTTGCCACTTGCGGTGCTGATCTGCAGTGGCCGCCCTTCAACGCGATAGTCGATTCCCAGACGCCGGGCCTGCGCATCATTGAGGGCGATCGAAGTGGCGCCGGTATCAACCAGAAAAGGCATCGACTGGCCGTTAACCGAACCGGAGATCCAGTAATGCCCACCGAGGCCTTTGGCCACGCTTAACTGCTGCTTCTCAGGCGCGACAAAACCATTGCTGTATTCGCGGCTGAGGCCGTAGTCACGCTCGACGCCGTCCACGCGCAACACTGCGCCTTTGCTGTCGGCCTTGAGAACCACAACGCCGCCGGGACCAGTCTGGCCGACCTTGACCATTTTGCGCTGGCCATTGACGTTGATGACTGCCGCACCAGGAAACAATCCGACCACTTGCACCTGCGTGGCCGAATTGGCCCAGCAAGAGCTGATCAGAAGGAATGCTGCGCCAATCAGTTTCACACGCTGCATACCCGCCTCGCTGTGGGATTAATCAAATGGATAAGGCCAGTCCCAGCGTTTGAATATGGATTGCAAGGTGCCATTTTTTCGCAATTCATCAATACGCTGGTCGTAAAACTCAGCCAACGCCCTGCCCCGCGGGCTGTCGGTGAAGCCCGGATAGTTGGGCAGTTTTTGCAGACAAGTCATCGTGTACTTTTCTGGATGATCGGTGTCTGACAACACTTGCTCAATTTCAGGCTGAGCATCAAGAAATGCATCGGCGTGGTTATAGTCGAGCATCCCCAGAATACCGCCACGCTTCAGAATTTCCCGGTAGTGCTGCACATTTGGCAGATATCGGTCGTATTTGTAGTCCCGCATCCAGACCAGGCGGAAATTGCCCAAAATCTCCAGGGTTGGCGCGACTCTGCCCGCCAGCGTCAAGGCGCAAATCTGGTCTTGGTCGTAGTGGTTTTTCGGGTAGATCACACCTTGTACGACCTCATTGCGGTAAGCGCCCATCCAGGCGTCGGCTTCACCGCGCTGAACCAGCCCGACCGAGCGGGTATAAGGCACAATGCTGAATTTGACTTCGCCTGCGAGCGGCTTGAACACTTCACGCATGATGTCCCAGGCCAGCCCGCTGCCATCGGCATTGGTGTAGTCGAGCCACTCCTCGCTCACCAGCCGCACATCACCCTTGATCGGCTCTTGGGCCTGCGCCACGCAAGCGACCGATAATGCCAGCACGCACACCAGCAACCTGACAAACATCATTCTAGAACCCCAGTGCCGCAGCCAATCCGTTTGTCCAACCCCACACCACCAACTGCATTGCCAGCCAGGCAAATACACCAGCCAGAACGTCGTCGAGCATGATGCCGACGCCGCCATGCACATGGCGGTCGATCCAGCGAATCGGCCAGGGTTTGAGAATGTCGAAGAAGCGGAACATCAAAAAGCCCACCAGCAGCCAGCCCCAGCCTTCCGGCACCAGCCAGAGGGTGATCCACATGCCGACCATTTCATCCCAGACGATGCCTTCGTGGTCATGCACCCGCAGGTCGGTTGCCACTTTGCCGCACAGCCAGAAGCCGAACAGCATGGTCACACCCAGCATCAGCCAGTAGCCCCAGTCGGGCAGCATTTGCCACAGCGGAATGAAAGGCAGCGCGACCAGCGAACCCCAAGTTCCAGGCGCTTTAGGCAGCGTGCCCGAGCCAAAACCGAAGGCAAGAAAATGCCATGGATTACGCCATACCGAAGGCGGCACTGCTAGCGGTTCAGTCACCAGTACTCCCAAAATGTTGATAACCCTGAGCGGGCAGCGCCACTTGTGCGCCATGTTTATCGAGTAATTGTACGCCTTGGCCACTGGCAACACGGCCGATCACATGCACCGAATGGCCAGCCTCACGCAACGCCGGAAGATGCTGCTCGGCCATAGTGAACGCCAGAACATAGTCATCGCCACCGCTCAGGGCGCAGCGCAACGCGCCAACCTCACCCGACAGTTGCAACAAGGCAGTGGACAACGGCAGCCGTTGTTGCTCGATAAGCAGCGACACACCGGACGCTTTGGCGATGTGTCCGCAATCGGCCAGCAAGCCATCGGAGATATCCAGTGCGGCACTCGCCTTGCCGCGCAGCGCCTGGCCTAACGCCAGTTGTGGCTGCGGCGACCAATAATGCTCCAGCAATGGCTGGCTTACCGCAGGTTCGGCCTGTTGTTGCTCAAGCACCAGCGCCAGAGCGCCAGCGGCATTGCCGAGATTGCCACCCACGCAGAGTAAATCCCCCGCCTGCGCGCCACTGCGCAGCAATGCCTGACCACTCGGGACACGCCCAAACACGGTAAGCGTCAGGCTTAACGGGCCGCGCGTGGTGTCACCGCCAATCAAGCTGAGCGCACACTGCGCAGCCATTTTGTCGAGGCCACGGGCAAAGGCTTGCAGCCATTCGGGTTGGGCGTCAGGGAGGGTCAGTGCAAGGGTGAAACCAATAGGCGTCGCGCCCATTGCAGCAAGATCGCTGGCCGAGACAGCCAATGCGCGCTGGCCCAGAAGATAAGGATCGGCAGCGTGCGGAAAGTGCACACCGACCACCAGCGTATCGGTGGACACCGCCAATTGCTCGCCCGCGAGGAGCTGCAATAAAGCGCAATCATCGCCGATACCCAGTGCCACACCTTCACCGCCACGCGCACAAGCGGCGGCAGCAAAGTAGTGATGAATCAGTTCAAACTCACCCACGACGTCCCTCACACAAGCAGCAAACTGCGCGGCGAACGAGGGCGGGCAACACTGTAATCAGGCTTGAGGGCTGTGTAATCATCTGCATTTCACGCCTGACTTCAGTGAACCGGGCCAGCACCGAAATGCCGGCCAGGAATTCAACGCTTGTGCGCGCGCACTTCATCTGCGCGAACACGTGGGGCCAACTTGTCGAGCACACCGTTGACGAACTTGTGTCCGTCGGTGGCGCCAAACACCTTGGCCAACTCGATGCCTTCGTTGATCACGACGCGGTATGGAATATCCACACGGTTGCGCAACTCATACGTCGACAGACGCAGAATCGACAGCTCAACCGGATCGATCTCATCCAGCGGGCGATCCAGCAGCGGCTCGAACAGCGCATCGATTTCAGCTTTCTCACGGGGTACGCCATGCAGAATCTCATGGAAGTACGAACCGTCGACGGTCGCGAAATCGTTGTCTACGCGAAACTGTGCTTCGATCTCATGCAGCGGCTGCCCGGCAATATGCCAGGAGTACAGAGCCTGCATGGCCAAGGTACGCGCTTCACGACGCGCCAAAGTTTTTGGGCTAGGGCCCTTCGGCTTTGGCTTCTGGCTGTTATCGTTCTGGCTCACTTGGCCTCCAACTGCGCCAGCAGGCTTACCATCTCAAGAGCAGAAAGCGCAGCTTCTGCACCTTTGTTACCGGCCTTGGTGCCGGAACGCTCGATCGCTTGTTCGATAGAGTCTACAGTCAGCACGCCGAAGGCAACCGGTACGCCGAACTCCATGGAAACCTGAGCCAGGCCTTTGGTGCACTCGCCTGCAACGTATTCAAAGTGCGGAGTACCGCCACGAATCACCGCGCCGAGGGCGATGATTGCGTCGAAATCGCCACGCTGAGCAACTTTCTGGGCAACCAGTGGAATTTCGAAGGCGCCTGGTGCGCGAATGATGGTGATGTCGCTTTCGCTCACACCGTGGCGAACCAGAGCATCAATGGCGCCACTTACCAGGCTTTCAACCACAAAGCTGTTAAAGCGGCCAACAACCAGAGCAAATTTACCCTTGGGTGCGATGAAAGTCCCTTCGATGGTCTTCAGTGTCATAGCGAGTCTCGTCAATTAAAGAGCCAGGCCGCCATTGGCGGCCTTTGGATAGTCAAATATCTGATTAATACTAGATGGTTTTCAGCCGGCATTTATTCAGAGGGCAGGTATTCTACAACTTCCAGGTCGAACCCGGATATCGCATTGAACTTCATCGGTGAGCTCATCAGGCGCATTTTGCGCACGCCGAGGTCACGCAGAATCTGCGAACCGGCACCTACAGTGCTGTAAGTACCGGCTGTCGGAGCTTTGTGCTCGTTGCCCAGTTGGCGCTCAAGATGGGCCAACAGGTCCGGACCGGTCAGCGGATTGCCCAGCAACAGCACCACGCCGCTGCCTGCCTTGGCCACTTCAGCCATGGCCGCACGCAAACTCCAGCGACCTTCCTGCTTGACCATGAACAGATCACGCAACGGGTCCATGTTGTGCACGCGCACCAGCGTCGGTTCGTCGGCGCAGATTTTGCCGAGCGTGAGCGCCATGTGCACATCGCCTTCGACCGAATCACGGTAGGTCACCAGATTGAACTGGCCCAACTCACTGTCAATCTGCTGTTCGCTGATACGCTCGACGGTGCGCTCGTGGATCATGCGGTAGTGAATCAGGTCGGCGATGGTGCCGATCTTGATGCCGTGCTGCGCAGCGAACTCTTCAAGCTCAGGACGACGCGACATGGTGCCGTCATCGTTCATGATTTCGCAGATCACCCCGCTCGGCTCAAAACCACCCATACGCGCCAGATCACAGGCGGCTTCGGTGTGGCCGGCACGCGCCAGAACACCACCGGGCTGCGCCATCAACGGGAAGATGTGGCCAGGGCTGACAATGTCTTCAGCTTTGGCGTTTCTCGCGGCTGCGGCTTGCACGGTGCGCGCGCGGTCAGCGGCGGAGATACCGGTGGTCACGCCTTCTGCCGCCTCGATGGAAACGGTGAATTTGGTGCCAAAACCGGAACCGTTACGCGGCGCCATCAATGGCAGCTTGAGCAGTTCGCAACGCTCGCGGCTCATCGGCATGCAGATCAGGCCACGGGCAAAGCGCGCCATGAAGTTGATGTGCTCGGCGGTCACGCACTCGGAGGCGATAATCAGATCGCCTTCGTTCTCGCGGTCTTCGTCATCCATGAGGATGACCATCTTGCCCTGGCGGATGTCTTCAACAAGTTCTTCGATGCTATTGAGAGCCATGGGCCCTCCTTATAAAAAGTGGGCGGCAGGTTACAGGTAGCCGTTCTCGGCCAGGAAACCCTGAGTAATTCCGGAAGCAGTTGGCTCTGCTGCACGGTCACCGAGCAGCAAACGCTCGAGGTAACGGGCAAGCAAGTCGACTTCAAGATTGACCTTACGGCCCGGGCGATAGTCGACCATGATGGTTTCCGCCAGCGTGTGCGGAACAATGGTCAGCTCGAACTCGGCGCCATCCACGGCATTCACCGTGAGGCTGGTGCCATCGACCGTAATCGAACCCTTGTGGGCAATATATTTGGCCAACTCTTTCGGCGCGCGAATACGAAATTGCACGGCGCGGGCATTGTCTTCACGCGAGACAACCTCGCCAACACCATCAACGTGGCCGCTGACCAGATGACCGCCAAGACGGCTGGTCGGGGTCAGGGCTTTTTCGAGATTGACCGCACCGCCGCTCTTAAGATCGACAAAACCGGTGCGCGCCAGGGTTTCACGGCTCACGTCGGCCCAGAAACCATCACCCGGCAATTCGACTGCCGTCAGGCAAACACCGTTTACCGCGATGCTGTCGCCGAGTTTGACGTCGCCCAGATCAAGCTTGCCGGTTTCGACATAAACCCGCACATCGCCGCCTTTTGGGGTGAGCGCGCGAATGCGCCCAACTGACTCAATTATGCCGGTGAACATGCGGCCTCCCGTCGTTTAAGCGCAGCGCTTTGATCACACACAGCACTAGGCTGACAGCGGGAACTGCGCAGCTGGCGTGAGCAATAAACATATGACATTTACAGACTCCTGTTTATAAAAAACAGGGCACGTTTGATCGATAGGGATCTTTCAGGCACGCCGCAACGCACCTTGGCAGATTATCCCGCTCTCTCTTTATCCGGACTTTAACCGTCGGCTCCGGAATCTCACCGGCAAGCGCTCGCGGGCTAGACGCTTTGCGCGCCATTACCGCCGGTGGGGAATTACACCCCGCCCTGAGAACGTACGGTCACTTCTGCGACCGTGGCAGGCTTTTTACCATATTTGGGCCGCGCACGCACCGCCGAGTGTGGGCCACTCAACGGTTGCAGTGCCTGCACTTACTCGGCGGCAAGGGCGATTTGAGGGCGCGCGATGATGCGCCAGTCGTCACCAACAGCTCGCATGTCGATAATTTCCAGCGCCTGCGCCTCGGCCATGCGCGCCAGCGGCAGGTCGAGTAAAGGCCGGGCGCCGGAGCCCAGGAACTTGGGCGCCATGAATATCTGGTACTCATCGACCAAACCCTGTCGGGCAAACGCGCCGGCGAGTTTTGGACCGGCTTCTACCAACACTTCATTGGCGCCGCGAGACGCCAACTCCAGCAACAGCTTGCGTAAATCGACATGCCCGCTGCTGCCCGGAACGGCCAACAACTCGTGGCCTTCGGATAAATAATTGTCGCGCGCCGAGGCCGCCGCACAGGTTGCCACCAGCGCAGGCCCGGCTTGAAAAAACGCTGCAGTCAGCGGCACACGCAAACGCCCATCAACCAGCACGCGCAAGGGCGGACGCCGCTCAGCCAGTGCAGACAACTCGCCATTGAGGCCCAGTTCATCAGGGCGAACGGTAAGCCGCGCATCATCGGCCAGCACCGTATCGGCGCCTGTCAGAACCACGCTGGCCTGGGCCCGCAAGCGTTGCACCGCAGAGCGCGCATGCGGGCCGGTAATCCATTTGCTCTCGCCGCTGGCCATTGCCGTCCGGCCATCCAGACTCATCGCCATTTTGACCCGCACCAACGGCAAGCCATGCTCCATGCGCTTGATAAATCCTTCATTCAGCGCCCGGGCTTCGGCTTCGAGCATGCCGCTCTGCACGCTGATGCCCGCATTCATCAAACGCAGCAGCCCGCTACCGGAGACTGCCGGGTTAGGGTCTTGCATCGCTGCGACCACACGGCTGACACCCGCCTCAATCAGCGCATCGGCACACGGCGGCGTGCGGCCATGATGACTGCACGGTTCGAGCGTGACGTAAGCTGTAGCCCCGCGCGCCAACTCGCCAGCCTGGCGCAACGCATAAACCTCGGCATGGGGTTCGCCGGCGCGCGCATGCCAGCCTTCGCCGACAATCTTGTTGTCGCGCACAATCACGCAGCCAACACGCGGGTTGGGATGAGTCGAGTACAGGCCTTTACGGGCCAGCTCCAATGCGCGAGCCATAAAGGCCTGGTCAGTGTGCATGTTCAATCCTTTGAGGGTTCGCGAGACAACCGTTCAATCTCTTCACGAAATTCGTTCAAATCCTGGAAGCGGCGATAGACCGAGGCGAAACGGATATAGGCGACTTCATCAAGCTTTTGCAGCTCGGTCATCACCAACTCGCCCAGCACCAGCGACTTGATCTCGCGCTCGCCGGTGGCCCGCAGCTTATGCTTGATATGGGCAATTGCCGCCTCGACACGTTCTATACTGACGGGACGTTTTTCCAGTGCACGCAGCATGCCGGCGCGCAGCTTTTCTTCATCGAATGGCTGGCGGCTGCCGTCCTGCTTGATCAGCCGTGGCATGACCAATTCGGCCGTCTCGAAGGTGGTAAAACGCTCACCACAGGCCAGGCACTCACGCCGACGACGAACTTGCTCGCCTTCGGCAACCAAACGTGAATCAATGACCTTTGTGTCGTTGGCGCCGCAGAATGGACAGTGCATAGCGAGCATCAGCCTAAAACGTAAAACGCCATGTTAGCGCATCCGCCGGGCAAGACAAGCCGACTGCTTTGCGGTATACAGGCGCGATTGGATTCAAACACCTGCTGGGTTCACAGATAGGGAATTTCATGAATATTCGACTGTTCTTATTGCTCACCATCACCGGACTCCTCAGCGCGTGCAGCAGCGCGCCAACTGCTCCGCCCGCTCAGCCCGAAGCGGTGCTGGCCGAGCCGACGCCTGCTGGCCAGAATGAAATCAGCGGTAATCTGCTCGGCGTTCCAGAGGGCGCCGTTGCCGAAGTTGCCCTGCTGACCATCGGTTCGAACGGCCTGCCCTTCACCACACTGGGCAACATCCAACTGCGCGGCACAGGAGAGCCGCTGCCGTTTCGCGTGCTGTTCAATCCGCAAGCCTTCGCCAAGGGTATTCGCGTTGAGTTACGCGGCCGCGCCAATCAATCCGGGAAGCTGATCCTGCACATGCCCAAGCGCGTTATCGACTCGCCCCAGAGCCAATCGGTTGGCGATCTGCGCATGGTCCCCGCGCCATGAGCCCACCCGGCCACTTGCAGGCGGCATTGAGCGAGCTGCTGGGTGATGCACAGTTAGTCGCCGCGCAACTGCCGGGCACTGAGCTGAAGTTATGGCTGATCAACCCCGAGAATATGCAGCGAGCGTTCAGCCCTGAGGAAACCATGCGCATCCTCAATGAGCCAACCTACTGGTGTTTCTGCTGGGCAAGCGGCCTGGTGCTGGCCCGCTGGCTGGCCGAGAATCCGCACTGGGTGGCGGGCAAGCGCGTGCTTGATTTCGGCGCGGGCTCGGGCGTAGCGGCGATTGCCGCCGCCAAGGCTGGCGCACTCGAAGCGGTGGCCTGCGACCTTGATCCGCTGGCGATCGCAGCCTGCAAAGCCAATGCCGAACTCAACAATGTGACGCTGGGTTACTCGGATGACTTTTTCAGCGAAGCGGATCGTTTCGACCTGATCATCGTCGCCGATGTGCTCTACGACCGGGCCAACCTGCCACTGCTCGACGAATTCCTCAGCCGCGGCAAACAGGCGCTGGTTGCCGACTCGCGGGTGCGCAACTTCGAACATCCGCTGTACACCCGCCTCGGCGTGATGGAAGCCTGTACCTGGCCCGATCTGGCAGAACCTGCCGAGTTTCGCCACGTCAGCCTGTATCATGCAGAGCGCTGAGTTCACCCTTGATTTAAGCGCCATCCGCCCGCATTTATAAACCTGTAAACGCCTCTATTTTGACCCGCGAGAGCCGACCATGAGCGACACCCCTTATATTTTTGATATCTCCGGCGCTGCCCAGTTTGATCAACTGGTCATCGAGAACTCGTTCCACAAGCCGGTTCTGGTCGACTTCTGGGCGGATTGGTGCGCGCCCTGCAAAGCACTGATGCCTACGCTGGCGCAAATTACCGAGGGTTATCAGGGCGAACTGCTGCTGGCCAAGGTCGACTGCGATGCCGAGCAGGATATCGTCGCCCGCTTTGGTATCCGCAGCCTGCCAACCGTGGTGCTGTTCAAGGACGGCCAACCGATAGATGGCTTTAGCGGCGCCAAGCCGGAGTCTGAAATTCGCGCCATGCTCCAACCTCACGTCAACGAGCCCGCTGCGCCGCAAGTCGACCTGCTGAAAAGCGCGCAAGCGCTGTTTGCCGACGGCCATATCAGCGAAGCCGAAGCGCAGTTAAAGCAACTGCTCGCCGAGGACAACAGCAACGCACTGGGCCTGATTCTGTATGCCCGCTGCATGGCTGAGCGTGGCGAGCTGGCGGAAGCCGAAACCGTCCTGAATGCCGTGCAGGGCGATGAACACAAGCAAGCGCTGGCGGGTGCGCGGGCGCAACTGACGTTCCTCCGTCAGGCGGCTGAAATGCCGGATATCGCTGCCCTGAAAACCCGTATTGCGCAAAACAGCGAAGATGACGAGGCGGTGTATCAACTGGCCGTCCAACAACTCGCCCGTCAACAATACGAGCCGGCACTTGATGCGGTGTTGCGCCTGTTTGTGCGCAACCGTGGCTACGCGGACGGCATCGCCCACAAGACCTTGCTGCAGGTGTTCGAGCTGCTCGGCAATGATCACCCGTTGGTGACGTTGTACCGGCGCAAACTGTATCAAGCGATTTACTGATGTAATTTTTATCGCCCCACCGGCTCTGTAGAGACAACACCGCCGCAGAATCCCTCTCGGATCTGCGGCGTTTTTATAGCTCTCTAAAGGTTGCAGGGACGTATGTCGAACAAACTTTCAAAAATCGGTTTTTACCTTGCGCTGTACGGCACGGTTTTCATCATCGCCTGGATTGGTGCGTTCAAGTACCACCCCGACGAAGCTCAGGCTATCAGCGGCCTGATTCAAAACTCACCTTTGCTGTCGTGGCTTTACGCGGTGGGCAGCGTGCAAGGCGTGTCATCCATGATTGGTACCGGCGAACTGATCATTGCCGCGTTGCTGGCCCTGTATCCGCTCAGTAAAAAAGCTTCGCTGCTGGGCGCCCTGCTGGCTATCGGTTTATTCCTGACAACCCTGACTTTCCTGTTCAGCACGCCCGGTGTTTTACATACCGAGGGGCTTTTCCCTTCGCTGCTGGGCTCGTTCCTGATCAAGGATGCCGTGCTGCTGGGCGTTTGCCTGTGGGTTGCCGGCGAGTCGTGGGACGCCATCAAGCAGCAATAGCCTGGGATATTGTACGCGTGAGGCGGCGCAATGCGGCCTCACGCCTCTCCCAGCCAATGATAAACCGGCGCATCCTCGCCATTCTCAACCCGCACCAGCGGACTGTGGCGCATGCGCACCAGCAGGCGCTTACCGGCTTGCTCGCTGCCGGCCAGTGCCGACAATTGCCCCAGCAATTGCGGGCCATCGATTTGCCCGGCATTGC
This sequence comes from Pseudomonas sp. MS19, assembly GCF_013277615.1. NCBI lineage: Bacteria > Pseudomonadati > Pseudomonadota > Gammaproteobacteria > Pseudomonadales > Pseudomonadaceae > Pseudomonas > Pseudomonas sp. MS19. The sequence goes on along the minus strand of NZ_VBTO01000006.1, from coordinate 56,272 downwards.
GCAGCAGCGTCAGGCTTGTACTCCACAAGTCATCGGTAGCCGGCGCTGATGCCGCAACCGGAGTTGTGGGCGCAACATCCTGCGCTTCGCTCTCTGCCCGCCCCGCCAGTTGAGCCCACTCATGCGGCTCCATTTCGACCGTCAAATCCACCGGCCATTCGCCGATCTTGCCGCGTATGCGCACCATCGCTACCTCCACCGTAATGCTCGAATGCTCCCACGCAGAGAGGGTGAGCGACAACTGCTGATAGCAATTGTCGTTATATTTCGTTATAACGTAACAATTATCACACGACACATGGACTCGATATGCGCCGTTTACTCCTTGCCGCTCCCTTCGTTCTGCTGCCATTGTTGGCTACCGCTCAAGAGCATGATCACACTGACCACGACAGCCTCCCCGCGCATGAGCATGGCTCGGCGCAGCTAAACGCGGCGCTCGACGAACACACTCTGGAACTTGAACTCAACAGCCCAGCGATGAACCTATTGGGCTTCGAGCACGCGGCAAACTCTGCCGAAGATAAAGCCGTTGTTGCCGAAGTGGCACGCGCCCTGGCCGATCCGGTAACCTTGTTTGGTTTGCAAAACGGTAACTGCGGCGTCATCGAGCAAGACATTGACGGGCCTATGTTTGGCGGCCATGCGGAGCATGCACACAGCGCCGACGACAGCGACCATAAGCATGAACATGAACATGAACATGAACACAGCGATATTCACGCGCAGTACAGCTTCGACTGCAAACAACCCGAGGCCCTTGGTCAGCTGGATCTTGGCGGGCTGTTCAAGCGTTTCCCGGGCATGCACAAGATTCAACTGCAGATGATCGGCCCGGCAGGCCAGAAAGGTGCACAATTGGACCCGGCTAACGCGACTGCCAACTTTTAAGCACACCAAGCGAAGATCGGTCGGGGCAACTCGACCGACATGAACATGACCTCGACGTTGATTAGTTTGACCGACCTGGGCTTTGCCTGGCCCGGTCAGAATGAGCTGTTGGACATTCCGAGCCTGACTCTACAACGCGGTGAGCGGCTGTTTCTCAGTGGCCCCAGCGGCAGCGGCAAAACCACCTTGCTGGGTTTGCTTGGCGGCGTACAGAAAGCCAGCCGTGGCACCGTCATGCTGCTCAACCAGGATCTCGGCGCCATGAGCGCCAGCGCACGGGATCGTTTTCGGGTGGATCACACCGGCTACATCTTCCAGCAGTTCAACCTGCTGCCTTTTTTGTCGGTGCGCGAAAACGTCGAATTGCCCTGCCACTTCTCGAAACTACGCAGCAGCCGCGCACGTTTTCGTCATGGCAGCGTTGCCAAGGCCGCGACTGAGCTGCTCGGCCATTTGGGCCTGGCGGATCGCGACTTGCTGGAACGCCGCGCCGACACCCTGTCGATCGGTCAACAACAACGCGTGGCCGCCGCTCGCGCCCTGATCGGTCAGCCCGCGCTGGTGATTGCGGACGAGCCGACCTCGGCACTGGATGCCGACTCGCGTGAGCGCTTCCTGGAGTTGTTGTTCGCCGAGTGCGCCACGGCCGAATCCAGTCTGTTGTTCGTCAGCCACGACCACGGCCTGGCCAAACATTTCGACCGCACTGAATCGCTGGCATCGCTCAATCGCGTCAAGCGTGAGATGGAGAATTAAGCGTGTACCTATTTCGTCTGGCGCTGGCCAGTCTGGCCAACCGCCGCTTCACCGCTCTGCTCACGGTATTCACCATTGCTCTGTCTGTTTGCCTGTTGCTGGCGGTCGAGCGCGTGCGTACCGAGGCGCGCACCAGCTTTGCCAATACCATCAGCGGCACCGACCTGATCGTGGGCGCACGTTCAGGCTCGATCAACCTGCTGCTCTACTCGGTTTTTCGCATCGGCAACGCCACCAACAATATCCGCTGGGACAGCTACGAAACCATCGCCAAGCACCCGCAAGTGAAGTGGGCAATTCCAATTTCACTGGGCGACTCGCATCGCGGCTATCGCGTAATGGGTACGTCCACCGACTATTTCAGCCACTACCGCTACGGGCGCAAGCAAGCACTCGAACTGGCTCAGGGCCGCGCATTCGCCGATGATCCGTTCGAAGTCGTACTGGGCGCCGAGGTGGCCGAGGCGCTGCATTACAAGCTCAAGGACGAACTGGTCCTCGCGCACGGCATAGCCACCATCAGCCTGGTTAAACATGCCGACAAACCCTTTCACGTCGTCGGCATTCTCAAGCGCACTGGCACCCCGGTAGACCGCACCCTGCATATTTCCCTGAGCGGCATGGAAGCGCTGCACGTCGACTGGAAAAACGGCATGCCAGCGCGTAAGGGTCAGGGCGTCAGCGCAGAACAAGTGCGCGCAATGGATCTGCAACCGCAGGCGATTACGGCCATGTTGCTGGGCCTGAAAAGCAGAATCGCAACCTTTGCCCTGCAACGCGAAATCAACGAATACCGCGGCGAACCGTTGCTGGCGATTTTGCCGGGCGTGGCCTTGCAGGAACTCTGGAGCCTGATGAGTACGGCAGAGAAGGCACTATTTGTGGTGTCGCTGTTTGTCGTGCTGACCGGTTTGATCGGCATGCTCACCGCCATCCTGACCAGCCTTAATGAACGCCGCCGCGAGATGGCCATTCTGCGCTCAGTCGGCGCCCGCCCGATCCACGTCGCAGGGTTGCTGATACTTGAAGCATTCAGCCTGGCGCTGGCCGGCGTGGCGCTCGGCCTTGGCTTGCTTTACGTCGGCATCGCGCTGGCGCAAGGCTATGTGCAAGCCAATTACGGTTTGTACCTGCCGCTAAGCCTGCCGTCGCACTATGACGGGAGCCTGCTCGGCGCTATTCTCTGTGCTGCGTTGCTGATGGGCTGTATCCCGGCGTGGCGCGCATACCGTCAATCTCTGGCGGATGGCTTGTCCATTCACCTTTAAACGTTACGAGCGCATCCGATGCCACGCTTTATCACCGCCCTACTCCTGGCCAGCAGCATGCTGGCGGCAACTGCCGCCAGTTCCAATCCGGTTCGCGAACTGATCTGGGACGACCTGATCCCGCCAGACGCGCCACCGGTAGCTGCGCAAATGGCGCCGATGCATGACCTCTCGCAACTCGCCAATGTGCTCAACGAGTCTGGCCCAGCAGCAAGCCAGCCGGCGCTCAATGCTCCCGTGGTCAAAGCACTCGACGGTGAGAACATCCGCCTGCCCGGCTACATCGTGCCGCTGGATACCGACGATAACGGCGACGTCACCAGTTTTTTGCTCGTGCCCTATTTCGGCGCCTGCATCCACGTACCGCCTCCACCGCCCAACCAGATCGTAATGGTCCGCAGCCAGAAGCCCGTGAAAATGGAGTCGCTGTATCAGCCGTTCTGGATCGAGGGCAAAGTCAAAGTTGAAAGCGCCAGCAGCGAAATAGCCGACGCCGGCTACCAGTTGCAAGCCAGCAAGATCTACCCCTACGAATTACCCGACAGCTGATCCCTGCAAGCCGTCACCAACCGGCTCACGCCTCACACAACCGGAACCGGTACACCCCGCAGACCGCCATGACGGTTTACCCTGCGGGTTAACCATCCTCCGTCGAGATGGTCACCGCGGCATTCGACTCACACCACAAACCGGAGGATGGATCGCGGAGCTTGGCGACGCAATCCGTCAGGCGATTTATGCATCGGCGCATAAAGCCACCCACGGCATTCAACCGGCGCGCCGACCGCACAAAAACCCGGAATCGGTACATCCCACAGACCGCCATGACGGTTTACCCGATGGGTTAACCATCCTCCGTCGAGATGGTCGCCGCGGCATTCGACTCACACCACAAACCGGAGGATGGATCGCGGAGCTTGGCGACGCAATCCGTCAGGCGATTTATGCATCGGCGCATACACCCACCCACGGCAATTAACCGGCTCACCGACCGCACAAAAAACCGGAATAGGTACATCCCAAAGACCGCCATGACGGTTTACCCTGCGGGTTAACCATCCTCCGTCGAGATGCCGGTGGAATACGATTCGGGCCGTACGCAATCCGTCGGGCAGCTTATGCATGGACGCATAAACCACCCACCCCGCACGCGCGGCTTAACGGTTGCTGAGCAGGTTTGAGTCTTCGGCGAAGCTCAGTTCGCTTTCGGCCCAGCGTCGCCAGTCATTGACGGCTTTACGATTGGCGCCACCCGCTTCGGCCTTTTTCAGTGCCGCGAGGCCGGCCTTCCAGTGCGCCTGCTCCATTTGCAGTTGCGCGACCTTCAGCCAGTGCTGGCCGCTGCCGCTGTTTTTGGCCAGTTGCTGGAATACCTGCACGGCCTTTTTGCGATCACGCGCTTGCCACCAGAGGCTACCCAAACGCTCTTCGCGGGCACTGCTGCGCTGCAGGTAACCTTGTTCAAGCATGCCTTGCAGCAAGGTTGCGCCCTGCCATGGCTGGTCCGCTGCGCTGGCCATCAGCACCAGATTATCCAACTCGCTGGCTTTGAACCGCAGCCCTTTGCGGTAAGCCGCGCGCAAGGTCGCCAAGGCGCGCTCAGGTTTGCCGCTAATCTGCTCGAGCGCTGCCAATTGCCGCCATTGCTGCACATCATTGACGTGACGTTTGAGCAACTGACGCTGCCAGTTTTCGGCAGCTGGATAGCGCTTTAACTGCGCATTCATGGAAACCAGGAACTGCAGCCAGCTGTCGGCAGCCTTTGGGTTGGCTTTGACGTAGCGCTCGGCTAAAGGCAGCGCTTTGGCTGGTTGCCCTGCGCCCTGATAAGCCTGCACCAGCATTTGCAGCTGCTCTTCATTGGCCTTGGCCTGAAGCGGTGCCAGCAAGCTGATGACTTGCTTGTAGCGCTTTTCGACCAGATTCAGCCGTGCCAGATTGATGGTCTCGGTGGCACTTTGTTCAGCGTCTAAATGTTTGCTCTTGAGCGCTTTATCAAGCAACTCGATGGCTTGCGCGTTGTTGCCTTCGGCCCAGGCCAGATAACCCCGGCTGCGCCATAACAAGGCTTGCTCAAGCGTATCGGGCGCTGCTTTGGCGCCATCCAGTGCGCGCTTGGCGGCGGAGTAATTACCCTGCTGCTGAGCCGCTTGCGCCGTATTCAGCGCCTTCAACACAGAGGGATCAACTGATTGCGCAGCCTGTGTCGCTGACGCCCAAACCAAAGCAGTCAAAAACAGTAAACGATACATATCAGCCTTTCCCCTCTAAACGAAAGTACAAGGTTTTAACCGCCTCACGGGACACTGCCAAACCGCTCTCCGTGCGCGGAGCAAAACGCCAGCGCACGGCGGCGCGACGCGCTTCACGTTCAAATACGTTGGCAGGCTCAGCCTCAAGCACCCGCACATTTTCGACCTTGCCGGCGCGGGTGATGGTAAAGGCCAATTTGACGTGCCCCTGAATCCCGCGCTGCAAGGCATAACGCGGATATTCCGGACGCACATCATTGAGCGGCATCACTTCGCTTTCCGGCCCACCCGCAGCAGCGCCGGAATCAGCCGGCGCAGCAGGTGCAGGTGCAGCCGCTGGCGCTACCGCAGCGGCGCTCAGGCCGGTCAGGCTTGGTGCGGGGGCAACACTGACGCTGACGCCAGCACTCAGGCTCGGCATCGGCATATCCAGCGCCGGCAAGCTTGCGCTTGGCGTGGCCGCGACCGGCGTTGGCGGAGTCGGCGGCTGAGGTGTTTGTGGCTGCGGCGGTTGCGGCGCTTGCTGGCGGGTACGCGACTCGGGGCTGCTGGTGTCGGTGTCCATGCGCACGAAGTTGGCGACCGACACCGGCTCATCCGAAGGCTGGCTGTGTGGCGGCGCGACCATGTAAAGCATCAAGCCGAACAGACCCAGCGCGACCAGACACGCGGCGGCTAATGATCCGAGCAAACGCATCAAAGCGCTCCCGAACTGGCCGCCAGCGCTACGTCTTGCACACCGGCCAGACGCGCCTGATCCATCACCTGCACCACCAGACCGGTACGTGCATCCTGATCAGCCTGCACCACCACCGAACCTTCCGGCTGGTCGACCCGCATACGCTCAATGTGCGCACGCACGCTGCGTACATCGACCACCTTTTTATCCATCCACACCTGCCCGTCGGCAGTCACCGCGATCAGGATATTGCCCTTGTCCTGCGGATTGGCCGTTTCGGCTTGTGGACGCTGCACTTCGACACCCGACTCCTTGATAAAGGAGCTGGTGACGATGAAGAAAATCAGCATGATGAAAACCACATCGAGCATCGGTGTGAGGTCGATGCCGGTGTCTTCGTCTTGCTGATGGTGACGACGCATTCTCATGATGATCTATCTCAGTCGTGACGCAGCTGGTCAGCCAGCCGCTCAATAGCCTGACGGGCGTCACGTTCAAGACGCGCCAGGCTGAACAATCCACTAATCGCCAACACCATGCCGGCCATCGTCGGCAGTGTTGCCTGCCAGACGCCCGCCGCCATGCCGCGCGGATTACCGCTGCCGTTAATGGCCAGCACATCGAACACCGCAACCATGCCGCTCACTGTGCCCAGCAAGCCAAGCAGCGGGTACATGGCCACCAGCGTTTTACTCAGGCGCAGCGGACCCATCAGTTGCTCGCGGGCTTGCGCAAGCCAGGCGCTGCGTACCGAGCGCTGCCAGTTTTCTGCGCTTTCCTGCTGCATCGCTTGCCACGCATGCAAGCGCTCAGTGGCCCATTGCGGGAAAACCCGGCGAATAAACCACAGGCGCTCGAAAGCCAGCGTCCAGAACAGCACGCACAACCCTGCCAACGCCCACATAACAACGCCGCCCGCCTGCATGAAGTCGAGCAGGGCGTAACCGCTGTCGGTCAGACGCAGCCACAGGCCGTAGACTTCACTCACGACGCGGTGCTCCGGACAAATGCAGGGCAATCAGGCCGGCGCTTTGTTGCTCAAGCAGTTGGATCAGGTTTTTGCTACGGCTGGCCAGCAAGGTGTGCAGGAACAGCAACGGGATTGCCACCAACAAACCGAGCACGGTGGTGACCAGCGCCTGCGAAATACCATCGGCCATAAGTCGCGAGTCGCCGCCACCGCCCTGAGTAATCGCCTGGAAGGTGACGATCATCCCGGTGACCGTACCCAGCAAACCCAGCAGCGGCGCAACAGCACTCAGCAGCTTGAGCAGGCCCTGGCCTTTCTCCAGCGGCGGGGTTTCGAGCATGATCGCCTCGTCGAGTTTCAGCTCCAGCGTTTCCAGATCCGACAGCTGCGGCTTGGCGCCGAGCACACCAATCACCCGGCCCAGTGGATTGTCATCACGCGGTGCACTCAGGTCACGCATCTGCGCATTCACGCCACGTCCGGCACGCCCCAGAACAGCCATGCGCCACAGCGCAAGCAGCAAACCAACAACGCCCAGCGCGACAATCACCCAACCCACCAGGCCGCCTTGTTGCAAGCGATCCCACGGCGTCGGTTGACGCTGCAACTGCGCCAGCAAGGTGCCACGAGTCGGGTCAATCGGCAGCACGCCCAAGGCCTCTTTGCTTTGCAGGTAATCACTCACCAGCGCTTGCCCGGAAGGCTGACGCGCCGGAGTCAGGAGGTTCTGGGTGTCGGCATCGAAACGCAGGAATGCATCGTCGTCGAACGCCGAAAACGCCCCAACGCGCAGTACCTGCTTCTCGCTGCGCGTGCCGTCGGCAGCAACAACCGGCAACTTCACCCGCGCAACCTGACCACTCGCGGTAAGGTCTTCAAGCAGCAGCATCCAGTAAGCTTCTAGATCTTGCGCGGCCGGCAAGGTGCGGCTTTTCGCCAGATTATTCAGACGTTCCAGACGCTCGGGGAATTGCGCATTAAGCAGGCTGTCCTGCCATTGCCCAGCCACATCGCCAGCGCTCTGACGGACCACGCCGAACAGCTCGCCCAAGTGACCTACGCGTTGGTTGAGGAGCTTTTCCTGCTCTGCCAACTGGGCTTCCTGAAGGTCGAATTCGGCTTTCAAGCGCGCCGCTTCGGCTTGCTGCTGGCTCAGTGCCGCCTTGGCTTTACTGAGCATTTGCGCACGCTCAGCGCTTTCGCTGATGAACGCCTTTTCGCGCGCCTGCATAGCCGTTACTTCACTGGCACGATCACTGCGAATGCGTTGCAGCAATTGTTCAGGGCTGAGTACTTCGTTGGCCGAGGCCATTATTGGCAGCAGGCTGAGCAAGAGCGCGCCGAGCAGATTTCGCTGAATTACAGGACGCATTAATGGCTCTCCCCAACCAAGGTTTTGACAGGTAACTCAAGCAACGCCGGTGCCTCTTCCTGACGGGCAATCGCCAACGCCTGGTGCAACGGACGCCGTGCAGCGTTATCGAGCACCTGCCAGCTTTGTGCCTGCGGATTCCACCAGCCACTTTCACGGCCGTCGAGTGTTTGGTAATAAAGCATTGCGCGCCCCAGACGCAGGAACTCGACATTGCGCGTGCCGCCCTCTACAGGCAGCTCACCACGCCAGGCCTCAAGCGTGCGACCGTAATCGCTCTCGACTTGATAGGCCTCAAGAATGCGCCGGTATTTTTCCGCCAGACTGATGTCGGCTCGCGGCATCATTTCCTCAAGTTGAGCGAGGCGATCTGCCCGCTCTTGCGGCAAGAACGGTACGTCGGCCGCAATGAACTCACCCAGCACCTCAACCATTTGCCGCATCAACGGTGTTACGGCTTCCTGTGTGCGCTCGATCCCGTCGAGCTGGGCCTGATAACCCTCAAGCTCTTTGCGCTGAGCGTCAACCAGTTCGCGCAGTTGTTGGTTGTAGCCTTTCAGGGCTTCGGCTTGTTGTACGGCATCGCGGTACTCACCGAGCATTTCACGGCTGCTGTCATCAAGCTTTTCGATGCGCGCTTGCGAGGCTTTGGCGTCTTGAGCCAGCCCTTGGCTTTCATCGAGTGCATTGTCGAGCGGTGCCGCAACGAGCGTGCCGCTGGATAGCAGCATGGCCGCAATGAGCGCACGAAGAGGATGGGGGTTCATGCAGTTTCCTTGACAGATACGCGAAGTACTAAAGATAACCATTATCATCTACACGCACAGGCAAAGGCAATCCATTCGTCGAGATTGGGCAGAATGCCATCCTATTGAGCTGGATCAACAAGCGCTTTTTACCAAGCCTTATGCTTATTCCATTCCCGATTTACAGCAACTCGATGGAGTTAATTAATGAATAAGCAACTGTTTGCAGCTCCCCTTCTTGCGCTCGCCATGGTTGCACCGTTCGCTCAGGCGCACGAAGCCGGTGACATCATCGTTCGTGCCGGTGCAATTACCGTTGACCCACACGAAGACAGCTCAGGCATTGGCAGCCCGCTGGGTGACCTGGGTGGTCACGCAACTGTTGATAGCAGCACCCAGCTCGGTTTGAACTTCGCTTACATGATGACCGACCACTTGGGCCTCGAATTGCTGGCAGCGACCCCGTTCTCGCATGATATCGGCGTATCCGGCCTGCCCGGCGGCCTCGCCGGCCTCAACGGCAACCTCGGCGACGTTAAGCAACTGCCGCCTACCCTGAGCCTGGTTTATTACCCGCTGGACAAGAATTATGCGTTCCAGCCTTACGTCGGCATCGGCATCAACTACACCGCGTTCTACGATGCTTCGACTTCAGGCTCCGCAGAAGCCAAAGGTTTCAGCAATCTTGACGTCAGCGACTCATGGGGTGCGTCCGCGCAGATCGGCGCCGACTACATGATCAATGACAACTGGATGATCAACGGCCAGATCCGTTACATCGATATCGACACCAACGCCCACGTTGACCTAGCCGGTGTCGGCAACCTGAAAGTTAACGTTGAAGTTGATCCATGGGTTTACATGGTCGGCCTCGGCTACAAGTTCTGAGAATAATCTCAGGCACAAAAAAACCGGCTCACTGCCGGTTTTTTTATGCCGCGAAGAAAGTGACTAAAGCCCCAGCAGGTTTTTCAGACCTTGCTTGATCGAGGTTTGCTCAGGCATTTGATAGCGCGACTGCAAACGCGTGTTATCGGCGCGTGAGTGACGAATATCACCGGCACGCGGCGCCTTGTAACTTACCTCCGGCAAGCCGCCAAACAACTCGCCAATCGACTCGAGCAATTGATTGAGGCTGGTGGTTTGATTCCAGCCGACATTCAGCGCATCAACGCCGACGTCAGACGTCTTCAGGCCTTGCATCAGCAGGGCAACCAGATCGGCCACATAGAAAAAATCGCGGGTTTGTTCACCATCGCCAAATACGCTGATCGGCAAATTCTGCTGAGCGCGCTGGGTGAAGATACTGATCACCCCGGAATATGGTGACGAGGGGTCCTGACGCGGGCCGAAGATGTTGAAGAAGCGAAAAATTGCCGGCTCCAGACCATGCTCACGGCGATAAAAGTCCAGATAGTACTCACTGGCCAATTTATCTGACGCATAAGGCGTGAGCGGCGCTTTGGCGGTTTCCTCGACAATCGACTGGCCCTGACCATTACTGCCATAAATTGCCGCACTCGAGGCGAACACGACGCGCTTGAGCCCATGCAGGCGCATGGCTTCACAGATATTCAGGGTGCCGACGAAGTTGCTCTGATGCGTACTTACCGGGTCATCCACCGACGCCTGCACCGAGGCAACTGCCGCCAGGTGCACGACCGCAGCACAACCGGCAACAGCGTCGGCAACAACGGCTGCGTCGGCGACATCGCCCTGGATAAACTGCAGTCGTGGGTTATCCAGCGGCAGGTTGTCGCGCTTGCCCATCGACAGATTGTCGAGCACGCGCACGCTGCGCCCTTCAGCCAGCAGTGCATCAACCAGATGCGAGCCGATGAAACCGGCCCCACCCGTAACAAGAACAGGTAAATCAGACATGGCGGTAGTAATAGTCCAGTAGATTAGGCAGTCCCGCACGCCAGGCGCGGGGTTTTATGCCAAAGGTATGAAGGATTTTTTTGCAAGCCAACACCGCGTGCTGCGGCTCTTCGGACGCATCGGGGCGTGCGACGTGGGCTTGCGGGGTGATTTCCTCAACCAAACTACTGCGGAAGTTACGCGCCTCACTCAGGGCAGCCTGCCCTAACGCCAGCGAGGTTGTCGCCTCGTGGCCGCCGTAGTGGTAAGTCCCCCACAGCGGAGTCATGCAATCCAGTTGCTTGAGTACCGCGAGTATCACCCGCGCGGCGTCATCAATTGGCGTCGGATTACCGCGCCGGTCATCTGCCAGATACAACGCTTCATCACGTTCGGCGCGGCTCAGGAAACGCCCCAGCAACCCCTCAGGGGTGCCATCCAGAAGCCAGCCAAAACGCAACAGCACATGCCGCGGGCAGGTAGCGCGGACACTTTGCTCAAGGTATCGCATGGCCTGACCGTGCAAGCCCAAAGGTGCAGGCTCGTCTTTTTCACTGTAAGCAGTCGCCCGCGAGCCATCGAATACGCGATAGCTAGAAGGCTGAATCAGCATGATTTCATGGTGCTTGCACAACTCAGCCAGACGCTCGACCGCCCGCTGCTGCTCGTTGAAGCGCGCAGGCGTCACAGTCTCGGCCTGAAACCAGTCGAAGTAATACGCCAGATTGATCAGGGCATCCGGGCGAGTCTCATCGAGCAACTGAGTCAGGCTGGCAGCATCCCAACCCGACTCCGGCGGCTTGGGTGCCAGAAAGCCAATGTCTTCCTCGGCGCCCTGCTGAATCAGCGCCTGCCCCAGCACATTGCCACCACCTAACAGCATCAAACGCATTCGCATAATCGATAGCTATCTCAGCAATCAGTACGGTTATAAATAAGAGAAAGCTAACAAAGCTTCTGTGAGGTCACATAACTTGCATACTAAAGCTCAGGCGAGCAAAAACAAAATCAGGTCACATGAAAACGCCCACTTAACGCGGGCAGATAAAGTATCACATGACCCACGTCAGTTTAGGTTGATTGCATCGCGCAAACGCCGGGTCGCCACGCCATCGCCGCCCTTCGGAGGGAACTGGTCAAGCCTGGATTATTGATTACGCTTAGGTAACCTTCAAAAAGGATCAACATCATGCGCATAAATACACTACTGGTTGGCGCGGTTGTTTCATTGGTTTACCTGAACGCCAACGCGATTGACAGCAAATACCGGGAGAAACTCGAACGCTCCGGGTGCACTCAGGTATCTGAGATGCAGGGCTGCGACATCAATAAATCCAAGGCAGAGAATGCCAAAGCGGGTTATGGCAGCAGCCAGACCGAAGCCGCCCCAAAAGCCAGCACAGGTCACGGTGACCGGCAGTTGACGGCCGTAAGTGACGAAGGGCAAACCGTCGCGAAAATCCGTATCGACGCGAAAAATCAGGTCTGGGTCAACGGCAAGTCAGTGAAAGCCAAACACACTGGCGGCGCGCTGCATTTCCAGCAAGGCATGATCACCTACACCGTAACCGACAATCCCGATGCCGCCAGCTTCTGGATGGACACCGACGCGGGCACCAAGGGCGACATCAAGGCCCAGGGTGGCATGTAAGCGCGATCAGCCCCACTCAACGCTGCACTGCGCGTGCAATGAGCGTCGCCATTTCAATTGAGCAGAAACGATGAAGCCCCCGTAAACGGAGGCTTCAGCAACAGCATTCAGATGATTACATCATCCGTTACTTAGAACGGGATGTCGTCATCGAAGCTGTCGTAGTCAGCGGCAGGCTGTGGAGCCGGCGCAGGACGTGGCGCAGCCTGAGGCTGTGGTGCACGTTGTTGCGGCGCAGGACGCTGCTGACGTGGAGCGGAATCACCACTGTCGTTGTTCGGACGGCCGCCGAGCAGCTGCATGGTGCCTTGCATGTCGACCACGATTTCGGTGGTGTAACGCTTGATACCGTCTTTTTCCCACTCACGGGTCTGCAGCTTGCCTTCGATGTAGACCTGCGAACCTTTACGCAGATACTCGCCAGCAATTTCAGCCACTTTGCCGAACATTGAAACGCGGTGCCATTCGGTCTTCTCGACCTTCTGACCGGTTTGCTTGTCGGTCCACTGCTCACTGGTAGCCAGGCTCAGGTTGGTAACCGCGTTACCGTTTGGCAGGTAGCGGGTCTCCGGATCTTGTCCGCAGGTACCGACCAGAATGACTTTGTTAACCCCACGGGCCATAACGTTCTCCTAAGCTTTCAGCTCATCACCGGGGCTGATCCAATCAAGCGATCCAGTGACGGGCGATCCAATTGTTGAGTATCCACTTTGATGTAGATGGCTGACTCATCGGCCACTACGACAGCATCCGCCACACCGGGCTCTGCCATTAAACGTTCGACCAATCCGACATCTTGCAGCGAGGCTGCGCTCAACGGCAAGCGCAGGCTGGTTACGTATGGAGGTTCCTTCATATTAACAGCAAAGATGAGCCAAAGAAGCGCCATTGCCGCACACCCGATGAATACACCTGAAAGTCCGTAATGCTGATACATCCAGCCACCGACAATGCCACCAATCGCGGCCCCGAGAAATTGGCTGGTCGAGTACACGCCCATCGCGGTGCCCTTACCGCCTGCTGGGGCCACCTTACTGATTAACGATGGCAGCGAGGCTTCGAGCAGGTTGAATGCGGTGAAGAACACGACCTGACCGATCACCAGCGCTTGCAGACTCGTGCCGAACTCGAAGAAATAAAGTTCGCACAGCATCAGCACCGCGACTGCGCCGACCAGCACGCGCTTCATCTGGCGTTTTTTCTCGGCATAGATAATGAACGGCACCATGCCGAAGAAGCCGATCAGCAAGGCGGTCAGGTACACCCACCAGTGCTGTTCTTTAGGCAAGTTACCCTGTTCAACCAGCGCCAGCGGCAGCGCCACAAAGCTCGCCATGAGAATGGCGTGCAGGGCCAGAATCCCCAGATCGAGGCGCAACAAGTCCGGATTCTTCAGGATCGGGATCAGCGCTTTCTTGGCCACGCCCGACTCACGGTGCTGCAGCGGCCCTGCAGAAGACGGCACCACGAAGGCAATAATCAACATGCCGACAATTGCCAGACCAGCGGTCGCCAAAAATAATCCGGAGAGTCCGAATGCGCGCGTCAGCAATGGCCCGACGACCATCGCCACGGCGAACGACAGGCCGATGCTCATGCCGATCATGGCCATCGACTTGGTTCGGTGTTGCTCGCGTGTGAGGTCCGAAAGCAAGGCCATGACCGCCGCAGAAATAGCGCCTGCGCCTTGCAGCACGCGGCCTGCAATAACACCCCAGATAGAATCTGCGCCTGCGGCCAGCACACTGCCGGCGGCAAAAATCAGCAGCCCGAGATAGATAACCGGACGCCGACCGATACGATCAGAAATCACCCCGAACGGGATTTGGAAAAAGGCCTGAGTCAGGCCGTATGCGCCAATGGCCAAACCGATAAGCGCGGGCGTACTGCCCTTGAGGTCCATTCCATAGGTTGCTAACACCGGCAAAACCATGAACATGCCGAGCATACGAAAGGCAAAAACCATTGCCAGACCACCCGCCGCACGGGTTTCGCTACCACTCATACGCTCGCTGTGCAGATCGTGCATTGAATTGACCCTATTCGAACAAGCCGACGATTCTACCAGTCATCTAACCTGCGGCACAGGAGCGCACTTTGCCGCAGGGGGCGTACCGGCCGTATACTTGATCGTTTCTCCGCCCGCCAAGCGAGGCCGCTGTTTGTGGACAAGATTCTGATACGTGGGGCTAGAACCCATAACCTGAAGAATATCGACCTGACTCTGCCGCGGGACAAGCTGATTGTCATCACCGGCTTGTCTGGCTCGGGCAAGTCATCACTGGCGTTCGACACGCTTTACGCGGAAGGCCAGCGCCGTTACGTCGAATCACTTTCGGCGTATGCCCGGCAGTTCCTGTCGATGATGGAAAAACCCGACGTCGACACGATCGAAGGTTTGTCGCCGGCTATCTCCATCGAGCAAAAGTCGACATCGCACAACCCGCGATCGACTGTCGGCACAATCACCGAAATTTACGACTACCTGCGTCTGCTGTATGCACGCGCAGGTATTCCGCGCTGCCCGGATCACGACGTTCCGCTGGAAGCGCAAACCGTCAGCCAGATGGTTGATCAGGCGCTGGCATTGCCCGAAGGCAGCAAGTTGATGCTGCTGGCGCCAGTTGTGCGCGAGCGCAAAGGTGAGCACCTCTCGGTATTCGAGGAGCTGCGCGCCCAGGGTTTTGTGCGTGCCCGCATCAATGGCCGGCTGCATGAGCTTGATGAACTGCCCAAGCTGGATAAACAGAAGAAGCACAGCATTGATGTGGTCGTTGACCGTTTCAAGGTGCGTGCCGATCTGCAACAGCGCCTGGCCGAGTCGTTCGAGACCGCGCTGAATCTGGCTGACGGTATTGCGCTCATCGCGCCAATGGATGACGAAGACAGCGACCTCAAAGAGATTATCTTCTCCGCCCGTTTCGCTTGCCCGCATTGCGGCCATTCGATCAGCGAGCTTGAGCCGAAGCTGTTCTCGTTCAACAACCCCGCAGGCGCCTGCCCTTCTTGCGACGGTCTGGGTGTTAAGCAATTCTTCGACACCAAGCGCCTGATCAACGGCGAGATGACCTTGGCCGAAGGCGCGATTCGCGGCTGGGACCGGCGCAACGTTTATTACTTCCAGATGCTCGGCTCGCTGTCGGCGCATTATGGTTTCAGCCTGGAAATACCCTTCGACGATCTCAGTGCCGAGCATCAGAAAGTCATTCTGTTCGGCAGCGGCACGCAAGCGGTTGATTTCCGCTACCTCAATGATCGTGGCGATATCGTTAAACGCTCGCACCCGTTCGAAGGCATCGTGCCGAATCTCGATCGCCGCTACCGCGAGACAGAATCGAGCAGCGTGCGCGAAGAACTCGGCAAGCTGCTCAGCACTCAACCGTGCCCGGACTGTTGCGGTGCGCGTCTGCGCCGTGAAGCCCGCCATGTGTGGGTCGGTGAACGCACGCTGCCGGCGGTGACCGGTTTGCCGATCGGCGATGCGGCTGAATATTTCAGCAGCCTTACCCTGCCCGGCCGCCGTGGTGAAATTGCCGACAAGATTCTCAAAGAGATCTGCCAGCGCCTGCAGTTTCTGGTCAACGTCGGCCTCGATTACCTGACGCTTGATCGCAGCGCCGACACGCTCTCGGGCGGTGAAGCTCAGCGTATTCGTCTGGCCAGCCAGATTGGCGCTGGCCTGGTCGGGGTGATGTACATCCTCGACGAGCCGTCGATTGGCCTGCATCAGCGCGACAACGAACGCCTGCTTGGCACGCTGCGCCATCTGCGCGACATCGGCAACACGGTAATTGTTGTCGAGCACGACGAAGACGCCATTCGCATGGCTGACTACGTGGTGGACATCGGCCCGGGTGCCGGCGTACACGGCGGTCGAATCGTTGCCGAAGGCACAGCGGCCGAGGTGATGGCGCATCCGGATTCGCTGACCGGAAAATACCTGTCGGGCCGGGTCAAGATCGCCGTGCCGAACAAGCGCACGCCGCCAAACCGTAAACAGCTGCTGAAGATCAAAGGCGCTCGCGGCAACAACCTGCGCAACGTCAATCTGGAAATTCCAATTGGCCTGCTGACGTGCGTCACCGGCGTTTCCGGTTCGGGTAAATCGACACTGATCAACAACACGCTTTACCCGTTGAGCGCCACTGCACTGAACGGTGCGACGACGCTGGAAGCCTCGGCACATGACAGCTGCGATGGTTTGCAGCATCTGGATAAAGTCGTCGACATCGACCAAAGCCCAATTGGTCGTACGCCGCGCTCGAACCCGGCCACGTACACCGGCTTGTTCACACCAATTCGTGAACTGTTTGCCGGCGTACCGGAATCGCGCTCACGCGGTTACGGGCCGGGCCGTTTCTCGTTCAACGTCAAGGGCGGACGCTGTGAGGCCTGCCAGGGCGATGGCGTGATCAAGGTCGAGATGCACTTCCTGCCGGATATCTACGTGCCGTGCGACGTGTGCAAGGGCAAGCGCTACAACCGCGAAACCCTGGAAGTGAAGTACAAGGGCAAGAGCATCACCGAGGTGCTCGATATGACCATCGAGGAAGCCCGTGACTTCTTCGACGCCGTGCCGGCCCTGTCGCGCAAACTGCAAACCCTGATTGATGTGGGCTTGTCTTACATCAAGCTTGGCCAGAGCGCGACGACGTTGTCTGGCGGTGAAGCGCAGCGGGTTAAGCTGTCGCGCGAGCTGTCCAAGCGCGACACGGGCAAGACCCTGTATATCCTCGATGAGCCGACCACAGGCCTGCATTTTGCGGATATTCAGCAGCTGCTCGAAGTCCTCCATCGCCTGCGTGACCACGGCAACACCGTGGTGGTGATCGAGCACAACCTCGACGTGATCAAGACCGCCGACTGGCTGGTGGATCTCGGCCCCGAGGGCGGCTCAAAAGGTGGCCAGATTATTGCGGTCGGCACACCTGAAGAAGTCGCCAGCATGGAGCAGTCACACACCGGCCACTTCCTCAAGCCATTGCTTGAGCGTGACCGCGACCTGCCCGCCTGAGGTTAACCGCAGGCAATAAAAATCCCCCGCACGCCGAGCCTGCGGGGGATTTTTTTGCGCCTTGAAAACTACATCTGCGATTGCAGGTAGTTCTCCAGACCGATCTTCTCGATCAGTTGCAGCTGGATTTCCAGCCAATAGGCATGATCCTCTTCGGTGTCTTTAAGCTGCGCCAACAGGATATCGCGGCTGGTGTAGTCCTGATGCTTTTCGCACAAGGCCATGCCTTTGCATAATGCAGCACGCACATGGTACTCAAGCTTTAGATCAAGCTTGAGCATCTCAGGCACGTTCTTACCGAAGGTGAAAGCATCCGGGGCCATGTCCGGCGTGCCTTCGAGGAAAAGAATCCGCTTGAGCAATGCATCCGCATGCTGGGTTTCTTCTTCCATCTCGTGATTGATGCGTTCATAGAGCTTGCTGTAGCCCCAGTCTTCATAAAAGCGCGAGTGAATGAAGTACTGATCACGCGCAGCGAGTTCGCCTTTGAGCAGCGTTTTCAGATAAGAAATGACTTCGGCGTGGCCTTTCATGGGGCAAATCCTTGCACGTGAAACTGAATATAGCGCCAATGCTCCGCTCATCAGCCGGTTGGGTCAAGCAAAACGCCCCCATAACGGGGGCGCTCACTGAAGCATAGTTTACTTATTGGCTTTTAGTGCGGCCCGAACGCCATTGCCGTAGTCGGCATGCACAAGGTCGAAGTGAGCCAGTTGCCGCTCGACAATGAACTCAGGCACTCCGGCCATCGCGCCGGCGATATTGCTGAACAAGCGTTGCTTCTGCGCATCATCAAACAAGGCGAACAGCGCCCGCGGCTGGCTGTAATCATCGTTACCTTCGCGATGGTTGAAGCGGTCAGCATCACCCTCGAGTGGCAGCGGCGGCTCGGCATATTCAGGCGCCTCGACCGGGCCGTTGAACGAGTTCGGCTCGTAGTAGGCATCCGCATTAGGATTGTTCGGCATAAAGCGCATGGCGCCGTCCTTGTGGTAATGGTGCACCGGGTGCTTCGGCGCGTTCACCGGCAACGCTTCGTAATGCGTACCCAAACGGTAGCGGTGCGCATCGGCATAGGAGAACACCCGGGCCTGGAGCATCTTGTCTGGCGAGAAACCAATGCCAGGGATGATGTTCGAAGGCGAGAAGGCGGCTTGCTCGATCTCGGCGAAATAGTTTTCCGGGTTACGGTTGAGCTCCATGATGCCGACTTCGATCAGTGGAAACTCGCCATGCGGCCAGACCTTGGTCAGATCGAACGGATTGAACGAGGTGTGCTTCGCTTGCTCCTCGGTCATCACCTGAATACACATACGCCATTTCGGGAAGTCACCCTTCTCGATGCTGTAGAACAGGTCTTCCTGTGTGGTTTCGCGGCTGTTGCCGACCACTGTGCTCGCCTCGGCATTGGTCCAGTGCTTGTGGCCTTGCAAGGTTTTGAAGTGGAACTTGACCCACACCCGCTGGTTTTCAGCGTTGAGCATGCTGTAGGTATGCGAACCGTAGCCGTTAATGTGGCGCACGTCGGTTGGCAGGCCGCGATCCGACATCAAAATCGTCACCTGGTGCAGGCTTTCAGGCGACAACGACCAGAAGTCCCACATGGCGGTCGGCGAGCGCAGATTGGTTTTTGGGTGACGCTTCTGGGTGTGGATAAAATCCGGGAATTTAAGCGGGTCACGCACGAAGAACACCGGCGTGTTATTCCCCACCAGATCCCAGTTGCCTTCATCGGTGTAGAACTTCAAGGCGAAGCCGCGTACATCGCGCTCGGCGTCTGCTGCGCCCTGCTCGCCCGCTACAGTCGAGAAACGTGCGAGCATCTGGGTTTTACTGCCAACTTCAGCGAACAGTTTGGCTTTGGTGTATTGGCTGATATCGTGAGTAACAGTAAGCGTACCGAACGCGCCCCAGCCCTTGGCGTGCACAACACGCTCAGGGATACGCTCACGGTTCTGATGAGCGAGTTTTTCGATCAACTGATAGTCCTGAAGCAACAAGGGGCCGCGCGGACCCGCACTCAGTGAGTTCTGGTTATCGGCAATCGGGTTACCGGCACTGGTGGTCTGAATGGTCTTGTAGGTCATGGCATCGCTCCTTGTTTGCGACTTATTGCTGGCTAACCAGCGATGAACCAAGAATAAGTACAAACCAGTCGCGGCACTAATTTATTAAACCCAACGCATCATTAGCTTTTAACTATCGAACTCCATTAGTTAGCGACACAAAAAAACGGGCACTCGGCCCGTTTTTTTGGAGTACAGCGCAGTATCAGGCCATCAGCAAAAAGCCGACAAAGGCCAGGGAGGCTGCAATCAGCGCATAAGGCAACTGAGTCACCGCGTGGCTAATCAGGTCACAACCCGAGCCTTGCGCCGCCAGTACGGTCGAATCGCTGTAGAAGCACGCCTGGCTGCCGAAAGCAGAGGCAGAGAGCAAGGCACCCAAAACCAGCGGGATGTCAGCATCCAGCGCATGAGCCAATGGCATTACGATCGGAATCGTCACGGCAAAGATGCCCCAGGACGAGCCAGTAGCGAACGCCAGAATAGCCATCGACAGGAAGACGATTGCCGGCATCATTTGCGGGGTCATGTATGGCTTGAGCGAGTCGATCACGTACAGGGAAAGATGCAACTGATCACAGACTTCTTTAAACACGAAGGCAGCGATTACAGTGCCGATCGCCGGAAGCATGGTTTTGAAACCATCCATCATCTCTTCGAACATTTCGGACATCGGCATCAGGCGCTGGATCAGATAGAACGGCACGATGAAAACCAAAGTGGCC
The DNA here is from genome assembly GCF_013277615.1 of Pseudomonas sp. MS19. Taxonomy (NCBI): domain Bacteria; kingdom Pseudomonadati; phylum Pseudomonadota; class Gammaproteobacteria; order Pseudomonadales; family Pseudomonadaceae; genus Pseudomonas; species Pseudomonas sp. MS19. The sequence goes on along the minus strand of NZ_VBTO01000006.1, from coordinate 36,022 downwards.
AGCATGCCTTTCCACACATCGATGTCGAAGTAGACGGTAGCCGCCACGAGGAACAACAGCGGCGCGAGGAAGTTATAGAGTTTGCCACCCTCTTTATCGGCGTGCTCCATCTCGGCTTCAACAGCCTTCATAGAGTAGTTGTGCTCAGGCGCGAACTCGCCAACGTGCATGGCACCGGCAGAGCCGTGGCGGGCGAGATTCTCAGCTTTGCGCATCGGACCGAAAGCCGGGACCACGCCCATGCACACCAGAATCACCAGAATTACAGATAGCCAAGCGTAGAACATGTAAGGGATGGCTTGCATGTAAACCGACACACCTTGACCGGCATCGGCAACGCCATTGCTTTCGAGCAGGCCGCCAAAGAACACAGCCCAGGTCGACAACGGAACCAGCACGCAGACCGGTGCTGCAGTGGAATCCACCACATAGGCGAGCATCTCGCGGGAAATCTTGAAGCGGTCAGTTACACGCTTCATGGTCTCGCCGACGGTCAGCGCATTGAGGTAATCATCGATAAAGATCACCAAGCCCAATACGCAGGTCATCAGCAAGGAGGAACGACGTCCCTTGCACAGCTTCAGCGCTGAACGACCGAATGCCAATGCACCGCCAGTGCGAACCAACAAGGCGATAAGGGCACCAAAGCTGCCGCAGACCAGGATCAACCAGCCAATGGTTTCGTCCTGCATCACCTTGAGGGAAATGTCGGAAAAATTACCCAGCGCTTGCTCAGGGGATATCAGCAGAAGACCGGCCACTGCACCAATGATGAGGGCGAAGATCGGGCGGCGCAGCCAAATGGCCAGGACCAGCACGACCGCGGGAGGGATAAGGCTTAAAGCAGAAGGTTCGGGCATGATGTGCTTTTTCTTATGGGGGCCGAATACGGCGTTTCAAGTTCGGGCTGCACCATACCCGAGCTTGTTCCCGCACACAATATCAAACACGACGTGCGGAATAATCTCCACTTCAAAAACAAAAAAGCCGGGCTAAAAGCCCGGCTCTTTCGATGATCTACAGCTTACTCAGCAGCTTCTACAGAACCACCGACCGGACGGTCAACCAGTTCTACGTAAGCCATCGGAGCATTATCGCCAGCGCGGAAACCGCACTTGAGAATACGCAGGTAACCGCCCTGACGGGTGGCGTAGCGCTTGCCCAGATCGTTAAACAGCTTACCAACGATGGCTTTCGAACGAGTACGGTCGAAGGCCAGACGGCGGTTAGCAACGCTGTCTTCTTTAGCCAAAGTGATCAGCGGCTCGGCAACGCGGCGCAGCTCTTTAGCTTTCGGAAGAGTAGTTTTGATCAGCTCGTGCTCGAACAGCGATACCGCCATGTTTTGAAACATGGCCTTGCGGTGAGCGCTAGTGCGGCTGAGGTGACGGCCACTTTTACGATGACGCATGGTTCAATTCCTTACCAAACTCACGTTCGGTGATGATGACGATCAGGCAGTCGCCTTATCGTCTTTCTTCAGACTTGCCGGCGGCCAGTTGTCGAGGCGCATACCGAGGGACAGACCGCGAGAAGCCAGAACATCCTTGATTTCAGTCAGGGATTTCTTGCCCAGGTTCGGGGTTTTCAACAGCTCTACTTCGGTGCGCTGAATCAGATCACCAATGTAGTAGATGTTTTCTGCCTTGAGGCAGTTAGCCGAACGTACGGTCAATTCCAGGTCATCTACTGGGCGAAGCAGGATCGGATCGATCTCGTCTTCTTGTTCGATCACAACAGGTTCGCTGTCGCCTTTGAGGTCGACGAACGCTGCCAACTGCTGCTGCAGAATGGTAGCGGCACGACGAATGGCCTCTTCAGGGTCCAGAGTACCGTTGGTCTCCAGGTCGATGACCAGCTTGTCCAAGTTGGTACGCTGCTCAACACGAGCGTTTTCCACCACGTATGAGATGCGACGAACAGGGCTGAACGAAGCGTCAAGCTGCAAGCGACCAATGCTGCGGCTTTCGTCTTCATCGCTCTGACGGCTGTCTGCTGGCTCATAGCCGCGACCACGAGCTACGGTGAGCTTCATGTTCAGCGCGCCATTGCTGGCCAGGTTGGCAATCACGTGGTCGCCATTAACGATTTCAACATCATGATCCAGCTGAATATCGGCAGCGGTAACTACGCCCGAGCCCTTTTTCGCCAGAGTCAGTGTCACTTCGTCACGGCCATGCAGCTTAACAGCCAGACCTTTAAGGTTGAGCAGGATTTCAATTACGTCTTCCTGAACACCTTCGATTGCGCTGTACTCGTGGAGCACACCATCAATCTCGGCCTCGACTACTGCACAGCCAGGCATGGAGGACAACAAGATGCGACGCAACGCATTGCCCAGGGTATGGCCAAAGCCACGCTCGAGAGGCTCGAGAGTGATCTTGGCGCGGGTCGGACTGACCACCTGCACATCAATATGGCGGGGGGTCAGGAACTCATTTACCGAAATCTGCATGGATACACCTATTTTCTAGCCCTTACTTGGAGTAGAGCTCGACAATCAGGCTTTCGTTGATGTCAGCGGAGAGGTCACTACGAACAGGAACGGCTTTGAAAACGCCAGACTTGTTTGCGGTGTCTACTTCTACCCATTCAACGCGGCCGCGCTGTGCACACAGTTCAAGAGCTTGAACAATACGCAGCTGATTCTTCGATTTCTCACGTACTGCAACGACGTCACCAGCTTTAACCTGGAAAGACGGAACGTTTACAGTCTTACCGTTTACGCTGATCGCCTTGTGCGATACCAGCTGACGGGATTCAGCGCGGGTAGCGCCGTAGCCCATACGGTAAACAACGTTATCCAGACGGCACTCGAGCAGCTGCAGAAGGTTCTCACCAGTAGCGCCTTTCTTGCCGGCTGCTTCTTTGTAATAACCGCTGAACTGACGCTCAAGTACGCCATAGATACGACGAACTTTTTGCTTCTCACGCAGCTGAGTGCCGTAGTCAGACTGACGGCTACGGCGCTGACCGTGGATACCTGGGGCTGCTTCGATGTTGCACTTCGATTCCAGAGCGCGTACGCCACTCTTCAGGAAAAGATCAGTGCCTTCACGACGAGACAGTTTGCATTTGGGACCAATGTAACGAGCCATTTCTCACTGTCTCCTGATTACACGCGACGCTTCTTCGAAGGACGGCATCCGTTGTGCGGGATGGGCGTCACATCGGTGATGCTGGCGATCTTGTAACCGCAGCCGTTCAATGCACGGACAGCGGACTCACGGCCGGGACCTGGACCTTTGACGTTAACGTCGAGGTTCTTCAGGCCGTATTCCAGCGCAGCTTGACCAGCACGTTCTGCAGCCACCTGGGCAGCAAACGGAGTGCTCTTACGTGAACCGCGGAAACCTGAACCACCGGAGGTAGCCCAAGACAGAGCGTTGCCCTGACGGTCAGTAATGGTCACGATTGTGTTGTTAAAAGAAGCGTGGATATGGGCGATGCCATCAACCACCGTCTTTTTGACTTTCTTACGAGTACGAGCAGCAGGTTTAGCCATGATTAAATTCCTGTCGATTCGCTAATGCGATTACTTGCGGATCGGCTTACGCGGGCCCTTACGGGTACGCGCGTTGGTCTTGGTACGCTGACCGCGAACCGGAAGACCGCGACGATGACGCAGGCCGCGATAGCAACCCAGATCCATCAAGCGCTTGATTTTCATGTTCACTTCACGACGCAGGTCGCCTTCGGTATTCACCTTGGCAACTTCGCCACGCAGCTGCTCGATCTGCTCGTCAGAGAGATCTTTTATCTTTGCAGCCGGGTTAACCCCGGTCGCAGCACAGATTTTCTGTGCAGTAGTGCGACCAACACCAAAGATGTAGGTCAGCGAGATAACAGTGTGTTTGTTATCCGGAATGTTTACGCCTGCAATACGGGCCATTCAGTGGAACTCCAATTGACAGCTACCTACGCCCCGGAAGCCAAGAATAAGGGCGCGAGATATTAACGCTGTAGAAACAAATAATCAACCCGGCAGCGCACTAGCTGCCGGGCTTATTACGCAACAATCACACTCAGCCTTGGCGCTGTTTGTGACGCGGTTCCGCGCTGCAGATCACTCGCACGACACCTTCGCGACGAATAATTTTGCAGTTACGGCACAGCTTTTTCACTGATGCACGAACTTTCATCACCAACTCCTCGAACCTTATGGACACATTAGCGGAGCATACCGCTGCCGTAGCCCTTCAGGTTGGCTTTCTTCATCAGGGATTCGTACTGGTGTGAAACGAGGTGCGATTGTACTTGGGACATAAAGTCCATAACAACCACTACCACGATCAGCAACGAGGTCCCGCCAAGGTAGAACGGAACGTTTGCCGCAACCACCAGGAACTGGGGCAGCAGGCACACGGCCGTCATGTACAGAGCACCGAACAGGGTCAAACGAGTCAGAACGCTATCAATGTAACGTGCCGACTGCTCACCTGGACGGATGCCTGGAATAAAGGCACCGGACTTCTTCAGGTTTTCCGCTACGTCTTTCGGATTGAACATCAATGCTGTGTAGAAGAAGCAGAAGAAAACGATCCCTGCACTAAACAGCAAAATGTTCAACGGCTGACCAGGAGCGATAGCCTGTGAAATATCCTGCAGCCAGCCCATACCTTCGGACTGACCAAACCAGGACCCCAGCGATGCCGGGAACAACAGAAGGCTGCTAGCGAAAATAGCCGGGATAACCCCCGCCATGTTCACCTTCAGCGGCAAGTGGCTAGTCTGCGCGGCAAAGACCTTACGGCCCTGCTGACGCTTGGCGTAGTGCACCGCAATGCGACGCTGACCACGCTCAATGAACACCACAAAACCGATGATCGCTACTGCCAGCAGACCGATGGCGACAAGGGCGAAAATATTGATATCGCCCTGACGAGCAGACTCGAAAGACTGCCCAATCGCCCGCGGCAGACCGGCTACGATGCCTGCAAAAATCAGCATCGAAATACCGTTGCCAACACCACGCTCGGTGATTTGCTCGCCCAGCCACATCATGAACATCGCGCCTGCGACGAACGTAGTGACCGCTACAAAGTAGAAGCTAAAGCCATCAGCGAACGCGACGCCCTGACTCGCCAAACCAACGGACATGCCGATAGCTTGAACGAATGCCAGGACGAGAGTGCCGTAGCGGGTGTACTGGCTGATCTTACGACGACCAGCCTCACCTTCCTTCTTCAACTGCTCCAACTGCGGGCTGACAGCGCTCATGAGCTGCATGATGATCGACGCCGAAATGTACGGCATGATCCCCAGTGCAAAAATGCTCATGCGCTCCAGCGCACCGCCGGAAAACATGTTGAACAAGCTAAGAATGGTCCCCTCATTCTGTCGAAACAGGTCCGCCAGCCGATCAGGGTTGATACCGGGCACAGGGATGTGTGCGCCTATCCGATAGACGATAATCGCCATGAACAGAAAGCGCAGACGAGCCCAGAGCTCGGATAACCCGCCATTGCTGAGCGCTGAGAGAGCACCTTGCTTAGCCATTTATTCCTCGAACTTACCGCCAGCTGCTTCGATAGCCGCGCGCGCACCTTTGGTGGCGGCGATACCTTTAAGGGTGACTGCACGAGTAATCTCGCCGGACAGCATGACTTTTACACGCTGTACGTTTTGATTAATCAGGTCAGCATCCTTCAGCGCCTGCAGAGTAACTACGTCGCCTTCGATCTTGTTCAGCTCGGAAGTACGCACTTCAGCGCGATCCATAGCCTTCAAAGAAACGAAACCAAACTTAGGAAGACGACGGTGCAGTGGCTGCTGGCCGCCTTCAAAACCCGGAGCAATGGAACCACCGGAGCGGGAGGTTTGACCTTTGTGGCCGCGGCCACCAGTCTTACCCAAACCACTACCGATACCACGACCCGGACGGTGCTTCTCACGACGGGAACCCGGCGCAGGACTCAAATCATTCAGGTACATAATTAACCCTCCACACGGAGAAGGTAATAAGCCTTGTTCATCATGCCGCGATTTTCCGGAGTATCCAGAACTTCAACGGTGTGATTGATGCGACGCAGGCCGAGACCCTTGACGCAGGCTTTGTGATTAGCCAGACGGCCGTTCACGCTTTTGATCAGCGTGACTTTAACGGTATTAGCCATGATTAGAGAATCTCCTCGACGCTCTTGCCACGCTTGGCCGCAACGGAGTCCGGAGACTGCATAGCACGCAGACCCTTGAACGTAGCGTGAACCACGTTTACCGGGTTAGTCGAGCCGTAGCACTTGGCCAGAACGTTCTGCACACCAGCAACTTCGAGAACAGCACGCATAGCGCCGCCAGCGATGATACCGGTACCTTCAGAAGCAGGCTGCATGTACACCTTGGAGGCGCCATGAGCAGCTTTCATCGCGTACTGCAGAGTAGTACCGTTCAGATCAACGGTGATCATGTTGCGACGCGCAGCTTCCATCGCCTTTTGAATGGCAGCAGGAACTTCGCGGGATTTACCACGGCCGAAACCTACGCGACCTTTACCATCACCAACCACGGTCAACGCGGTGAAAGTGAAGATGCGGCCACCCTTAACGGTTTTAGCTACACGGTTAACCTGCACCAATTTCTCGATGTAGCCTTCGTCGCGCTTTTGGTCGTTATTTGACATAACTTAGAACTCCAGCCCGCCTTCACGAGCAGCATCAGCCAGCGCCTTAACGCGGCCGTGGTACTTGAAGCCAGAACGGTCGAATGCAACCTGAGTTACACCAGCGGCTTTCGCGCGCTCGGCAACCAGCTCACCAACTTTCTTGGCTGCGTCGATGTTGCCAGTGGCGCCATCACGCAGTGCTTTGTCCAAGGTTGAGGCGCTGGCCAGAACCTTGCTGCCGTCGGCCGAAATGACCTGGGCATAGATGTGCTGCGAAGAGCGATACACGCAGAGACGCACGACTTCGAGTTCGTGCATTTTCAGACGTGCTTTGCGAGCGCGGCGCAGTCGAGTAACGTTTTTGTCGGTCATTTGCTAGCCCTACTTCTTCTTGGCTTCTTTACGGCGGACGACTTCGTCAGCGTAACGAACACCTTTGCCCTTGTAAGGTTCAGGACGACGGAAGTCACGAATCTCCGCAGCTACCTGACCAACCAGTTGTTTGTCGACGCCCTTGAGCAGGATGTCTGTCTGGCTAGGGGTTTCGGCGGTAACGCCTTGCGGCAATTCGTAGTCAATTGGGTGGGAAAAACCCAGAGCCAGGGACAGGATTTGTCCTTTAGCTTGAGCCTTATAACCAACACCGACCAACTGGAGCTTGCGCTCGAAGCCTTCGCTGACGCCGATTACCATGTTGTTAACCAACGCACGAGTGGTACCGGCCATTGCGCGAGTCTGCTGGTCGCCGTTACGAGCGGCAAAACGCAGCTCACCGGATTCCTGGACCACTTCAACGGACGAATGAACATTCAGTTCCAAAGTGCCTTTAGCACCTTTCACCGAGAGCTGCTGGCCGGCGAGTTTGATCTCTACACCAGAAGGCAGCTTGACGGGGTTCTTAGCAACGCGAGACATGCTTATCCCCCCTTAGAACACTGTACATAGCACTTCACCACCGACACCGGCAGCGCGTGCAGCACGATCCGTCATCACACCTTTGTTGGTGGAGACGATGGATACGCCAAGACCGCCACGAACTTTCGGCAGATCATCGACGGACTTGTACTGGCGCAGACCTGGACGGCTAGCGCGTTTTACTTCTTCGATGACCGGACGGCCTTCGAAATATTTCAGCTCGATGGACAGCTGCGGCTTTGCTTCGCCGCTAATCTGATAATCCGCAACATAACCTTCGTCCTTCAGGACTTTGGCTACGGCTACCTTCAAGGTAGAAGATGGCATGCTTACGACGGACTTTTCAGCCATCTGGGCATTACGGATACGAGTTAGCATGTCCGCTAACGGGTCCTGCATACTCATGGGCTAGACGCTCCTGGTACATAGATAGACAGCCTTTCGGCTAGAGTCGCCATACATCCTGGGGAAACCCAGGCTCAGGCGAGCCGAACATTCTAGAGACTGTGCAGAAATGAATCAAGCCCCAATAGGGGCTTGATTCATTTTGCTTGTCTGTAAAGCCGACGCACGGAGGCATCGGCCATACAGTACGCAACGATTTACCAGCTTGCTTTACGCAGACCTGGTACGTCGCCACGCATAGCTGCTTCACGCAGCTTGATGCGCGACAGACCGAACTTACGGAATACACCGTGCGGACGACCTGTGATGCGGCAACGATTACGCAGACGCGAAGCGCTTGCGTCACGTGGCTGCTTTTGCAGTGCCACCGAAGCTTCCCAACGTGCTTCAGGAGATGCTTCCTGATCGACGATGATTGCTTTCAGCTCAGCACGCTTCTTGGCGTACTTGGCAACCGTTTGCTGACGCTTCAGCTCACGGTTTCTCATGCTCATTTTGGCCATGATCCAGCTCCTATCAGTTGCGGAACGGGAATTTGAAAGCACGCAGCAATGCGCGACCTTCATCATCCGTCCGAGCAGTAGTGGTCAGGGTAATATCCAGACCGCGGAGGGCATCGATTTTGTCGTAGTCGATTTCCGGGAAGATGATCTGCTCTTTAACGCCCATGCTGTAGTTGCCACGGCCGTCGAACGACTTGGCATTCAGGCCGCGGAAGTCACGCACGCGCGGCAGGGAGATAGACAGCAGACGATCCAGGAACTCGTACATACGCTCACGGCGCAGAGTTACTTTAACGCCAATCGGCCAGCCTTCACGAACCTTGAAGCCTGCAATCGACTTACGGGCATGAGTCACAACGACTTTCTGACCGGTGATCTTTTCCAGGTCGGCAACAGCGTGCTCGATGATCTTCTTGTCACCGATTGCTTCGCCCAGGCCCATGTTAAGGGTGATCTTGGTGATACGCGGAACTTCCATCACGTTCTCAAGCTTCAGTTCTTCCTTCAGCTTGGGCGCAATTTCCTTCCGATAAATCTCTTTTAGTCGTGCCATGGTCTTCTACCTAGCAGTGTTCAAGCATCAACCGCTTTTTGGGTCGACTTGAAGACACGAATTTTTTTACCGTCTTCAACTTTGAAACCAACGCGATCTGCTTTGTTGGTTTCGCCATTGAAAATGGCCACGTTAGAAGCGTGCAATGGCGCTTCTTTTTCGACGATACCGCCTTGAACGCCCGACATCGGGTTCGGCTTGGTATGACGCTTAACCAGGTTGATCCCACCAACGACCAAACGGTCGTCAGCGAGAACCTTGAGCACCTTACCGCGCTTACCTTTGTCTTTGCCGGCGATCACGATGATCTCGTCGTCACGACGAATCTTTTGCATGTCGGATCTCCTTAAAGCACTTCAGGGGCGAGCGAGACGATCTTCATGAACTTCTCAGTACGAAGTTCGCGAGTCACGGGCCCAAAGATACGGGTACCGATAGGCTCTTGCTTGTTGTTCAACAGAACAGCAGCGTTGCCATCGAAGCGAATGATCGAGCCATCAGGACGACGAACGCCGTGACGGGTACGGACTACAACAGCAGTCATTACCTGGCCCTTCTTCACTTTACCGCGCGGAATTGCTTCCTTAACGGTAACCTTGATGATGTCACCGATGCCAGCATAACGACGGTGTGAGCCGCCCAGCACCTTGATACACATAACGCGACGTGCGCCACTGTTGTCAGCAACGTCGAGCATGGATTGAGTCTGAATCATATAATTTCTCCGACCCCTAGTCCTTAGACTTCCACTGCGCGTTCGATGACTTCAACCAGAGCCCAAGACTTAGTCTTGGCTACAGGGCGAGTTTCACGAATCGAAACTTTGTCGCCGATGTGGCACTGATTGTTTTCGTCATGCGCGTGCAGCTTGGTCGAACGCTTAACGTATTTACCGTAGATCGGGTGCTTAACGCGACGCTCGATCAATACGGTGATGGTCTTGTCCATCTTGTCGCTGACAACACGGCCGGTCAGCGTACGGACTGTTTTTTCGGCTTCAGCCATGATCACTTACCTGCCTGCTGGTTGAGCACAGTTTTCACACGAGCGATGTCGCGCTTAACTTGCGAGAGCAGGTGAGACTGCCCCAACTGGCCAGTTGCTTTCTGCATACGCAGATTGAACTGGTCGCGCAGCAGGCCGAGCAGTTGCTCGTTCAGCTGCTGTGCTGATTTTTCACGAAGTTCATTCGCCTTCATCACATCACCGTCCGCTTAACAAAAGTGGTAGCGAGTGGCAGCTTTGCAGCAGCCAAGGCAAATGCCTCACGCGCCAACTCTTCGGAAACGCCTTCGATTTCATACAGGACTTTGCCTGGCTGAATCTGGGCTACCCAATATTCGACGCCACCCTTCCCTTTACCCATCCGCACTTCGAGAGGCTTCTTGGTAACTGGTTTGTCCGGGAAAACGCGAATCCAGATCTTCCCGCCACGCTTAACGTGACGAGTCAGAGCACGACGAGCGGACTCGATCTGACGGGCGGTAAGACGACCGCGGGCAACAGACTTCAAGGCGAATTCGCCGAAGCTGACTTTGCTACCGCGCTGAGCCAAGCCACGGTTGTGGCCGGTCATCTGCTTACGGAACTTCGTACGCTTTGGTTGTAACATTTGGCGTACCCCTTACTTAGCAGCTTTTTTACGAGGCGCAGGTGCTTGTGGTTTCAGTTCTTCGTGGCGACCACCAATTACTTCGCCTTTGAAGATCCAAACCTTGACACCGATCACACCATAAGTGGTGTGCGCTTCGTACGTGGCATAGTCGATATCGGCACGCAGGGTGTGCAACGGCACACGACCTTCGCGATACCATTCAGTACGTGCGATTTCTGCACCACCGAGACGACCGCTCACTTGGATTTTGATGCCCTTGGCACCAATACGCATGGCGTTTTGTACAGCGCGCTTCATAGCGCGACGGAACATCACACGACGCTCCAGCTGCTGAGCTACGCTCTGCGCAACCAGCATACCGTCGAGTTCCGGCTTGCGGATCTCTTCGATATTGATGTGCACAGGCACACCCATTTGCTTGGTCAGGTCCTGACGCAGTTTCTCAACATCTTCACCTTTCTTACCGATAACGATACCGGGACGAGCAGTGTGAATGGTGATACGTGCAGTCTGAGCCGGACGAGCAATGTCGATACGGCTTACGGACGCGCTTTTTAGTTTGTCTTGGAGGTACTCACGCACTTTCAGATCAGCGAACAAATAGTCCGCATAAGTCCGACCGTCTGCGTACCAGACGGAGGTGTGCTCCTTGACGATTCCCAGGCGAATGCCAATGGGATGTACTTTCTGACCCATCTGATCGACTCCGTTACTTGTCCGCAACCTTGACAGTGATATGGCAAGACCGCTTGACGATGCGATCAGCGCGGCCTTTGGCTCGCGGCATGATTCGCTTCAGCGAACGCCCTTCGTTGACGAAAACAGTGCTGACCTTCAAGTCATCAACGTCTGCGCCTTCGTTGTGCTCGGCGTTGGCTACAGCCGACTCCAGCACTTTCTTCATGATCTCGGCGGCTTTCTTGCTGCTGAAAGCCAACAGGTTGAGCGCTTCGCCCACCTTTTTCCCGCGGATCTGGTCGGCGACCAAGCGGGCTTTTTGGGCGGAGATTCGAGCGCCCGACAACTTAGCGGCTACTTCCATTTCCTAACCCCTTAACGCTTGGCTTTCTTGTCTGCTACGTGCCCACGATAAGTGCGGGTACCAGCAAACTCGCCGAGTTTGTGACCGACCATGTCTTCGTTCACAAGAACTGGGACATGCTGACGGCCGTTATGTACAGCAATGGTCAGACCGACCATTTGCGGCAGGATCATCGAGCGACGCGACCAGGTTTTAACTGGCTTGCGATCGTTCTTTTCCACCGCCACTTCGATCTTCTTCAGTAGGTGAAGATCAATAAAAGGACCTTTTTTCAGAGAACGTGGCACTGTCGTATCCCTCTATTTACTTGCGACGACGGACGATCATATTATCGGTGCGCTTGTTTCCACGAGTCTTAGCACCCTTAGTCGGGAAGCCCCATGGAGACACCGGATGACGACCACCTGAGGTACGACCTTCACCACCACCGTGTGGGTGGTCGACCGGGTTCATGGCAACACCACGAACGGTCGGGCGAACGCCACGCCAGCGCTTAGCACCAGCTTTACCCAGCGAACGCAGGCTGTGCTCGGAGTTCGAAACTTCGCCCAAAGTCGCACGGCACTCGGCCAGAACTTTACGCATCTCACCGGAACGCAGACGCAGAGTCACATAGACGCCTTCACGAGCGATCAGCTGAGCCGAAGCGCCAGCGGAACGAGCGATCTGAGCACCTTTGCCTGGCTTCAGCTCGATACCGTGAACAGTGCTACCAACTGGAATGTTACGCAGTTGCAGGCTGTTACCTGGTTTGATCGGAGCCATGATGCCAGCTACCAGCTGATCGCCAGCACTCACGCCTTTGGGGGCGATGATGTAGCGACGCTCGCCGTCTGCGTACATCAGCAGGGCGATGTGTGCGGTACGGTTCGGATCGTATTCAATACGCTCGACAGTGGCTGGAATGCCATCTTTGTCGTTGCGACGGAAATCGACCAAGCGGTAATGCTGCTTGTGACCACCACCGATATGACGGGTAGTGATGCGACCATTGTTGTTACGACCGCCAGACTTCGACTTCTTCTCAAGCAGCGGAGCGTACGGAGCGCCTTTGTGCAGCTCCTGATTGACCACCTTGACCACAAAACGGCGGCCAGCGGAAGTCGGTTTGCATTTAACGATTGCCATGATGCACCCCTTCCTTACTCAGCACTGCTGGCGAAATCGAGATCTTGGCCTGGCTGAAGCGAGATGATCGCTTTCTTCCAGTCGTTACGCTTGCCCAGACCGCGAGCGGTGCGCTTGCTCTTACCCAGAACGTTCTGAGTAGTAACACGCTCAACCTTCACGCTGAACAGGCTTTCGACGGCCTTCTTGATTTCCAGCTTGGTTGCATCGGTTGCAACCTTGAATACGAACTGGCTTTTCTTATCGGCCAGTAGTGTGGCTTTCTCAGAGATGTGCGGACCCAGCAGCACTTTAAATACGCGTTCCTGGTTCATCCCAGCATCTCCTCGAATTTCTTCACGGCAGAAACGGTAACCAGTACCTTTTCATACGCGATCAGACTGACCGGATCGGAACCCTGTACGTCACGAACATCGACGTGCGGCAGGTTACGTGCAGCCAGGTACAGATTTTGATCAATTGCATCAGACACGATCAGGACATCAGTCAGACCCATGCCATTCAGCTTGCCCAGCAGATCTTTAGTCTTCGGAGCTTCGACAGCGAAGTCTTCAACTACGACCAGGCGATCGGTGCGGACCAGCTCAGCAAGAATCGAACGGATCGCAGCGCGATACATCTTCTTGTTCAGCTTTTGGTCGTGATTCTGCGGACGTGCCGCGAATGTCACACCACCACCACGCCAGATTGGACCACGAGTGGTACCGGCACGAGCGCGGCCAGTACCCTTCTGACGCCATGGACGCTTACCGCCGCCCGACACATCAGAACGAGTCTTCTGCTGCTTGCTGCCTTGACGGCCGCCGGCCATGTAGGCCACAACTGCTTGGTGAACCAGGGTCTCGTTGTAATCGCCACCGAAAGTTGCTTCGGATACTTCGATCGCTTGAGCGCCATTTACATTTAATTGCATGTCAGCTTCCCCTTAACCGCGAGTCTTAGCTGCTGGACGCACAACCAAGTTACCGCCAGTCGCGCCAGGAACAGCGCCTTTGACCAACAGCAGGTTGCGTTCAGCGTCGACGCGCACAACTTCCAGGGACTGTACCGTCACACGCTCAGCACCCATGTGACCGGACATTTTTTTGCCCTTGAATACGCGACCCGGAGTTTGGCACTGGCCAATCGAACCCGGAACACGGTGGGACACGGAGTTACCGTGAGTGTTGTCTTGGCCGCGGAAGTTCCAACGCTTGATGGTACCGGCAAAGCCTTTACCTTTGGACTGACCGGTCACATCGACCATCTGTCCAGCTTGGAAAATTTCAGCGTTGATCAAGTCGCCAGCTGAGTAGTCGCCTTCTTCAAGACGGAATTCCCAGACACCACGACCTGCCGCGACGTTCGCCTTAGCGAAGTGACCGGCTTGAGCCTTGCTGACACGCGAGGCACGACGCTCACCTACAGTGACTTGCACTGCACGATAGCCGTCGGTTTCCTCAGTTTTGAACTGGGTGACGCGATTCGGTTCGATCTCAATGACCGTAACCGGAATGGAGACACCTTCTTCGGTGAAAATACGGGTCATACCGCATTTACGACCGACTACACCAATAGTCATGTTGTAAACCTCATGAGTGTACGGGGCTTTCACCCGCTATGGCCGCCCATTTCAGAGCGTTACACGACTAAGACCCAAGTCTTAGCCGAGGCTGATCTGCACTTCCACGCCAGCCGCAAGGTCGAGCTTCATCAGCGCATCAACGGTTTTATCCGTTGGCTGGACGATGTCCAGTACACGCTTATGGGTCCGAATTTCAAACTGATCGCGCGCGTCTTTGTTGACGTGCGGAGAAGTAAGAACTGTGAACCGCTCTTTGCGAGTTGGCAGTGGAATCGGACCACGCACCTGAGCACCAGTACGTTTCGCGGTTTCCACGATTTCCTGGGTTGATTGATCGATCAGGCGATGGTCAAAAGCCTTCAACCGAATACGGATTTGTTGGTTTTGCATTTTGACCTCAGATTCCAAGCTGCGATTCCCAACGAGCGCAGAACGCCCGTTAAAAGGAGGCGCAATTCTATAGACGCGTCAAGCTAGTGTCAACCCAATAAAAAAAGCCCCCGCAAGCGGGAGCTTCTTTTACTCGATCAATCGATTACTCGATGATCTTGGCAACCACGCCAGCACCAACGGTACGGCCGCCTTCGCGAATTGCGAAGCGCAGACCATCTTCCATGGCGATCGACTTGATCAGGGTAACAACCATTTTCACGTTGTCGCCCGGCATTACCATTTCAACGCCTTCCGGCAGTTCGCAGTTACCAGTTACGTCCGTAGTACGGAAGTAGAACTGCGGACGGTAGCCCTTGAAGAAAGGAGTGTGACGACCACCCTCTTCTTTCGACAGAACGTACACTTCGCCTTCGAACTTGGTGTGCGGCTTAACGCTGCCTGGCTTGCACAGGATCTGGCCACGCTCTACGTCGTCACGCTTGGTGCCGCGCAGCAGGATACCGCAGTTCTCGCCAGCACGACCTTCGTCGAGCAGCTTGCGGAACATTTCAACACCAGTACAGATAGTCTTGGTGGTGTCACGCAGACCAACGATTTCCACTTCTTCCTGAACGCGGATAATGCCACGCTCAATACGACCAGTTACAACAGTACCGCGACCAGAGATCGAGAATACGTCTTCCACTGGCATCAGGAATGGCTTGTCGATAACACGAACAGGCTCAGGAATGTAAGTATCCAGAGTCTCAACGAGCTTACGAACGGCAGTGGTGCCCATTTCGTTGTCGTCTTGGCCGTTCAGAGCCATCAGAGCCGAACCGATGATGATCGGAGTGTCGTCGCCCGGGAAGTCGTAAGTCGACAGCAGGTCACGAACTTCCATCTCAACCAGTTCCAGCAGCTCAGCGTCGTCTACCATGTCAGCCTTGTTCAGGAAGACAACGATGTACGGAACGCCAACCTGACGGGACAGGAGGATGTGCTCACGAGTTTGCGGCATCGGACCATCAGCGGCCGAGCAAACCAGGATAGCGCCGTCCATCTGAGCAGCACCAGTGATCATGTTCTTCACATAGTCAGCGTGGCCTGGGCAGTCAACGTGCGCGTAGTGACGAATGGTCGAATCGTATTCAACGTGGGAAGTGTTGATCGTGATACCACGAGCTTTTTCTTCCGGCGCGCTGTCGATCTGAGCGAAGTCACGAACTGCACCACCGAATGCTTCAGCACAAACCTTGGTCAGTGCAGCAGTCAGAGTAGTTTTACCATGGTCAACGTGGCCGATAGTGCCGACGTTTACGTGTGGTTTGGAACGATCAAATTTTTCTTTAGCCACGACAGTGATCCTCTAGCCTAAAGGGCTGAATTAGCCTTTCTTAACGATAGCTTCGACGATATTCGACGGAGCCTCAGAGTATTTAGAAAATTCCATGGAGTAGCTCGCGCGACCCTGAGACATGGAACGAACGTCGGTCGCATAACCGAACATTTCACCCAACGGTACTTCAGCGCGGATAACCTTGCCAGAGACCGTATCTTCCATACCTTGAATCAGACCACGACGACGGTTCAGGTCACCCATCACGTCACCCATGTAGTCCTCAGGTGTAACTACTTCCACTTTCATTACCGGCTCAAGCACAACAGCACCGCCCTTCTGGGACAGCTGCTTGGTAGCCATGGAGGCAGCAACCTTGAACGCCATCTCGTTGGAGTCGACGTCATGGTAAGAACCATCGAACACAGTAGCCTTCAGGCCGATGAGCGGATAGCCGGCAACAACACCGTTCTTCATCTGCTCTTCGATGCCTTTCTGAATAGCCGGGATGTATTCCTTAGGAATCACACCACCTACTACCTCGTTGACAAACTGCAAGCCTTCCTGACCTTCGTCTGCCGGAGCAAAACGAACCCAGCAATGACCGAACTGGCCACGGCCGCCAGACTGACGTACGAATTTGCCTTCGATTTCGCAAGACTTGGTGATCTTCTCACGGTACGAAACCTGCGGCTTACCGATGTTGGCTTCGACGTTGAACTCGCGACGCATACGGTCTACGAGGATGTCGAGGTGCAACTCGCCCATGCCGGAGATGATCGTCTGACCAGTCTCTTCATCTGTCTTAACGCGGAAAGATGGATCTTCCTGAGCGAGTTTGCCCAGAGCGATACCCATTTTTTCCTGGTCATCCTTGGTCTTAGGCTCAACAGCAACCGAGATTACCGGCTCTGGGAAGTCCATACGAACGAGGATGATTGGCTTCTCTTGCGAGCACAGAGTGTCACCAGTGGTAACGTCCTTCATGCCGATCAGAGCAGCGATGTCGCCAGCGCGTACTTCTTTGATCTCTTCACGGGTGTTTGCGTGCATCTGCACCATACGACCCACGCGCTCTTTCTTGCCTTTAACCGAGTTCAGAACGCCGTCGCCGGAGCTCAGAACACCCGAGTAAACGCGAGCGAACGTCAGAGTACCCACGAATGGGTCGGTAGCGATTTTGAAAGCCAGAGCCGAGAACGGTTCAGCATCATCTGCATGACGCTCCATCTCGATGGTTTCATCATCGATATCCGAGCCTTTGATCGCAGGAATATCAACCGGAGCCGGCAGGTAGTCGATAACGGCGTCGAGAACCAGAGGAACACCCTTGTTCTTGAACGACGAACCGCAAACAGCCAGAACGATTTCGCCAGCGATAGTGCGCTGACGCAGAGCTGCTTTGATTTCAGCAGTGGTCAGCTCTTCGCCTTCCAGATACTTGTTCATCAGCTCTTCAGAGGCTTCAGCGGCAGCTTCAACCATGTTGCTGCGCCACTCGTCCGCCAAGTCCTGCATGTCCGCTGGAATTTCTTCTTCGCGGAAAGTCATGCCCTTGTCGTCGTCGTTCCAGTAGATAGCCTTCATCTTGATCAGATCGATCTGACCCTGGAAGTTATCTTCCGAACCGATAGCCAGCTGGATAGGCACCGGGGTATGACCCAGGCGCGCTTTGATCTGGCCGATTACGCGCAGGAAGTTAGCACCAGCACGGTCCATCTTGTTTACGTAAACAAGACGTGGAACACCGTACTTGTTGGCTTGACGCCATACGGTTTCCGACTGCGGCTCAACGCCCGAAGTACCACAGAACACTACAACAGCGCCGTCGAGTACGCGCAGCGAGCGCTCTACTTCGATGGTGAAGTCAACGTGCCCGGGGGTGTCGATGATGTTGAAGCGGTACTTATCGAACTGCTTCTCGGAACCCTGCCAGAAAGCAGTGGTTGCCGCGGAGGTGATGGTAATACCACGCTCCTGCTCCTGCGCCATCCAGTCCATGGTCGCGGCGCCATCATGCACCTCGCCCATTTTGTGGTTTACGCCGGTGTAAAACAAAACCCGCTCAGTCGTAGTGGTTTTGCCGGCATCAACGTGCGCGACAATACCAATGTTACGGTAGCGGTTAATCGGAGTAGTACGAGCCATATAGCCCTCGCAAAGTTTAGAAGCGCTAGAAAATTAGAAGCGGTAGTGCGAGAAAGCCTTGTTGGCTTCAGCCATACGGTGCACGTCTTCACGCTTCTTAACTGCAGCACCTTTGCCTTCAGCAGCGTCCAGCAACTCACCAGCTAGGCGCAGAGCCATAGACTTCTCGCCGCGCTTACGGGCGAAATCTACCAGCCAGCGCATGGCAAGAGCATTACGACGGGAAGGACGTACTTCAACAGGAACCTGGTAAGTAGCACCACCAACGCGGCGCGACTTCACTTCGACCAGCGGAGCGATGGCGTCGAGAGCTTTCTCGAAGATCTCCAGGGGATCGCTGTTCTTACGTTCTTTAACCTTGTCCAGCGCGCCATAAACGATACGCTCGGCAACGGCTTTCTTGCCGCTCTCCATTACGTGGTTCATGAACTTAGCCAGAATTTGGCTTCCGTATTTTGGATCATCAAGCACTTCGCGCTTGGCTGCTACACGACGTCTTGGCATGTGATAAGCCCTCAAACGGTCTTCAGGTTAGCTCGGGACCGCATTTGCGCCCGACCTTACTCTTATCGACTCAAATAAATAGATAACTGCAATTTAGTGAAATGTCCCATTACTGGGGCGTAATCACTTAGGACGCTTAGTACCGTACTTCGAACGACCCTGGTTACGACCTTTAACACCGGAAGTATCCAAAGAACCGCGAACGGTGTGGTAGCGAACACCCGGAAGGTCTTTTACACGACCGCCACGGATCAGCACTACGCTGTGCTCTTGCAGGTTGTGACCTTCACCACCGATGTACGAAGAAACTTCGAAACCGTTGGTCAGGCGCACACGGCAAACTTTACGCAATGCCGAGTTAGGTTTTTTCGGCGTAGTGGTGTACACACGAGTGCATACGCCGCGACGCTGCGGGCAGTTCTGCAGCGCAGGCACGTCGGATTTCTCGACGATACGCTTACGCGGCTGACGTACCAGCTGGTTAATAGTTGCCATCTTTAGCTCCACTGTTGTCTTTCGACGCTATTGCTTTACAAACAAAGCAAAATGGCAGAGCACATGCCCTGCCAAATTTAGGGGTGCATGAGTCTAAAGAGACTCAGCCTCCCAGTCAAGATGCAACCCTACCGCTCAGCGCGGCAGGGTTACGCTCTTAATTTCCGCTGAAGTTCAACGCTTCGGTCAGTGCAGCTTCCACTTCACTGGCGCTAACGCGAACTGGCTTGTCTGCATCACGCTTGCGCTTGCGCTCGCTGTGATAAGCCAAACCGGTACCGGCCGGGATCAAACGACCCACAACCACGTTCTCTTTCAAGCCGCGCAGGTAGTCACGCTTGCCAGTCACTGCCGCTTCAGTAAGAACGCGGGTAGTTTCCTGGAACGAGGCTGCCGAGATGAACGACTCAGTCGACAACGACGCTTTGGTGATACCCAGCAACACACGGCTGTACTTGGCGATGAACTTGTCTTCTGCAGCCAGACGCTCGTTCTCACCCAGTACTGCGGTCAACTCCATCTGGTCACCCTTGATGAAGGTTGAGTCGCCGGACTCTGCCACTTCAACTTTACGCAGCATCTGACGCAGGATGGTCTCGATGTGCTTATCGTTGATCTTCACGCCTTGCAGACGGTAAACGTCTTGAATCTCGTTAACGATGTACTTAGCCAGCGCGCTTACACCCAGCAGACGCAGGATGTCGTGCGGATCGCTCGGGCCGTCCGAGATAACTTCACCCTTGTTCACCTGTTCACCTTCGAACACGTTCAGGTGGCGCCACTTCGGAATCAGCTCTTCGTACGGATCGCTACCGTCGGTTGGTGTAATCACCAGACGACGCTTGCCTTTGGTCTCTTTACCGAAGGAGATCGTGCCGCTGATTTCAGCCAGAATCGATGCTTCTTTCGGACGACGCGCTTCGAACAAGTCAGCTACGCGTGGCAGACCACCGGTGATGTCACGGGTCTTCGACGTTTCTTGCGGGATACGCGCGATAACGTCACCGATGGCGATTTGCGCACCATCCTGTACACCGACCAATGCGTTCGACGGCAGGAAGTACTGAGCCGGTACGTCGGTACCTGGCAGCAGCAAGTCTTTACCATCGTCGCCAACCATCTTGATGGCCGGACGAATGTCTTTACCAGCAGCCGGACGATCTTTCGGATCAAGCACTTCGATGTTGGTCAAACCAGTCAATTCGTCAGTCTGACGCTTGATGGTGATCCCTTCTTCCATGCCTACGAACGTCACGGTACCTTTCATTTCGGTAACGATTGGGTGAGTGTGCGGATCCCACTTGGCGACGATGGCGCCCGGATCAACTTTGTCACCTTCCTTAACCGAGATCACAGCACCGTAAGGCAGCTTGTAGCGCTCACGCTCACGACCGAACTCGTCAGCCAGGGCCAGTTCACCCGAACGCGATACCGCGATCAGGCAGCCGTCCACACGCTCAACGTGCTTGAGGTTGTGCAGGCGGATTTGGCCGCCGTTCTTAACCTGAATGCTGTCAGCAGCCGAAGTACGGCTTGCCGCACCACCGATGTGGAACGTACGCATGGTCAGCTGTGTACCCGGCTCACCGATCGACTGTGCAGCGATAACGCCGACAGCTTCACCGATGTTCACCTGGTGACCACGGGCCAGATCGCGGCCGTAGCACTTGGCACAGATGCCATAACGAGTTTCACAGCTGATTGGCGAGCGCACGATAACTTCGTCGATGCTGTTCAGCTCGATGAACTCAACCCACTGCTCGTCTACCAGCGTACCGGCAGGAACGATTACGTCTTCAGTGCCAGGCTTGAATACGTCTTTGGCGATTACTCGGCCCAATACGCGCTCACCCAGCGGCTCTACTACGTCACCGCCTTCAATGTGCGGTGTCATCAGCAGGCCATGTTCAGTGCCGCAATCAACTTCAGTTACTACCAGATCCTGAGCAACGTCTACCAGACGGCGCGTCAGATAACCGGAGTTAGCTGTTTTAAGTGCGGTATCCGCCAGACCCTTACGAGCACCGTGAGTCGAGATGAAGTACTGAAGTACGCTCAAACCTTCACGGAAGTTCGCAGTAATCGGCGTTTCGATGATCGAGCCGTCCGGCTTGGCCATCAGACCACGCATACCGGCAAGCTGACGAATCTGGGCTGCGGAACCCCGCGCACCCGAGTCGGCCATCATGTACATCGAGTTGAAGGACTCTTGGTCAACTTCCTCGCCGTGACGGTCAACAACCTTCTCTTTCGAGAGGTTGGCCATCATCGCCTTGGATACTTCGTCGTTGGCCTTGGACCACAAGTCGATAACCTTGTTGTACTTCTCGCCCTGAGTTACCAGGCCCGATGCGTACTGGCTTTCGATCTCTTTAACTTCTTCGGTTGCACTGTCGATGATGCGTGCTTTTTCATCCGGGATGACGAAGTCGTTAACACCGATCGACACACCCGAGATGGTCGAATAGGCGAAACCGGTGTACATCAACTGGTCAGCGAAGATAACGGTGTCTTTCAAGCCGACAGTGCGGTAGCACTGGTTGATCAGCTTGGAGATAGCCTTCTTCTTCATCGACTGGTTGACCACGTCATAGGACAGGCCAGCAGGCACGATCTGGTACAACAGCGCACGGCCAACAGTGGTGTCGACGATGCGGGTGTTCTTGGTCACGCTGCCATCTTTTTCGTTGATGGTTTCGTGAATACGCACTTTTACGCGAGCGTGCAGAGAGGCTTCACCGGCGCGGAAAACGCGGTCAACTTCCTGCAAGTCAGCGAATACACGACCTTCGCCTTTGGCGTTGATCGCTTCACGCGTCATGTAATACAGACCCAATACAACGTCCTGCGACGGCACGATGATTGGCTCACCGTTGGCTGGCGACAGAATGTTGTTGGTCGACATCATCAATGCACGGGCTTCGAGCTGGGCTTCCAGCGTCAGCGGTACGTGCACAGCCATCTGGTCACCGTCGAAGTCGGCGTTGTACGCCGCACAAACCAACGGGTGCAGCTGGATAGCCTTACCTTCAATCAGAACCGGTTCAAACGCCTGGATACCCAGACGGTGAAGGGTCGGTGCACGGTTGAGAAGCACTGGGTGTTCGCGAATTACTTCAGCGAGAACGTCCCAAACTTCTGGCAACTCACGCTCAACCATCTTCTTGGCAGCTTTGATGGTGGTAGCAAGACCACGCATTTCCAGCTTGCCGAAAATGAACGGCTTGAACAGCTCAAGTGCCATCTTCTTAGGCAGACCGCACTGGTGCAGACGCAGGGTCGGGCCTACGGTAATTACCGAACGACCGGAGTAGTCCACGCGCTTACCGAGCAGGTTCTGACGGAAACGACCTTGCTTACCCTTGATCATGTCAGCCAGGGATTTCAATGGACGCTTGTTCGAACCAGTGATGGCGCGACCGCGACGGCCGTTGTCCAGCAGGGCGTCAACCGACTCTTGCAGCATGCGCTTTTCGTTACGCACGATGATGTCTGGCGCCGACAGATCAAGCAGGCGCTTAAGACGGTTGTTACGGTTGATCACACGGCGGTACAGATCGTTGAGGTCGGACGTTGCGAAACGGCCACCATCAAGCGGTACCAACGGACGCAGATCTGGCGGCAGAACCGGCAGAACGGTCAGGATCATCCACTCAGGCAAGTTGCCCGAGCCCAGGAACGCTTCCATCAGCTTCAGACGCTTGGACAGCTTCTTGATCTTGGTTTCCGAATTGGTTTGCGGAATCTCTTCACGCAGACGGCCAATTTCGTGTTCCAGATCGATAGCGTGCAACAGCTCGCGAACAGCCTCGGCACCCATACGGGCGTCGAAGTCGTCACCGAACTCTTCCAGTGCTTCGAAGTACTGCTCATCGTTCAGCAGCTGACCTTTTTCCAGCGTGGTCATGCCCGGATCGATAACGACATAGCTCTCGAAATAGAGAACACGTTCGATATCACGCAGGGTCATGTCCATCAGCAAACCGATACGGCTCGGCAGTGACTTCAGGAACCAGATGTGGGCAACCGGCGAAGCCAGTTCGATGTGCGCCATACGCTCACGACGAACTTTGGCCAGTGCAACTTCAACGCCGCACTTCTCACAGATAACACCACGGTGCTTGAGGCGCTTGTACTTACCGCACAGGCACTCATAGTCTTTTACCGGGCCAAAGATTTTGGCGCAGAACAGACCGTCACGCTCAGGTTTGAACGTACGGTAGTTGATGGTTTCCGGCTTTTTAACTTCACCGAACGACCACGAGCGGATCATCTCAGGCGATGCCAATCCAATACGGATGGCGTCGAACTCTTCGACTTGACCCTGGTTTTTCAGCAAATTCAGTAGGTCTTTCAAGGCCTTTCCTCCTGGCGGAGCTGGCGATGGAGCAAAGTGCTCCACCGCCGATTCGCGTCACGTGTTATTCGGTTTCCAGATCGATATCGATACCGAGCGAACGGATCTCTTTGATCAGTACGTTGAAGGACTCAGGCATGCCTGGCTCCATACGGTGATCACCGTCCACGATGTTTTTGTACATCTTGGTACGGCCGTTCACATCGTCCGACTTCACAGTGAGCATTTCCTGCAGCGTGTAAGCAGCACCATACGACTCGAGTGCCCACACCTCCATCTCACCGAAGCGCTGGCCACCGAATTGCGCCTTACCACCCAGCGGCTGCTGAGTAACCAGGCTGTAAGAACCGGTAGAACGCGCGTGCATCTTGTCGTCAACCAAGTGGTTCAGCTTGAGCATGTACATGTAGCCAACGGTAGTTGGACGCTCGAACTGATTACCGGTACGGCCATCGATCAGTCGCATCTGGCCGCTTTCTGGCAGGTCTGCCAGTTTCAGCATGGCCTTGATTTCAACTTCTTTAGCACCGTCGAACACCGGAGTAGCCATTGGCACGCCGCCGCGCAAGTTCTTCGCCAGGTTGAGGATTTCCGTGTCGCTAAGGTCATCCAGACTTTCCTGACGGCCGCCGATCTCGTTGTAGATCTGCTGCATGAATTGACGCAGTTCAGCGACCTTGCGCTGCTCTTCGAGCATCAGGTTGATCTTCTCGCCCAGACCTTTAGCCGCGAGGCCCAGGTGAGTTTCGAGGATCTGACCCACGTTCATACGCGAAGGTACACCCAGCGGGTTCAACACGATGTCTACCGGCGTACCGTGAATATCGTGAGGCATGTCTTCAACCGGCATGATCACCGAGACAACACCCTTGTTACCGTGACGACCGGCCATCTTGTCACCCGGTTGGATGCGACGGCGGATTGCCAAGTAAACCTTAACGATCTTCAGAACGCCCGGAGCCAGGTCGTCGCCCTGCTGCAGCTTGCGCTTCTTGTCTTCGAACTTGTCGTCGAGCAACTGACGGCGATCGGAGATGTAGGCCTGAGCCTTTTCCAACTGCTCGTTCAGTGCATCGTCAGCCATGCGCAGCTTGAACCACTGACCACGCTCAAGACCGTCGAGGAATTCGTCAGTGATTTCGGCGCCTTTCTTCAGGCCAGCACCGCCTTCAACAACTTTACCCACGAGAGCCGAACGCAGACGTTCGAAGGTTGCGCCTTCAACAATGCGGAACTCTTCGTTAAGGTCCTTGCGGATCTCGTCCAGCTGCATCTTCTCGATAGCCAGGGCACGCGAATCGCGCTCTACGCCATCACGAGTGAAGACCTGTACGTCGATGACTGTACCTTTGGTGCCAGTCGGCACACGCAGGGAAGTATCTTTAACGTCAGATGCCTTCTCACCGAAGATCGCACGCAACAGCTTCTCTTCCGGCGTCAGCTGGGTCTCACCTTTCGGCGTTACCTTACCAACCAGAATGTCGCCCGGGCCAACTTCAGCGCCGACATACACGATGCCTGCTTCGTCCAGCTTGTTCAGTGCAGCTTCACCCACGTTCGGGATATCCGAGGAGATTTCCTCAGGCCCAAGCTTGGTGTCACGGGCCACACAGGTCAGTTCCTGGATGTGGATCGTGGTGAAGCGGTCTTCTTGTACTACACGCTCGGAAAGGAGGATGGAGTCTTCGAAGTTGTAACCGTTCCACGGCATAAACGCGACGCGCATGTTCTGGCCGAGAGCCAGTTCACCCATGTCGGTCGACGGGCCGTCAGCGAGAATGTCGCTGCGTGCTACCTGATCACCTTTGCTCACCAGCGGACGCTGGTTGATGCAGGTGTTCTGGTTAGAACGGGTGTATTTGGTCAGGTTGTAAATGTCGACACCGGCTTCGCCAGTTTCAACTTCGTCATCGTTCACACGAACAACGATACGGCTGGCGTCGACCGAGTCGATCACACCGCCACGACGTGCAACAACGCAAACACCGGAGTCGCGCGCTACGTTGCGCTCCATACCAGTACCTACCAGCGGCTTGTCCGAACGCAGGGTCGGAACAGCCTGACGCTGCATGTTCGAACCCATCAGGGCCCGGTTAGCATCGTCGTGCTCGAGGAACGGGATGAGGGAAGCTGCAACCGAAACTACCTGCTTCGGCGAAACGTCCATCAGGGTTACGTCTTCAGGCGCTTTTACGGTGAATTCGTTGAGGTGACGTACCGCCACCAACTCATCAACCAGCTGACCTTTGTCGTTCATCGTTGCCGATGCCTGAGCGATCACGTGGTCTGCTTCTTCGATCGCAGACAGGAACAC
Organism: Pseudomonas sp. MS19; assembly: GCF_013277615.1. Taxonomy (NCBI): domain Bacteria; kingdom Pseudomonadati; phylum Pseudomonadota; class Gammaproteobacteria; order Pseudomonadales; family Pseudomonadaceae; genus Pseudomonas; species Pseudomonas sp. MS19. The sequence goes on along the minus strand of NZ_VBTO01000006.1, from coordinate 10,167 downwards.
GATCTCATCAGTAACCAATGTGTCTTTAACCACACGGTACGGGCTCTCAAGGAAGCCGTACTGGTTGGTACGCGCATAGGCCGCCAGGGAGTTGATCAGACCAATGTTCGGACCTTCCGGCGTTTCAATCGGGCATACACGACCGTAGTGAGTCGGGTGTACGTCACGGACTTCGAAGCCTGCACGCTCACGTGTCAGACCGCCCGGGCCAAGAGCCGAAACGCGGCGCTTGTGGGTGATCTCGGACAGCGGGTTGTTCTGGTCCATGAACTGCGACAGCTGGCTGGAACCGAAGAACTCTTTGACCGCAGCAGCCACTGGCTTGGCGTTGATCAGGTCCTGCGGCATCAAGCCTTCGCTTTCAGCCATCGATAGACGTTCTTTAACCGCACGCTCAACACGTACCAGACCTACACGGAACTGGTTCTCGGCCATTTCGCCGACACAACGCACGCGACGGTTACCCAGGTGGTCGATGTCATCGACGATGCCTTTGCCGTTGCGGATATCAACGAGGGTCTTCAGAACCTCGACGATGTCTTCTTTGTTGAGTACGCCAGAACCTTCGATCTCGGTGCGACCGATACGACGGTTGAACTTCATCCGGCCAACAGCCGACAGATCATAACGCTCTGGACTGAAGAACAGGTTGTTGAACAGGGTCTCGGCAGCATCCTTGGTTGGCGGCTCGCCTGGACGCATCATGCGATAGATTTCAACCAGCGCTTCGAGCTGATTGGTGGTCGAGTCGATCTTCAGGGTATCGGAGATGAACGGACCGCAATCGATATCGTTGGTGTACAGGGTTTCAATGCGCACAACCTGCGCCTTGACGACCTTAGCCAGGTCTTCAACGCTCAGTTCAGTGTTGCACTCAACCAGGATCTCGCCAGTTGCCGGGTGCACGATTGCCTTGGCAGAAGTACGGCCAAGCAGGTAATCGATAGGCACGTTGAGCTCGGTGATACCGGCTTTGTTCAACTGGTTGATGTGGCGCGCAGTAATACGGCGGCCTTGCTCGACAATGACTTTGCCCTTGTCGTCAGCAATATCCAGTACAGCAATTTCGCCGCGCAGACGCTCTGGCACCAGTTCCAGACGCAGGCTTTCGCCGGTGACGTGGAAAACGTTGGTGGTATAGAAAGCGTCCAGCACTTCTTCAGTGGTGTAACCCAGTGCACGCAGCAGCACGGAAGCCGGCAATTTGCGGCGACGGTCGATACGTACGAACACGGCGTCTTTCGGGTCGAATTCAAAGTCGAGCCACGAGCCACGGTAAGGAATTACGCGAGCTGAATACAGCAGTTTGCCAGAGCTGTGCGTCTTGCCACGGTCGTGATCGAAGAACACGCCCGGCGAACGGTGCAACTGGGAGACGATGACGCGCTCGGTACCGTTGATTACGAAGGTACCGTTCTCAGTCATCAGGGGGATTTCCCCCATGTAAACTTCTTGCTCTTTAATGTCCTTGATCGCTTTGTTCGACGATTCTTTGTCGAAAATGATCAGACGGACTTTTACCCGCAGCGGTACGGCAAAGGTTACGCCACGAAGTACGCACTCTTTGACGTCAAAGGCCGGTTCGCCCAGGCGATAACCGACATATTCCAGAGCAGCATTGCCGGAATAGCTGATAATCGGGAAAACGGATTTGAAGGCTGCATGCAAGCCAATATCGCGAAACTGATCTTTGGTCGCTCCCGCCTGCAGGAATTCGCGATACGAATCCAGCTGGATGGCCAGGAGATAAGGCACATCCATGACATCCGGCAACTTGCTAAAGTCCTTGCGGATACGTTTTTTCTCAGTATATGAGTAAGCCATCAGCGTTCCCCAGCTTGGTCACCTGCTTATTTGGCCTCTCCGACGGGAGCAGCCAGAAACTCTTGCAAACCCATCATGGTTTGCTCCACCACCTATTCAGGCGTGGGTTTCCGGACTAGGCCAACTGACGAACAGTTGAACTAGAACGGAAAAAGGCCGGTGGCAAAAGCCACCAGCCATCAGCCTTACGCGAGTCGCTCGGGCTGTAGACGCAAGGTCTTCGCTTACTTAAGCTCGACTTTGGCGCCAGCTTCTTCCAGAACCTTCTTAGCGGCTTCAGCTTCTTCTTTCGAAGCGCCTTCTTTAACAACGCCAGGAGCGCCGTCAACCACTGCCTTGGCTTCTTTCAGGCCCAGACCAGTCAGTTCGCGAACTGCTTTAATTACGTTTACTTTCTTCTCGCCAGCTTCAACCAGAACGATGTTGAATTCGGTCTGCTCTTCAACTGCAGCGGCAGCAGCAACAGCTGGGCCAGCAGCAGCAGCGGCGGAAACGCCAAACTTCTCTTCCATTGCCTTGATCAGTTCTACAACCTGCATCACGGACATTTCAGATACGGCGTTGATGATGTCTTCGTTAGTCAGAGCCATGACTCTAATTTCCTGTATTGGGGGACAGCCTACGCGGCCATCAAATTAAACAATTTTGATTGAAAGAGACTCGCTGCCTTAGGCGGCGGTAGCTTCTTTCTGGTCGCGAACAGCGGCCAAGGTACGAACGAACTTGCTGGTAGCGCCTTGAATAACGCTCATCAGCTGCGAAACCGCCTCGTCGTAAGTTGGCAGAGTTGCCAATACGTCGATTTGGTTGGCTGCGATCAGTTGACCTTCGAATGCGGCTGCTTTGATTTCGAACTTGTCCTGACCTTTTGCGAACTCTTTGAAGATACGAGCAGCAGCGCCCGGATGTTCATTCGAGAATGCAATCAAGGTCGGGCCTTTGAACGCGTCGTTGAGCACTTCATACGGAGTGCCTTCAACAGCGCGGCGCAGCAATGTGTTACGTACAACTTTTACGTACACACCAGAAGCGCGGGCCTCTTTACGGAGTCCGGTCATAGCACCTACAGTCACGCCACGGGCATCAGCCACAACAGCGGAAAGGGCAGCTTTGGCAGCCTCGTTGACTTCAGCGACGATGGCCTTCTTGTCTTCGAGTTTAATTGCCACGGGTAAAACTCCTGCTTGTTACCGTTTCATCTAGCCTAAGCCGGATGTCGTTTTGGTGTCTGATTCGGTAAGAATCGGGAGCACCATCTGCGTAGGCTTCCATGTTTAAGGCTTGCGCCACCTACGGTCTTGGATAGCCCCCGCAAAGCAGGGACCCCAATTTTGTAGCGGGCACGTATTACGCACCCGCTTAAGTCATTACGCGTCGAGCGAACCCTGATCAATGATCAGGCCTGGACCCATGGTAGTGCTCAGGGTCACACGCTTAACGTAAACGCCTTTAGAAGTCGAAGGCTTCAGACGCTTAAGATCAGCGATCAGCGCTTCAACGTTCTGCTTCAATTTCTCGGCGTCAAAGCCAACCTTGCCGACGGAACCGTGAATGATACCGTTTTTGTCGGTACGGAAGCGAATCTGACCGGCTTTGGCATTCTTGACGGCAGTAGCAACGTCAGGAGTAACAGTACCGACCTTCGGGTTAGGCATCAGGCCACGTGGACCGAGCACTTGACCCAATTGACCGACAACGCGCATTGCATCAGGCGATGCGATAACGACGTCATAGTTCAGGTCGCCGCCTTTCATTTCAGCAGCCAGATCGTCCATGCCTACGCGGTCAGCGCCGGCAGCCAGAGCAGCTTCAGCAGCTGGGCCCTGAGTGAACACAGCAACGCGAACAGTTTTGCCCGAGCCATTCGGCAGCACAGTAGCGCCACGAACAACTTGGTCAGATTTACGTGGGTCAACGCCCAGGTTAACTGCTACGTCTACAGATTCAGAGAACTTAACAGCCGAGATTTCGGCAAGCAGAGCAGCTGCTTCAACGAAGTTATAAGCCTTACCAGCTTCAACTTTCTCAGCGATTGCCTTTTGACGCTTAGTCAACTTAGCCATTACACACCCTCCACGTTCAGGCCCATGCTGCGAGCGGAGCCAGCGATAGTACGCACGGCGGCGTCCATATCGGAAGCAGTAAGATCAGCCTGTTTAGTCTTGACGATCTCTTCCAGCTGAGCGCGGGTTACAGTGCCAACTTTAACGGTGTTTGGACGAGCGGAACCGCTAGTCAAACCAGCCGCTTTCTTCAGCAACACTGCTGCCGGGGTGCTTTTGGTTTCAAAAGTGAAGCTACGGTCGCTGTATACAGTGATGATCACTGGAGTCGGCAGACCTGGCTCTTGGCCTTGGGTCTTGGCGTTGAACGCCTTGCAGAATTCCATGATGTTCACACCGTGCTGACCCAGTGCCGGACCAACAGGTGGCGACGGGTTAGCTTGTCCAGCTTTTACCTGCAGCTTGATATAAGCCGTAATTTTCTTAGCCATGAGCTACTCCAATATTGGGTTCTGACGCCTTGCGGCTCCCCAGTTACTTACGCGTTTATCCCAGTGACGACAAAACCCCGCAGTCGATAACTGCGGGGTATGGGATGCTTGTGTCAGTTATGCCTTCTCGACCTGACTAAACTCCAGCTCGACCGGGGTAGCGCGACCGAAAATGGTCACCGCCACCTGGATGCGGCTTTTCTCGTAATTGACTTCTTCGACAACACCGCTGAAATCCGCGAACGGACCATCGATAACACGGACCATTTCGCCCGGCTCGAACAGTGTTTTCGGTTTTGGCTTATCGCCGTTATCTGCCACACGACGCAAGATAGCTTCAGCTTCTTTGTCGGTGATCGGAGCCGGCTTATCAGCCGTACCGCCGATGAAACCCATGACCCGAGGCGTATCCTTGACCAAGTGCCAAGTGCCTTCGTTCATGTCCATCTGAACCAGAACATAGCCAGGGAAGAACTTACGTTCGCTTTTACGCTTCTGGCCATTACGCATTTCTACCACTTCTTCGGTAGGAACCAGAATCTCGCCAAAGCCGTCTTCCATACCGGCGAATTTTACACGCTCAATCAAAGAGCGCATAACATGCTTCTCGTAACCCGAGTAAGCATGCACAACGTACCAACGCTTAGCCACGGGACACCCTTAGCCGACAATCAATGAAACAAGCCAGCCAAGCAGGGAATCTAAACCCCACAACAACAGCGCCATAACCAGTACTACCGCTACAACAATCAATGTTGTTTGGGTGGTTTCGGCGCGAGTTGGCCAGACTACTTTACGAATTTCAACGCGTGCTTCTTTAGTCAGAACCGCAAAGGCTTGACCCTTCGAAGTTTGCAGCGCAACAACACCAGCGATGACCGCAATCACCAACAGGCCTATTACGCGATACAGAATTGGCTCGGCAGCGAAGTACTGATTACCAACCACGCCAACGACTACAAGAGCCGCAACTACCAGCCACTTGAGCAGGTCAAAGCGGGTTTCTTTGGCTTCAGCCTTTGCATTCATTTACGAGGATCCTGTGAAAGACGCGCCAAATTCATTTGAAAATGGCAGGTCAGGAGGGAATCGAACCCCCAACCTACGGTTTTGGAGACCGTCGCTCTGCCAATTGAGCTACTGACCTAAAACTTGATTAGGCCGACCATTATGTCGGCCTAACAGGGACAAATCAACTACTTACTCGATGATTTTGGCAACTACGCCAGCACCAACGGTACGACCACCTTCGCGAATTGCGAAGCGCAGACCATCTTCCATTGCAATGGACTTGATCAGGGTAACAACCATTTTCACGTTGTCGCCTGGCATGACCATTTCAACGCCTTCCGGCAGCTCGCAGTTACCAGTTACGTCCGTAGTACGGAAGTAGAACTGCGGACGGTAGCCCTTGAAGAAAGGAGTGTGACGACCACCCTCTTCTTTCGACAGAACGTACACTTCGCCTTCGAACTTGGTGTGTGGCTTAACGCTGCCTGGCTTGCACAGGATCTGGCCACGCTCTACGTCGTCACGCTTGGTGCCGCGCAACAGGACACCGCAGTTCTCGCCAGCACGACCTTCATCGAGCAACTTGCGGAACATTTCAACACCAGTACAGATGGTCTTGGTGGTTTCACGCAGACCAACGATCTCTACTTCGTCCTGAACGCGAACGATACCGCGCTCAACACGACCAGTTACAACAGTACCGCGACCAGAGATCGAGAATACGTCTTCTACTGGCATCAGGAATGGCTTGTCGATAACACGAACAGGCTCAGGAATGTAAGTATCCAGAGTTTCAACGAGCTTACGAACGGCAGTGGTGCCCATTTCGTTGTCGTCTTGGCCGTTCAGAGCCATCAGCGCCGAGCCGATGATGATCGGAGTGTCGTCGCCCGGAAAGTCGTAAGTCGACAGCAGGTCACGAACTTCCATCTCAACCAGTTCCAGCAGCTCAGCGTCGTCTACCATGTCAGCCTTGTTCAGGAAGACAACGATATACGGAACGCCAACCTGACGAGACAGCAGGATGTGCTCACGAGTTTGCGGCATCGGGCCATCAGCGGCCGAGCAAACCAGGATAGCGCCGTCCATCTGAGCAGCACCCGTGATCATGTTCTTCACATAGTCAGCGTGGCCTGGGCAGTCAACGTGCGCGTAGTGACGAATAGTCGAATCGTACTCAACGTGCGAAGTGTTGATAGTAATACCGCGGGCTTTTTCTTCCGGAGCGCTGTCAATCTGAGCGAAGTCACGGACAGCACCACCGAATGCCTCAGCACAAACCTTGGTCAGTGCAGCAGTCAGCGTGGTTTTACCGTGGTCAACGTGACCAATAGTGCCAACGTTTACGTGCGGCTTGCTACGTTCAAATTTCTCTTTAGCCATTTTGACTATCTCCCGACGAATAGTTACGCGAGTATTACCACCATTAAAACAAAGGCAGATACTTGCATATCTGCCTTTATTAGAATGGAGCTCATGAGCGGATTTGAACCGCTGACCTCACCCTTACCAAGGGTGTGCTCTACCAACTGAGCTACATGAGCGATATTTCCATCGCGACGCAGCAAACATGGAGCGGGTAGCGGGAATCGAACCCGCATATTCAGCTTGGAAGGCTGACGTTCTACCACTGAACTATACCCGCGGAGCTTGCTGCTCTCGCTAAATCTGGTGGAGGGAGAAGGATTCGAACCTTCGAAGTCGATGACGTCAGATTTACAGTCTGATCCCTTTGGCCGCTCGGGAATCCCTCCAAATTGTGAGGCGGCATTTTCTAGATCTGCCACCCTACTGTCAAGCTTTTTCTCATTTAAATCCTGAGGTTAGCTGCTTGCCAGCATCTTCTAAGCGCTGCCTGTTAAGGCGACCACTGCGAAGCGGGCGCCATCATATGCAATCTATCGCTGCGATGCAACACCTTTACACGGCATTATTTGATGCTCTAAGCCATTGAAGTCAAAAGCTAATTTCTGCAGAAGCTGATCATCCAGCAAACGCCGGCCTTCTGGAGCAATTCGCACCCAGTAACTGCGGCTAGCGCGCGGCATTTCTTTAAGCTGGGGTTGGTAGCCAGCATCACTCAATCGCTGCATTACGCTTTGCGCCGAATCCCTGCGCGGATAAATTCCAAGCGATATACCGTTGTTCAGCTCGCCTTCACTGATCAGAAAGCTATCAATTTTACGCCCCTGCAACTCGCGCAATAGCCGCAACGAGGCATCCCTGTTACCCAAAGGCGGCAGATACACCCAGTAATCTTGTCCCGCCTGCCCTTCTACTGCCTGTGTAGCTGAACGAATATCCAGGCTCAGCAAGCGCTGCTCGACCTGTGCGGCATCAGCCTCCTGGTCGAACTTGCCCAGGAACAGGCAAGCCTCTTCAGGCTCTTGGGCTGCGGGAGGTGCTTCACGGCGCAGTTGCGTTTCTGATTCGCTGAGTAAGCGGATAGCACGGTCACTCTGCTGCGCAACCGCTAACGGCAACACTTCCTTCGCCCGCAACGGCACTTGCTGCTGATGCCAGACGTAGTAAAAAGCATTGAGCACTAACAACAACAAAAACAACCAACGCATGAGCGACCTCAATTAAGCGGGCAAGCGGCAGCCAGGCCGATAAAAACCAAATCCGGCACAATCCGCGCCTGTGGCAGCATCTCTTCAACCAACGCAGCATCGCCCCCAGTAATAAATACTGCGAAGTCCACCCCCAGGTACTCGCCAGCCATATCCAACTGCGCCTGCACGAAGCCGCGAAGCATAATAGAGCAACCACGCTCCACCGCCTCCGCAGTCGATTTACCTGGAGCAAAACTATGCCGGGCTTCCTCAGCCGTAGGCTGGTCATATCGAATACGCCGCGTATGCGTACACAGCTGATTGCGCATCAGCGGCATTCCAGGGCAAATATACCCGCCCAAATGCTCACCTTCGCGCGTCACCAAGTCAGAGGTCACAGCGGTACCAAGATCGAGCACCAGACAACTCTGCCCACCTGATAATGCATAAGCGCCCACTAGCGCGAGCCAGCGATCAAGACCCAGCCGCTGGTAATCCTCATAGCCGTTACGCACGCCCGCCAGCGAATGTACAGACTGGGCCCGTGAACACTGCACATTGAAGCGCTCTGCCAGACTGGCCACGAGCTGATCAGTCTCCACATCGCTGCGCACACTGACCAGCCGGCAAGCTTGAACATCTTGCCCGGTATCGCCGACAGCCTGCAGCAGTTCGGCATCAGAGCCGACCACACCGACATGCTCAGCTTTCAGACCACCTTTATTAACCAGTCGCCACTTGATAAAGCTGTTACCGCAGTCAAGCTCAAGAATCATCACGCAACCTCAGGCTGAGCTCGCCGCCACTAAATTGTTGTTCAACACCGTCAACCTCCAATCGCAAGGCGCCAGAGGCATTCACTCCCAGCACTCGCCCATCGACATGGCGATCACCCGCGCTCAGCCGCACAGACCTGCCCTGCCATGCATGATTGTCCTGCCACTCATCAAGCAGGCTGGAAAAACCCTGCTGCAAATATCGCTCGAGATAGTGCGCGAGGTTATCGCCCAGCCTCAGAGCCAAAGCATTGCGATCGACCAGGCAACCCAACTGCGCACTGACTGATGTCCAGGCCTGATCAATGCCCTCGGCCTCAGCAGGCATATTGACGTTAACACCAATACCAATCACCACATCGCAGGCATCAGCCGGATCACCCGCAATCTCAACAAGAATTCCGGCTATCTTCGCACCTTCGACCAGTACATCGTTGGGCCACTTTAATGCAGTTTGTTGGACGCCCATCTGCTGCAATGCCTTGGCAAGGGCCAACCCTACAACCAGGCTCAAACCTTCAAGCTGGCGCAGGCCGCCCTCGATACGTATAGCCAGGCTGTAATACAGGTTCTGCCCAAACGGGCTAACCCATTGCCGGCCTCTGCGACCACGGCCCGCTGTTTGCTGCTCCGCGGTGACCACCATAGGAGCAGACTGGCCTGCCTGTAAACGACGGAGTACTTCGGCATTGGTGGAGTCGACAACTTCAACCACGGTAATTGGCCAATGCTGACAGCCTGCCGCCAGACTGGCTTCATCCAACAGCACCAAAGGCATCTCAAGCCGATATCCGCGACCGCGGACCTTGTGAAAGCGCAGCCCTCGCTCAGCCTCTAGACTTTGCAGCTGCTTCCAGACCGCAGCGCGACTCACACCCAGCTCCGCCCCAAGGGCCTCACCAGAGTGAAACTGTCCGTCCTGTAATAGCCTCAACAGCTGCAACATAGAATTCTCACCGAGCAATAAGGTGCGCATGATAACGATGCACCCTGTACTTGCCTACCAAACAGGCACAGCTTTATTACCCGCGCGACCACTCTTTATATACCCGCAACACCGCGATCAATACATAAACGGCTATTCAGCCTGCGATTTAGAGCGATCGCGTCACTGGTGAGGCTTCGATGACTGGATCTTCATGGATGCAGCGCGCACCAGACGGCAACGCCCCGGACTGCGCTGTTTAGCACCGCGTAGCGGGGCTAAACAGCCTGCGATAGTCGTGGCGCCGCTTAGCTGCCTGCTGCCCGCCGCCTCCGAGCACCCGACATTTCCAGCGCACAAAGTAAAACCCCAGACCGTTTACACGATCTGGGGTTTTGGTATAGGCGCTTGACGATGACCTACTCTCACATGGGGAAACCCCACACTACCATCGGCGATGAATCGTTTCACTTCTGAGTTCGGGATGGGATCAGGTGGTTCCAATTCTCTATGGTCGTCAAGCAATTTGGTTGAAGCCTCGTCAGGGACGCTGCTTCGAATCGGGTATGTGATGCTTTGTAG
>NZ_VBTO01000005.1:0-637028 GCF_013277615.1 Pseudomonas sp. MS19 | reverse complement strand
AAACCTTATTCAGGACGGGACACGCACAATAAAAAGGGCCACTGCGTTTTACCGCAGCGGCCCTTTTTAGTTAACGCAGATTTGCCTGAACGCTACTGGGACGCAGCAACCACGTTGACCTTGCCGACCATGCCAGCCTGATAATGCCCGGCTATCAAGCAGGCAAAATCAAATACTCCGGTGCGGTTGAAGTTCCAGATCATCTCTCCAGTCTCACCCGGCGCTACATGCACCATGTACGGCTGGTGATGCTCCATTTGCACATTGCTGGCCATCATGGCCGCATGCGCATCCAGTTCGGCCTGCGTGCCCAGTACATATTCGTGCACGACCTTGCCGTCGTTATGCAGCACCACGCGGATGGTTTCACCCTCTTGCACGTCGAACTTGGCGGGCACAAACATCATCTGATCATTCATGCGCAGCTCGACAGTGCGCGTGACCAGCGCTTCATTGCCGGCAATACCCCACGGCTTTTGCTGGTTCACCTGGGTGTGCTCACCTTGCATATCGTGATGCATCGCATGGGAGTCGTCGTGACCTTGGGCGGCCATTGCGGAGCTGGCCATGCTGATTGCAGTCGCGACTGCAACCATGGAAAAAGTCATGCTGGTAAACATATTCAATCCTCAATAACTGATAAAAACTCGGCACATGCGGGAGTTGATCAGCCGCGCGGAGGCGGTAAGGCAATCTCTGGAATATGTTGACTGAACAAGCTGTCGGGTATGACGACAGGTTTGGCTGCCTGCAACGGCGCCACCCCTGTCAGCGATGCGCTTTGCAGCAATGTACCGGTGCACACCTGACAATGGCTGCACGGTGTAAGTGATGAATCAGGGCAATGTTCAGCGGCTGAACTGGCAGACGGCGACAAGCTCTGGCAGTGGTCATTTGTACTCGCAGCATTGTTCATTACCGGCAGGCAAAGGGCAAATACAACCAGCAGTACGAAACGAACAAAGCTCGACATTGGCGCTCTGGCGAAGAAGTTTAAGCGCGGCATTATCCGCTATTTAGTGCCCACACGGGATGACTTGCCCGAGGCATTTTGTCATCCCGTGTTGCGCAGCTAGCGCTGAGACTATCAGCCGAACATAGTGACATGTTTGGGATGGCTGGCAACGCGCTCGAGCCAACCACGGATCGCCGGAAACTCGGCCAGATCAAATCCGCCTTCATCGGCGACATGGGTGTAGGCATACAGCGCGATATCGGCGATGGAGTATTGCGAACCCACCAGATATTCGGTTTGCTGCAATTGCTTTTCCATCACCCGCAGCGCCTTGTAGCCAAGCTTCTGGCAGCGCTGATATTCATCCATGCGCTCGGCAGGCATGCCTTGATAGAGCTGGATAAAGCGCGCAACCGCCACATTCGGCTCGTGGCTATATTGCTCGAAGAACTGCCACTGCAGCACCTGAGTGCGCAGGCGCGGCTCGACGGGCAAGAATCCGGTGCCATCGGCGAGGTAATTCAGAATCGCGTTGGATTCCCACAAGCAGGTGCCATCTTCAAGCTCAAGCACCGGAATCTTGCCGTTGGGGTTCTTGGCCAGAAACGCTTCGCCCTGGGTCTCGCACTTGAGAATATCGATTGCGATCCACTCGTATGGCAAGCCCAGCAGGTGCAGCATCAACTTGACCTTGTAGCAGTTGCCCGAACGCAGATCACCGTAAACCTTCAACATAACCAGCCTCCTCTACTGTGCAGCACTGAGAAATCAGCCCTGACGCTCCCTATCATTCAAAACCCGGGGCCGGCATCACAGCCCGCCCCGCCCGCCTCACGCTGCCAGACTGGCCTGCGCTTCACGGATTACCTGTGCAAGACGCTTAAGACCTTCACCCAGGCGCTCTGGCGCCACGTGGCTGAAGTTCAAGCGTAGATGACCCGGATTCTGCTCGGGATCAATAAAGAACGGTTCGCCCGGCATGAACGCAACATTCTGCGCCAACGCCGGTGCCAGCAATGTACGGGTATCAAGTGGCTGCTTGAGTGTCAGCCAGAAGAACAACCCGCCTTGCGGCACTTGCCAGTCAGCCAGATCAGCGAAATGCTCTTCCAGGCACGCCTGCATCGCATCACGACGCTGACGATAGAAGTCACGCAACTGCGCCAGATGATCGCGATGCTGCTGGCTGCCCAGCCACTGCAGCGCCTGCCACTGACCTACACGGTTAGTGTGCAGGTCTGCCGACTGTTTCAGGCGCAGCAGGTACGGATACAGATCTGGTGTTGCAATCAGGTAGCCCACACGCAGACCGGGCAACAAGGTTTTCGACACGGTACCGGTGTAGATCCAGCTGGCTTTTTTCAGGCGGCTGACGATCGGGGTTGCGCTGCCCGCATCAAATACCAGATCACGGTACGGCTCATCTTCAATCAAAGTCACGCCGAACTCATCGAGCAACGCCGCCACAGCATCACGCTTGGCTTCGCTGTAACGCACCGCGGATGGGTTCTGGAAAGTGGGAATCAGGTAGGCAAACGCCGGCTTGTGCGCTTCAAGACGCTGGCGCAAGGCGTCGAGCATTGGGCCATCCGACTCTTGCGGCACGGCAATGCAATCTGCGCCAAACAACTGGAATGCCTGCAACGCGGCCAGATAGGTCGGCGCTTCAACCAACACTTCGGTGCCCGGATCAATGAACAGTTTACTGGCCAGATCGAGGGTCTGCTGTGAGCCGCTGACGATCAAAACCTGGCTGGCATCGCACGGAACGCCCAGCGCACGCGCCTCGGCGGCGATCACTTCACGCAGTGCCGGCTCGCCTTCGCTCATGCCGTACTGGCCCATGCTGGTGGGCATGTCGGCCCACTCGACTTTCGGCAACATGGGTTCTGCCGGCAAGCCGCCAGCAAATGACATGACTTCCGGGCGCTGCGCTGCCGCCAGAATTTCGCGGATCAGGGAGCTTTTGAGGCGAGCAACACGTTCAGAGAAAGCCATTCATATCACCAGTAGCACGAGTCGGGGGAAATAGGTCAAACTGCTTGACTGAAACTACGCTGACTTGAGTAGATACGTCAATATGCTTGACCTTAAAAATCCGACCGCTCAGCAAGCTGCGATGGAAGCATTTTTCTTTGGTTATCAGGCGTTCACCGCCAAAGCCGATGAAATGCTGGCGCGCCGTGGGCTGTCACGCGTGCATCATCGCATCCTGTTTTTCATCGCTCGCCATCCCGGCTTGAGCGTTAAAGAATTGCTCGGCTATCTGGGCGTCAGCAAGCAGGCACTGAGTACTCCGCTGCGCCAATTGCTGGAAATGCATCTGGTGCAGAGCGTCACCGCCAACGACGACAAGCGTAAGCGTTTGCTCGACTTCACCGCTGAAGGCGCAAAACTGGAAAAAGCCCTGCGCCGCGAACAGACCCGCCTGCTGCAGAAGGCTTTTGGCGAAACAGGTGAAGCCGCCGCGCAAAGCTGGATACAAGTGAATCTGGCGCTGGGTAAAAGCCGCTAGAACAGCTTTAGGGTTACAGTGATAAAGCTGGAACTGTATCGGTCGATTTGCTCCATGGCTGTACGGCGACGAAGGCTCAAACAGCGCTTAGGCTCTGTATTCGTCTCCCGAGGCCATCATCATGACCGCTGAATTACTCGTCGCCTTTATCGCGTTCGCCTTCGTTACTTCTGTAACGCCCGGCCCCAACAACATGATGCTGCTGACCTCGGGCGTGAACTTCGGCCTGCGTCGCAGCGTGCCGCACATGCTGGGGATTAGCCTCGGTTTTATGGTGCTGGTGATCGCCGTCGGCCTTGGGCTTGGCGAGTTGTTCACTCAATTCCCGCCCCTGTATGAAGTGCTGCGTTATCTCGGCGCCGCCTATCTTTTGTATCTGGCCTGGAAAATCTCAGGCTCGGGCGCTCCGAGCAGTGATGTCACCGCCAATGCAAAACCCTTTACCTTCTTGCAGGCGGCGGCGTTTCAATGGGTAAATCCCAAGGCCTGGGTCATGGCCATTGGCGCGATTACCACTTACACCCCGCATGAGAACTTTCTGTTCAATGTGCTGCTGATTGCCGGCCTGTTTGCGCTGGTAAACTGCCCAAGCGTGGCCATCTGGACCGTTGCCGGCAGCATGTTGCGCAAGTGGCTGAGCAATCCGCGGGTTTTGCGGGTTTTCAATATCGGCATGGCGTTGCTGCTGGTGGCATCGCTCTACCCGATTCTGGTTGATGTGAAAGGAACAATTTGATGGCTGAAGCTGCACAAACCCCGCTGCGACCACTCGCTGACAGTTCTGCCTCTGCCGTAGTGGCAGGCTTCATCGCAATGCTCACCGGCTACACCAGTTCCCTGGTACTGATGTTTCAGGCAGGCCAGGCCGCCGGTTTGAGTAATGGCCAGATCTCCTCCTGGATCTGGGCACTGTCAATTGGCATGGCCATCACCTGCATCGGCTTGTCTTTGCGTTATCGGGCGCCCGTGATGATCGCGTGGTCGACGCCAGGTGCCGCGCTGCTCATCAGCAGCTTGCCGGGCGTGCCATACAGCGAGGCGATTGGCGCGTACATCATCTGTTCAGGCTTGATCGTGATATGCGGCATGACCGGCAGCTTCGACCGTTTCATGCGCCACATACCTGCCTCTATCGCGGCGGCGCTGCTGGCGGGTGTGCTGTTCAAAATAGGCCTCGAAATTTGTGTCGCCGCCGAGCAGCAACCGGTTCTGGTGATGAGCATGTTGCTCGCCTATCTGCTCGGCAAGCGCCTGATGCCACGTTATGCGGTGCTGGCGGCACTGGTTGTCGGCTGCGTGCTGGCAGGGGTTTTCGGCCTGCTCAACTTCGAGAATTTTCATCTGGAATTGGCAACACCGGTCTGGACCACACCGAGCTTCTCGCTGGCCGCGACCATCAGCATCGGCATCCCGTTGTTCATTGTGGCCATGACTTCGCAGAACCTGCCTGGCATGGCGGTCTTGCGCGCTAACGGTTATCAGGTGCCGGCTTCGCCACTGCTCAACACCACCGGGATTTTCTCGATTCTGCTGGCACCATTCGGCTCGCACGGCATTCACATGGCCGCCATCAGCGCCGCGATTTGCGCGGGCCCGGAAGCCCATGAAGACCCGAGCAAACGCTACACAGCTGCCGTCTGGTGCGGAGTGTTTTACGGCATTGCCGGTATCTTCGGCGCAACCATGGCGGCGCTGTTTGCAGCTCTGCCGAAAGCCTTGATCCTGTCGATTGCCGCGCTGGCGCTGTTCGCCTCGATCATCGGCGGCCTGACCCAGGCCATGAGCGTGCCCAAAGAACGTGAAGCGGCATTGATCACCTTTCTGGTGACAGCTTCGGGGATGACGCTGTTCTCGGTAGGCTCAGCATTCTGGGGGATCGTCGCGGGCCTGCTGACACTGGTGATTCTCAACGCCGGCAAGAAAGACCCCGCCTAAGCCGGCTCAGGGACTGGTCGTGGCGTCTTGTAAAAGCTGGCGCTGCTGCGCCAATTTGTAGGCCACGTAGTACTTATAGATATTGCCGACGTAGTCCACGGTTTCGCGGCCGACAATGCGCGCGGCGCCATGTTCGACGTTGCCAAACCAGACATCGCGGTCAAGCCCGGACTTTTCCGCGAGCCGGCGAAATTTGCGTAAATTGGTTGGCCCCGCGTTGTATGCAGCGAAGGCCATCAGCACCTTGTTGGTCGGCGAGATACCGGGCTCATCGAGGTACTTTTGTTCCAGCAAGCGTAAATACTTAGCGCCCGCCTCCACGTTATTGTCCGCACTCTTGGCGACATTCTTAATGCCAACTTGCGGGTCTGCTGCCGTGCTTGGCAGGATCTGCATAACCCCGACTGCCCCGTTCGGGCTGCGTGCCTGCTGATCCAACCGCGATTCCTGGTATCCCTGCGCCATGAGCATCAGGTAATCGAAATCGTAGGTTTGCGCATGCTTCTTGAATATCTCGACCAGCGACTTGAACTTGGCCAACTCGCGCGCAGAAGTCGGGTCCACGATAGAGGTCTGCTCAAGGTAATCTTTGCGCAGGCTGTTACCGAACAAGGTGCCGACTTTGTGCGCTTCAACAAACTTGTCTAATTGCTTTTTAAGGTGCGGATTGTCCGGGCGAATCGCCCAGGCAAACGCAGAACCCTCATGCACTTTTACCGCCTCGTTGATCTGCATGTCCGGATACAGCCCAGACCATGCTTCGGCGATATAGTGGTCGGCTACCGTCGCCGGAATAACCCCGACGTTGACCATTTCCAGCAGGTCTTCGGTTTCCAGATTCTCATCGACCAACTGAATATCAATCGGCTTGAGCCCTTGCGCCTGAAAGGTTTTATTGAGTTCGGTAAGGTGCTCGAAATAACTACTGGAGCGGCGCACCATCACCTGACGCCCCGCTAGTTGCGCCACTTCGGTTACCGGTTCAGTGCCTGGCGCACTGACCCAGAGCTCGCCAACGCTGACTGTAAACGGCGCGGTGAAGGCGACTTGTGCAGAGCGCTTGTCGGTGATGACCAAACCACCAGCAGCAATGTCGCCCTGCCCTTTGAGTAACTGGCTGATCAGTTCATCACGCGCCACCGGAATCAGCATCACCTGCCAGCGAACAGCAGCTTTGGGATCAGCATGATTTTTATTCAACCAGGCCGCCAGCGCTACGCTGAGGTCGTAGCTGATGCCGGCTTGCTGGCCGCGATCGACGCTGTAAAAGCTCTTGCTGTAGGGCACCAGCACCCGGACCATATGGCGTTTTTGCATGCCGGCAAAATCACCCGTCCAGAGCTTGGGCAAAGGCAGCACCAAGGCATCGACTTCGGCCTCTTCGGCCACACTCAACTCATCATCCTCAGTCGTTGAGAGCGCCACGCCAACAGCGAATGTAACGCAAAAAACGATGCCCACTGCCCACAATGCAAGGCGCTTGATTTGCATGCTCGTCACTCGTTTACCGGGATATTGATTAAAGCTCAAATCCACCCAACTGACGAACCAGCCCTTCGGACTTGCAGGGGCTCGCGCGGGCCTGAGAGCACCGCTCGCGCCCTGCTCACGGGATCAAATCGCCGTTGCGCCGCCATCAACCGCCAGCGCATGCCCGGTGGTGAACGCAGCTTCATCGCTGCACAGGTACATCACGGCTGCGGCAATTTCCTCGACCCGGCCAATGCGGCCGACCGGATGCATGGCAGCGGCAAACTCCGCCTTGCGCGGATCGGCTTCATAGGCGCGGCGGAACATGTCGGTATCGATCACCGCCGGGCATACGGCATTGACCCGAATTTTCTTCTTGGCGTATTCGACAGCCGCCGACTTGGTCAGGCCGATTACCGCGTGCTTGGAAGCGCTGTAAATACTCATCTTCGGTGCAGCGCCCAGGCCGGCAACCGACGCTGTATTGACGATGGCACCCGCGCCTTGAGCCAGCAAGAGCGGCAATTGATGCTTCATGCACAGCCACACGCCTTTAACGTTGACGTTCATGATCGCATCGAACTCGGACTCGTTACCGTCGGCCAGCTTGCCTTGCTCGATTTCGATGCCGGCATTGTTGAAGGCATAGTCGAGACGCCCAAAGGCGGCGATGGTTTGCTGCATCAGCGCCTGCACTTCGGCATCACGGGTTACGTCGCAAGGTACAAACACCGCTTCACCGCCGGCAGCCTGAATCTGCCCAACAGTGGCCTCACCGCCAGCGCTATCGAGATCAGACACCACAACTTTAAGCCCCGCCCCGGCGAACGCCAAAGCAGTTGCACGACCAATACCGGCTGCCCCGCCTGTTACCAGCGCAACCTCTCCCGAATAGCTCAAGCCCATGGGTGTATCCTCTGTTTGAATAGTTATGCGCCGAGTCTAGGCTGATCAGTTATCGGCGCCCCAGCACTATCAGAAAGGCGTTTATTGCTTGATCGACTTGAGTGATTAAGACCCCGATCCAATCATCACTCAAATGTATCAGTCAGCATTCTGCGCCCAGGCAACACTTGCCGATAGCACGCAGGACGGCTATCACCTATGCATCGCACTCTGCGCAATTTTTGCGTGGGCAAAATCCGCTGCAGTACAACAAGAGATCTCACCATGTCCGCTTCGATCAATCGCCAATTCCTGCTTGCTCAGCGCCCTGTCGGCCTGCCTTCGCGCGAAACATTCGAGTTTGTTGAAACGCCGCTGGGTGAACCTGCCGACGGTCAGATCCTGGTCAAGAACGCCTATCTGTCGCTCGACCCGGCCATGCGCGGTTGGATGAACGACGCCAAGTCGTACATCCCACCAGTAGGTTTGGGTGATGTAATGCGTGCACTGGGCGTGGGCGAAGTGGTTGCCTCCAAGCACCCTGATTACGCCGTGGGCGACTTTGTAAACGGCGCCCTCGGTGTTCAGGATTATTACCTTGGCGCGCCGAGCGGCTTCTACAAGGTAGACCCCAAGCGCGCTCCGCTGCCGCTGTATCTCTCGGCACTGGGCATGACCGGCATGACCGCCTACTTCGCCCTATTGGATGTAGGCGCACCCAAGGCCGGTGACACCGTGGTTATTTCTGGCGCAGCCGGTGCTGTTGGCAGCGTTGCCGGGCAGATCGCCAAGATCAAGGGCTGCCGCGTGATCGGCATTGCCGGTGGCGCCGAGAAGAGCAAGTTCCTGATTGACGAACTGGGCTTCGACGGCGCTATCGATTACAAGAACGAAGACCTCAACGAGGCATTGAAGCGCGAATGCCCGAAAGGCATCAATGTGTACTTCGATAACGTCGGCGGCGACATTCTCGATGCCGTGCTCACCCGCATCGCCCCGAAAGCCCGCATCGTGATCTGCGGCGCTATCAGCCAGTACAACAACAAGGAAGCGGTAAAAGGCCCTTCCAACTACCTGTCACTGCTGGTTAACCGCGCACGCATGGAAGGCTTCGTGGTGATGGATTACGTCTCGCAGTATCAGGCAGCCGCCGCTGAAATGGCCAGCTGGCTGGCGGATGGCAAACTCAAATCCAAAGAGGATGTTGTCAGCGGTCTGGAGACTTTCCCTGAGACACTGCTGAAACTGTTCAGCGGGGAAAACTTCGGCAAACTGGTGCTCAAGGTCTGACTCTCAAGCCCGACTGACGCCGCATAAAAAAGGCCAGAGCAATTGCTCTGGCCTTTTACGTTGCGCAGCGATTATTACTGGCGCATACCGCGACCGCTAACCAGCAGGCGCACGCAGGCGAAGTACAGCACGATGGTCGCCACCAACATGAAGCCAATGGCAACGCCGATGCTGATATCCGACACCCCGAGAATGCCGTAACGGAAGGCGTTCACCATGTGCAGAACCGGGTTGGCCATCGACACGGTTTGCCAGAACGGCGGCAACAGCGAGATCGAGTAAAACACCCCGCCAAGATAGGTCAGCGGCGTCAGCACGAAGGTCGGAATAATCGAAATGTCGTCGAAGTTACGCGCGAACACTGCGTTGATGAATCCACACAGCGAGAAGATTGTCGCCGTCATCAGAACCACCAGAACGGTCAGGCCCAGATGATGAACCTGCAGGTGAGTGAAGAACAGAGACAACAACGTGACGATCAAGCCGACCAGCAAACCACGCGCAACGCCGCCGATGACATAACCGATAAGAATGATGTGCGGCGACACCGGCGACACCATCAGCTCTTCGATTGAACGCTGGAACTTGCTGCCGAAGAAGCTCGACACCACGTTGCCGTACGAGTTGGTAATCACCGACATCATGATCAGCCCCGGAACGATGTATTCCATGTAGCTGAAGCCGCCCATGTCACCGATCTGACGGCCGATCAAATTACCAAAGATCACAAAATACAGGACCATGGTAATCGCCGGCGGCAGCAGTGTCTGCGGCCAGATGCGGGTGAAACGGCGTATCTCGCGCACGACAATTGTGCGCAGCGCCACCATATTGGCGGCCAGTTCCGAGGTCATTTGCGGAGCACTCATTTAGGGGCCTTTACCAGATTTTTCTCTACCAGAGAAACGAACAGCTCCTCCAGGCGATTGGTTTTGTTGCGCAGGCTGCAAACATCGATATTCAGCGCGGAGAGCTGCTGGAACAGATCGGTCATGCCCTGGGTTTTCTCAACCTGAACTTCGAGGGTGTGATCATCAATCAGACGGGTCGGGTAACCCTGCAACTGCGGCGCGGCTTGCAACGTTGTGGTCAGGTCGAGCAGGAAAGTCTCGACATGCAGCTTTTGCAGCAGTTCACGCATGCTGGTGTTTTCGACGATACGGCCGTGGTCGATGATGCCGATGTTGCGGCACAGCTGTTCGGCTTCTTCGAGGTAATGGGTGGTCAGAATGATGGTAATGCCGCGCTCGTTAAGCCCGGTCAGAAACGACCACATGGAACGACGCAACTCGATATCGACGCCCGCAGTGGGCTCATCGAGAATCAGCAGGCGCGGCTCATGGACCAGCGCACGGGCAATCATCAAACGGCGCTTCATTCCGCCCGAAAGTTCGCGAGAAGCCACGTTGCGCTTGTCCCACAAGCCCAGCTGCTTGAGGTACTGCTCAGCGCGCTCCTTGGCCAGACGCGGTGGAATGCCGTAGTAACCCGCCTGGGTCACGACGATGTCGAAGACCTTTTCAAACTGGTTAAAGTTGAACTCTTGCGGCACCACGCCAATGCTGCGCTTGAGTTGCGCCGGATTGGTGTCCAGGTCATTGCCGAAGATTTTCACGCTGCCGCTGGTTTTATTAACCAGGGTCGAGAGAATCCCGATGGTGGTGGATTTACCGGCGCCATTGGGGCCGAGCAATGCGAAAAAATCGCCTTCGGCAACATCCAGATCCAGGCCATGCAGGGCCTGGAATCCGTTGCCGTAGGTTTTGGTCAACTGCCGGATGGACAGAGCGGTAGTCATAAAAAATGTGCACGCCTGATAAGAAGGAAAACATCGGCTGCCATGCAATGCGCAGCAACAAAACCAGCCAAGTCTAGCGCTAAGCAAACTTGAACGCAGTGATTGCTGAACAAGAGTCGAGTCTGATTGGCACTGCACGTGCAATCATCAAGCAACCTTTGGAGGGTTGCCAGACTAGCACTGCCAGCGAAATAGTGAAGGCCTTGAAGCTGATGTTATCCATCACCGAGATTCATGGAACACTCGCAAGGCTGGCCTCTTGGGCGAAATCTCCGCGTATGTTCAACGTCTCGCCATTGAACAAATGCGGGTAGATCTTGCGCAAATGCGCATAGAACAAATCCACCGGCAAGTCAGCGAACTGGCCGTGGTCGGTCAGGTACTCCATGTAGCGCTGGCCCTGAGCGTTGAACCGGTGAAACACGCTGTCATTGATGCCGTCGAACTCAAGCGCGGCCACCCCAAATATCTCGCACAGCTCGCGGTTAAACGTAGGAGTGGCCTTGACCCAGCGGCCATGCAAATACAACTCGGTGTAACCATGCATGGCAAACACCTCGGTGCGCAGCGCCTCAAGCAGGCGGGCAGTCGCCAGATGATTGCGCACATCAGCCAAGCCTATGCGCGAGGGGATGTTGCAGTGGCGCGCGCATGCCGCAAGCAAAATCGCCTTGGGCACACAGTAATTCTCGGGCTGGTTTACCGCGCAGCTGGCAGTCAGGCTTTGGGGATCAAGGCTCAGCACATAGGGGTTATAACGAATACCATCGCGTACAGCGTTGTACAGATTAATCGCCACCTGCACAGGGTCACGAGTGGCACCGCGTGCCCGTTCAGCGAACTCAACCACGGCTGGGTGGTCACTATTAATGAATCGGCCGGGCAGTAAATAGTCGTTCATGGCATTCACTCTGGTTTTTATAGAGTTTACCCATGGCATATTCGCCGTTAAAACGGCAAACCGGCCAAGTTCGCCGCGCTTATCGCCACACCGGCGCTGATGAGGGCTAAGCTCGTAGAGCGCAGTACGCATTGCGCCATCATGGAGGAGTCAGAATGCTTGTAGTCTGGTTGATCGTTTTAGTCGTAGGTGTGGCTTATATCGCCCACCGGCGCACCCCACCCTTAATTGCTCTGGCAATTGTCGCGGCCTATCTATTGGCCATGGCGACATGGAGCCACGCACCTACTTTGCTGATGGCAGTGTTCTGGGTGCTCTGGCTGATGGTTGCCCTGCCCCTGGCGTTGCCCGAACAACGCCGCCAGTGGCTGACCAAACCGCTGTTCAAATGGTTCAAGAAAGTTCTCCCACCCATGTCCGCCACCGAGCGCGAGGCTATCGAAGCCGGCACGGTGTGGTGGGATGGCCAACTATTCAGCGGTCGTCCGGACTGGGACACACTGCTGTCTTACCCGAAGGCCAAGCTGACTGAAGAGGAACAAGCGTTTCTTGATGGCCCGACTGAAGAGTTGTGCGCCATGGTCACTGACTGGGAGATCGGCCAGCAGATGGACCTGCCGGAAAAAGCCTGGCAACACATTAAGGAGCACGGCTTCTTCGCCCTGATCATTCCTAAAGAATATGGCGGCAAGGGCTTCTCGGCCTACGCACACTCGCAAGTGGCAATGAAGCTTGCGACCCGCAGCGGTGACCTCGCCTCCACTGTTATGGTGCCTAACTCTCTCGGCCCCGCCGAACTGTTGTTGCACTACGGCACTGAAGAGCAGCGCAACCATTACCTGCCACGTCTGGCCAGCGGTGAAGATATTCCCTGCTTCGGTCTTACTGGCCCCCTCGCCGGCTCCGATGCGGGCGCGATGCCGGATGTTGGCATCATCTGCAAGGGTGAATGGGAAGGTAAAGAAGTCATCGGCATGCGCCTGACCTGGGAGAAGCGATACATCACCCTCGGGCCGGTTGCGACCCTGCTTGGCCTCGCGTTCAAGGCACTCGACCCCGATCACTTGCTTGGCGACAAGGAAGACCTCGGCATCAGCCTTGCGCTGATTCCGACCGAAACGCCGGGCGTTGAAATTGGTCGCCGTCACCTGCCTTTGGGCGCCGCCTTCATGAACGGGCCGAACTCGGGCAAGGATGTTTTCCTGCCGCTCGAATACCTGATCGGTGGCCCGGAGTATTTGGGTAAAGGCTGGATGATGCTGATGAACTGCCTGTCTGTCGGGCGTTCAATCTCGCTACCTGCTGTCGGCACTGGCGCAGCCAAGTTCACCAGCATGGTGACGGGCCAATATTCAGAGATTCGCGAGCAGTTCAATGTGCCGATCAGCGCATTTGAAGGTATTCAGGAAGCTCTGGCGCGCATTGGCGGCAACGCCTGGATGATGGACAGTGCCCGTATCCTGACCGCCAACGCAGTCGATCTTGGCGAGAAGCCGTCCGTTCTCTCGGCCATTCTCAAGTATCACCTGACTGAGCGCGGCCGCGAATGCATCAGCCACGCAATGGATGTGCACGGCGGTAAAGGCATCATCATGGGGCCGAATAATTATCTGGGCCGTTCATGGCAAGGTGCGCCGATCTTCATCACGGTTGAAGGGGCCAACATCCTCTCGCGCAACCTGATGATCTTCGGTCAGGGCGCCATTCGCTGCCATCCGTTTGTACTCAAGGAAATGCAGCTGGCCAATGAACCGGATCAAGACCAGGCCTTGGTCGAGTTCGATGAATTGCTCATGCAGCACATTGGGTTTGCAGTCGGCAACTTTGCCAGCACGCTGGTGTTGGGCCTCAAGCTTGACGCCCTGAAAACCCAGCCGGGCGATGGCCTCAGCGCCAGGTATTTCCGCTCACTGGATCGTCTGTCGGCCGCATTCGCCATGCTCGCAGACATGAGCATGATGCTGCTGGGTGGTGAGCTGAAGCGCCGCGAGCGTTTGTCTGCGCGTCTTGGCGATGTACTGAGCCATCTGTATCTGGCATCGGCATCACTCAAGCGTTACCACGATCTGGATTACCCGGAGCATTCCCGCGTATTCGTAACCTGGGCACTGGAAGAGAGCCTGAGCAAAGCCGAAGAAGCACTCGACGGCATACTCAGCAACTTCCCGAACAAGTGGCTGGGCTGCGCATTGCGCATCATCGTGTTCCCACTGGGTCGCCAGCACAAAGGCCCAAGCGATGCTCTGGATGCAGAGATTGCCGAGATTCTGGGTCGCAACAAAGGTGATCCGGCGCTAGAGGAAGTGCTAGAGGGTTGCTTCCGCCCACAAGACAACAAGGATGCAGTCGGCGCGCTGCAGTTTGCACTTGACCAACTGGAAGCGGCCAAGCCGTTGCACAAGCAACTGCACAAAGCGCTGAAAGCAGGCGAAGTCGAAGAAGTCCCCGGGCAGAACCTGATTGCAGCGGCTGTTTCGGCCGGGGTTTTCACCGAGGAGCAAGCCGAGCAGTTGCAACAGGCTGAAAACGCCCGACGCGTAGTGATCGATGTCGATGACTTCAGCAAGGACGAACTGAAACTCAGCCGCAGCAAAGTGCGTTAATGCTGCACCGGTAACAGCCACTAACGGCTAATTTGATCAACCGCACGACAGCGGGCGCCGCGAGCTTTATACTCCGGCGCCCGTTTTTTGTTTTCAGGATCCAACCCATGGCCAACACAAACCTCGATCACCACCTTGCCCTGCTCGATCATCTGCGCAAGATTTTGGTTGCCCTGGGTGAAGCTGAACAGATTCTCGACTCCAGCCACGCCCTGTTTCTGGAGCGCTTTGATGAACTGGTCGCCGCCCTGCCGGTAGATCAGGAAGGCAGCCTGTATCTGGGCCAGGATTTGATCAGTCAGATTTTCCAGCGCTACCCGCAAATTGCCCACTTGGTCCCGCGTGACCTGCTGTGGTTCTTCGGCGGCGACTGCCTGCACTTTATGCCGGATGAAGAAATCGCAATTTACCAGCGACTCGATGAGCGCCGTTTTGAAGCCGAGGAGAACGGCGAGCCGTTTGACTGGAACCAAGAGCGTCAATTGCTGAGCATGCCGGACGAAGGCAGCAAACACTAATCATCCAAGCCCGCACAGGGCCTCTGCGCGCTGTTAGCTGCTAGTCATCAGCTGTTCAGAAGCTGTCATTTCACGGTCATTGTTTGGTCATGTTTAGCCCCTATGTTGGACTAGACCATACCAAGGATGACCGTTATGCCAACCCCGCCCTCAAACTTCACAGCGGTTCTTTTGGGACTCTCCGGATGCCTTGTAGATTTTGGCGCGCGCGGTAAAACCGCAACACCCGCCCCCGTTCATCCTTTCAGTCAAGGCGCCGCTGCTACCCGCCTTGAGCCGGATTGGGCTGAGACTCAGCCAATCAGCAGCGAGCAAACCCAACCAACACCCGGCGCGCTTGAGCTACTGTTTGCCTTACAACGCAAAAATATCACCTGCGCCTGGATTGATGATCTAGCACCACAAACAGCGAGCGCCCTGACTCAGGAACTACCTGACTGGCTCGACGGCTGCCTGGCCAAACGCGCGTGGCCGGCGCCGGATGCGTGCTGGCAGGCCCTGATTGATTTGCAGGCTGAGCAGCACTCGGGCTGTATTCTGATTGGCAGTGATCCGCAAATGCTCCAGGCCGCATTGAATGCTGGCTTCTGGACAGTGGGGCTGGCTGCCTGTGGCGCAGCCTGTGGAAAGAGCCTTGCAGAGTGGCACCGCCTCGACGCGCAAACCCGTGAAAAACTGCGCGCCGATGCAACCTTGCAGCTCTATCGGCTGGGCGTGCACTCAGTGATAGACGACCTGACCGACGCGCAATCGTGTCTGGCTGAACTCTATAAACGCTACAGCAAAGGTGAAAGACCATGACCCTGAGCCGCACGGACTTTATTGCCCAGGTAGAGCAACTGTTTGCCAACCAAGGCCAGGCGCAATACGGTGAAGATATCAGCCAGACCCAGCACGCACTGCAATGCGCGACCCTTGCGCAGCGATCAGGCTGCAGTGAAAGCCTGATAGTTGCAGCGCTGCTGCACGACATCGGGCATTTATACGAGTCACCCGAAGCAAGTGCCGCACACGACCTGCGCCACGAGGAGCAGGCGGCCAACCTGCTGCGAAGTGTATTGCCCGAGAGCGTATGGCAGCCCATTCGTTTGCATGTAGCCGCTAAACGCTATTTTTGCGCCGTCGATCCTGCCTATCACGCGGATCTTTCCAGCGCCTCAAGGGACAGCCTGGCCTTACAGGGCGGCCCCTTTGACCCGAGCGCCGCCAACGCTTTCTTACGCGCGCCGTTCGCGAAGGACGCCTTGACCCTCAGACGCCTCGACGACCTGGGTAAGGATCCACACATGCAAACGCCGCCATTGAGCCATTTCTATCCCCTGATAGAAAACCTGTTAGTAGCTCACGAGCAGGCTGCATAAGCGCCAGTTAAAAGCGGCGCGCACATAGCGATAAAACAGGCAAAAGACGCATCCATGGATTAATCTTTAATCAGGCAGGGATTTTTGCGGCCTGCCGAGGGTCAATCTATTTGTGTATCTATTAAGGGAGCGTCTCATGCCTGCAAACGAACTGCGGCAGCAACTGGAAGACCTGCGCGCGCAACTGGCGCAAAAACCTGCGCTGACTGAAGAAGATCGCGCGTCGCTGTACATCCTCACTCAGGAAATCGAGCTGCAACTGGCGCAAGACGCTGCAGCTGCTCCCGATGCAACCTTGGTAGACGGCGTCAACCTCGCGGTTGAACGTTTTGAAGTGAGCCACCCGACCCTCGCCGGAAGCTTGCGCAATATTCTGCAGAGCTTGGCCAATATGGGTATTTAAGCGCCCAGCCAAGCATGCCTGCCTGACCCAAACCCAGCTACGGCTGGGTTTTTTGTGCCTGCGCCAGTTCATCAACCAGGTCACTGATTGCCTGCGCGGCGCCAAGCATATGATCGGCATGGCTGAAGCCAGAGCTTTTCAACGGTTTCAAATCATGGTCGCCCGCTTTCAGCCAATGCAGGCGTATAGAATCAGATAAAGAGTAGCCCGCAACAGCCTCAGAGTTGCCCATGATGTCGCGCTCGCCCTGAACGATCAGGGTTGGGGTACGCAAATCGGCAAGGTGCGCGGTACGTGGCTTGTCTTGCTTGCCCGCGGCATAAAACGGATAACCGAGACAAACCAAACCATCTGCGCCCAATTCGTCCGCCAGCAAACTGGCCATGCGTCCGCCCATTGATTTACCACCGATCAACAGCGGCCCGGCAACCTGCTCACGGACCTGGCGATAGACATCGCGCCATTGTTCCAGCAGTAGCGCTTGCGGATTAGGCGGGCGCTTTTTGCCGTCGGTGCGCCGCGCAGCCATGTAGGCAAACTCGAAGCGCACCACCTGAATACCACGCTGAGCCAGCAACGCGGCCATGCTTTGCATGAATTCGCTGTCCATTGGCGCACCGGCACCGTGCGCCAGAATGAATGTGGCGCGCGCAGGGCCGACGGGGTTATCAGTTAATAAAGAAACCGTCGACTGCGGCAGCGCCTGTTGATCTTGATCAAGTTCTTGAGTTTTGCGACTGCTCATACTGGCTCACGTAAAGTTATGTCCGCACTATTGTGAGTGGACAAACTGGAGCATGCCAAACAATAACAGCGAAAGGAGTCGTCAGGTGTTGCAATGCGCCAACGCCAACCCAGCCCAAAAACCTACAAACCCAACCATTGAAGATCAGGCACACACGTGACGCGCTGATAGGATTTTCTGTGCATTTGAAGGCCCGCAGACCTGCAAACTAGAGCGAGGCTTGAGGTGTGCGACCCAAAGTCGCACCCCGCCGACAAACGGCTTTCATCCTGCTCCAGTTGAGCTAATCTTGTCTGCAGTCGCCACTGTCCACACTCTAAGGCGATTCCCGTCTTCGTCGTGCCGGTTCGTGCATGGTGATGTTTGCGTTCAAAGGCCCTTCGGCGTGCACCCGAAAGGCACTGAAATGCCCTTGAAAGCTTGATCGCGTTGGCATGTATCGTTGCAATGGTTATCCGCTTTATACATACTTGCCGCCGATTTTTATCCCTAAAAAATCCATTAACCGTGGAACCCCAGCAATGAGCACAGCAATCAGTCCGACTGCTTATAACTACAAGGTGGTCCGCCAATTCGCCGTCATGACGGTAATTTGGGGGGTCATAGGCATGGGCCTAGGCGTTTTCATCGCTTCACAACTTGTGTGGCCTGAACTCAACTTTGGCTTGGAATGGACGACTTTCGGTCGTTTACGTCCACTGCACACTAACGCAGTGATCTTCGCTTTCGGCGGATGCGCGCTGATGGCAACCTCACTCTATGTGGTGCAGCGCACCAGTCAGGCGCGTCTGATTTCTGACTCTCTGGCATCATTCGTTTTCTGGGGCTGGCAGCTTGTCATCGTCCTGGCCGTCATCACCCTGCCTTTGGGTATGACCAGCTCGAAAGAGTACGCAGAACTGGAATGGCCGATCGACATTTTGCTCGGCGTAGTCTGGGTTTGTTACGCAGTGCTGTTCTTCGGCACCATCGTCAAGCGTCAAACCAAGCACATTTATGTCGGTAACTGGTTCTTCGGTGGCTTCATTCTGGTTACGGCCATGCTGCACATCGTCAACAGTGCCGAAATGCCAGTCACCCTGTTCAAGTCGTACTCGATGTACTCCGGTGCAACCGATGCGATGATCCAGTGGTGGTACGGTCACAACGCCGTAGGTTTCTTCCTGACCACCGGCTTCCTCGGCATGATGTACTACTTCGTACCGAAGCAGGCTGAGCGTCCGATCTATTCGTATCGCCTGTCTATCGTGCACTTCTGGGCACTGATCACCCTGTACATCTGGGCTGGTCCTCACCACCTGCACTACACCGCTCTGCCGGACTGGGCTCAGTCGCTTGGTATGGCCATGTCGATCATTCTGCTGGCTCCAAGCTGGGGCGGCATGATCAACGGCATGATGAGCCTGTCTGGCGCATGGCATAAGCTGCGCACCGACCCTATCCTGCGCTTCCTGGTGGTATCGCTGGCGTTCTACGGCATGTCGACCTTCGAAGGCCCGATGATGGCCATCAAGACCGTCAACGCCCTGTCTCACTACACTGACTGGACTATCGGCCACGTACACGCCGGTGCTCTTGGCTGGGTTGCGATGATCTCCATCGGTTCGCTCTATCACCTGATTCCGAAGGTGTTTGGTCGCGAGCAGATGCACAGCGTCACACTGATCAACACTCACTTCTGGCTGGCTACTATCGGCACCGTTCTGTACATCGCTTCGATGTGGGTTAACGGCATCACTCAGGGCCTGATGTGGCGTGCAGTGAACGAAGACGGCACCCTGACCTACTCGTTCGTTGAAGCCCTCGAAGCCAGCCACCCTGGCTACGTTGTGCGTGCACTCGGTGGTGCATTCTTCGTCCTCGGCATGCTGCTGATGGCTTACAACACCTACCGCACAGTACGTGCCGCCAAAGCTTCTGAATACGATGCAGCTGCACAGATTCCCGTTGGAGTAGCTCACTGATGAAACACGAAATCATCGAGAAGAATATTGGCCTGATGGCGTTGCTGATGGTGCTTTGCGTCAGCATCGGTGGCCTGACTCAGATCGTCCCGCTGTTTTTCCAGGATGTGACCAACGATCCGGTTGAGGGCCTCAAGCCTTACACCGCGCTTGAGTTGGAAGGCCGTGACGTATACATCGCCAACGGTTGCGTCGGCTGCCACTCGCAGATGATCCGCCCGTTCCGTGCTGAAACCGAGCGCTACGGTCACTACTCCGTAGCCGGTGAAAGCGTTTGGGATCACCCATTCCTGTGGGGCTCCAAGCGTACTGGCCCGGATCTGGCCCGCGTAGGCGGCCGTTACTCGGACGAGTGGCAGCGTGCTCACCTGTACAACCCACGCAACGTGGTGCCTGAGTCGATCATGCCGGCATTCCCGTTCCTGGTTGAGAAGAAACTGGACGGTAAGGACACCGCGAGGAAGATGGAAGTTATGCGCGGCTTTGGCGTGCCATACACCGATGAAGACATCGCTGGCGCACGCGAAGCAGTTAAAGGCAAAACCGAAATGGACGCGATCGTTGCGTACCTGCAGGTTCTTGGCACCTCTATCACGAGCAAACGGTAACGCACGATGGAAATCGGGACTATTCGCGGTATAGGTACAGCACTGGTATTCGTTGCCTTCATCGGCTTGCTGCTGTGGGCATTCAGCAGCAAGCGCAAATCGGAGTTTGACGACGCTGCCAATCTGCCTTTTGCCGACGAACCCAAAAAAACCAGCGAGCGCGACGAGCAATCTTCCAGGAGCAATAACCAATGACCACTTTCTGGAGTTGGTACGTAACAATTCTTTCACTCGGCACGATTTTCGCGCTGACGTGGCTTATTTTTGGTACCCGTAAAAGCCAGCCTAACGATGAAGTGACCAACGAAACTGTTGGCCACGCCTTCGACGGCATCGAGGAATATGACAACCCGCTGCCAAAGTGGTGGTTCATGTTGTTCGTAGGCACCATCATTTTCGCACTCGGCTACCTCGTCCTTTACCCGGGCCTGGGTAACTGGAAAGGCCTGCTGCCAGGTTATGACTACCTGGACAACGAGGCCAAAACGCCTTTTGCAACCAACGTCGACATTGCCAATGGCAAAGAGCGTAATGGTGGCTGGACTGGCGTTCACGAGTGGGAAAAGGAAATGGCCAAGGCCGACGCCAAATATGGACCGATCTACGCCAAGTACGCTGCTATGCCAATCGTTGAAGTGGCCAAGGACGAACAAGCGTTGAAAATGGGCGGCCGCCTGTTTGCTTCGAACTGCTCGGTTTGCCACGGTTCTGATGCCAAGGGCGCTTATGGCTTCCCTAACCTGACGGACAACGAATGGCGCTGGGGCGGTGATCCGGAAACTGAAATCAAGAAGACCATTCTTGGCGGTCGTGAAGGCGCTATGCCAGCTCACGGTCCGATCATCGGCGAAGACGGCGTCAAGAACGTAGCTGCTTACGTCCTCACTGAGCTGGCGGGTCGCAAGCTGCCGGAAGGCACTGAGGCGGATATTGCTGCAGGTCAGAAAGTTTTCAGCACCACGTGCTTCGCTTGCCACGGGGCTGACGGCAAGGGTACCCACGCAATGGGTGCACCGAACCTGACCAACCCTGCAGCATTTATCTACGGCACCAGCTACGCTCAGCTACAGCAGACTATTCGTTATGGCCGTCATGGCCGTATGCCAGCTCAGGAAGCCTTCCTGGGCAACGATAAAGTCCACCTGCTGGCCGCTTACGTGTACAGCCTGTCGCACAAGACCGCGGAGTAACTAGCTCTCCGCCAATCAGGGCGCGACTCACAGTCGCACCCTGATTTGCAACCTCAGGCGTAACATAGCGGTATAGAGAAATGACTTTGGCTGGCACGTATCAGCCAAAGCACCCAATCCAACCGCTGTGGTACAAACTGATGAGCCAACAGATACCGGTAAAAAACGTTACCCCGAACATCCCCAAAGGCCAGTCAACTGACCTTTACGCAAGTTCTGAAAAAATCTACACCCGTGCCTTCTCTGGCGTTTTCCGCAATCTGCGCAGAATGGGTGGCGCCCTTCTCTTTCTTCTCTATTTCGGCACCGTCTGGCTCAATTACGACGGCCGCCAAGCTGTCTGGTGGAACCTGCCAGAACGCAAATTTTATATTTTTGGCTCAACCTTCTGGCCTCAGGACTTCGTCCTGCTATCAGCGCTGCTGATCATCTGCGCCTTCGGTTTATTTTTTATTACGGTGTTTGCCGGTCGCGTCTGGTGCGGGTACACCTGCCCCCAGAGCGTATTTACCTGGGTATTCATGTGGGGCGAAAAAGTCACTGAAGGTGATCGCAACCAACGCATGAAGCTCGACAAAGCGCCCATGAGCGCCAACAAGTTCATGCGCAAGCTTGCCAAGCACGGCATCTGGATTGGCGTTTCACTGGCTACCGCCATCACCTTTGTTGGCTACTTCAGCCCGATCCGCGAGCTTATCCCGGACCTCTTCACCCTCAGTGCCAGCGGCTGGGCATTGTTCTGGGTTGGTTTTCTGACCCTCGCGACTTACGGAAACGCGGGCTGGCTGCGCGAGCAGGTGTGCATTTACATGTGCCCCTACGCGCGCTTCCAGAGCGTGATGTTCGACGCCGACACCCTGATCGTCTCTTACGATCCGCGTCGTGGTGAAGCTCGCGGACCGCGTAAAAAGGATGCCGATTACAAAGCCCAGGGTCTGGGCGACTGCATCGACTGCAAAATGTGTGTACAGGTATGTCCGACCGGCATCGACATTCGTGACGGTCTGCAACTTGAGTGTATTGGCTGCGCGGCCTGTATTGACGCGTGTGACAGCATCATGGAGAAGATGGATTACCCCAAAGGTCTGATCAGTTACACCACTGAACACAACCTGACCGGACACAAAACACACCTTATTCGTCCACGCCTGATTGGGTATGCTATCGCGCTGATCGCCATGATGAGTGTATTTGTCTGGGCCGTAAGCGCGCGCTCGCTAGTCGGTCTCGACGTGATCAAGGATCGGGTCATGTACCGTGAAAATCAGGATGGGCACATCGAAAACGTCTACACCCTGAAGATCATGAACAAAGCCCAGCACGACATGACCGTGGTGATCAGTGCCGACGGCATTGAAGGCCTTGAGTTTGAGGGCAACACTGAGATCAAAGCCGCTGCGGGTGAAGTGCTTTCGGTGCCGGTGGAGTTGTCCATCCCGCCTGAGAAGCTGCCATCAAGCGCGAACAAGATCATGTTCCACGTCAAATCCATGGATGATCCGAGCATTAATTCTGACGCTGACAGCCGTTTCAATGGCCCAAGCATCCGCTAACATTTAGGCAAAACATAGAATGACCGAACAACCTGTAGTCTCGCCTTGGTACAAGCAATTCTGGCCGTGGTTCATCATTGGCTTGCTTGGCTTGTCTGTTGTCCAAGGCAGTTCGATGCTGATTTTTGCCACGCTCAACCCGCCAGGCCTGATCTCCGATGACTACTACGAAGTAGGCAAAGGCATTAACCAGTCGCTGGATCGCGAGAACCTGGCCAAGCAACTGAAGATCAATGCCAAGGTGACCTTCAACAACGAAACCGGTGTTGCAGACATGCAGCTTTCCGGTTTCAGTGGCCCTGCAACGCTCAAACTCAACGTGATCTCCCCTACCCAACCGGAGCGTGACCGGCGCATCACCATGCAGAAGGTTGGTGACGGCCACTACACCGGCCAAATGGAAGACGCAGTAGAGGGTCGCCGTTTTGTTGAGCTGATCGGTCAGGAAGGTGGCAAGGACTGGCGTTTGTTTGACGAAGAAGTGCTCGCATCCGGCAGCGTTATTCGTCTTGGCGATGCCAAGTAATCCCGACTTACTTTTGCGGCGCGGCTACCGCGCCTTTCTGCCAAGCTGGCCTGCCGGCACTCCCGCCTCAGGCCACACGCACACGGCACAAGATCCTTGATCCATGGCTAGCCCTACCCCCTGTTATCACTGCGGTCTGCCGGTACCCACTGGCGGCCACTTCCACGCCAGCGTTTTAGGCCAAGAGCGCGAAATGTGCTGCCCTGGCTGCCAGGCTGTGGCCGAAGCTATCGTGGCTGGCGGGCTTGAACACTATTACAAGCACCGCACCGAAACCGCAGCCAACCCGGATAATCTTCCGCAATTACTGCCCGATGAACTGGCGCTCTACGACCGCGAAGAAATCCAGCAGCCGTTCGTTGAGCATCAGGGTGAACTCAGCGAAACCTGCCTGTTGATCGAAGGCATCAGCTGCGCCGCCTGTGGCTGGCTGATCGAAAAGCACCTGCGCAGCATGCCTGGCGTTGCCTCAGCCGGCCTTAACTTATCGAACCATCGCTTACAGGTTCGCTGGGCGGATAGCCAATTACCGCTCAGCGACATCCTCAAAGAACTGCGCAGCATTGGTTATGCCGGCCACCCCTGGCAAGCCGACAGCGCCGCGCAGCAACTGGCCAAGGAAAATCGCCGGGCAATGCGCGAACTCGGTGTAGCCGGGTTGCTGTGGATGCAGGTCATGATGGCGGCAATGGCGACATGGCCCGAGTTCAACATCGACCTGACGCCAGAGCTGGACAAGATTCTGCGCTGGGTCAGCCTGTTTATGACCACGCCCATTGTTTTCTACTGCTGCGGCCAGTTCTTCCGTGGCGCGCTGCGTGATATCCGCACCCGTCACCTGAGCATGGACATCTCGGTGTCACTGGCGATTGGCGGTGCTTACATCGCAGGTATCTGGTCGACCGTCACCGGCACTGGCGAACTCTACTTCGATGCCGTGGGCATGTTCGCACTGTTCCTGCTTGCCGGGCGCTACCTCGAGCGCCGCGCCCGGGAACGCACCGCCGCCGCGACGGCGCAGTTGGTTAACCTGCTGCCAGCCTCATGCTTGCGCCTGGAACCGGACGGCCAGACCGTGCGCATTTTGCTCAAGGAACTCAAGTGCGGTGATCGCGTGCAAGTGCCACCCGGCGCGCTATTACCAGCAGACGGGCGCATCGTCAGCGGTCAATCCAGCGTCGACGAGTCTGTCCTCACCGGCGAGTATCTGCCGCAAGCACGCGCGGTGGGCGACAGCGTCACCGCCGGCACGCTGAACGTCGAAGGCCCGCTCACCGTTGAGGTTGAGGCCTTGGGCGATGCCACCCGCCTCTCGGCCATTGTGCGACTGCTGGAACGCGCGCAAACCGACAAGCCGCGCCTGGCTGAGCTTGCCGATAAAGTCTCGCAATGGTTTCTGCTATTCGTGCTGATTGCAGCCGCCGTGGTCGGCATCATCTGGCTGGAGATCGACCCGTCTCGCGCCTTCTGGGTCGTTCTCGCGCTGCTGGTCGCCACGTGTCCCTGCGCACTGGCGCTGGCAACGCCGACAGCGCTTACAGCCGCCACCGGCACGTTGCATGGCTTGGGCCTTCTGTTAACCCGCGGGCATGTTCTCGAAGGCTTGAACCAGATAGACACGGTCATTTTTGACAAGACTGGCACCCTCACCGAAGGCAAGCTGACCCTCAGTGAGATCCGCACGCTGGCAGACCAGAGCAGCGACGAATGCCTGATGCTCGCCGCCGCGCTGGAGAACCGCTCCGAGCACCCGATCGCCAA
Organism: Pseudomonas sp. MS19; assembly: GCF_013277615.1. Taxonomy (NCBI): domain Bacteria; kingdom Pseudomonadati; phylum Pseudomonadota; class Gammaproteobacteria; order Pseudomonadales; family Pseudomonadaceae; genus Pseudomonas; species Pseudomonas sp. MS19. Next base: position 612,047 of record NZ_VBTO01000005.1, on the reverse strand, counting down.
AGCTTTTGGCCGTGCCACGGTTGCTGCCGAGGAAGTCGAGAGCACGCCGGGTCATGGCCTGCAGGGTCGGGTCAATGGCCGCCTGCTGCGCATCGGGCAAGCCGCCTATGTCTGTCAGCTAAGCCAGCAACCCTGCCCGGCAATCCCCGGCACTAATGGCCAATGGCTGCTTTTGGGCGATGAGCAAGGGCCGCTGGCCTGGTTTGTCCTTAATGACCGACTGCGCGAAGATGCGCCGGAGCTGGTTGCCGCTTGCAAACAGCGCGGTTGGCAGGTCATGTTGCTCTCGGGTGATACCTCGCCGATGGTTGGCGAAATTGCCCAAACCCTTAAAATCGACACCTATCAGGGCGGCATGTCGCCGGCGGATAAACTCGCGCAACTGCAACAGCTGCATGATCAGGGCAAGCGCGTGCTGATGCTCGGTGATGGCGTGAATGACGTGCCGGTGCTGGCGGGTGCAGACATCAGCGTGGCGATGGGCAGCGCAACCGATCTGGCCAAAACCAGTGCCGACGCCGTGCTCCTGTCCAATCGTTTGAGCAGCCTGGTGCAAGCATTCAAGCTGGCTCGTCGCACCCGGCGTATCATTATCGAGAACCTGGTCTGGGCCGGTCTCTACAACAGCTCGATTCTGCCGTTTGCGGCACTTGGCCTGATCACCCCATTATGGGCAGCGCTGGGCATGTCCCTGAGCTCGCTGCTGGTCGTACTCAATGCCCTGCGCCTCACCCGCGCATGAGGCTAAATCGACTTAATCAGGAATCCGCATGCCTGCACTGTATATCTTAATCCCCGTTGCGCTGGCCCTTGTTGCGCTGGCCATCTGGGTATTTTTCTGGGCGGTAGACAGCGGCCAGTACGATGACCTCGACGGCCCTGCGCACAGCATCCTGTTCGACGACGAAGACCCGATGCACAAAGCCGGCATCGACGAGGCGCAACACTCCAGCGAAGACGCGCCAGGTACCGATGATAAGGACAAGCGCGATGCTTGAGCTGGCTCCACTGCTGGCGTCGGCGTTGATTCTTGGCCTGTTGGGCGGCGGGCATTGCCTTGGTATGTGTGGCGGCCTGATGGGGGCCCTGACCCTGGCAATACCACCCGAGCAGCGCGGCAAGCGCTTGCAGTTGCTCATCGCCTACAACGCCGGACGCATTTTCAGTTATACCTGCGCCGGCCTGATCATTGGCCTTGCCGGTTTTGCCGTCGCCAACAGCCCTGGCGCCATGATTTTGCGGGTGATTGCCGCCGGCCTGTTGATTGCCATGGGCTTGTATCTGGCCGGGATCTGGAGCGGCCTGACGCGCATTGAAGCGCTGGGACGCGGGCTGTGGCGCTACATCCAACCTCTCACCAAACGCTTTATGCCAGTCACCAGCCTGCCTCGCGCCGTCATTTTGGGTGCGCTCTGGGGCTGGTTGCCGTGCGGTCTGGTCTACAGCACCCTGCTGTGGGCCGCCAGCCAGGGCAACGCGCTCGACAGCGCGGCACTGATGCTGGCCTTTGGGCTTGGCACCATACCGGTGCTGCTTGCGACAGGGCTCGCTGCCGAGCGGCTCAACGGTTTTCTGCGTAACCGTGGCGTGCGTGTTGCTGCCGGCATCATGGTCGTGCTGTTTGGCCTGTGGACGCTGCCCGGCCCGCACCAACACTGGCTGATGGGTCACTAAGCAAGGCTTTAAGTTGGGGCTGAGTCACTCAAAGCGTCCTGACTGATCTGTGTCAAGGAGATGCTGGCGTATCGCCAATAGACTGTCTGTTACTGATTTAACAGACCGTGGAACAGCCAATGCTCGACAGCATCCAGTGGGATACAGCCTTGATCCAGCGCTACGATCAGGCTGGTCCACGTTACACCTCCTACCCGACAGCCGTGCAATTCAACGACTCGGTAGGCCCGCTTAACGTGCTCGCGGCTGCGCGTGAGAGCGCCAAGCATAGCCGCGCACTGTCGCTGTATGTGCACATTCCGTTCTGCGCCAACATTTGCTACTACTGCGCCTGCAACAAGGTCATCACCAAGGACCGCAGCCGTGCGGCGGCTTATCTGGTGGCCCTTGAACAGGAAATGGCGATCATCAGCCGGCATCTGCACCCTGATCAGGTAATCGAACAACTGCATTTCGGTGGCGGCACACCGACCTTCCTCAGCCACAGCCAGCTGCGCGAGCTGATGGCAATGATCGGCAAATACTTCAACCTGCTCGATGATGACAGCGGCGACTACAGCATCGAGATCGACCCACGTGAGGCAGATTGGGCGACCATGGGTTTGCTTCGCGAGCTGGGTTTTAATCGGGTCAGCCTTGGCGTACAGGATCTCGACCCGCAAGTGCAGCGCGCGATCAACCGGATGCAGAGCCTCGAAGAAACCGAGGCAATCATCGACGCCGCGCACACCCTGCAGTTTCGCTCAGTCAATATCGACCTGATCTACGGCCTGCCGCTGCAAACCCCCGAGCGTTTCGCCGAGAGCGTGGCCGCGGTAATTGCCTTGCAGCCGGATCGCCTGTCGCTGTTCAACTACGCGCACCTGCCGGAACGGTTCAAACCGCAACGGCGCATCAACACTCAGGATCTGCCCTCGCCCGCCACCAAACTGGCCATGTTACAGGGCAGCATCGAGCAGCTGCTGGCCGCTGGCTACCGCTACATCGGCATGGACCATTTCGCCCTGCCGGATGACGAGCTGGCCATCGCTCAGGAAGATGGCAGCCTGCACCGCAACTTTCAGGGCTATACCACGCACGGCCATTGCGACCTGATCGGCCTCGGCGTTTCAGCCATCAGCCAGATCGGCACGCTATACAGCCAGAACAACAGCGATCTCAATGAGTATCAGCAAAGTCTCGCTCTGGGCCAGCTCGCGACCAAACGCGGGCTCACCAGCAGCGACGATGACCATATTCGCCAGGCGGTTATCCAACAGATCATTTGTCACTTCGAGCTGCAATTTGCCGACATCGAGCAGCGCTTCGGCATCAACGTACTCGACTACTTCAGCGATTGCCTGCCAGCACTGCACGACATGCATGAGGACGGCTTGATCCGCTTTGACGATAAAGCCATCGAAGTCTTGCCGGCTGGGCGGCTATTGGTGCGCTCGGTGTGCATGGTCTTTGACCACTACCTGCATTCGACCAACACGCAGCGTTATTCGCGCGTCATCTGACGCGCAGCAACACTTTACCGAGTACCGAGCATTTAAAGTTTCACAGGGTGTATGCCCATGGATACGGGCTAAACCGATCGAGTCCGCCAGTTGCTGTAACCCCTTCAGCATGCGGGTTACAGTAATCCCGCTGGCCGAGAATGCACGCGTGATGTAACCTTACGTTATCTGCGTGTATTCCCGGGAACCGACTCGATGTCTGATAGCCTCAAGCTACGCACTCCTCATCAGGTGCACTGCAAGGATTGCAGCCTGGCTGCACTTTGTTTGCCTTTGTCACTCGACTTTGAAGATATGGACGCGCTCGACAACATCGTCAAGCGCGGGCGTCCGCTCAAGCGTGGCGAGTTTTTATACCGTCAGGGCGATGCCTTTCAATCAGTATACGCCGTGCGTTCCGGGGCGCTTAAATCGTTCAGCGTGAGCGACAGCGGAGAAGAGCAGATCACCGGCTTCCACTTGCCGAGCGAGCTGGTTGGCTTGTCGGGCATGGATACGTCAACCTATATGTCCTCTGCGCAAGCGCTGGAAACCACTTCGATTTGCGAGATACCGTTCGAGCGCCTCGATGATCTGGCCCTGCAACTGCCACAGTTACGTCGTCAGTTGATGCGCATCATGAGCCGCGAAATTCGTGACGATAAGCAGATGCTGATGCTTCTGTCGAAGAAGACGGCAGACGAGCGCATCGCCACTTTTCTGGTCAACTTGTCTTCGAGGTTCAGTGCACGTGGCTTCTCGGCGAATCAATTTCGCCTGGCTATGTCGCGCAACGACATCGGTAATTTCCTGGGTTTGGCGGTTGAAACTGTTTCCCGGGTATTCACCCGCTTTCAACACAACAACCTGATTGAGGCGGAAGGCAAGGAAATCAACATTATCGACCCTATCGAGTTGTGCGCCTTGGCCGGTGGCCAAATCAACAACTGATCCCCCGCGCCGCCGGTCATGGCGGCGCAGCTTTACCCCTAAACGCTTACATGCAGGATCCTTGCAATGATTTTCGACGAATTCAGCGTTAAAACGCTGATCCGCCCGGTTATAGATTTCCCCAAGCCAGGCGTGGTTTTCCGTGACATTACGCCACTGTTCCAATCACCGCGCGCACTGCGCATGGTCATCGACAGCTTTATCCAACGCTACATCGACGCCGACTTCAGTCACATCGGGGTAATGGATGCACGTGGCTTTTTGATCGGATCGATCATCGCCTATGAGCTGAACAAACCACTGGTGTTGTTCCGCAAGCAAGGCAAACTGCCGGCCGACGTTGTCACCGAAGGCTACCAGACCGAATACGGTGAAGCGTTCCTGGAAATTCACGCAGACAGCCTGAAACAAGGCGACAAAGTGCTGATCGTCGATGACCTGATCGCCACTGGCGGCACGCTGCTCGCAGCCGTGCAACTGGTCAAGCGTCTGGGCGCCAGCGTCATTGAAGCCGCAGCCATTATCGACCTCCCAGAGCTTGGCGGTTCGCAAAAGCTGCAGGACAGCGGCGTACCAACATTCGCCCTGACAGCCTTCGCCCTGGACGAGCGCTGATAGCTCGACTTATGCGTTTGCTGCTCATAAAAAACCGGCCTTGTGCCGGTTTTTTAATGGTCCAGTGATCTGTGCAGACGCGTCAGCGCTAGAGCCCCATCTGCTTGCTGATAATCTCGTTCATGATCTCGCGTGAGCCGCCGCCAATCGAGAGAATCCGATTGTCACGGTACAAGCGCTCGACCAGACTCTCGCGCATGTAACCCATGCCGCCGAGAATCTGCACGGCGTCATAGGTAATCTTGTCGGCAATATCGGTGGCAAAGTTCTTGGCCATGGAGATCTCCTTGACCACGCTTTGCCCCGCCGCCATTTTCGCCGCTTGCCGGTAAGTGAACTCGCGTGACACTTCAAGCTGCGTGGCCATCTCTGCCAGCCGATGTTTGAGCACCTGAAACTTGCCGATCGGCTTACCAAACGCCTGCCGCTCGCGCGCCCACGCCATCGACTCTTCAAAGGCCAGTTGCGCGGTCATGTTGGCCATGATCGCCAATGAAAGTCGCTCGCTCTGAAAATTCGCCATGATTCCGGCAAATCCCATGTTCTCGGCACCAATCAGGTTATCGACCGGCACCCTGCAATCATCGAAGAACAGTTCCGCCGTATCAGACGCCCACCACCCCATCTTTTTCAACTGGCGGCCCACGGTGAAACCTGGCGCGCCTTTCTCGATCAATAACAGGCTGACACCTGAAAATCCCTCGCCCCCGGTGCGCACCGCGACGGTGTAATAGTCGGCGCGCACGCCACTGGTAATAAAAGTCTTGCTGCCGCTGACCCGATAAAACTCACCGTCACGCACGGCGCGGGTTTTCAGGTTTGCCACATCGGAGCCGCCAGAGGGTTCGGTCACCGCCAGCGCCATGATTTTCTCACCCGCCAGCACCTGCGGCACCACATGATCACGAATGGCCGGTTTGGCCCACTTGAGAACGGGCGGCAAGCCGATATCCAGCGATCCCAAGCCCGCAACCAGCCCACCAGAACCTGAACGCATCAGTTCTTCACTGGCGGCCACCTTGGCAAAAATATCGCCTTCGTGGCTGCCGCCGAAGCGCTCGGGGTAACCAATACCCAAAATCCCTGCAGCACCCGCCTTGTGGTAAAGCTCACGCGGGAAGCCACCGGCCTCCTCCCAATCGTCTACGTGCGGCAGGATTTCACGCTCAACAAAGCGGCGAACCGAGTCGCGCACGAGGGTGTGGGAGTCATCGAAATAATCTTGCAAGGCTGGCATGGCGGCTGCTCGCTGAGGTTTTCCAGACCATACCTAGCGCTTGCTTGGTTAGCAAGATGATAAAACGGCCAGATGCCCCGCTGTTTTTCACAGACACAGCCTGGCTGAACGCACGCTGAAGCGCAGGCTTCAGTGGCGCAGTTGCCAAGCTGGCGAAAGCAGATGCCGGGTTTTGGTTACAGAACGATTGGGCGGCGACCGGAGAATGCGTGGGCAAGCGTACCGCCATCGACCAATTCAAGCTCACCACCGAGCGGCATGCCATGGGCAATACGCGAAGTGACAAGGCCTTTATTGGCCAGCAACTGTGCGATGTAGTGCGCGGTAGCCTCGCCTTCCACTGTCGGGTTGGTGGCCAGAATGATCTCGACGAAAGATCCTTGCTCAATACGCGCCAGCAACTCGGGGATGCCAATGGCTTCAGGCCCAAGACCGTCCAGCGGCGACAAATGCCCTTTGAGGACAAAGTAGCGCCCGCGAAACCCTGTTTGGTCAACGGCGTAGACATCCATCGGGCCTTGCACAACGCACAGCAGATTGTCGTCGCGGCGCGGATCGAGGCAGATTTCGCACACCTCGTCTTCGCTAAGCGTACGACAACGTTTGCAGTGCCCTACGCCTTCCATCGCCTGCGTCAGCGCCTGAGCGAGGCGCAAGCCGCCACTGCGGTCACGCTCGAGCATCTGCAAGGCCATGCGCTGGGCCGTTTTCTGGCCAACGCCGGGCAGAATGCGCAGTGAATCGATCAGGTGACGAATCAGGGGACTGAAGCTCATGCAGTTTCTCGGTCACAGGGGAAGTATGAAAATCGCGTTGCAGCATTGTTCGTGTCAGGGCGACACGCTGCACAAGTGGTCGGCGTGAATCCGCCGCGCTTGTGCCAGATACAGGTGCGGCTGCCGTGGCAGCCACACCCGTAGCACTTTTTAGAACGGCATTTTGAAACCGGGTGGCAGTTGCATGCCTTCGGTCATGCCGCCCATTTTCTCTTTGCTGTTGGCTTCAACTTTGCGCACGGCATCGTTGACTGCAGCGGCGATCAGGTCTTCAAGGATTTCCTTGTCTTCCTGCATCAAGCTGTCATCCAGGCTCACGCGCTTGATGTCGTGACGACCAGTCATGACAACGCTGACCAGGCCGGCGCCGGATTGACCGGTGACTTCGGCGTTAGCAAGTTCTTCCTGCATCTTCGCCATTTTTTCCTGCATCTGCTGCGCCTGCTTCATCAGGCCGGCCATGCCACCTTTCATCATGGTGTTGTCCTCGTAATCAGGGGGTAATAATAGGGTCTATGGGTTCAATACTATCGGCACGAATGACCGCAGTGAACTGCTCAATCATTTGCTGGACGAGCGGATCGTTATGGATCGACTCCTCTGCTTCGCGCTGGCGATTGGCACGTTTGCGCGAAGCCGCCTGAGCAGGTGTTTCCTGTTCAGGTTTAATCAATTCGATGTGCAGCTTGAGCTCGCGCCCCTGCTGCTGGTTGAGCGCGTCATTCAGGCGGCGTTGCTGGGTCGGATTAAACAACGCGCTGTGCGCAGGATCCAGGTGCAACAGCCAGTTGTCGCCTTCAACCGAAATCAGCGTGCAGTTAGCGCCAATGCTGCCGGTCATGCCGGCCAGGCCCAACTTGGGGAACAGCTCCAGCCACTCAGCGGCAAGACCAGTGGCGGGCACCGCAGCCGCTGATGGCTCAGGCGCCTCGATCACTTCGGGTTCAATCGCGCCGAAGTCATAATCCATTGATTCTGCGTCCATCTCGACGTAGTCGTAATCACCCAACGGCGGCTCGTCATCCGCATCGTTGTCTGGCAATTGTGCAGCCTCGATAACTACGGCTTCTTCGGTGACAACCGCGACAGTCTCGACGTGCAGCTCTGCAACCGGCTCGCTCGCAGCCTCAGCGACGATCTCAGACGCTTTAGCTGCAACGCTAACATCAGCAGGCTCTGGCTCAGAAACGCTCTCCTGAACAGCCTCTGCTGGCGTTGGAATAACAGGCGCTGCAACCGCCGCCGGCTCTTCCCAAGGCAAATCAACCACTGGCGCAGACGCTTCTGGCAGGGGTTGCGGTGCCGCCACGGTTGGCGCCGGCGCTAAAGCCGCCACGCTCGCAGCAGCAACGGGCGCAGGCTCAGGCGCAGCAGCTGCTGGCTGAGGCGGTACGGCAGCCGGCGCCGCAATAGCAGCGCCGGCCACTGAGTCGCTTGGGGGATTAGCAGTGGCCTGGCTAATCCCGAGCGGCTTTAGCGAAAGCCCGGGGGCGTCCGCTGAATCAGCGGGCCTGAAAGCGAGCATTCGCAGCAGGACCATCTCAAACCCGCTGCGCGGGTCCGGCGCCAAGGGCAAGTCACGGCGACCGATAAGGCCCATCTGGTAGTAAAACTGAATATCTTCGGCCGGTAATGCACCCGCCAGCTCAAGCACCCGATCACGGTCGCCGTAGCCATTGTCGACCGCATCCGGCAGCGCCTGGGCGATTGCTACGCGGTGCAAGACGTTGAGAATCTCGCTGAGTACGCCATTCCAGTCCGGCCCCTGTTCAGCCAGATGCCGAACCGCGTCAATAACGCCGCGCGCATCGCCCTCAAGCAATGCATGCAACACGCCATACACCTGACCGTGGTCGAGTGTGCCGAGCATTGCCCGCACATCAGCAGCCAGCACCTTGCCCTCACCAAAGGCGATTGCCTGATCGGTAAGACTCATGGCGTCACGCATAGAGCCATCGGCAGCACGGCCGAGCAACCACAGCGCGTCTTCTTCGAACGGAATGGTTTCAGCCGTCAATACATGGCTCAAGTGCTCGACCACACGCTCGGGCGGCATGTTCTTCAGCGAGAACTGCAGGCAGCGCGACAGGATGGTGACCGGCAGTTTTTGCGGATCGGTCGTCGCCAGCAGGAATTTAACGTGCGGCGGCGGCTCTTCCAGGGTTTTCAGCAGCGCATTGAACGAGTGCGACGACAGCATGTGCACTTCGTCGATCAGGTAGACCTTGAAGCGCCCACGGCTCGGCGAGTACTGCACGTTGTCGAGCAACTCACGGGTGTCTTCGACTTTGGTCCGGCTCGCGGCGTCGACTTCGATCAGGTCAACAAAGCGGCCCTCGTCAATCTCTTTGCAGATCGAGCAGGTTCCGCACGGCGTGGAGCTGATACCGGTTTCGCAGTTCAGGCATTTGGCAATAATCCGCGCAATCGTGGTTTTACCCACCCCGCGGGTGCCCGTGAAAAGATAGGCGTGGTGCAACCGCTGGCTATCCAGGGCATTGATCAGTGCTTTGAGCACATGCGTCTGGCCAACCATTTCGCGGAAGGAGCGCGGACGCCACTTGCGTGCAAGAACCTGATAACTCATCGAAACCCGTCATGAGATGAAAGCAAAAGTGGGCTAATCCTAACGGAGCGACCCGCAAATTGCATCCAATCAGCCGCTTCTTGATTCACAGAAAATACAACTGGCTATTTTTTACACAGACACGTACAATCCGCCTGTTCGTACCAAGCTGTAAGTCAATAAGGCACCGGATACTGCTGTTGAAACTCAACAACACTGTCCACCCCCTCCGATGGAACCCTGGTAAAAAGCGCATACGCCTATCAAGCGATGCCGCACAGCTTTCTACCTGACCCAATCTGATGACTATTCAGGATGTCTCGCCTCAGCGACGACGCAAACCTGCATCCGAAGTACTGACCCGATCCCGGCGATTTCGCCCAATGGTCGTGTAACTTCGCTCCATATGAAAAAAAGTATCTGACCAGAAACCGTCAGTGCTCTGGAGCTTTACTCTGCGCACGAAGCGCTTTTGCTTTAGGAAACACCCAAAAAATGAATACACAAACTCAAATTCAGGTTGCCATTAGCACCCTAGCCAGCGCATTTGCGCCACTCGACTGCCATATCCTTGCTGCACGCAAAGGCAGTTTCAGCTTCACCATCGTCGACAATGCCGGCATCGCCAAGCACAGCCAGCGCCTGTATCCGGGCCAGTACTCGGCTGACTCGCTGGAGCAGGTAATTGCCAAGGCGCGCCAGTCACTCAGCGCCTAAATTATGGCCTGCTGAACTTTAGGCGTAGACTGGGGGTCTGTTTGTTACCCCCAGGATGGAGCCCAGTGAATGGACAGCACCAAACGCGAATTTGTCGAACAACTGTTTTCACCCCTCAAGGCCAATTTCAGCTTGCCACGACCCGATAGCAGCATTGTGCTATCGCTCATCGATGACAGCGAAACCACCGTTTACAGCCGTGTACTGGGTGCAGCTCAATTGAATGACACACAGGCTTTCGCCCAGAGCCTCGAAGAGATCCGCCTGGAACTGGCCGTACGCTCCGGCAATATTCCGGCAGATCTGCGTAAATCCTTGAAAGAGCAAGACAGCGTTCTCAGCTATCACATAGCCTGATTCCGCCAGCCATAAGCCATAACAGTTCGCTGTTGTGGCTTTTATATTGCCTGCAGGAAAGCACAAGCTGATAGCGGCCAACTGCCCTCCTTCGCACAGACAATCCCAAGCGCGTCGCGCCAACCCCAACCTGCGGCGCCTTTCATGCAGCCATAAAAAAACCCGAACCATTCGATTCGGGTTTTCTCGTTAGCTTACGCGGGCCGGATTAGCTGGCCCTGCGCGAGGACTGAACTGAATCAGTCTTCGCGATAACGGCGCAGCTTCAACGGCTTACCAGCAACACGGGTATCCTTGAGTTTGGCCAGCAAGCGCTCCAGGCCGTCTTCCGGCAGCTCAACGAGGCTGAAGCTCTCGCGGATCTGGATGCGACCGATAGCGTCACGCGCAAGGCCGCCTTCGTTGAGGATTGCGCCCAGCAGGTTCTTGGCAGCAATACCGTCACGCGCACCCAGCGCGGTACGGCAACGTGCACGGCCTTCGCCCAGCGGCATTGGCGCACGACGCTCGCGATCGGAACGAACCGGACGCTCGCCACGCTCACCGCCACGATCGCTACGCTCACGCGGACCGCTGTTAGGAACCAATGGCTGCTCTTTCTCGACGTCAGCCAAAGTCAGCGCCTGACCATTGGTGGCCTTGCGCAGCAATGCGGCAGCCAGAGCACGCGGCGAGCAACCGATGTCTGCAGTCAGACGATCAAGCAAATCACCGTGGCTGGCCTCAGCGTCAGCGACCAGAGGTGCCAGGCTGGTGGTCAGCTTCTTGATGCGTGCATCGAGAACTTGCTGAGCGTTTGGCAGCTTGACTTCGCCAACTTTCTGGCCGGTAACACGCTCGATAACCTGCAGCATGCGACGCTCACGCGGCGTTACCAGCAGCAATGCGCGACCTTCGCGACCGGCACGGCCAGTACGGCCGATACGGTGAACGTAAGACTCTGGATCGTACGGCATGTCTACGTTGAACACGTGAGTGATGCGCGGCACGTCGAGGCCACGAGCAGCTACGTCGGTTGCTACAACGATGTCCAGACGACCGTCTTTCAGCGAGTCGATTACGCGCTCACGCTGATTCTGGGCGATGTCACCGTTCAGTGCAGCAGCCTTGTAGCCTTTGGCTTCCAGCGCGCTGGCCAGATCCAGAGTGGCTTGCTTGGTGCGCACGAATGCGATCAGCGCATCAAACTCTTCAACTTCGAGCAAACGCAGTACGGCGTTAACCTTCTGGTCAGCGTGGATCAACAGGTGAGCCTGTTCGATACGCGCAACGGTTTGGGTCTTGGCAGCGATTTTGATGTGCTGCGGATTGCGCAGGTGCTTTTCAGCAATGGCGCGAATCGAGTGCGGCAGAGTGGCCGAGAACAGTACTGTCTGGCGAGTCGCTGGCATGGCCTGGAAAATAACTTCCAGATCGTCCATGAAGCCCAGCTTGAGCATTTCGTCGGCTTCATCGAGCACCAGGTGCTGAATGGTCGAGAGTACTTTCTCGTCGCGGCGCAGGTGGTCAACCAGACGACCCGGCGTTGCCACGATAACCTGGGCACCCTGACGGATTGCTTTCAACTGCGGGCCCATCGGGGCGCCACCGTAAACAGCAACAACGTTAAGGCCAGGCAATTGCTTGGAATAGGTTTCAAATGCCGTTGCAACCTGCAGAGCCAGTTCGCGGGTCGGCGCCAGAATCAGAGCCTGCGGCTCACGCTTGCTGATGTCGATACGGCTGAGCAGCGGCAAAGCGAATGCGGCTGTTTTACCGGTACCCGTCTGCGCCTGACCAATCATGTCCTGGCCGGCGAGAATAACTGGGATGGCTTGTTGCTGAATTGGCGATGGCTCTTCGTAGCCCACTGCAGTCAGTGCTGCAAGAATACTTGGGTGAAGTCCGAGCGCGGCGAAGCCGCCGATTTCCTGGGTCATGGGTCTGCCTCTAAGTGCATCCGCAAAGACCCATGTTCCAAAGCTGCGCATGCCGTGTAAGACCGTGAAGTCACCCTGGCAGCCCTGTCGGCGGGGATTTGCGAAAACGTAATGATTAAAGTGAATCGTCTAGGATAGCCCGCACTTTGCGGACTGGCTGCCGAAGATAGCCTTCGGGCGCGTTGCACTACCTGAACGTGGCCATAAATTGACCGGCGCGCACTATACCGGAAAAGCTGATCAATGTGATGATTTTCGTCTATTTATTAATAAGCTACCGCTAAACGGTCATAACTTGATCAATCCCCGCCTGCGTTTGGACAAGGCTTGCCAGTGACGCTATACCGTTTGCAGGACCTTTACCCGCCGAGAGCCCACCAATGAATGCCAGCAGCAAAGGCCGAGTCAGTCGCGAAAGTCATGGTGCCGTCATGCTTATCGGGCTGGATCGCGCCAGCAAACGTAATGCATTTGACCTTGAGATGCTCAACGACCTCTGCCTCGCCTATGGCGAGTTCGAGCGCGATGCTGCGCTACGGGTTGCCCTGGTATTTGCTCACGGCGAACATTTCACGGCGGGGCTGGATCTGGCCAAGGTTGCCGCGACATTTGCCGCTGGCTGGCAAATACCGGCTGGCGGTTGCGATCCGTGGGGCGTATTCGGCGGGCCACGGGTCAGCAAACCGGTAATCGTCGCCGTACAGGGCTACTGCTACACCATCGGCATCGAACTGATGCTGGCCTCCGACATTAACCTCTGCGCCAGCAACACGCGCTTCGCCCAGCTTGAAGTGCAACGCGGCATCTTCCCTTTTGGCGGCGCCACTTTGCGCATGCACCGCGTTGCCGGCTGGGGCAACGCCATGCGCTGGCTGCTGACCGGTGACGAATTCGATGCTCACGAAGCTCAGCGCTGTAATCTGGTGCAAGAGGTCATGGCCTCGGAAGACTTATTACCGCGCGCCTTGTGGTTAGCCGAGCGAATCGCCAAGCAGGCGCCGCTCGGTGTTAAGGCAACGCTGGCGTCAGCGCGTCAGGCGCTCAAAGAAGGTGAAGCCGCAGCGGCCGCTGACTTGCACCCCACAGCAGCCAAATTAATGGCCAGCGAGGATGCCCGCGAAGGCTTGAATGCCATGCTGGAGCGGCGCGAAGGCTTGTTCACCGGCAAGTAGCGCACCGTTATTAGAAAGAACAGGCTCAGGTCGCCGGGCGAATCTGCTCGATCAGCGGCTGCAATGAATAGCCGAGTGTCGGCGCAAGCATTTCGGCGCGCCACTGCAACTCGCCGAAATCCAGCGTTTGCTCAAGGTCGGCCGGCACCAGCAGCACGACATTGCCCTCCTTCACCGGGCACTCCCAGTAATGACGGTTATACAGCCCGCGCAGCAAGGCAGCGCCAAGCGGTTTGCCATCGTCACCGGCCCACTGATTGATCACCAGCCAGCCACCCGGGTTGAGTTTACGCTGACAGTCCTCCAGAAAGCGCCATGCCAGATGCGCCACGCCGGGGCCGTGATCAGTATAAAGGTCGACAAAGATCAAATCGGCTGTCTCGGCACTCGGCAACAAATCCAACGCATCACCCACGCGCACAGTCAGACGCGGGTCATCTTCAAGGCCGAGATACTCCATGGCCAGGCGCGGTACATCGGGACGCAACTCGATGGTTTCGACATCATCCAGCGGCAAGTACTTGAGGCAGGCCTGGGTCAGGTTACCGGCGCCCAACCCCAGAAACAGCGCGCTCTCTGGCTGCGGATGACACAACGCGCCAATAAACATGGCGCGCGTATAGTCGTACTCAAGCCAGCTGGGGTCTGCCATGAATACACAGCTTTGCTCGATTGCATCGCCAAATTCCAGAAAACGGTAGGCACCGATCTCAACCACGCGAATGGTTCCAAACGCGTCCTTGACCTCGGCAAGCAACACCTCATCCTGCATTTCTTCGACTGGGGGCAAACCCGGCATTGCATTGACTCCACCGTGACAAAGGCGACCACAGGTCACCCGGGAAAGGCGTCAATTGTCATTGAACCGAACCCCCAAGGTCACGCAATAATTAACCATCGACGACTGGCCCCAAAACCAGCGTGCCAAAATAACAATAAGCGCCCTGTTTGAATGCCGCGCAATGCGCCGCAAACACTGCGCAATGATCAATGAGGAAAGTTATGTACGCCATTATCGGCGCAGGCCCAATGGGGCTGTGCACAGCCCGTCAGCTAAAGAAGCACGGCATCGACTTTGTCGGTTTCGAGCTGAACAGTGATGTCGGCGGCTTGTGGGACATCGATAATCCGCACAGCACCATGTACAACTCTGCTCATCTTATTTCCTCCAAGTCGACTACCCAATTCAGCGAATTTCCGATGCGTGACGAGGTAGCGCCCTACCCGCACCACAGCGAAATGCGCCGCTATTTCCGTGATTACGCCGACCACTTCCAACTCAAGACGCACTACCAATTCAACACCCGCGTGGTTGAGGTAAACCGTCTGGAGCGTGGCTGGCAGTTGATCAGCGAGCAGAACGGCGTGCGCCGCAACTGGCAGTTCGACGGGGTGCTGATCGCCAATGGCACACTGCACAAACCCAACAGCGTCAGCCTGCCCGGCGACTTCGACGGCCAGGTCATGCATTCCAGCGAATACCGCAGCGCCGCCGTATTCGAAGGCAAGCGCGTGCTGGTTGTCGGTTGTGGTAACTCTGCCTGCGACATTGCCGTCGATGCCGTGCACCGCGCTGCCTCAGTCGACATCTCGGTTCGTCGCGGCTACTACTTCCTGCCCAAATTCATTCTGGGCAAACCCACCGACACCTTTGGCGGCGCAATCAAATTGCCGCGCCCACTCAAACAGCGTCTCGACGGCCTGCTGGTGCGTGCGCTGGTAGGCAAGCCATCGAACTATGGCTTGCCCGACCCGGATTACAAACTCTATGAATCGCACCCGGTGATGAATTCACTGGTGTTGCATTACTTAGGTCATGGCGACATCAAGGCGCGCCGCGACATCAGTAAGGTCGACGGCAAACAGGTGACCTTCACCGACGGCGAACAGGGCGAATATGACCTGATCCTGCAAGGCACAGGCTATAAGCTCGACTACCCGTTTATTGACCGCGCCCATCTCAACTGGCCGGAAAAGGCCGGTGCGCCGCAGCTTTACCTCAACGTGTTCCATCCGCAATACGATGACCTGTTCATGATGGGCATGGTTGAGGCCTCAGGCCTGGGCTGGCAAGGTCGCGATGAACAGGCCGAATTAGTGGCCCTGTACATACGTCAGTTGCAGCAAGGCGCGGCGTCAGCCAAGGCACTGCAACAGACCAAGCGCGAGCGCGCCAGTATGCGCCTCGACGGCGGCTACAACTATCTGGACCTGGAACGCATGGCCTACTACGTGCACAAAGACACCTATCGCGCCAGCATTGCCGAACACACAGCGCAACTCAACGCTGATCTCGACCACAATGGCGCTACCTACGCCACCCGTAGCGCGGTGTAAGGATCAGCATGGAAACGGTAAACATTCAATTCGACCCATCGAGCCTGGTGCTGCTCAATCTGATCCTCGCGGTGATGATGTTCGGGGTCTCGCTGGAACTGCGCGCAGATGACTTCAAAAGCATCCTGCGCTCGCCCAAGGCCCCGGCAATCGGCCTGATTGCGCAGTTCATTCTGTTGCCTGCCCTGACTTGTCTGGGCTGCTGGGCATTCAATGTCGAGCCGATGTTGGCGCTGGGCATGTCGCTGGTCGCCGCCTGCCCCGGCGGTAGCTTTTCAAACATCATGACGTGGATGGCCCGCGGCAACGTCGCGGTGTCGGTGAGCATGACCGCTGTATCCAGCGTGGCGGCAAGCGTACTGACGCCGATCAACTTCGGTTTATACGCCTGGCTTAATCCACACACCCGACCGCTGCTCACTGAAATCTCGATGGACCCGCTGAGCCTGCTGCTCATGGTGTTGATGGTATTGGGCTTGCCTCTGTTGGTCGGCATGTACGTTGGCAAACGCTATCCGGGCTTGTCGAAACGCATCGAAAAACCACTACGGGTCTTTGCCTTGCTGGTCATGCTCAGTTTTGTCGGCCTGGCCTTTGGCAAGAACTACGCGCAATTCATTGCACACTTCCATCTGTTCTTCTGGCTGGTGGTTATTCATAACGCGCTGGCATTGAGTACGGGCTACCTGAGCGCACGCCTCAGCGGCCTGCCCGCCGCCGATCGCCGGGCGATTACCCTTGAAGTCGGCATCCAGAACTCGGCGCTGGGGCTGGTAATTATCTTCACCTTCTTCCCGCAGGCGACCGGAATGCTGCTGATTGCAGCCTTCTGGGGTTGCTGGCATCTGGTCACCGGCCTGAGCCTGGCGTTTTTCTGGTCACGGCGTCCGCCCACCCCGAGCATAACCCTGCAACCGTTGAGCCCAATCGGAGAGAAATGATGAATGTGGTACTGATTACCGGGGCTGCCAGCGGCCTCGGCTGGGAGCTTGCGCGCGCGTGTCACGCCCGTGGCGATGCATTGGTCCTCACCGACATCAATGCGGCTGGTCTGCACGAGCGCATGGCTGAACTGGGTAACGAGCAGATCATCGGCATTGCCGGCGACATAACCGACCCGCAATTGCACCAGCAGCTCATCGCCGCCTGCAGCGAGCGCTTTGGCAAACTCGACGTACTGATCAACAACGCCGGGATTACCCATCGTTCGCCCACGGTCAAAACCGATCCGGCAGTGTTTCGCAAAGTCATGGCGGTTGATTATCACGCGCCGCTGGAACTGACCCTCAGCGCTCTGCCGCTGCTGCGCAAGGCCGGCGGGCAAATTGCCGCAATCGGCTCAATGGCTGGCTGGATGCCCGTATTGGGGCGCGCCGGTTACTGCGCGGCAAAAAGTGCCCTGAGCCAGAGTTTCGAAGTGCTGCGCGCAGAAGTGGCCCGCGACGGGATCGGCATGCTCATGGTCTACCCGAGCTTTCTCGACACCCCGATTGATCGCAATGCACTCGGCGCCGATGGCAAGCCGGCCAACCATGCCCGCTCAACCATCGGCAATATTCGCGGTGCCGACTGGATGGCCAGCCAAATCATCGAGGCGTTGGATAACCGCCAGCAACGCCTGTTTCCCGACCGTGGCAGTTGGCTGGCCAGCTTGCTGTGGCGCATCGCCCCGGCGTTTTACTACCGCAAGATGAGTGCACGCTTCGGTGGAGAAATGGCTTGATCGACTTTATCTGGCTGGCGCTCGGCGCTTTCATTCTGCTGGCGTACACCCTTGAGGCCATTACCGGTTTTGGCAGCATTGTTATCGCGCTGTCGCTGGGCGCCCTGCTGCTGCCGATTGAACAACTGCTGCCGGTATTAGTGCCGCTTAACATCTGCATGACCGGTTACATGACGCTGCGCTACCGCAAACTGATCGACCGCGGTTTGCTGTTCGGCATGATCCTGCCCGGCATGGCTGCCGGCACGCTAATCGGTTACTTCCTGCTGCCGTGGCTCGACGCCAATCTGGCCAAACAACTATTTGGCGTTTTCGTGCTGCTGTTCGCCAGCCGCGAACTCTGGCGCCTGCGCCACAGCGCAGTTGCGCGCCCGCGCCCGCTCTGGGTCAACCGCCTGATCACTTTGGCCGCTGGCGTAACCCACGGCCTGTTCGCCTCGGGCGGCCCGCTGTTGGTGCATGCGCTGGCAGGCACCAATCTGGATAAATCACGCTTTCGCGCAACCTTGATCAGTGTCTGGTTCAGCATGAACAGCCTGCTGACCATTGCGTTCTTTCTGGATGGCCGACTGCAACCCGCGCTACCGCAAGTTCTCAGCTATGCACCTTTGTTGTTGGTGGGTGTCTGGCTGGGCGAACGCTTGCATAAACGGGTCGACGAAAAACACTTTCGCATCGCCATCTACCTCCTTCTTCTGACCACCGGCGCGTTGCTCAGCTTCCCGCGCTAGCACTGGAGATTGTTATGCCGTATCAAATAATCATAAAAAATGCAGCGTACTTCGACGGTTCCGCCCAAGGCGGAGAGATTCGTCATGTCGGAATCAACGATGGCCGCATCGACGCCGTCAGCCTCAGCCCGCTGGACGAAACGGATTGCCCCGAAGTCATCGACGCGAGCGGCAAGTGGCTGACGCCCGGCTTCATTGAAATCCACTCGCACTACGATGCCGAAGTGATCGCCGCACCCGCGCTCAAAGAGTCCGTGCGCCACGGCGTAACCACGGTGACTGTCGGCTCCTGCTCGATCAGCATGGTGCTGGCCGATGCCGAAGACTGCTCAGACCTGTTCACCCGCGTAGAAGCCGTGCCGCGCGAATACGTGCTGCCGATCCTTCAAGAACGCAAAACCTGGAACGATGCCGCCGGTTATCGCGCCTTCTACAACAAGCATCCGCTGGGCCCGAACCTGTGCTCGTTCCTCGGCCACTCCGAACTGCGCGTTGCGGTGATGGGGCTTGAGCGCGCAACCAGCAAAGTAACCCCGACCGAGGCCGAATTGCAGCGCATGGAGCAACTGCTCGAAGAAGCGCTGGACGCCGGCTGCCTGGGCTTGTCGGTGATGACTACACGCCTCGACAAAATGGACGGCGACCGGGCATGGTCCAGCCCGTTGCCCTCGACTTTCGCCAACTGGAAAGAGTTTTCGCGCCTGTTTGCCGTGCTGCGCAAACGCAACGCAATCATGCAGGGCGCGCCGGACGCGGTTACCAAGGTCAACGTATTTGCATTCTTGTGGCAGGCTCACGGCTGGTTCCGCCGTCCGCTGAAGAGCACCATGCTCACCGCGCTCGACCTTAAATCGCAGCCGATGCTGCATCGCTTCACGCGTTTATCCGGCTGGATCGCCAACAAACTGCTGCGCGGCAATTTCCGCTGGCAGACCCTGCCGGCACCGTTCCTGCTCAACCTTGAAGGGCTCAACGTCAATGCCTTCGAGGAGTTTGGTGCCGGGGAGATCCTGCGTAATCTGAAAGACCCGGACGAAATCTATGCCAAGGTCAACGACCCGCAATTCCGTGCGCTGTTCAAGAAGCACGTCAAAGCGATTTTCACCATCGGCCTGTGGCACCGCGACTTCTCGGACTGCTGGGTAACGGCCTGTCCTGACGCGAGCATGGTCGGCAAGAACTTCGAACAGCTCGGCCGAGAACGTGGCGTCGATGCAGTGGATGCCTACTTTGATATCGCCAGCCAATACCGCGACGCGTTGAAGTGGCAAACCTGCTACGGCAACCATCGCCCGGAAGTGATGCACAAGCTCCTGGCCAGTGAATGGACCCATCCGGGCTTTGCCGATTCGGGTGCGCACCTGCGCTCGATTGCCCAATACAACTTTCCACTGCGCTTGCTCAAATATGTGCGTGATGCACAAATCGCTGGCAAACCGTTCATGTCCACTGCGCGCGGTGTGCATCGGGTCAGCGGTGAGCTGGGCGACTGGCTGGGTATTGATGCCGGGCACATTCGCGTCGGCGACCGTGCAGACGTGGTGATCATCAACCCAGAAGGGCTGACTGAGGCGGTTGATGAGTTCACTGAAGCGCCGATGGACGTGCTCGGCTTGCAACGCGTGGTCAAGCGCAATGATGAGGCCGTGGAAGCGACCATTATCAATGGCCGCGTCGCTTACCGGCGCGGCAGTGAGTTCGTCGCTGAACTCGGCAAGGAACAAGGCTTTGGCCAGTTCCTCGAGAGCCGCGAGGTGCTTGAACGCCAACAGGCGCAGGGTTTCAATCCGGCCGTTGCCTGAGCCAGCAACTAAACCGCACCTGCAGGCAGTGCGCCTGAAGGTGCGGGAATTGGGTCAGCCTACTTGGCTTGCGCCACTTGTTGGTTGACCAGATCAATCAGCTGCTTGGCGCCAAAACTCTCCAGCGGCTGACCATTGACAAAGAACGTTGGCGTCTGACGGATGCCAATAGCCTTGGCATCGGCAGCATCCTTCTCCAGCGTTGCGCTGATGTCTGCGGACATCAACTCGGCATGTGCCTTCTCGAGATCAAGCCCGGCACGCTCTGCGGCGGCCCACGCCTGCAACACTTGCGGGTCATCATGCCACTGCGGCTGCGCCGCCATTACGGCCTCTAAAACCTGCGCATAAATGCCCTGCTTGCGCGCGGTCTCGAGAATTCGCGCGGCGGTTTCCGAACCGTCATGGAACAGCACATAACGCAGGACCAGGCGCACATCGTCGGGGTTGTCAGCCATCAGCTTTTTCACCAGCGGAAAGAACGCCCGGCACGCCTCGCACGACGGGTCGAAGAACTCGACAATCGTCACCGGTGCGTTGGCAACACCAATTACCGGTGAGTGAAAACGCACCAGCGAACTCGATTTCGGAACCTCTGCCGTGCTGGGTTCTGGCGCTTTAGTTGAGTTGTAGAAAATCGCCGCGCCGGCAAAACCGAGCAGCACAACGATCGCGATGACGAGCACAGTTAAACGTTTGCTCATTGACTGGATCTCCGGGAAATAATCAAAAGAAGTGCGCTGATCAGGCTAAAAATAATCAGCGAAAGAACGGGTAACGGCACAACGCCGAAAATAGTCATGTTGCTGCCGGAACACGAACCACCCGCGCCACAGGGCTGGATGCTTTCGCCGAACACGCCGACATAGAGCAGGCTGTGATACAGCGCGATAAGCCCGCCAACGCTCGCAACGGGCAGCGCATAACGCCACACGGCGAAATCCGAGCGATAGCTGGCCACTGCCAGAATAATCACCAGCGGGAACATGAATGCGCGCTGAAACCAGCACAGATTACAGGGCGCCTGCCCCATGACCTCGCCAATAAACAGCGCACTCAATGTGGCCACCAGCGCCAGCAGCCAGGCTGCAAGCAACAGGCACCAGCTACTGAACGCGTGAGCGCTTGTGTCGGACGCGCTCATGACGCCGCGCCCTGCGAAAGGGAAAACGATTGCATAGATTGATCCTTAATTGCACAAGTCCGGAGCCGCAAAGCGGCCAAGGGTTAACTCGGCAACAAGAACCGTGGCGGGCGCTCGATGTGATAAACCGGTCGTAGCGGCTCACCCACGACCCGTTTGCTGTCAGGCAGTGCAGTGCCTGGCTGTGCTGGCAGCAGCAAGCCGCTCACCAGCGATGGCGGCTCGTGCGCATGATCGGCTGTGGCGGATGCCTGATTCTCGGCGGTGCAGAGCATGCAGCTTAACGTCACCGCGCCTTTAGCGGCGCCACTGTGCAGGCTTACAGGCGCTTCAATACCGGTGAGCAAGGCACTGGTCTGCCAAAGCCAGACTGTTAAAAAAGCCAGGCTCAGCGCGCGAAGCAATTTCTGGGTGAACAGGCGGCCGGGCATTCAGGGCAAACCGAGGGAACGCAGAAGATTGGGCATTCGAGCACAGGCGCTCGGCGAGGGGCAAGCTTGAGCGCTTTGCTGGCACAGGCAATTGTTTACTGATTGCTACAACCAACGGCCGGTGCAGCACGACCGTCGATATAGTCCGCCTATCAAAGCGATGCTTTTGAAGCCTTATGCCAATCGGTTACCATTCAGGTCTGCCCAAACTGAAGAGCCGAGAGCCACCATGTCGCAACCCTGGAGCCCTACCAGCTGGAGAAGCAAACCCATCCAGCAACAGCCGCAATACCCGGACGCCGCCAAACTGGCCAGCGTCGAACAAACGCTGGCGGGCTATCCACCACTGGTATTTGCAGGCGAAGCCCGTGAGCTGCGTCGCCAGTTTGCCGAGGTCACTCAGGGTCGCGCATTTCTGCTGCAAGGTGGCGACTGCGCCGAAAGCTTTGCCGAGTTCAGCGCCGGCAAGATCCGCGACACGTTCAAAGTGCTGCTGCAAATGGCCATCGTTATGACCTTCGCGGCCGGTTGCCCGGTGGTCAAAGTCGGGCGTATGGCGGGCCAGTTCGCCAAGCCGCGCTCCGCCAATGACGAAACCCTCGACGGCGTTACCCTGCCCGCTTACCGCGGCGATATCGTCAATGGCATCAACTTCGACGCCGCCAGCCGTGTGCCAGACCCGGAGCGTTTGCTGCAGGCCTATCACCAGTCCACGGCCTCGCTGAACCTGCTGCGCGCCTTTGCTCAGGGCGGTTTTGCCGACCTGCATGAGGTGCACCAGTGGAACCTCGACTTCATCGCCAACGCCTCGCTGGCAGAGAAGTACAGCGCACTTGCCAGCCGCATCGATGAAACCCTCGCCTTCATGCGCGCTTGCGGCATGGATGGCTCATCGCAAGTTCGCGAGACCAGCTTCTTCACCGCTCACGAAGCCTTGCTGCTCAACTACGAGCAAGCCTTTGTACGCACCGACAGCCTGACGGGGCGTGACTACGCCTGTTCCGCGCACATGCTCTGGATCGGCGACCGCACGCGCCAGCTCGACGGCGCGCATGTCGAGTTTTTGCGCGGCGTGCAAAACCCGATCGGGGTCAAGGTTGGCCCAAGCATGAACAGCGAAGAGCTGATCCGCTTGATCGACATTCTCAACCCGGATAACGACCCGGGCCGCCTCAACCTCATCGTGCGCATGGGTGCCGGCAAGGTTGAAGAAGGTCTGCCGCGCCTGATCCAGACGGTTCAGGGTGAAGGCCGCCAGGTGCTGTGGAGTTGCGACCCGATGCACGGCAACACTATCAAGGCGTCCAACGGCTACAAGACCCGTGATTTCGCGCAGATTCTGGCTGAAGTCAAACAGTTCTTCGCCGTGCATCAGGCTGAAGGCAGCTACGCGGGTGGCATCCACATCGAGATGACCGGACAGAACGTCACCGAATGCATCGGCGGCTCGCGCCCTGTCACCGAAGCCGGCCTGTCTGACCGTTATCACACCCACTGTGACCCACGCATGAATGCCGACCAGTCGCTGGAGCTGGCCTTCATGATCGCGGAAACCCTCAAGCAAGTACGCCGTTAATTACTGACGGCGAATAGCGCCCTGCTATTCGCCGCCACGTCCGCCTCTCTGCATCCTCTCTAATTGATTGTGCTCGCCAACCGCCCTGCTCCGGGCGTAGCGTAGGCATGAACGCCATTTACCTGTGGCGCCATGCACTGCTGCTGCACGACGCGCACCAGCACGCAGCACTAACACCGATTTCAACCTGCGCCTTAACTGCAGCAGGCAGGCAATCGCTGGCTTGCAGCGCTGTGGCATGCTGGCTGCAGGTAATTGCAACAACGCGGCGCCCCAACATCGGCGCGCTATTGATTACGCCGGTTGCTGGCAGACACTACAGCCGCAACCGCTCGCAATTGGAGTGCAGGCTTTGCTTTATCAAACCGCTGTAGGTGCGCTGCAATACCGTTTTGCCGACCTCAAGACCTTACTCGCCAAGGCGAGCCCGGCGCGCTCCGGGGATTATCTGGCAGGTCTGGCTGCGGCCACGTACGAGGAACGCATGGCGGCGAAAATCATCCTCGCCGATGTGCCGCTCAAGCAGTTCTTGCAGGAGGCGCTGATTCCTTATGAGCTGGACGAGGTCAGCCGCCTGATCATCGACACTCACGACAAGGCCGCGTTTGCCCCGATCAGCCATCTTACCGTCGGCGACTTACGCGACTGGCTGCTGCTCGACAGCACCGACAGCCAGGCATTGGCCGCTGTTGCTGCCGGCATTACCCCGGAAATGGCCGCTGCCGTGAGCAAGCTGATGCGCAATCAGGATTTGATTCTGGTGGCCAAAAAATGCCGCGTGGTCACTGCGTTTCGCAACACCATCGGTTTGCCCGGTCATCTGTCGGTGCGCCTGCAACCCAATCATCCCACCGACGATGTGCGCGGCATTGCAGCCAGCCTGCTCGACGGCCTGCTCTACGGCTCGGGCGATGCCACGGTCGGCATCAATCCTGCCAGCGACTCGTTATCGACGCTGATGCGCCTGTGGCAAATGCTCGATGAGGTGCGCGAGCACTTCGATATCCCCATGCAGAGTTGCGTACTCACCCATGTCACCACCCAGATACAGGCGATTGAGGCCGGGGCGCCAATAGATCTGGTGTTCCAGTCCATCGCCGGCACCGAAAAAACCAACAGCAGTTTCGGCGTGAATCTGGCGCTATTGCGTGAAGCCCACGACGCGGCGCAGTCGCTCAAGCGCGGCACAGTGGGCAACAACCTCATGTACTTTGAAACCGGCCAGGGCAGCGCGCTCTCGGCAGGCGGCCACCACGATGTCGACCAGCAAACCTGCGAGGCACGTGCCTATGCCGTGGCCCGTGAGTTCAAGCCATTACTGGTCAACACGGTGGTCGGCTTTATCGGCCCGGAATACCTGTACGACGGCAAACAGATCATCCGCGCCGGACTTGAAGATCATTTCTGCGGCAAATTGCTGGGCCTGCCGATGGGCTGCGACGTCTGTTACACCAATCACGCCGAAGCCGACCAGGACGACATGGACACCTTGCTGACGCTGTTTGGCGCGGCAGGAATCAACTTCATCATGGGCATTCCCGGCGCGGACGACATCATGCTCAACTACCAGAGCACCTCGTTCCACGACGCCCTGTATCTGCGCAGCGTGCTCGGCCTCAAACGCGCCCCCGAGTTCGATGCATGGCTGGCCAAAATGGCTATTACCGACACTACCGGCCAGCTGCGCGAAATTGGCCGCGGCCATCACCTGCTCAAGCAATTGCCCTTTATTTCCGGTGCCGCCTGAGGAGTTGTACGCATGCACAATGACGATAAAACCCTGATTCAGGCCAATCCGTGGGATGAACTGCGCAGCCACACCAATGCCCGCATCGCGCTGGGCCGTGTCGGCTCAAGCCTGCCGACCCGCGAAGTACTCAAATTTGGCCTGGCCCATGCGCAGGCGCGCGATGCAGTGCACCGGCCACTGGACTTCACCCACCTCAAGCACGAATTGCATGCCGAAGGCTTTCGCACCTTGCACGTGCACAGCAATGCGCAGGATCGCCAAACCTATTTGCTGCGCCCTGATTACGGCCGGCAGCTACACGATGAAAGCCGCATTTATCTGGAACACGCGCTGCCCGCACCCGAACTGGCTGTAGTCATCTGCGATGGCCTGTCCTCGATTGCCGCCCAGCGTCATTCGCTGCCGTTGCTCAAGGCCTTTCGCGAACGATTCAGCACCGACTGGGCCAACACGCCCGTGGTCATCGCCGAACAAGGCCGCGTTGCAATTGGCGATGGCATTGCCGTGGCTTTACGCGCGCGTCTGTTGATCGTGTTAATTGGTGAGCGGCCCGGCCTGAGTTCGCCCGACAGTTTAGGCATTTATCTGACCTATCAACCTGCGCACGGCAGCATGGACAGCCAACGCAACTGCATCTCCAACGTGCGCCCCGAAGGCTTGCCGTATGCGCAGGCCGCGCTGAAACTGGACTATCTGGCCCGCGAGTCGCTGCGCCTGCAACTCTCCGGCGTGTCACTCAAGGATGACAGCAACCAGCTGAAAATCAGTTCCTGAGGCGCGCTTGCTGCAACTTGCACATGCGAACAACCTGACAGCCCGCCAGCGCCGGAGTAAGCTGCAGACTCAAGCCTAAAGGGAGTTTCTGTATGCCTTGGTATATCTGGCTGTTAATCATCGTGGTGCTCGGCTCCATTGTTGGCGGTTTGATGGTGTTGCGTGACACCGCCAAACCCCTGCCACTCGATGAAGAGCAACTGAAACGGATACACGAGCGTAATGCCGAACAAGATGCCAAGGACCAGCGCGACGCCTGAGCGCATCTTGGTTTCTACGCAGCCCGGCCAATGCGCAGCGTTTCTGGCAATAACGCCTGCCAGCCTGCGCATCGCGCTCACGTCACTGTTGCTGCTGACAGGGGCTGGCTGCAGCCAGCAACCTGTCTCGTCCGAACAATCCTGCGAGCAACTGTTTGCCACGCGCGATCAGCTCACGCAGGCCACTCGCGATGGCCAGTTTGCGCAGATTAGAGGCTTTTACGGCCTGCGCAGCAGTCGCCTCGATGCGCTACTCGCAAGTGAGGCCATAAGCCCGGAGCAACAGCGGCTGTGGCTGCAACGACTGGCCGCCAACGACATCGCCGCCAGTGCCATTGAGCAACGCAACCTGCCCGCCTCTGCGCGCAACGGTCTGGATAATCCGGCCTTCCAAGCGCAATTGAATGCCTGCCGCAACAATCAGATTCAACAGCTTTTGAGCGATCCATCGGCGCTGGATCAACTGCGCAACGCCAGCGCAGTTGCCGATGACTATTCGCACTGGGCGCGCGCATTGGGCCTCTACCCTCTGCTCAAACCGTTGTACCGCAAAGGTATTGCCCAGTGGCAAGCGGAGGCCGCCACCACTACCGCGCCGCAAGACTCTGCCCGCTGGCTGAATTACCAGCCAGTGGCCACAGATACTTCAGCGCTGCCGATAAAGTTCTCGCTTGACGCACTGGGCTTGCCGCAAGTTGACGCTGAGCAATTGCAGGCGCTATTTGCCAGGCACGCGCCGCTGATAAATGTTGAACAAGCAAGCCCGGCGGATCGTATCGGTCAACCGCGTTTCAATGCGCAAGGCGAGCGCCAGTTCAGCCCGTTGCCGGTGATTTATCAGCATACGGGCTGGAGCCGGATTGACGGTCGCTGGCATCTGCAACTGATCTACCAGATGTGGTTCCGCGAGCGCCCCAAATCCAATCCGCTGGACATGCTCGGCGGCGATCTCGACGGGCTGATCTGGCGCGTCACCCTTGATGATCAAGGCGCTGCCTTGTTGTACGACAGCATTCACCCCTGTGGCTGCTGGCACAGTTTCTTTGTGCCGCAAAGCTCTGCCCTACGCTTCAGCCAAGCGCAGGATGAAGAAAGCCGTCCACATCGGTTGGTGGCTGTTGACGCCAGCAAGCCCGCGACATTGTGGTTAAGCGCCAGAGAGCATGCGCTGGTCTGGGTGGACCAGCGAACCAGCGCCAGCGTGCCGATCATCTATCAGCAAGCCTCGCTGGATCAGCTGCGCCAGCTTGACCACGGCCAAGGCACTAAGAGCCTCTATCAACCGGACGGCTTAATCAGCGGCACTGAACGACTGGAGCGCTGGGTACTCTGGCCATCCGGCGTACACGCGCCAGGCAGCATGCGCCAATGGGGCCGGCATGCGACAGCCTTTATCGGCCGTGCGCATTTCGATGATCCGTTGTTGCTCGAGCGCTATTTCAGCACTGCGCCATAAGCGAGGCTTACGCCGGTTTAATCACCAGGGTAAGCGCTTGTTCGGCTAACTGATCGAGGCTCATCGGGCCTTCTGAACGGAACCAGGTGTTGGTCCAGCTCAGCGCGCCGGTAAGAAAACGGCGGATGATGAACGGGTCGCCACTGAACTCGCCCTGCACGCGCGCCTCTTCGAGCACATCGAGCCAGATCTGCTCGTACTCGTCGCGCAAGGCCAGAATAAACTGCTGGCCATCGTCCGATAGCGAACGCCACTCATACACAAGCACTGCCATCGCCTCGCCGGTGCCGCCCATAATCGACTGCAACTCGCAACGAATCAGCGCCAGCATGCGTTCACGGGTGCTCGCGGCCTGCCCCAACGCATCGCGCATCAAGGCGGTGTTATAACGAATGGTTTCCTCCATCACCGAGCGCAGAATCTCATCCTTGCTCTTGAAGTGATGAAAGATACTTCCTGATTGAATCCCTACAGCGCCCGCCAGATCACGCACTGTGGTGCGATCAAAACCCTTGCTGCGAAACAGATGCGCAGCCATTTGCAGCAATTTACCGCGAGCACTTTCAGGGTCTGTGACCTGACCACTGGCGACCAATTGCTGCATAACTGCATGGGCTTGTTGTTCATTCACGCGACATTCTCTCCACCGGCTCACTGCTGCATGACCTGCAGCGCCTTCTCAGCCCAACAGTTGTAAGGCAGGAATTTATTCTGCGCAGGCCCACCAAGCAAGCGCTTGGCTAAATTTTCTGAAATTTGCGCACAAAGACTTTTCAACCAAGCGCTTGCTTGGTAGTGTTGAAACCATTGCAAAACGCTAACGCACAGCCGGTATCTGCACCCGCAAATCCGCTGGCAATAACAACAAAGCTGAAGACGCCAGCGTCAACCAGCAATTTTTAGCGCAATTGTTTCAGGGGCCTGAGCATGAGTAAAACCATCCGCATTGGCTGTGCCTCGGCATTTTGGGGGGACACCTCCACCGCCGCTGCGCAGTTGGTCAACGGTAGCGAACTGGATTATCTGGTTTTCGATTACCTGGCCGAGGTGACCATGTCGATCATGGCCGGCGCACGCATGAAGCAGCCCGACGCTGGCTACGCGCGAGATTTTGTCGAGGTGCTCGAGCCGCTGCTGCCAATACTGGCGACCAAACAGATCAAGGTCATCAGTAATGCTGGCGGGGTTAATCCACAAGCCTGTGCGCAAGCGCTGGCAGCGGCATGCGAAAAAGCCGGGGTCGAGCTGAAAATTGCCGTTGTGCATGGCGACAACCTGCAACCCAAACACAGCGAACTGCGTAACAGTGATGTTCGCGAGATGTTCAGCGGCGAGCCTTTACCGCCGTTCTGCGTATCAATCAACGCCTATCTGGGCGCGCCGGGAATTGTTGAGGCGCTAAAGCATGGCGCAGACATCGTCATCACCGGCCGTGTGGTCGATAGCGCCGTAGTCAGCGCCGCGCTGGTGCATGAATTCAATTGGCCTTGGGACGCTTACGACAAACTCGCCCAAGCCGCCCTGGCTGGCCACATCATTGAATGCGGCGCGCAGTGCACCGGTGGCAATTTCACCGACTGGCAAAGCGTGCCTGATTACGCCCACATCGGCTTCCCTGTGGTCGAGGTCGCCGCCAATGGCGATTTCACCGTTAGCAAACCTCAAGGCAGCGGCGGGCTGGTGACGCCCTGGACAGTCGGCGAGCAGATGCTCTATGAAATCGGCGATCCACAGGCCTACTTACTGCCTGATGTCATCTGCGACTTCTCGCAGGTCACGCTTGAGCAAACAGCCGAGAACGTGGTGTCCGTGCGTGGCGCCAAAGGTCTGCCGCCGACGGACCAATATAAAGTCAGCGCGACCTATCCAGACGGCTTCCGCTGCACCGCCAGCTGCCTGATGGCAGGCATTGATGCGGTCAAGAAAGCCCAGCGGGTCAGTCAGGCAATTATCGACAAGACCAGCGAAATGTTCGCCGAGCGCGGTTGGGGCGACTATTCACAGGTGTGCATCGAATTGCTCGGCAGCGAAGCCACGTATGGCAGCCATGCACTGCGTGACGATACGCGTGAGGTGGTAATAAAGATCGGTGTGCGTCACGCCAAGAAAGAGGCGCTGGTGTTGTTTTCGCGTGAGATTGCCCAAGCCGCCACCGGTATGGCGCCAGGCCTGACCGGGATTGTCGGGGGCCGCCCGACGGTGTATCCGGTGATCCGTCTGTTCTCCTTCCTGACCGATAAAAGCCTGTGCCAACTGCACGTGGCCATCGGCGATCAGCAGCACACCGTGCAGCTGCCAGACCGCGCAACGCCCGCCCAGCCAGCAACGCCAGCCACTGCGCCGTTGCCTAACGAAACCGGCACTACACGCGTGCCACTGGTGCGTCTGGCCGTCGCCCGCTCCGGCGACAAGGGCGACCACAGCAATATTGGTGTCATGGCCAGAAAGCCCGAATACCTGGCATGGATAGCGGCTGCTCTCACCCCGGAAGCCGTGGCTCAATGGTTCTCGCATGTACTCGACAGCCCGCACAGCAAAGTGTCGCGCTGGTATTTACCTGGCACCCATAGCTTGAATTTCCTGCTTGAAAACAGCCTCGGTGGCGGCGGTGTTGCCAGCCTGCGGATAGACCCGCAAGGCAAGGCGTTTGCCCAGCAACTGCTGGAGATTCCAATACCGGTGCCAGCAGAACTGGCCGCTGAGCTGGCTTAAAGCCAAGCCCTGCCAATTTCCGATTAACCCGTTGCCCGCTCGCAGCTTGTCGCGCGCAAAACACAGGACATTTGTCAGCATGAGTTATCAATCAATCTTCTCAGCAGGGTTGTTCGCCGGGCAAACCATCATGGTTACCGGTGGCGGCAGTGGCATCGGGCGCTGCACCGCGCATGAACTGGCGGCGCTCGGCGCACATGTGGTGTTGGTCGGGCGCAACCTTGAAAAGCTTGAAAAGACCGCAGGCGAGATCAGTCAGGACGGTGGCAGCGTCAGCTTGCACACCTGCGACATTCGCGATGAGGAGTCGGTCAAGGCAATGGTCGCGGCGACAATCGCCGAGCACGGCGCCATCCATCATCTGGTCAACAATGCCGGTGGCCAATACCCGGCGCCACTGGCTTCAATCACCCTCAAAGGCTTCGAGGCCGTGGTTAAGACCAATCTGGTCGGCGGTTTTCTGGTGGCCCGTGAGGTGTTCAATCAGAGCATGAATAAAACCGGCGGCAGCATCGTCAACATGCTTGCCGACATGTGGGGCGGCATGCCCGGCATGGGCCATTCGGGCGCGGCACGGGCTGGCATGGAAAACTTCACCAAAACCGCCGCCTTCGAGTGGGCGCATGCAGGCGTGCGGGTGAATGCCGTCGCGCCGGGCTGGATTGCTTCCAGCGGCATGGACACCTACGACGGCGCCTTCAAGGCGGCGATTCCGCTGCTGCGCGAGCATGTTCCGCTAAAGCGCATCGGCACTGAATCTGAGGTTTCGGCGGCGATCGTCTTCCTGCTAAGCCCGGGCGCCTCATTCATCAGCGGCACCACCGTGCGCATCGACGGCGCCGCCAGCCAGGGCGGCCGGGCGTTCCCGCTGAGCAAAGCCAAAGCAGGGCAAAGCCAGCCGTTCAATGGCTTCCATCGCGCCTATATGCCTGACGTTCTCAAAGGGGAATAACCGATGCCGGTGATCCAGTCCGAAATAGACCCGCACAGCGAAGACTTTGCGAGCAATCGCGAGGCCATGCTCAGCGCCATTGCGAGCTTTCGCGAAGTCGAACGCAATTGCCTGGAGAAAGCCTGCGAGGCCAAGGCCAAGTTCGAAAAGCGCGGCCAGTTGCTGCCCCGTGAGCGGCTCAATCTGCTGCTTGATCCGGGCGCGCCGTTTCTCGAGCTGGCCTCTCTGGCCGGCTATAAACTGCATGACGATAAAGATGGCAGCCAGGCAGGCGGCGGGATTATCTCCGGGATTGGTTATATCGCCGGCATCCGCTGCCTGATCACGGCCAGCAACAGCGCGATCAAAGGCGGCACCATTTCGCCAACCGGCCTGAAGAAAACCCTGCGTTTGCAGCAGATCGCGATGGAAAACAAACTGCCGGTAGTCGCCCTCACCGAAAGCGGCGGCGCCAACCTCAATTATGCCGCCGAGATTTTCATCGAAGGCGCGCGGGGCTTTGCCAATCAGGCGCGGATGTCCGCGATGGGGTTGCCGCAGATCACCGTCGTGCACGGTTCCAGCACGGCGGGCGGTGCGTATCAGCCGGGGTTGTCTGACTACGTGGTGGTTATTCGCGGCAAGGCCAAGATGTTTCTGGCCGGCCCGCCGCTGCTCAAGGCCGCCACCGGCGAGATTGCCACCGACGAGGAACTTGGTGGTGCGCAGATGCACGCCGAGGTAGCGGGCACGGCCGAGTATCTGGCTGAAAGCGACGCCGACGGCTTGCGCATTACCCGCGAGATCATGGCCATGTTGCCGTGGAACCAGCAATTGCCGGTGCGCCCGCAACGCACCTATCGCGAGCCGCTGTATCCGCCAGAAGAGCTGCTGGGCGTAGTCCCATCCGATGCCAAGAAGCCCTACGACGTGCGCGAGATTATTGCGCGCATTGCCGATGGCTCGGAGTTTCTCGACTTCAAGCACAACTACGATAATCAGACCATTTGCGGCCACCTGAGCATCGCCGGCCAGCCCTGTGGCGTGATTGGCAATAACGGCCCGATTACCCCGCAAGGCGCTAGCAAGGCCGCGCAGTTCATCCAGCTGTGCGAGCAAAGCAACACGCCGCTGTTGTTCTTGCAGAACACCACAGGGTTCATGGTTGGCAGCGAATCCGAGCAGCTCGGGGTGATCAAGCACGGCTCGAAAATGATCCAGGCTGTCGCCAACGCCACGGTGCCCAAGCTGACGCTTGTCGTCGGTGGCTCGTACGGCGCCGGTAACTACGCGATGTGCGGCCGCGGTCTTGATCCGCGCTTTATCTTTGGCTGGCCCAACTGCAAAACCGCGGTCATGGGCGGCGCGCAGGCCGGCAAGGTGCTGCGCATTGTCACCGAAGCCAAACACGCCAAGGACGGCAAGGAAGCAGATCCGAAGATGCTCGACATGCTGGAACAGGTCACCGCGCAAAAGCTCGACAGCCAGTCTACAGCCTTGTTCGGCACCGCCAGTTTGTGGGATGACGGCCTGATCGACCCACGCGACACCCGCACCCTTTTGAGTTTCTTGCTGGATATCTGCGCCGAAGCGCAGGTGCGCCCGCTCAAATCCAACACCTTTGGCGTCGCCCGCCTCTGATCCGGAGAATAATAAAAAATGATCTTCACTCAAGAACATCAGGAACTGCGCCGCACCGTACGCAACTTCGTCGACAAGGAAATCAACCCGCACGTTGAGGAGTGGGAAAAGGACGGGCGTTTCCCGATCAAGGAAATCTTCAAAAAAGCCGGTGATCTTGGCTTGCTGGGTATTTCCAAACCGGAAAAATTTGGCGGCATGGGCCTCGATTACAGCTACTCGATTGTTGCCTCTGAAGAGTTCGGCACCATTCACTGCGGCGGCATCCCGATGGCATTTGGCGTGCAGACCGACATGTGCACGCCCGCCCTCGCCCGCTTTGGCTCGGACGAGCTGCGTGACGAGTTTTTGCGCCCGGCCATCAGCGGCGACATGGTCGGCTGTATTGGTGTCTCCGAAGTGGGCGCAGGCTCCGATGTTGCCGGTTTGAAAACCACCGCACGCAAGGACGGCGACGACTATGTGATCAATGGCAGCAAGATGTGGATCACCAACTCGCCGAGCGCCGACTTTATCTGCCTGCTGGCCAACACTTCGGACGACAAGCCACACGTCAACAAGTCGCTGATCATGGTGCCGATGAATACGCCGGGTATTTCCCTGAGCCCGCACCTCGACAAACTGGGCATGCGCAGCTCGGAAACCGCTCAGGTGTTCTTTGATGAGGTACGTGTACCGCAGCGCTATCGCATCGGCCACGAAGGCGCGGGCTTCATGATGCAGATGCTGCAGTTTCAGGAGGAACGCCTGTTCGGTGCGGCCAACATGATCAAGGGGCTGGAGCACTGCGTAGACGCCACCATCGAGTACTGCAAAGAGCGCAAAACCTTCGGCAATCCTTTGATCGACAATCAGGTCATTCACTTTCGCATGGCCGAACTGGCCTCTGAAATCGAAGCCCTGCGCGCCCTCGTCTACCACGCCACAGAGCTGTATGTGAGCGGCAAGGATGTCACCAAGCTGGCATCGATGGCCAAGCTCAAGGCCGGCCGCCTGGGCCGTGAAGTGACCGACAGCTGCCTGCAATATTGGGGCGGCATGGGTTTCATGTGGGACAACCCGGTGTCGCGCGCCTATCGCGACGTGCGTCTGGTTTCGATTGGCGGCGGCGCCGACGAAATCATGCTCGGCATCATCTGCAAGCTGATGGGTATTTTGCCCGGCAAGAAGAAGGCTTGAGTCGATGATGACTCAATCACGGCAAACCCCTCTGTCAAAGGAACGCCCATGAAGCTGCCGAGTACCAACACGCTGTTGCTTGAGGTCTGCGACTTCAGCCTGCGCATTACCCTTAACCGCCCCGCCAGCCGCAACTCCATGAGTCTGGAAATGGTCACCGAGTTGCGCGAGGTGTTCAGTCTGCTGCGCCAGCAGACTGCAATACGCGCGGTGGTAATTCGCGGCGCAGACGGACATTTCTGCGCCGGTGGCGATATCAAGGACATGGCGGCAGCACGCAGCGTTGGCGTAAATGCCTACCGCGAGCTGAACCGGGCGTTCGGCAGCATGCTTGAAGAAGCCCAGCAGTTGCCACAGGTGGTGATTGCCGTGCTCGAAGGCGCGGTACTCGGCGGGGGTTTCGGCTTGGCGTGCGTCTCGGACATCGCCATTGCCTGCCACGCTGCTAAGTTCGGCTTGCCCGAAACCACACTGGGAATCCTGCCCGCGCAAATCGCCCCGTTTGTGGCCAAGCGTATCGGCCTGACGCAAGCGCGCCGGCTGGCCCTGACAGCCGCCCGGTTCGGCGGCGAAGAAGCCGTCAGCCTGGGTCTGGTGCATTTCAGCGAACCCGACAACGCGGCATTGGAACAGCGTTTGGCGGCAACACTGGCGAATATTCAACGTTGCGCACCGGCCGCCAATGCGGCAACCAAAGCCTTGCTGCTGCGCACCGAGCAGGAGCCGCTGAGTGAGTTGCTGGATGCGGCAGCAGAGCAATTCGCCGAGTCGGTGGTGAGCGCCGAAGGTGCCGAAGGAACCCTGGCATTCGTCCAGAAACGCGCCCCGAGCTGGGCGCAATAAGCAGGAGCCGCACGCATGCCCGCTTTCAATAAAATTCTCATCGCCAACCGTGGCGAAATCGCCTGCCGGGTCATCCATACCGCTCAGGCATTAGGCTATCGCACGGTCGCGGTCTACAGCAGCAGCGATGCCGACTCACGCCACGTTGAGCTGGCCGATGAAGCGGTTTGTATCGGCCCCGCGCAGGTCAGTCAGTCGTACCTGAAAATCGACGCGATCATCAGTGCTGCCCAACAAACCGGCGCCGATGCCATTCATCCGGGCTATGGCTTTCTCTCGGAAAACGCGGCATTTGCCGAGGCCTGCAAGGCTGCGGACATTGTGTTCATCGGCCCGAGCGTCGAGTCGATTCACCTGATGGGCAGCAAACGCTTGTCGAAAATCGCCATGCTCGAAGCCGGTGTGCCATGCATCCCCGGCTACGAGGGTGCCGCGCAGGATGATGCCACGCTGGCGCGCGAGGCCGAGGCAATTGGTTATCCGCTGATGATCAAGGCCAGCGCCGGTGGCGGCGGACGTGGCATGCGCCTCGTGGAATCTGCGGCGCAGCTCGGCGAGCAGCTGCGCACGGCCCGTTCCGAGGCGCTGAATGCGTTTGGCAGCGATGAGCTGATTCTGGAGAAAGCCGTGATTCGCCCGCGCCATGTCGAGGTGCAGGTGTTTGGCGATCAGCACGGTAATCTGGTGTACCTCGGTGAGCGTGACTGCTCGGTGCAGCGCCGCCACCAAAAGGTGGTCGAAGAAGCGCCCTGCCCGGTCATGACCGAAACGCTGCGCAACGCCATGGGCGCAGCCGCCATCAAAGCCGCTGGCTGGGTGGATTACGTCGGCGCTGGCACGGTCGAGTTCCTGCTCGACAGCAGCAGTGGCGAATTCTACTTTCTGGAGATGAACACCCGTTTGCAGGTTGAGCATCCGGTCACCGAGCTGATTACCGGGCAGGATCTGGTGGCATGGCAGATCATGGTCGCCGAAGGTCAGGCATTGCCGCTGCAACAAGAGCAGATCCAGCTCAACGGTCATGCCATGGAAGTGCGCCTGTACGCCGAGGACTCTACGCATAACTTCATGCCGCAAACCGGCGCGGTATTGCAGTGGTCGCCGGAGCTGCTCGACGGTATCCGCATCGATCACGGCCTGCGCGAAGGCCAGCAAATCTCGGCGTTCTACGATCCCATGCTGGCGAAAATCATCGCTTACGGCGCAACCCGTGAAGAGGCGCGGCGCAAGTTGGTGCGCGCAGTAGAGCAATGCGTGTTGCTTGGCGTTAATGCCAATCAGCGGTTCCTTGCCAATCTACTCAAGCATCCTGAGTTTGCAGCAGGCAATGCCACCACCGCATTTATTGCCGAGCATTTTCAACAGGACCCAAGCCTGAGCCCTGCAGCGCCAGGTAATGCTGAAATCGCGCTGGCTGGCGCGTTGTTGTTTCAAGCAGGCGCACAGCAACCCGGCGGCGCTAATGGTTTGTCTGGCTGGCGCAATGTTGCAAGCTCACCGCTGCAACTGAAACTGCAAGTGCTGGAGCAAAGCGTGGCCTTGCAAGTGGCCGTTAAGCAAGCCGGCAATCAGGCGCAGTTGGCTGTCACCGTCAATGACCAACAGCTGGAAATCCAGTTGCTGGAACTGCATCAGGGGCGCGCCACAGTTGTGATCGACGGCGTGCGCAAACGTGTTGCCTTTCATCTGCAGGGCGGCAGCCTGTGGCTTTACGGGCACAGTGGCAACCTGCATTTCACCGACGTCACCCACGCCCAAGTCACCGCAGCGGCCAGCGCCACCACCGGCACCGTCAAGGCGCCAATGGATGGCGCGATCGTCGATGTGCAGGTTGAGATGGGCAGTCGCGTCAGCAAGGGCCAACTGCTGTTGGTGCTGGAAGCGATGAAAATGGAACACCCGCTCAAAGCCAGCGTCGACGGAATCATCAGCAGCGTTCAGGTGCGCCAAGGGGATCAGGTACGCAATCGCCAGGTGCTGATTGAGATCGAGCCCGAACATGCAGACGCCGAGGCCGTTACCGGCTGAAACACATCACTTCATCTACCGAACGGAACGCCGCTATGTCACTGAATAACAAGACCCTGTTCATCACCGGCGCCAGCCGCGGTATCGGCCGCGAAATTGCCCTGCGTGCGGCCCGCGATGGCGCCAATATCGTGATTGCAGCCAAGAGCGCCGAAGCCCACGCCAAACTCCCGGGTACCATCCACAGTGTTGCCGAGGAAGTGATCGCAGCCGGTGGCCAGGCTCTGGCCTTGCAACTCGATGTGCGCGATGAAAATGCGGTGGCAGTGGCCATGGCCAAAGCCGCTGAGCACTTTGGCGGCATCGATGCGCTGATCAACAATGCCGGCGCAATCAAGCTGATGGGCGTCGAACACCTGCCGGCTAAACGCTTCGACCTGATGTATCAGATCAACACCCGGGCCGTAATGGTTTGCAGCCAAGCCGCGTTGCCGTACCTGAAAAAAAGCAGTAACGGGCACATCATCAACCTCTCGCCACCGCTGAATCTCGACGAAAAATGGTTTGCCCAACACGGCCCCTACACCGTGACCAAATATGGCATGAGCATGCTCACATTGGGCATGAGCGCCGAGTTCAAGAAGTACGCCATCAGCGTCAACTCGCTGTGGCCGAAAACCATGATCGCCACCGCCGCCATTGAGTTTGAACTGGGCAGCCGTGACGCCTTCAAACGTGCCCGCTCGCCGCTGATCATGGCCGACGCCGCCTACGCCATTCTTAACAGCAAGCAACGCAGCATCAGCGGCCGCCTGCTGATCGACGAAGAGATTTTGCGCGAGAACGGCCAGACCGAATTCGAGCACTATCGCTTTGATCCCGAAGGCGGCGACCTGATCCCTGATTTGTTTGTCGACTGATTTCAGTTGAGCCAAAAGCCGGCACTGCAGGCAGATATATTTGCCCTATCCAACCTGCAGCGCTGGCTAAAATTCCGAGCAAGCGCCATCCTTGGCTCTTTAGCGGCGCGCAGTTTTTTCGCCGCCCGATAAGTTAAGGATCATTGCTATGCAAAATGCACCTCTGGCTGCCAACGATTACGAGTTCCTCGAAGATGCACTGCTGAAATACGGCGACGACAACTCCGTACTCAACGTCTCCGAACTCGATGGCTACCTGACCGCACTCGCGTCTGGCCCGGTTCAGGTGGATATTGCCGAGTGGTTCCCGGCTATCTGGGGCGGAGAGAATCCGGACTGGCAAAGCCCGGACGAAGCCAAGCAATTCATCGACCTCAGCGTACGTCACCTCAACACTCTGGCCGCACAACTGGGTACTGATGTGCAGGCGTTCGAACCGCGCTTCGAGACCACCGACGATCATGGCCAGAGCGTAACGCTGGCTGAAGAATGGTGCTTCGGTTACCTGCGCGGAATCAGCGTCAGCAACTGGCCTGAATTGCCGGCGCAACAGGCCGCACAACTTGAACTGATTGCCCAGTGCGCCGAAGAAGACAATTTCGAGTTGCCAGCCAATTTCGATGCAGATCAGCATAACCAGCAGCTGGCAGCAATCAAGCCGGCCGCGATTGCCCTGCACGATTACTGGGTGACTCAGCGCTAAGCCTGCTGCAATTTAAAAGGGCGGCCCAGTTGTTCTGGAGCCGCCCTTTTCATTTCTAGCCCAGGCCAGTCACTCAGGCATGGTCTGTTCGCACGGCTGCCGGAGCCTTGGCTTGCGCGGGTGGTGTCGCAGCGCCGTGATCGTCTTCGGCAATCACCGGCACCTCGTTACCTTCACAGTCGTACAGCTTGCCATCTACGAAGTGATCGCCGTCGTTAAGGCAGGCAATGTCGGTGAAACGCAGCGAACGTTCAGTACCCGCAACAAACACCGACTGCTGATCGGAGTTACCGGTGGTGAAGTGGTTGAACGCCAGATTGAGGATGATCGCCATGATGGCCGACGAGCTGATACCCGAATGGAAGATGGTGGCGAACCAGTCTGGGAACGCGTGATAGAAAGTCGGCGCAGCAATCGGGATCATGCCGAAGCCGATTGAGGTGGCAACTATGATCAGGTTCATGTTGTTGCGGTAATCAACCTTGGACAACGTGCGGATACCGCTCGCCGCCACAGTACCAAACAGCACGATCCCCGCCCCGCCCAGCACCGAAGTCGGCACAGCGGCGATAATGCGGCCCATGATCGGCAGCAGGCCCAGAGTAACCAGAATCAAACCGCCGGTAGCAACCACGAAGCGACTCTTAACGCCGGTAACAGCAACCAGACCCACGTTCTGCGCAAATGCGCTCTGGGTGAATGAACCGAAGACAGGCGCGAGCATGCTCGACAGCATGTCGGCGCGCAGGCCATTGCCGAGGCGTTTGGAGTCAACCTTGGTGCCGATAATTTCACCGACGGCGAGGATGTCGGCGGAGGTTTCAACCAGCGTCACCATGATCACGATGCACATCGAGATGATCGCTGCGATATGAAAGGTTGGCATGCCGAAGTGGAACGGCGTCGGGAAGGCGACTATCGAGCCTTCAGCGACTTTCGAGAAGTCCGCCATGCCCAGCGCCATGGCGATTAATGTGCCGATGACCATGGCCAGCAGAATCGACAGACGC
The DNA here is from genome assembly GCF_013277615.1 of Pseudomonas sp. MS19. Classification (NCBI taxonomy): domain Bacteria; kingdom Pseudomonadati; phylum Pseudomonadota; class Gammaproteobacteria; order Pseudomonadales; family Pseudomonadaceae; genus Pseudomonas; species Pseudomonas sp. MS19. The sequence goes on along the minus strand of NZ_VBTO01000005.1, from coordinate 572,691 downwards.
GAAATTGTTGCGCTGCCGATTTTGCTCAGCAGCAGCACGATAACCAGGGTGATGGCTGCGAGGCCGATGTTGCCCATGCTGCCGAAGTCTTCCGCACGGCTGTTGCCGCCCATTGCCCAGCGCGCCGCGACCGGCATCAGCGTCAGGCCAATGGTGGTAATCACGATTCCGGTGACCAGCGGCGGGAAGAACCGGGTTATTCGGGAGAAAACCGGGGTTATCAATAAGCCAATCAGCGAGGCGGCTATGACTGCGCCAAAGATCGCCTGGATGCCGCCACTCCCCCCTGTGGTGACAATCGCAACCATGGTCGCGACACCGGCGAATGAAACGCCCTGTACCAGCGGTAACTGGCAACCGAAGAATGGCAGCCCGAGGGTTTGCAGCATGGTCGCCAGACCACCGGCGAACAGTGAGGCGGCAATCAGCAGGCCGATATCACTGGGAGACAAGCCGGCGGCCTGACCGACAATCAGCGGTACGGCAACGATGCCGCCGTACATGGTGAGTACGTGTTGCAGGCCGTAGGCCATATTGGCCGGGGCTCCTAGGTTCTCATCTTCCGGGCGTGGCGCTGAAGTACTGCTATCTACAGATGTAGTCATAGGGAGTCTCTCGCTTTTTATTGTATTCACGACGCTGGCAATAATATGCGTCGATTTTTTCCACTTGTATACAATAAATATTGAGAGCCCAACCTTAGTAGAGTCAGCGCGAGATACACCTCGCGTGACTTACCAGTCAAATCAGACATTTAAGCGCGAAAAGACAGAAAAAACGCAAAGCAAAGTGTGCACAATTAATTGCAAACCACAGCACAAACTCTGCGAGAGCGACGCTTAAGGCGTTACTGCTTGATCTCGATTTGCAGTTCAGCGCCGTCGATCGAGTGCAAATACTCATCGTCATCATCGTTGGTGTGCAGCTTGCCGCTTAGCTGATATTTGCTCGGTTGATCGTCTTCGGGCACGAACAACGGTGGCAGCAGTGGGTCTGCGGTCGGCTCATCGACAGCGGCCTCATTGAGCTCCTTGAGCAGGTCTTTAGGTAAACTCAGGTCGAGCTTGGGCTTTTCCGGCTCTTTGGGCTTGATCGGCGCTTTCGGCTTGGGTTTGACGGGCGGCTGGTAAGTGATCTCGGGGGAATCCGCAGCCTCGACTGGTTCCAGTGGCTCGCTGACTTCAGGCTCGATGGCACCTGCTGGGTCTGGCAGCGCCTCGGGCACCAGCTCTGCCTCTTCAGGCACCGGCGGTTGCACGACTACAGTTTGCTCTGGCGGCTTTTCGGCTGGAACAGTCGCGACCGGTTTCACCACCTTTTTCGGCGCTGAATCTTGCTCGCAGGCAACGAGTAAGGGGGCCAAAAGTGCCAAAAGGAGCAAACGCTGCGTAGTCATAGTCGATCTGAAGAAGAGATAACCTGCACCCTCGCCCAGCATTGCTGCTGCGAGGATGTCATTCAATAGCACTATGCTCGCGTACTGCCCGCTAACTGACAAGCTGGATTTTGTCGCAGGCGCCGGCTTTAGCGCTCCTTGGCGAGCCGCGTCAGCTGTTGCTCAACATCCAGCGCGGGTAAACGCTGCTGCAAGCGTTGAATACGCGCATTGGCCTCAGCAGTGTCACCCGCCTTGCGCAAGTCGAGAATTTCGAGCAACTGCGCACGCGTCTGCTCATCAACTGCAAGCTGCAGATTGTCTGCCCTGTTTGTTTTTCCCTCGACGCTCTCGGCCATTGTCTTATCGGCGGCGCTCGACGCCATGGAGGCGACCGAAGCTGGAGCCATCGGCGCTGGCGCTGCGGCTTCCATTTCAGGTTTGGCAGATGGGGCGCTGAGCTGCGGACTCTGCTGAGCCTGACTGCGCTCCAGTACTTTCTTGCTGGCCTGTTGTTCGTGCATCGCTGGCGCCGCGTACTGCCGGGCGGCCGGGCTATCGTAGACCGTTGGCTCTGGCTCGACTGTATTGAACACCAGGCCCACGGCGACGCCGATCACCATTACGCTGGCCAGCGCCACAGGCCAACGCCCCCCGCGCTCACCGGCAAACAGCCAGGCATGCAAACGTGACAATGCCGATGAACTCGCCGCCGGCTTTTTCGCCGCTCTGGCCGCCGCACTCGCCGCCGCACTCGCCGCCTGCATAATGCTGGCATCGGTGACAGCCGATGGTTGCAGATCATGATGGGTTCGGTAGTGCTCGATCAGTTGCTGCTCACTGGCATCCAGCGGGTTGGGTTGCTTACTCATACGTTGACCTCTTCAGTTGCCGGATCGGCCAGCAGCCGACGTAACTTTTGCAATGCGTAACGCAGGCGACTCTTAACTGTTTCGGCTGGTGTTTGGGTGATGTCTGCAATTTCGTGCAACTCAAGGTCAGCGTGCGTGCGCAATAAAAACACTTCGCGTTGATCCAGCGGCAAATCCGCCAGTGCGGCGTCCAGACGCTGCCGGTCCTGACTCAGGCTCAATTGCTGTTCCGGCGTCGCCTCGCCGGCCGGTTGCGCGTGCAGCTGATCATCGTACTGATCTTCGCGACTCGCACGCGTGCCGTGTTTGCGCCAATAGTCGATCAGCCGGTTGCGGCCGATCTGGTACAGCCAGGTTTTAAACTGCACCGTTTCGCGCTGCAACGACTGGCTGCGGATCAGGCTCAACCAGGTTTCCTGAAACACCTCTTCAGCCACAACCGGGTCATTGCACAGGCCATGCAAAAATCGCAAAAGCCCGAGGCGATGGCGCTGGTACAGTTGGCCGAAAGCGTCCTCATCGCCCTGACGATAACGGCGCAACAGTTCGCTGTCGTCAATTTGGGCATCGCCAGGTTGCGTCACTCAATCAATCCTTGCTGTTGGTGAAATAGTTGCCTGAGTCGAGGCTTGCAGACTGTGCGCCAGCTCGACCCGTTGCACAAACTCTGCGCGCAACCCCAGTCCATCGCGGACCTTGCTCATGCACGCCAATCGCGCAGTGGCAGCCATATCGAACGCGCCGGTGAACTTACCGCCTTTTAGCTGTTGGGCGAATGCGCCGACTGTGACTGATGGTATGCGCAATCGGTAATCAGACTGGCGGCAATGCGTGGCAGGCAATCATCATGGCGCATCTCCTTGGCGATCAGTCTCGATGCCAAGGTAGACGAAGCCCGATGCTGATCCGGGTTAATAGCCCGGGCTGACTTCCTGGCAAAGTTGATTGGCCAACATGCCCAGCGTCATCAGCGCCCGCTCTGTTTCGCGGGTTAACGGGATGCCGCAGTTCAGCCGAACGCAGTGATTAAACTGCTCGGTATTACTGAAAATTAGTCCCGGTGCGATGCTGATGCCCTGCTGCAACGCGCTGACGTGAAGGTCTTTGGTGTTCACCCGTGCCGGCAAACTCACCCACAAAATGAAGCCGCCATTGGGCCGGGTCATTTGCGTGCCTTCCGGGAAATAGCGCTGCACCGCCAACTGGAACACGCTGAGATTCTTGCGGTATTCCTGACGGATGTAGCGCAGATGGCGGTCATAACCACCATTTTCCAAGTAGGCGGCCACCGCCATTTGCGTCACGCTGCAAGCCGAGTGCGTGCTGAATGTCTGCAATCGCTGAATTTCTTCCTGATACTTGCCCGCAATGATCCAGCCGATCCGCACACCGGGCGACAGGGTTTTCGAGAAGCTTGAGCAATACACTACGCGCCCCTCTTTATCGCTGGCTTTAAGCGCCTTGCTCGGCCCTTGCTCAAACATCAACTCGCCGTAGATATCGTCTTCAACAATCTGAATGTCGAAATTCTCGGCCATGCGCAGCAATTGCTTCTGGCGGTCTTCGGGAATGGTTCCGCCAAGAGGATTGCTCAGGCGCGCAGTCAGAACCAAAGCCTTGATCGACCACTGGCTGGCTGCCAGTTGCAGCGCTTCAAGGCTGATGCCGGTGGTTGGATCACTGGGGATCTCGATTACCTTGAGTCCCAGTAAGTCCGCCAATTGCAGCAGGCCGTAATAGGTCGGCGACTCAGTGGCGATCAGGTCGCCGGGTTTGGTCAGCACGCGCAGCGACATTTGCAGTGCATCGACGCAGCCATGAGTGATAACCACCTCAGCCGGGCCAACAACCACGCCCGCATCACGCATGCGGATCGCAACCTGACGGCGCAACGGCTCAAAGCCCGGGCTGAACATGTAGCTAAAAGCGCGGGCACTTTGGAAACGAGTAACCTTGGACAACTGCTGATGCAGCGCCCGCGCCGGTAAGTAATCAACATGGGGCACAGCCGCCCCCAGCGGGAAAACACCTTCGCGGCGCGACTCGGTGAGCACCTGATTGATAATGCTGCTGCGGGTAACCAGGCTGGGCCGCTCGACCCGCGCCAGATCAGGTGTTTGCGCAGTCAGAGCCGGGGTTTGGTGCACATAGAAGCCGGATTGCGGCCGCGCACGGATCAGCCCCTGATCCTCAAGATTGGCGTAGGCCTGCAGTACAGTTGCGTGGCTGACATTGAGCTGCGAACTCATCTTGCGCACCGACGGCACCCGCTCACCCGGCTGATACACCCCGCGACGGATGTCCTCTGCCAGCTGTTGGGCAATACGTTGATAGAGCAAAAGATTGGTCATGGCCACTTCTCACCGAACTGAACCGTTACAGTAACCGGTCACACTGAAATTGCACCGGTACAGCTTCAATAATTGTGGACGATACAGTGGCAAATTCAAGGGACTGTTACGGTTTAGTTTGCCTATGGCGCAACTGTTCCGGAGGGCGAATAACACACGGTTGATGATAGGTGCGCGGAGGATGGATAGCGTGCACCGCACCGCAATCCGTCAAGGCGATGCAATCGCCCAATCAACAGACCAACGCAAATCCCAGCACCGCAAAAACCCAAAGCCAATGCGCGCAACACAGTCCCACCGTCATGACGGAAGCCGCGACGCGGATTCCATCCTCCACGTTCAAACCGAAACCCAAATCCGGACAACCGGAAAACCGGAAAACCGGAGGATGGGAGGATGGGAGGATGGATAGCGTGCGCAGCACCGCAATCCGTCAAGGCGATGCAATCGCCCAATCAACAGACCAACGCAAAATCCCGCACCGCAAAACCCAAAGCCAAACCGCGCAACACATCCCCGCCGTCATGACGGAAGCCGCGATGCGGATTCCATCCTCCGCATTCAAACCGGAACCAAAACCGGAACACCGAAAAACCGGAGGATGGATAGCGTGCGCAGCAGCGCAATCCGTCAAGGCGATGCAATCGCCCATCAACAGACCAACGCAAAATCCCGAACCGCTCAAAGCCCAAAGCCATCCGCGCAACACAGTCCCGCCGCCATGACGGAAGCCGCGACGCGGATTCCATCCTCCACATTCAAACCGGAACCTAAAAGCGGAACGCCGAAAAACCGGAGGATGGATAGCGTGCACCGCACCGCAATCCGTCAAGGCGATGCAATCGCCCGATCCACAGACCAACGCAAATCCCGCATTGCAAAAAACCCAAAGCCAAGCCGCGCAACTCAGCCCCACCGTCATGATGGAAGCCGCGATGCGGATTCCATCCTCCAGCGGGCTTATCGTGCGGCGCCCATGCGGCCTTGTTCGTCGGAGAAGACCACTTCGACGCGACGGTTTTGCGCCCGGCCTTTGGCCGATGCGTTTTCTGCCACCGGGAAGCTCTCTCCGAGGCCTTGTACGGAAATACGCTTGCTGTCGATACCAAGGTCAACCAACGCATCCGCCACGGTCTGCGCGCGCGCCTGCGACAATTCGATGTTTTGCTGGGTGTCGCCGCTGCTGTCGGTATAGCCTTCGATACGCACAACCCGCAGCGGGTGCAATTGGAGGAACTGCACAAGTTTGAGCACGGTGCGATTGGCAGAGGCCTTGAGGTCCGCATGGCCGGCATCAAACAACACATCGCCGATGGTAATGACCAGGCCGCGCTCGGTGTCGGTGGTGACCAGATTGACCATCTGCTCACCGAGCAAGCCGTTTTGCTCCTGCAGCGTCAGCAGCTTGGCCTCGCGCAAGGTCAGTTGCAGGCGCTGGCGCTCCAATTCGAGCTTGGCGGCACGTTCGTTATTGGCGGTGAGCAGGCTCTTCTGCTTGGCGATGTCGCTGTAGCGCTGGCTCAGGTAGGCGTAATGCATTACATCTTCGCTGCTGCCCAGATAACTGGAAAAACGTTCGGCACGGACCAACGTCTCGCCCGAGCGAATTACGTCTTTGGGTGCGCTGCGCAACACCTCGGTGTTGTCGCGAATACCTTCAAACCTCGCCTGCGCATTCTGCAATTGCTGGGCGGCGTCCTGCGAGGCCGCACAACCACTCAACGCAGCAACGATTACGGCCGCACACATTCCCTGCAAATCGTTCATTGCTGCGCCCTCAACTGCGTACGCAGGCGATTGATCTGCTTGTTCAACTCTTGCAGACGTACCTCACTCTGGCCCACCAGATAGTCGGCCTCGGCTTCGCGGGCATCCAGTTCAGCCTGTTCAGCGAGCATGCGCGCCTCTTTGAATTGCTGCTGCGCGACAGCCTGATCGGCGCGCTGTAACTTGGCTTCGGCTTGCTTGAGCGATTCTATGTCGGTTGTGGCGCCGACAGCTTTCGCTTGCGCAATGCTCTGCGCGGTCAACTGCAACTGCTCGGTCGGTTGCGGGTCGCTGGCACAGCCGGCCATCGCCAATAGCAGCACGGCGCTGCATGACAGTTTATTGATCACAAAGGGTTCCTACTGATTCGAAGGGCTATCCGTGGTGCTGGCGGCTTGCAACACATGCTGCTGCCAAAGGATGTAGTTCTGTTCAAGCCAGGCTTGCGGAAGCTCGGTTGCTGCCAATTCTGTCATTTTTTTGGCCAGCTGTCCGCGCAGCCATGGCGTGTTGCACGCCGAGTTGTGCGAAATAGCCAAATGCAGGCCAGTGCTTTCAATCGGTGGCGACAGTGCCAGCAAATCCTTGGCCAAACCTTTGCTGTTCGCCAGCAACTGGCCCGGCTCGCGCTCAGCCACTACGTAATCCAACTCACCGGCCATGAGCTTGTCGAACAGCTGGGCCAGGTTGGCGCCCTGCTCAAGCGACAGATTTTCGCTGGCGTAGGCTTTGAACGCCGGGCTGAAATCCATGCCAACACTGGCGCCACGGCGCTCGCGCAAATCAGCCCATTCGATATAGGGAAAACTCAGGATGTTGCGCACCCACACCACGTCCGCTTGCTGGAACAAAGCCGGATAGACGATATCCAGATGTTCAAGATCCTGCGGGGTTATGCTCGCGCCCGCCAACAGATCAACCCGGCCACTGCTCACCTCGGACTCAGCCTTGGCTTTGGAGCTGCTGTAAACCACATCAATGCGGATGCCCAGCTCCTTGCCCAGATGCGCAAGGAGATCGGCTTGCGCGCCAATCAAGCGCTTGGGGTTTTGCGGGTCGCGCCAGAGAAACGGCGGATAATCCGGCTGGCCCGTTGCAACCATGCGCTCGCACGCCATCTCGGCCATGGCCGCCGGCATGCTCAACACACAGATCAACGCGACGAGGGGTCTTGCGAGCAATCGATAAAGCATTAAAAAATTCAACCTTGGGTCAGGAGACTGGCAAGCAAATGAGGCCGTTTAAGCCTGCGCGCCACACACCGCTTGTGCTGCGCGAGGTGTTGCTAGGCTAAAGGCATTGCACTGGGGAAAACACTTAATAACGTCCCTAATCGCAATTTTTCGCCTACTTGCAGAACAGTGTCAGGATTTTTAACAGATCGCAAAGATGGCTTCATGCTAGCGTATGAGCCGCTAAAAAACCCAGCGACAAGGATTCGCAATGAAAAAACTAGTGGCCGCCCTCCTCCTTTTGGTCGCCGCAACGGCCGGTGTTCTCTACGCATTCCCCGCCACAATGCTGTGGAGTGTGCAGTGGATCGGTGAACGCGTAGCCGGTGTTTCGAGCCGGCAAATCGAGGTCGCCGATCTTAGCATTCATTACTACGAAGGCGGGCCTGCGGGCGCTGAAACCTTGCTTCTGGTGCATGGTTTTGGCGGCGATAAGAGCAACTGGTTGAAATTCGTCGGCCACTTCACCGGCAAATACCACGTAATCGCCCTCGACCTGTCCGGCTTTGGTGACAGCAGTAAGCCGCAGCTGAGCTTTGATGTTGGCACTCAAGCCGAACGTTTACTGGCCTTTACCGACGCCCTGAACCTGCCGCCAGTCAATCTGGTTGGCAACTCGATGGGCGGCCACATCAGCGCACTCTATGCCGCACGCTATCCGCAGCGGGTCAAAAGCCTGGCATTGTTCGATAACGCCGGGATCACGGCGCCGGTCGACAGTGTGCTGTTCAAGCGCCTGAAAAGCGGCCAGTCCAACCCTCTGCTGATTCAAAGCCGCAGCGACTTCAAGCAGATGCTCGACCTGGTGTTCGTCAACGTGCCGCCCATGCCTGAGCGCCTGAAGAACTATCTGGCGGATCGGGCAATCGCCAGTTATCCGCGCAACAGCAAAATCTTCGAGCAACTGCAAACCCGCTACATTGCCCTCGAACCCGAGCTTGGCAAGATCCAGGTGCCTACCTTGCTGCTCTGGGGTGATCAGGATCAGATACTCGACATTTCCAGCATGGCGGTCATGCAGCCGTTACTGGCAAAGCCCAGCACCGCCGTGATCAACAACTGCGGCCATGTGCCCATGCTTGAATGCCCGGACGAGACAGCCCAGCAATACCAGCAATTTCTCACCGCCAACGGCAAAGGCTGAGCAAATCGCAGGCAACAAAAAACCCGCACAAGGCGGGTTTTTTGTTGCCTGAAAAGGCTGGAAGTTAAACCAGTTTTTCCAGCTCTGGTACCGCTTCAAACAGGTCAGCAACCAGACCGTAGTCTGCAACCTGGAAGATCGGCGCCTCTTCGTCCTTGTTGATCGCAACAATGACTTTCGAGTCTTTCATACCAGCCAGGTGCTGAATGGCACCCGAGATACCCACGGCGATGTACAACTGCGGTGCAACGATCTTACCGGTCTGACCGACCTGCATGTCGTTCGGTACGAAACCTGCGTCAACTGCAGCGCGCGAAGCGCCAACAGCAGCGCCCAGCTTGTCGGCCAGTGCGTACAGGTGCTTGAAGTTGTCACCGTTCTGCATGCCACGACCGCCAGATACGACGATTTTGGCAGCGGTCAGCTCAGGACGATCAGACTTCGCCAGCTCTTCGCCAACGAATGCCGAAGTGCCTGCGTCTGCACCGGCAGAAACAGCTTCAACAGCAGCGGAACCGCCTTCAGCAGCAACCGGATCGAAACCGGTAGCACGCACAGTGATCACTTTCACGGCAGCCGAAGACTGCACGGTCGCGATAGCGTTACCGGCATAGATTGGGCGCTTGAAGGTGTCTGCGCTTTCAACGGCAACGATCTCGGAGATCTGATCAACGTCCAGCTGAGCGGCAACGCGCGGCAGGATGTTCTTACCGTTGCTGGTTGCAGCAGCCAGGATGTGGCTGTAGCCAGCACCCAGTTCTGCGATCAGCGGAGCAACGTTTTCTGGCAGCTGATGAGCAAAGGCTGCGTTATCAGCAACCAGTACCTTGCTAACGCCAGCGATTTTGCCAGCCGCTTCAGCAGCAGCGCCGCAAGCAGCACCTGCAACCAGAACGTGGATATCGCCACCAATTGCCTGCGCAGCAGCAACGGTGTTCAGCGTGGCAGGAGCCAGAGCAGCGTTCGTGTGTTCTGCAACTACTAAGATAGCCATTTAGATTACCTTCGCTTCGTTCTTCAGTTTCTCGACCAGTTCAGCAACCGACTTGACCTTGATACCCGCGCTGCGTGCAGCAGGCGCTTCGACTTTCAGGGTCTTGACGCTGGAAGCAGTGGAGACACCGAGTGCGTCAGGAGTTACCACTTCAAGCGGCTTCTTCTTGGCTTTCATGATGTTCGGCAGCGACGCGTAACGCGGCTCATTGAGGCGCAGGTCGGTGGTCACGATAGCTGGCAGGTTCAGTGCAACAGTCTGCAGGCCGCCATCGATTTCACGGGTTACGTTTACTTTGTCGCCAGCTACTTCAACCTTGGAGGCGAAGGTGCCTTGAGCGAAACCAGTCAGAGCGCCCAGCATTTGGCCAGTCTGATTGTTGTCGCTGTCGATCGCCTGCTTACCCAGGATAACCAGCTGTGGCTGCTCTTTCTCAACAACCGCTTTCAGCAGTTTGGCCACAGCCAGAGAATTCAGTTCGTCGCCGGACTCAACCAGAATCGCGCGATCAGCACCCAGAGCCAGTGCGGTACGCAGTTGTTCCTGCGCAGCAGTTGGGCCGATGGCAACGACGACGATTTCGCTCGCAACGCCTTTTTCTTTCAGGCGAACTGCTTCTTCAACAGCGATTTCGCAGAAAGGGTTCATCGACATCTTGACGTTGGCAAGATCAACGCCGCTGTTGTCCGCTTTGACACGAACCTTGACGTTGTAGTCAACCACTCGTTTGACAGCTACAAGAACCTTCATGGATTCCTCGTTACTCTCTTGTGAATAGGATTATCGCCGACACCTGATGGGCATGTGTGCAGATCGGCAGTACTAACCTGCGCCCCTGACGACGAATGTAAAACCGACCGTATCTTGACCGCACAGACCCGATGGGTCAATACAGCGAACTGCCCAGTCATCCGTGATGTAGTAAGATTCTACCAGTCCTACAGAAAATTCAAACAAACGTTTGTATTGGACCCAAGCGCGCCTGACGATATAATGCGCGCGCACTGTTCACGGACTGAACCTGCCTTTCCAATAAAATATCAAGTAAGAGCCTGACTAGGAGATAGCCTGTGGAACGCGAATTTATGGAGTTCGACGTCGTCATCGTCGGAGCTGGCCCTGCTGGCTTGTCCGCCGCCTGCCGCCTGAAGCAGAAAGCTGCTGACGCGGGTAAAGAATTGAGCGTCTGCGTGGTCGAAAAAGGCTCCGAAGTCGGCGCACATATTTTATCGGGCGCTGTATTTGAGCCACGCGCACTGAACGAGTTGTTCCCTAACTGGAAAGAACTCGAAGCACCGCTGAACACGCCGGTGAAGCGCGACGACATCTACATGCTGAAGAACGCGGAAAGCGCCAGCAAGATTCCAGACTTCTTTGTGCCTAAAACCATGCACAACGAAGGCAACTACATTATTTCACTGGGCAACCTGTGCCGCTGGCTGGCTCAGCAAGCCGAGAATCTAGGTGTTGAGGTCTATCCAGGCTTTGCTGCTCAGGAAGCACTTATCGACGAAAACGGCGCAGTTACCGGCATTTTGACCGGTGATCTCGGCGTAGACCGCGAAGGCAATCCGAAAGAAGGCGTGTTCACGCCCGGTATCGAACTGCGCGCCAAGTACACCCTGTTCGCTGAAGGCTGCCGTGGCCACATCGGCAAGCAACTGATCAAAAAGTACAACCTCGACTCCGAAGCTGATGCTCAGCATTACGGCATCGGCATCAAGGAAATCTGGGACGTCGATCCATCCAAGCATGAGCAAGGTCTGGTGGTTCACACTGCCGGCTGGCCGCTGGATGACGAAAACATGGGCGGCTCGTTCCTCTATCACCTGGAAAACAACCAGGTAGTCGTTGGCCTGATCGTTGATCTGTCCTACAGCAACCCTTACCTGTCACCGTTCGATGAATTCCAGCGTTACAAGCATCACCCGGTGATTGCTCAGTATCTGGAAGGCGGCAAGCGCGTTGCTTACGGCGCACGTGCCATCTGCAAAGGCGGTTTGAACTCGCTGCCGAAAATGGTCTTCAAAGGCGGCGCGCTGATCGGTTGCGACCTCGGCACCCTCAACTTCGCCAAAATCAAAGGCAGCCACACGGCCATGAAGTCCGGCATGCTCGCAGCCGAAGCCGTAGCCGATGCGCTGCTGGCAGGCGGCGAAGGTGGCGACGAACTGACCAGCTACGTAGATGGCTTCAAAGCCAGCTGGCTGTACGACGAGCTGTTCCGCAGCCGTAACTTCGGCCCGGCCATGCACAAGTTCGGCGCTCTGGGCGGCGGTGCGTTCAACTTCATCGACCAGAACATTTTTGGCGGCAAGATTCCATTCACCCTGCACGACACCAAGCCGGATTACGCCTGCTTGAAGCCGGCCGCAGAGTCGAAAAAAATCAGCTATCCGAAGCCGGACGGCAAGCTCAGCTTCGACAAGCTGTCGTCGGTGTTCCTGTCGAGCACCAACCACGAAGAAGAGCAGCCTTGCCACCTGAAACTGGCTGACGCGAGCATCCCGCTGGACAAAAACCTGCCTATGTATGACGAGCCTGCGCAGCGTTATTGCCCGGCTGGTGTGTACGAGATCGTCACCCAGGAAAGCGGTGAGCAGAAGTTCCAGATCAACGCCCAGAACTGTGTTCACTGTAAGACCTGTGACATCAAGGACCCTGCACAGAACATCACCTGGGTTGCCCCAGAAGGCGCAGGCGGCCCGAATTACCCGAACATGTAATTTGGCTGCACACAAACAAAAGGCTCCCTCGGGAGCCTTTTGTTTTTTTAGCGATTAATAACCGGCGATTTATTCTGGCTGCGGCGCTATCGGGAAAAACTCACCACTGCTCCAGACACCCAGCCAAGCTTTGCCCTCAATCACGCGCTCTACGGCTAACTCAACCAACTGATAAAACACGTTGCGATGAATCAGCGCTTCGAGGTTGCTGCGCACCAGCACATAAGGCGCAGGCTCCTGGGTTTGCTCATCGAACGTCACCCGAATCGGGTGCTCTTTATCGGCGATGAACTGATCTTCAACGTTATTGGTAAAGCGCAAAACCTGCGTCTCACCTTCGCCTTCCACCGTCAGCAATGTTGCCACGAAAGGCGCATCATCAACGCTGATGCCGACCTTTTCGACCGGTGTAATCAGGAAGTAATCATCGCCATCGCGACGGATAATCGTCGAAAACAGCTTAACCATCGGCTTGCGTCCAATCGGCGTGCCCATATAAAACCAGGTGCCGTCGCGCGCGATGCGCATGTCGATATCGCCGCAGAAATCAGGATTCCACAGATGCACCGGCGGCAGTCCTTTTGCGCTGCTGGGGATCTGCGCAAGCAAATCACTGACATTGGCTGTATCTGTCATCTTGACCTCCGGTCCATTCAGTCGAGCTGTAAAAATAGCTGAGAAGAGGCAACAAAATTAATCGCCAGCCTATTTCTCAGAGCAGTCTAGTCGCTCAAGCCTATCAAGCTGCGTGCATACTGTTCCAGCGGCGGGCCAATCAAATCCTCGGGTTTCGTGTCGTAGGTTGTCAGCAAACCGCCGCGCAAGCGAATGCGCGCGGTATCGACCAGATAGCGGGTACTGGTTTCGATCACCATCAACTGGATCACCCCGCTGTCTGGCCCCAAGCGATCAAGCGCCTCCTGATCTTCCCACTCCTCAACCGTACCGATTCGGTCGTCAGCCGTAGCGAAACGGCAATACAGCAAGTAATGCGCACCATCCGCCCGCGCCTGGCTCATCGCCTGCTCAAGCCCAAGCGGGGTGCGGGACTTGCGCACCAGCGGGAAGTATTCGATGAAACCTTTAAACGCCTCTTCGGCAACCACATTGGCGGTGGGGTTAGCCTCGCCGCGCGGCTTGAAATAGCCTTGCGCGATGTAAATGAAAGAGTCTTGCTGTATCCGCCGCGAATTGGCGCGCTGCGTTTGTGCGTGATCCAGCACGCCAACGTCACGCAATTGGTACTCGGCGCCATCTGCCAAGTCACTGACCTTCATGCATCCGCTCGTCATCGAAAGCGCCAGCAAGGCCAGCAGTGAAATCAGGCTACGCATTTGAAATCTCCAATACCGGCGACAAAAATCCGGCGAATTTCCCTGTAATGCAGAATCCACGCCAGCCTGTGCGAAACTGAGTTCAACATGCTAGCAATCGCCCCAGACTTGCCGGTTAACGAGCTATAACGGCTCACTGTTGCAGGCTTGAATATAGGACTCTCCATACCCCGAACGTCACTCTGCGCTGCCCTGCTCGGAGGAAATCCGGATGAACTTTCTGATCCGCCCTGCCCTCACATCTTCAGACGTCAGATGAATCATAAGCTGCATGCTTTCCTTTTTTTTATCTTGATCAGAGGACTAAATGACCGCCATGAGTAATCTACTAGCAGGCAAGAAAGTATTGTTCATCACCTCGAATACGGGGATCGAACGCGATGAGTTGGTTAAACCGCTGGAGTCACTCAAGGCGCAGGGAGCCTTGGTCACTCATGCCTCAAGTGACGGTGGAACGACCCAGACATTCGTTAATGACACAGACAAAGACCGCACTGTTGAGTCACAAACCTCGCTGGCCGGGCTTAAAGCCTCGGACTTCGATGCGCTGGTGATTCCGGGCGGCACAGTCAACGCGGATACGCTGCGACTGGATGAAAACGCCCAGCGTTTGGCCAAGGAGTTTGCCGATGCCGGCAAAGTAATCGCAGCGATTTGCCACGGGCCATGGCTGCTGATTAACGCTGGCATTGTCACCGGCAAAACCCTCACCTCATACACCAGCGTCAAACTCGACCTGGAAAATGCCGGCGCTGCCGGTTGGGTCGACACAGAGGTTAAACAGTGCCCAGCTAATGGCTGGACGTTGATTACTTCGCGCACCCCGAAAGACATCCCAGCGTTCACCGAAACGATCATCGCCGCGCTTAAAGCGGCGTGATGTGTTGCTAGCTCAAAGGCGTAGCCGTTGGTGACACTGCGCAACAGACGGCTGCGTTCAATGGGTTAGATCCGGAGGTTTTCACCGCAGTGCACTCACTCATGCATCGGCGAAAACAAATCCGCAACTGTCTTCGGGATAGGCATCAGCGGCTCGGCAATAGATAACCTACCGTGCTTGCTGGTCAAAGACACCCTTGATCGTCATGGAGCAAGCCTCTTTTCCAGAAGCTTTTCCATCGGCGCTTTGGTTATAGCGAATCCGAGTAAATGAATGACTTCATACAAGGCAAGAGTTGATTTAGTTTGATGTATAACGCTCAACTCACCGAGCAAATTTCCGATGTCATTTTTTGTGCATACTTTAGCAAAAAACTTAAAGCGGAAATCTGTCCGATGAAGATTTTTATACTATTTATTCCCTGACAATGCGAGACACCCTAGAATAAACAAGATCTCTTAAAGCTATTTTGTTCCTACCGTGGTGAAGTTCCCGATGACAGTTTGGACACACAGCAATAGCATTTTGCACTGTATCACTACCACCGTCCGCCAAATGACGCAAGTGATGAACCTCTAGGTATGGCGCACCATCAGCCTTGATGAATGGGCTAGATTTTAAACACGCCTCGCAATGCCCTTCGGCTTCTTTGAGTACATAAGCAACTACGCGAACGTCCCTTGCATACATTTCCGTGGAAGATGAAACACGTTCTGGTTTTTTCTGTCCGATCGGAGGTGTCTGCGTCGTAGTAACTCTAGACAGTTCCAGCTCAATTTCTTCAAAGGAATGAGCAAGTATAGGAGTTAACTTATCTTCAGGTTTAACCGACAACTCCCAAATGCCGCGACCACTTTGATGCGGATTTTTGATAACACCGCTGTCTACTAAATCTTTCTTAGCCCAGCGAACCTCTTTCTCAAAAAAGCTTTCGTTGGTATTTGTTTTTTTTGCAAGATCGTCAGCATTCAGACCAAGCTGCTCAGACAGAGCTTTATATACTGTCGATGGCGACTGAGATCCTTTTCGATCTAAAAGATTGATTAAAGCTTCTTTTATTTCATGCCTCTCTGGGATCATCGAATATTCTCTTTAAAAATATAACAGTTGAGTGGACCGACGGCTTTATGATTGCATATTAGTGACTTCTTCATAACATCACCTGCTCAGTCGATTAAATACGTAAACTCTTCATATAAAACGATTAGTTATCTTCTTACTGTTGCATGCGACCTGTATTCGCTGGACCTCCTCTTCGTGCCCAAACAATAAACCTGTACAAATACACTGCATGGGTGGGATATGGGTACCACACCAGACAAGCTAGGCCTGCGAGAACAGTTTCCTAAGGCTATTAGGGTGAATCACTACAGCATTCGCACCGAGAAAAACTACTGGTACCGGATAAGCTACTTCCTGTGCTACTACCGGATGCGTCACCCTCTGGAAATGGGGCCAGCATAAGTTAGCGAGTTTCTTATCTAGCTAGCCGGCAGTCGATATGTGGCCACTGCCACGCAGAATCAAGCCCGTGCACTTGCCCAGCACGCATCTACCAGTTCAAACATCACCTTTAAAACACGACGGCGGCACGCCTTCCCATCGTTTGAAGGCGCGTCTGAAATTGGCGACGTCGTTATAGCCAAGGGAATAGGCAATCTGTTCAACGCTAAGGCGCCCCGCCTTGAGTTGTTCCAGAGCCAGTGTGTGGCGTACTTCCTGAAGGATTTGCTTGTACGAGGTGCCTTCCTCGCGTAAATGCCGATGTAATGTGCGCGGGGTGAGCAAGAGCAATCGGGCGATGGCATTGAGGCTGGGAAAGTTCTGCTGCCGTTCGAGCAAGAGCCGCCGGACACGTGAACTCACTGCCGCAGTTTCTCGATGCTTACGCAACTCACGCTGACAAATCAGCTCTGCTTGCTTGAGCGCTTCGGGGTCGGCCATGCGCAAGGGCTGATCCAACTGAGCAGAGCTGAAGGTAAACCCGGCCCAAGGCTGAGCGTAAGCCACCGGGCAGCCGAATATTTCAGCAGCCAGTGGCGCGTAGCGCGGTGCAGCGCAAGTAAAGCTGACTCGCCCTGCACGGACAGCGCCTTGAGTCGCCGCATCGAGCACGTTTTTGATCGACAGCATCACCGCCTCAAACACACTGGTCTGAATCGACCCCAACGGGTAACAAGGAACCAGTTGTATCTGCTCTTGCTGCAGCGCTGCATCGTTTACGTGCTCAAGCCGGACAAGGCTGGTGCGCAACCCAAGATAGCGCTCAAGCAACTCAATGGCCTGGCGCAACGTGGCACTTTGCAGTGCGGCGAAACCGAGGATGCCATGACTGTTAACCAGCAGACGCTCGCCGAGCAGCAAGCCCAAGGCTGGTTCTGCAGACACCTGCAGGGCCTCTTCAACCAACCGGCAGAACAACTCATAACTCGGGTGAAAATCAGCCGCATCAAGCTGCTGCGCGTCGACGCCACAGCGCTGCAGCCAGACATCTGAGGACTTGCCCTTCGCGTCGAGTATTTCGCCGATCTGACGCAGGTAAAGCGCAGGAAGCATGAAGTCGGACATAGCATTTCACTGGCTGGCACGAAGCCACAATGTCAATTAATGACCCTATGAATGTCAATCCTTAACCTCACGCCAATCACGCACACGGCCTAGCCTATCGACCATGGGCCTGCCTCTCGCGCTCGTGCGCGAACGCTACAAACGCCCATAAACAATCCGTGCCCATAATGATAAAGAGACGACCATGAACGCTCTGCACTACCTCAAGTTTTTCCTGTTCCACCTCGTTGGTTTATTCGCCATTGCCGCCATCCTCGCGGGCGGCGCCTGGATAACGCTGGCGTTGATCACGATTGTCAGCGTTTATCTGATTGGCGACGCCGTGGGCGGTGACGACACCAGCACACCAACGCTCAACCATCCGTGGATACTCACCACCCATTTATGGCTGGCATTACCGTTATTGGTGCTGTTGGTGTTTGCTGCGGTGTGGAGCGTCAGCACGACTGACTTTGCAGGCTTCGGCGCCGCCCTCAGCCAGCTCAGCGGAGTTGACCTGTTGGCAGCCCGCGAAAGCACGTCCATTGGCCATCACTTTTCCGCCTGGATACTCACTGGCCTGATGATTGGCATGCTCGGCACCATAACCGCCCATGAGCTGATTCACCGGACATGGGACCCGATCTCTCTGTTTATCGGGCGCTGCCTATTGGCTTTCAGTTTCGACACGGTGTTTTCAATCGAGCATGTCTACGGTCATCACCGTTACGTGGCCACGCCGAAAGACCCGGCCACTGCCCCGCGCGGGCGCAACGTGTACACGCACATCGTTAAATCAACGATTGATGGCAACCTCAGCGCCTGGGAAATTGAGAAGAAGCAACTCGCTCGAAAGGGAAAGCCTGTATTCAGCTGGCACAACCGGGTTATCCGCGGGCACCTGATGAGCGTGTTGCTGGTGATTCTGGCTTTTGCCATCGGCGGCATTGCGGGCATGTTGTTCTTCATCGCCTGCGCTTTGTGGGGTAAAGCGCTGCTGGAGATTGTTAACTACATGGAGCATTACGGCATCGTCCGTAACCCCGCCACGCAGGTGCAGCCGCATCACTCATGGAACACCAATAAACGGCTCAGTTCATGGACCTTGTTCAACCTGACCCGCCACTCGCACCATCACGCCAAAGCCATTACCCCGTATCAGGATCTGCGGCCATTTCCGGATGCGCCGATGATGCTCGGTGGCTACCTGACCACCATTGTCATCGCCATGTGCCCACCGCTGTGGCACAAGCTGATGGCGCCAAAATTACTGGCCTGGGACCGCGACTATGCAAGCGCCGAGGAGCGCGAGTTGGCAAATATTGCGAATGCCAACAGCTCGCTCGCGGCGCTGCAAGCCGACACCAGAATGGCGTAATAAACGTACAAATGTGAAGAAGCATGCCGCGCGACGCAAAAAGGATCATGCCTATGACCCTTTTTGCGCACAGGCGATAGCGTTGCACTCATGATGGCGACAAGCTGCACTCAGCGTCCGCTGCCAGCTCACCTTTCTGATGCAGCGCGATTGCTCAGCGTTGAGGATAGTGGCCAATCACTTGTTCGGTTCCAGTTGGTGTCAGGCCTATAACCTCATACGCTTGTTGCTTGCCGCCCATCTCCATTCCCGGTGAGCCTGCGGGCATGCCCGGCACGGCTATGCCGACCAGATCCTCACGGTCAGCGAGTTTTAGCACCTGCTCGGCGGGCACATGACCTTCGACGAATTTGCCGTTTATAACGCCCGTGTGGCAGGCCGATAAGCGCGGTGGCACACCCAGTTTTTGTTTGACTGCGCTCATGTCAGGTTCGACATGATCAATCACGGTAAATCCATTCGATTCAAGGTGCGATATCCATTTTTTACAGCACCCGCAATTGGCATCACGGTGAACATCGATGGTTAACGCGTCACTGGCATGAGCGATGGAGGAAACCAGCATCGCAGCCAGTAGCAATGCGCGAGAAGCGTTGCGATTAATCTTCATGCTTATGTACCTTGTCGTCGGCATGTGTGTGTGAATTCGAGGCCGGCTCCGGGGTATTGATTTGGCCATTTGAATCCACCGCGTGATGCACTTCGCCTGGAGATTGAGCTGCGTGCGGCGCATGTTGAGCTGGATTCCTGTCTGCCCCGTGCTGGCCCTCGTGATCATGCATTTGAGTCTCGCCGCCGCCATGTTGGTGGCCACTGCTCGATGCAACCAAGCGTTGATACTCGGTTTTATCCAACTGCGGAAGCTGCTTTATGAACGCGACCATGCCCCAAATATAGGGGTCCTGCATGCTCTTGCCCCAAGCAGGCATCCCAGAGGCTTTGATGCCGTGTTTAATTACCCAGAAGGCCGCAGCAGGGTTTTCGCCGATTCCCTTTTTGGCCAGATTCGGCGGCGCCGGGTACAACGCCTGACTAAGCTCAGTTTCCGCTACACCGGGCGCCAAATGGCAGCCAACGCACATGGAGTTGTAGTTGCCTGCACCGGCTTGAATCATGGCCTGGTCGTTTAAGTCAGGGACTTCGATATCGTTAGAACGAACCGCCACTGAACGTTCACGCACCATACCTAAAAATGAATGAACCACTTTGACGTGTGGATCATCGGCGCCTACATTGATCACGCCAAAATATGCCACGGCAGCAACCGCGACACCGCTAAAAACCCCGGCGAGAGCGAGTGTCTTTATTGTTCTTTTCATCATTATTCCTTAGAACCACACCCGCACACCCGCAACAAACCGGGCCTCATCTACATCCCCGCCTTCATCGCGGACATAGTCAGACGTGTCGCCGTAGGTACGATTCCAGGAAACACCGATGTAGGGCGCAAACTGGCGCACGATCTCGTAACGCAGGCGCAGCCCGATTTCGGTATTGGAGAGCCCGGAGCCAACGCCGCGCTCAGGATCATTTTTGCCGTAGAAATTGATTTCCGCAGTGGGCTGAAGAATCAAACGATTGGTTAACAGAATGTCGTAATCGCCCTCAAGCCTTGCCGCTGACTGCCCGCCCTCGCCAATAAACGCGGTGGCTTCAACTTCAAAGGCATAAAGCGCCATGCCCTGGATACCCAGTGCGCCCCAGGTTTGCGGTGAGCCGGGTTTGAAATCTTGGCGTACACCGGCAACAACATCCCACCACGGGCCAATCGCGTGACCGTAAAGGGCCTGAACCTCTGCTTCTTCAGTCACACCATCAGTACGCTCGCCCTCTGAACGAAGCCAAAGACGATTAACATCACCCCCAATCCAGCCACTGGCATCCCACTTCAGCGCACTGCCTTCATCCGCATCCTGATACTCGAGCTGATCGAGCAAGAAAAAGCTGTTGATGCCACCGGCATGCATGGATTTGTCGGGGATGTCGGGAAACGCAGCTTTTCGGTCCGCGTCAGTTAACGTCGGTATGGGCGTTCTGCTGGTTGCCGATGGCGAATCAATTTGGGCGTGGTTCATTTTACTGTGATCCATACCACCCATTGCTGGCTGATTGGCCATAGATGACATCTTGCTATGATCCATGCCTGGCATCGACTCATGGCCCATTGCGGCATGATCCATCGTTGAGTGATCCATCGTTTCAGCGCCGACGGCTTGAGTGGCATGCAACCCACTCATCGTTACCAGAAGCGAAACTGCAGTGACGGAGGCGCATTTAGTGAGCATGTTTAGGGTCCGCCTCATTGCCATTAGCAGTTGAGTGGCCATTCATCATGCCTTGGCCCATAGAACTGTGATCCATCTCGCCGTGATTCATCATGCCTTTACCCATGGAACCATTGCCCATTGAGCTGTGATCCATAGAGCCATGATTCATCATGTCCGGGTCCATGGCGCCGTGGTCCATCGGCTGAGCGTTCGTACCCATGCCATGCGGCTCATTGGAGTTGATCGAACCCGATCCCTCGGCTGTGGGCTTGGGATTGGATTGGCCGATGTGTCCCGATTCATCGGCAAGGGCCAAAGGCGCTGCAAAGCTCGCGCTCATCGCAAGACAGAGAGCTGCGCTTATCAGGGCTTTACGTTGCATAAATAGGCTCATTGTTAAGTCCTCTGCTCGTCCACACGTACTTCGCGAAACATGCCAGTGTCCATATGCATCAACAGGTGGCAGTGATAGGCCCAGCGTCCCAATGCATCCGCTGTAACCCGGTAACTGCGCTTGGTGCCTGGCGGCATATCAATCGTGTGTTTACGAACCTTGAAATTGCCATTTTCATCTTCGAGATCACTCCACATACCATGCAGGTGAATCGGGTGCGTCATCATGGTGTCGTTGACCAACGTGATGCGTAACCGCTCGCCGTACTGCAGGCGCACCGGCTCGGCATCCGTATAGGGAATGCCATCGAAGGACCAGGAGAACTTTTCCATGTGCCCGGTCAGATGGATCTCGATGGTGCGACTCGGCGCCCGGCCATCAGGGTCTGCAAATGTGCTTTGCAGATCGGCATAAGTCAGAACGCGCCGGCCGTTATCACGCAAGCCAATGCCTGGATCATCAAACTTATGCGTCGGCATCATGGTTTGCATGTCCACCAGCGGATTGTCCTTCTCCGATTCGGGGTGTGTCTGCATTGTTGCGGCCATGCCCGACATCGCTGAGTGGTCCATCGCGCTCATAGCAGAATGATCCATCCCAGCCATTTGACTGTGATCCATGGAAGACATGTCACCCTGCATACTGCTGTGGTCCATGCCCATGTCACGCATGGAAATCAACGGCCGTGGATCTGTCTCAGGAACAGGTGCACTCAAACCTTCACGCTGAGCCAAAGTGCCACGCGCATAGCCGGTGCGGTCCATGGACTGGGCAAAAATGGTGTACGCCTGCTGGTCGGCCACCTCGACAATCACGTCATAGGTTTCGGCGACGGCAATGCGCAGCTCATCAACAGTCACAGGCTTCACATGCTGGCCATCAGCCGCAACCACGGTCATCTTCAAACCCGGAATACGCACATCGAAGTAGCTCATTGCAGAGCCATTGATCAATCGCAGGCGAATTTTCTCACCGGGCTTGAACAGACCCGTCCAATTGCCGTCAGGCGCATGACCATTCATCAGGTAGGTGTAAGTGAAGGCGCTGACGTCGGCCAGGTCGGTAGGGCTCATTTTCATTTCAGCCCACATGGTTCGGTCTGCAACTGTTGCCGACCAGCCCTTGTCGCTGACGTCATCAATGAAGTCACCGACTGTGCGTTTATGGTAGTTGTAATAGTCGGATTGCTTTTTCAGCTTATTCAGAACCGTGTGCGGATCTTCATCGGTCCAGTCACTGAGCATCACCACATAGTCGCGGTCATAGGTGAATGGCTCTGGCTCTTTGGCATCGATCACCAGCGGCCCGTAAACACCCACCTGCTCTTGCAGGCCAGAGTGGCTGTGATACCAATAGGTGCCATTTTGATTGAGCTTGAATTTGTACTCGTACATGCCGTCCGGGGCGATGCCGGCAAAGCTGAACCCTGGCACTCCGTCCATATTGGCTGGCAGGATAATGCCGTGCCAGTGAATCGAGGTGTCTTCTTTGAGGCGGTTTCGCACTCGCAGAGTAACAGTATCGCCTTCACGCCAACGTAAAATCGGACCCGGCATTGTGCCGTTGATGGTCTTGGCCAGACGTGGTTTGCCCGTGATATTCACCGGCGTTTCACCAATCGACAAATCGAACTGAGTACCGGTCAATACAGTAGGCTGGCCAGGGCTGCTGAGCGCCCAGACAGGTGTGCGCCATAAGCCAAGGCCACCGACAATACCGGCAGAGGCCAGGCCTTTAACAAAGGTTCGTCTTGAAGTTTTAGACTGCATGCTGATAAGTCCGTTAAGCCAAATAGTGCCGATTATGAAAACTTGTCAGTCGCGTTTAAGGTCACTCATCACACGGTGAAACGTTGCGACTGACACGCAAGAGTTACGCAGCGGCTGTGATTAAATTGCCACATTTCAAAACGGCACTTGATTACATTTGTGTCAGGTTGGCTGCCACTCAACAGTGTGAATGCGCATGATCCGCGTCAGTCTGGGTGGCGACTTCTGCGGAATGCGACTTCTGCTGAGCTAGTTGATTAACCTGCTGGGCGTTATCACTCGCCGCTTGCATCCTGGCAAAATTACGATCGCCCCCGCCCTCAGCCATGGCCAGTGAAGAGACACTGACGACTGCGCCGAATAACACTGCTTTGAATACATTCATTTGAATTTCCTCTGAGGTTTGATGATCACGCACATGGGTGATCCTGATCCGAGCGCTTAGCTCGAAATCACCTTAACGCCTGCGCCCTGTCAGAAAACTGAGCTCAAAATTACACTTCTGACAGGTTGAGCTCAGGGGCTTAGATGCGCTTTCAAACGATGAGAAAAACCACTGCGCGCTAATCATGGGCATGGCCAAAACGTGCAGCGTTAAAAACCGAGAGTTGTTTTGTGTGTGCACGACTGGTGCAGCAGTGCGTGCATACATGGCTGAGGGCCTATCCATATGAAGCGGCCTTGGGGGTTTGAGATTATGGCGCGAGCCACACTCAGAAAACCGGCGATCAACTCACTATAAAAGTGCAACAGGCACTGCACGCCTGAACGAGTTGGACGCTATTGCTAGGCGATTAACTCTGCCGAGAATCCCAAACGCTCAATGGTCTCGCGTACGCTCTCTGGCTGTAGATCGCTCTCGACTTCAACACGACCCGCCGCGCGTTCGATGATGACTTTGGCATGTTGATCCAACGCTAAAACTGCGCGAGTAATTTTGTTGACGCAGCTGTTACAACCCATACCCGCTACCTGCAAAGTAACCATTTAGCACCTCACTTGTTGTGCGGCGATCAATGCCGCATCAACAGTTTCAACCTTGCCATAAGGGCAAGGTCAAGCCTGAAATTGATGAGCCTGAATGCGCTTTAGCGAAGCGCCAAAAGTTTCCGTAACCCTTCAGTCATCCGCTTACAAGCCCAAGGCTTTAACGCTTTAAATAACCAAGCCGAGATGGCTCCGGGCAGCGACTCACTGAACTTTGCACCCATACAGGCCCTCAGAACTTTGTATTGGGGTTGGCATTTTGGCATCACAGACACTGCAATTTGCCCCACCCGCGCAAGCATCTATTGCATCAGATACATCATTTGCAAAAGTGAGGAGTTAGCGATGAGTGACAATAAAAAACAGGCGACTATTTATCGAATGGTCATGCCCAAGCACATCTGCCCATTTGGTTTAAAAGCGCTGGATCTGCTCAAGCGCGAGGGCTATGACGTTGACGATAATTGGCTGCGCACGCGCGAAGAAACCGACGAGTTCATGCAGAAACACTCAGTTGAAACGACCCCACAGATATTTATAGCTGGTGAGCGTATCGGTGGATTCGATGACTTGAAGCGCCACTTGGGTAAACCTGTAAAAGACCCGGACGCAGTGACCTATCAACCAGTCATCGCAGTATTTGCAACCGCTATCCTGATGGCGATGGCTGCGAGTTCGGCCACCCTGGACAGCCTGTTGACTGGTCGAACAGTTGAATGGTTTATCGCCTTCAGCATGTGCATGCTGGCATCACTGAAATTGCGCGACCTCGAAAGCTTCTCCAACATGTTTCTGGGCTACGACCTACTCGCGCGCAAAGTGGTTCGTTACGCTTACGCCTACCCTTTTGCCGAGTTGATCGCCGGCGTTTTGATGATCTCAGGGTCGCTGATTTGGTTCGCCGCGCCCTTGGCATTGGTTATAGGCAGCATCGGCGCATATTCGGTTTACAACGCGGTCTACGTTGAAAAGCGTGAGCTCAAATGTGCTTGCGTGGGTGGCGACAGTAACGTGCCGCTGGGATTTATTTCCTTGACTGAGAACTTAATGATGGTTGCTATGGCGATTTGGATGCTGATCGCTTAGACCCTGAGCGTCAGACATTACATTTCTGTCAGCTTCTGGCGACTCGGTGGATTTGCTTGCACACTGTGTAAACCCAATCACTGGAAGTCCCTATGAAGCTGCTTGTCGCCGAAGACGAACCCAAAGTCGGTATGTACCTTCAACAGGGTCTTAGCGAGGCTGGGTTTAACGTCACCCGTGTCGTGACCGGCACTGATGCGCTGCAATCTGCGCTGGCTGAGCCCTTTGACCTGCTGATCCTCGATGTGATGATGCCCGGATTGAGCGGCTGGGAAGTGTTGCGTAAGTTACGGGCTGCGGGCAATGCCGCGCCGGTGTTATTTCTCACCGCGCGCGATGGCGTCGAAGACCGTGTAAAAGGCTTAGAGCTAGGGGCTGACGATTACCTGATTAAACCGTTCGCGTTCACTGAGTTGCTGGCCCGGGTCAGAACACTGCTGCGCCGCGGCAACGCAACCCCGATCATTACCCACCTGAAAATCGCCGATTTACAAGTCGACCTCATGAAGCGTCGGGCCCTGCGCAACGGCATCCGAATAGACCTTACCGCTAAAGAATTTGCCTTACTTGAACTGTTGATGCGCCGCCGCGGAGAGGTGTTATCCAAAGCATTGATTGCCTCTCAGGTTTGGGACATGAATTTTGACAGCGACACCAACGTAATCGAGGTCGCCATTCGCCGTTTACGCGCCAAGATTGATGACGATTTTGAGCCTAAACTTATCCATACAGCGCGCGGCATGGGTTACATGCTTGATGCGCCAGACGCACTATGAGGCAACCTTCACTAACCACGCGCATGAGTTTGATGTTCATGCTGGGCGTGATCTTCGTATTGGTGGTGGCAGGCTTGAGTTTCCATGCTTTGGCCAAGCACCACTTCAATATGCTCGACCGGCAAACACTGGAAGACAAACTTGCCAGTACTCAACATATTCTAAACAACACACAAGATCGCCAGCGCTTCAACAGCGCACGCCCCCAGTTAAATGCCCTGCTCGGTGCTCACGAAGACCTTGCCGCCGTTATCTTCGACTCAAAGGGCAAGGTGATTTTCTCTGAGCCAACAGCATTCAAATTCCCCGCTGACTACCGGGAGCAAACGCCGCGAGAGATATGGCAATGGACTGAAGACGGCAGACAATACAAAGGCATACGTATTGAAATACCCACGCAGAGCCAGTCCGTTGCGGCTAGCGTTTTGCTCGTAATTGATGTTACCACCCACGAACATTTCTTCGAACAACTGCGGCGCTGGTTCGGTCTTGGCCTCGTAATCAGTGCGTTGGTCAGCGCAGCACTCGGCTATGTTGTAGCCCGCAGCGGGCTGCAGCCGCTGCGGCAGGTTACGCAGGTCGCCCGTTCCATGTCGGCCAGATCGCTAGACGACAGAATCCCCCTGGAGCCGGTTCCCAGAGAGTTGCAGGAACTGGTTATCTCGTTCAATGAAATGCTCGCGCGTCTCGATGATGCCTTTGCTCGGTTGTCGAACTTTTCTGCCGACATTGCCCATGAGTTGAGAACGCCGGTCAGCAACCTTGTGACCCATACCGAGGTCGTGCTCAGTCAAAAGCGGGACATCGAGTCGTATCAGGAAAACCTGTACTCGAACTTGGAAGACCTCAACAAAATGTCTCGGATGATTGACGATATGTTGTTCCTGGCCAAGTCCGACAACGGCTTGATCACCCCCAAGCAGGAGCCGATCGAGCTGAGTTCATTGGTCAGTAAACTCATTGAATATTATGGCTTGTTGGCTGATGAAATGAGCATCACCTTTAGCGTCTCGGGTGAAGGGCGCGTACTGGGCGACCAACTGATGCTGGATCGCGCGATTTCCAATCTGTTATCGAACGCGCTGCGCTACACAGCGCCCGGCAACACGATAGCGATAGCCATAGAAACCGTAGCCAACTGTGTGAGCCTTTCGGTGAAGAATCCGGGGGAAACCATCAACCCAGAATACGTGGGTAAACTGTTTGACCGCTTTTATCGTGCAGACCCCGCACGACGGGAAGGAGGCCCCAGTAATGCCGGCTTGGGCTTGGCGATTACTCAATCCATCGTTGAGGCTCACAAGGGTGAAATCGTCTGCAGTTCAGCGAACGGTACGACGACTTTCCAGATGAGCTTCCCTGTTTGCAGCGTGCCTTGATTTGAAACGAGCACTCACTGCAAAACAAACACTGCCTGCAAGCACATTCTGGCTCAACTGATGAGCGTCAGCTCATCGAGTGTCCATGACTCAACTGCACCCGCAACCGCAGCCCCATAGGCAACGATATGCGGTGCATTCATGTGGTTTTGCCATAACTCACGCGTTTCCCACGTTTCATGGAAAACAAAGTGGTTGGGGTTTTCATTATTCACGTGCAAGTCGTAATTGATGCAGCCCTCTTCCGCTCGGGTACTGTCAATCAGCTTCAACAGTTCGGCTTTAACCAGGTCTGCATGGCCAGGGTTGGCTTTGATGTTGGCAACAAGGGTGAGTACAGTCATTTTCAAATCCCTTTGAACATTGAGTGATGCGCTGCGGTTAAACAGCGCGTGTGATACAGCGACCCAGTCGGGGCGCTAGAAACCTTCCAATACAATCTTGCCAATCGAGCGGCCCGCTTCCAGTTCGGCATGGGCGGCGCGCAAGTTCGCGGCATTGATTGGCCCTAAATGCTTGCCGACCGTGGTGGCAATGCGTTCTTGATCAATCAACTCAGCCACCCGATCAAGCAGCCGACCCTGCTCGTGCATATCGTTGGCGTTATGCATGGAGCGGGCGAACATGAACTCGAAGTGCAGAGACAGGCTTTTCGGCTTGATTTTGGTTGCGTCCAAACCTTCGGGATCATCAATCAAAGCGATCCGGCCAAAAGGCTTGAGCATTTCGATGTAGCTGTCCAAGTACGCCGCCGAATCATTCAGGCTGGCAACATGGGTTACCTGGCCTATACCCAGCGCCTCAACTTGCGGAGCCAGCGGCTGCGTGTGATCGACCACATGATGCGCACCGAGCTTTTTAACCCAGGCTTGCGAGCTCTCCCGAGAAGCTGTGGCGATAATCGTTGCGCCCGTTAAGGTGCGTGCCAATTGCAGCAGGATTGAACCGACCCCGCCGGCTGCGCCGACCACCAGAATCACCTCATCCGACGGCGCGGCTGCATTGTCAGATATTTGTTTGATTTGCAGGTGTTCGAACAACAACTCCCACGCGGTGATCGTCGTCAGCGGCAATGCCGCCGCTTCGCTGTCACTCAGACGCTTGGGCTTATGGCCGACGATGCGTTCATCCACCAATTGATATTCAGCATTGCTGCCCGGACGCGTCAGGTCGCCTGCGTAGTACACCGCATCACCCGGCTTGAACAACGTGACCGCTTCGCCGACCGCCACGACTTCGCCGACCGCATCCCAGCCCAACACTTTGTACTCGCCGTCCTTGGGTGCAGCTCGCAAGCGCACTTTAGTGTCCACCGGGTTTACCGCTATCGCCTTGATCTTCACCAGCAGATCGCGGCCGCTGGCCACAGGTTGTGGCAGTTCAATATCGATCAGTGAGGCAGAATCGGTAATAGGCAGTGAATTGCTGTAACCAATAGCTTTCATGGGTGACTCCAGTCATTCAGTTGATGGCATCTAGAATAGGCCTTGATTTACCTGAGATATACGGAGTAATAATTGATTAATTATCAATAGATTTTTGACTATATGCTCATTGAAGACCTGCACGTCATCCTCAAAGTCGCCGAGTTTCGCAACATCACTGCGGCCGCTGCACACCTGGATATGAGCACGGCCACCGCCAGTGTCGCGATAAAACGCGTTGAGGCCGCGCTGGGCACCGAGTTGTTTATTCGCACGACGCGCAAGCTGAGGTTATCGAGCGCGGGGGAACGTTATATTCCGCAATGCGAACAAGCGTTGCTCATGCTTGAGCACGCCAAGCAGAACCTGAAGAGCGATCTGGATGTGGTCGACGGCGAGCTGCGCATCGCCCTGCCTTCCGATCTGGGCCGTAATATTGTGGTGCCCTGGCTGGATGAGTTTATGCAGGCGCACCCCAACGTCAGCCTCAGCCTGAATATCAGTGATCGAAATCTGGATTTCTATCGCGATCCGATAGACCTGGCCCTGCGTTATGGCTCGCCTAAAGACGCCAATGTTTATGGCTTCAAGATCTGTAATGTGCCGCGTGTTGTCTGCGCCGCGCCGAGCTATCTGGAGCAACACGGCACACCTGAGCACCCGCATGATTTAGCGGCGCATCAAGGCCTGTTTTACCAACTGCAGGACACCCTGCATAACGTCTGGAATTTTTCCCGGGGCGCTGGCAGTTTCAAGGTCAAGATGAGCGGGCGCCATGCCTCGAATGACGCCGACTTGGTCAGGCGCTGGTGCGTCGCGGGGAAAGGCATCGCCGCCAAATCAAGTTTGGACATGTCACGCGACTTGCTCGCCGGCAATGTCGTCAGTGTGCTGGATGAGTACCAATGCGCGCCCACTGAGTTGTGGCTGATTTTCCCCAGCCGTCAGTCCATCACGCCGGCCGCACGCCTGTTGCGCGACCTGCTCAAGGAGAAAACAGCGGAGGTATTGGGCCAGTTAGTCAAACGCGGCATCCTCGCGCCCAGCGCCCTCGACTGAGGTGGCAGCGGCCGATTAACTGGGCGCTGCGAACGATTGCCTTCAAAAGCGCCAACCCGGCCAGCGCTTTGCGACAGCGGCAATTGCAATGTGAATTACAGTTGGTCGCGGCTGACGCCGCTGCGAACCCGAACAATATCGGCGAGTACCGCCAAGGCTATTTCAGCCGGTGTTCTGCTGCCGATATTCAATCCGATCGGCGCATGAATACGGGCAAGCTCGGCATCGTTCAAACCGCCTACTCGGCTCAATCGCTCAAGGCGCTTTTGCGAAGTCTGCAGTGAGCCCATCACGCCGATATAAAATGCATCGGTGCGTACGGCTTCGATCATCGCTAAATCGTCGATGCGCGGGTCATGGGTTAACGCCACGACGGCGGTGTCACAATGACACCCTCCCTCGGCGATAAACTGCGAAGGCAGTTGCCGGCGTATCTCTACGTTGTCCAACACCACGTCCGCGATTACTTCCTCACGTGGGTCACACAAGATCACCTCGAATCCAAGGCCTACCGCAAACTCGGCGCACACCTGAGAAACACTGGAGTAACCCGCCAATAGCAAGCGTTGCGCCGCTCCCACCCGCACACGTACCCGGTCGATTTCACGCTCAATGCGCAAACCTTGTTCGCGGTCGGCAAACAGGCTGCGCGCACCACTGCTCAGATCAACCTCACGAATGAGCCGCTGCTGCCCGCGCAAAGCAGACACCATCTGCTGCAAATGCGCCTGCACCTCGCAACCGGGCTGCATATGCTCGACCAGCACATCAAGCACGCCGCCACACGGCAGGCTTACCCGCGCCTGTGCATCGTCGCCTTCGCCATAACGGACGACAGTCACTGCGCGCGCAAACTCGCCCTGCGCCACTTGCTCAAGAAATGCCTCTTCAACGCAGCCGCCCGACAAAGAGCCCAGCCATTGGCCTTGCGCGTTTACCACCAACAACGAGCCCGGCGCACGGGGCGCCGAACCGTATGTGGCGAGTACCGTGCACAACCAGATTGGCTGGCCGGCCTGTGACCATTCCAGCGCTCGGCGCACAACTTGTAAGTCCAGATGCTGCACGTCAGTCAGCCTTGCTGTGCGTATCAGACTTATCAGCTTGCAGCTTTTGCACATCGCTGACCGCCAACTCGCCGGTCTGCCCGCCCCAGCGTTGGCGCAGGTAATTGAGCAGGTCCGTCAGCTGCGTCTGGTCGAGCTTATCGGCGAAACCCGGCATCGGCTGCATACGCTCAAACCCGGAGAACTGCTGCTCATCAATACCGTCTTCAATCACCCGCAGCAAGTTGCGCGGATCATCCAAGCGCACGGTGGTGTTGCCGCGCATGGCGACGGCGATGTGCGGCTTGCCTTCACCTTCAGGCGCGTGACAACCGGCGCATACATTGAGGTATTGCTGATGGCCGCGTTTGGCACTGTCATTCAAATCATCCAGAGCCCGTGTTTCGACGACTTTAGCCGCTGGCGGTGTGTCGCCCAGCAGATAAGTCGCCATTGCCGCCAGGTCTTTATCGTCAAGGAACTGAGTGCTGTTGTGGAACACCGGATACATCTCATTGAACATCGTGCCCTGAGCGCTCATGCCGTGCTTGAGGAACGTGCTCAAATCCTGATGATTCCAGCCACGGTTCGCCAGATCATCAGCCAGCAAGCTGGGTGACAGATAACCATTGAGCAGGCCGCCGCTTAAGTGCTTATCGACTTCCATGGCGCCGGTTGCACTGCGCGGGGTATGGCATTCGCCGCAATGCCCCATCACCTCAACCATGTATTGCCCACGTTGCCAGGCCTCACTTTTATCCTCGGCGGGCTTTAGCTGTAAATCATCGGCGTACATCAGGTTCCAGGCGGTTAACCCCAAGCGCACATTAAACGGAAAGCTCAGGCTGGTTTCGGGAGCGTCACGCTCGATCGGCGCGACAGTTTTAAGGTAGGCGTGAATCGCGTCGGAGTCTTCACGCGGCATCAGGTGATACGAGGTGTACGGCATTGCCGGATAAAGATTGGCGCCGTCACGCCGCTTGCCTTCGCTGAGCGCGGCAAAGAACTCATCATCGGTATACAGCCCGATTCCATGTTCTTTGCTTTGGGTGATGTTGGTGCCATAAATGATGCCGAATGGCGACTCAATCGCCAGCCCACCCGCGAATGGCGCGCCGCCCGGTGCGGTGTGACACGCCATGCAGTCAGCCGCCCGGGTCAGGTACTCACCGCGCTCGACCTGATCATCCGCCTGCGCCTGCAACAACGGCGCAGCCAAGCCAACCGCCAGGGTGATGCGGGTCAGTAAATGCTTCATGCTTAACCCTCCTTGACCAGGCCGAGATCGGACAACACATTGCGAGTGGCGCTGTAATAGCGCACGTAGCCGGTGCAACGGCAAATGTGATGGCCCAGGCTGTCTTCAATCACCTGCTCCAACTGACTCTTGGCAACGGGTTGGCGTTGAAGTTTTTCGACCAGCACGGTTGCCGCGTTAACAAAGCCCGGCGCGCAGTAACTGCACTGGAAGGCAAACTCATCAACAAAACGTTGCTGGATGGGATTCAACTCGGTGACCACACCTTGTTCATCGCGCTTCGCGTGGCCCTCAATCGTGCGAATTTGTTTACCCGCAAAATAATGCGCGCCGGTGATACAGGTGCGCACTTCTTCGCTGGTACCGTCCGGATTATCAACGATCACCACGCACGCATGGCAGATGCCCTGACCACAGCCGAGGCGCGAGCCGGTAAGGTTGTTGTATTCGTGAAGGTAATCAATCATCGGCAGGTCATCAGGGATGTCCACCGCGTCGACGGGCTTGCCGTTGATTGTCATTTGCAGCGGATGCTTAGCCATTGAGGGCCTCCTTGATGCGAGCTGGCGAGATTGGCAAATCGCGTACGCGCTTGCCGATTGCATGGGCAACAGCGTTACCGATTGCGCCGACCACCGGGATCATCACCACTTCCGCAATGCCCTTGGACGGATCGCTCGCCGACAACGGCGGCAGAATGTCGGCCGTCTGCTTCCACACCGCCACATGCTTGGCCAGCGGCAGGCGGTAACGGTTGAAGTTCCAGTCGCCCTCACCCGGCCCGCCTTCATACAAAGGCATTTCCTCTAACAACGCATGGCCGATGCCCATGGCGATGCCGCCTTCAAGCTGGCCTCGGACCAACTCTTCCACCAATACCCGGCCGCACTCAACCCATGAGTGATGATTGAGCACCTGCACCTCGGCAGAGCCTTTGTTGACCTTCAACTCAACCAGCGTCGCGACCGGGCTGTAGTAAGTCACCGCCGCGTTGTTTAGCTGAACATCTGGGTAATGCACGTTCTGCCGGTCCAGCAAGTGGAAGCCAGCGCTGTTCATTTGGGCTTTTTTAACGCTGACAGCGCCATCGCCGTATTTCACTGCCAGGCTGTCGAGCGGCAAGCGTTCGCGCACGCCGTCGATGCTGAACTCAGCCTCGGCCCAGCTCCAACGGTTGAAACCATGCACGGTGGCGCCCGTCACCAAACCTTGCTCGTGGGCATGCTTGGCCAGCATCTCAAAGCTCAACGGCTGCATGCCGTTAGCCGTCAGCTTGCCGTCGACCCAATGCGCATCTTCGCGGCGCACCACGTAAGGATTGGCCTGACCGCCATAAGGACCTTGCCGCCAGATCTGCAACGCCGCAGGCCAAAGGCCGTGATTGAACAGGACCCGCGCGGCTTCGCGGGTGGCGTGGCTAAAGTAATACGCGGAGTTGGTCGCCGAGGATGCAGAAGCCAGCTTGCCGACCCAACGCGGGTTACGCAAAAACTCATTCTGCTCAGCTTGGCTCATGGTGTAGGGATTACCGCCGGAGGTGAGCTGCAGCTCGCCCCATTCGGTTTCACCAGTTTTCACATGCGCCGCCGGAACACCAAGGAAATCCGCCACGACCAGCGCTTGCGAAGTGGCCATGCCCGTACCAATTTCGATGCCGATATGACGCAGGCTGACGCTGCCGTCTGCGGTGAACTCGATACTCGCCATGGGTGCTTCGGCACCGGTGCCGAAATCCTTCTGGCAGATTGCAAAGCCGACGCCGTACCAGTTGTCCGGATCGGCGGCCTCACGTTCTTGCTTGATCACATCACGGTTTTTCCAGAGCGGATGGACTGCCGCCTTGTCGAGAATTTCATGCAAGCGCAACGCCCCGGCCGGCACCGCGCCCTGGGTATTCTTCATGCCGGAAACCATGGCATTTTTCTGGCGCAACTTGATGGCATCAATATTCAGCCGCCCGGCAATTTCATCGACCATCATTTCAGTCGCGGCCATGCTCTGCAGCGTGCCGTAGCCACGCATCGAGCCGGCCTCAACGCCGCGCGAATGGAAGGCTGTGACCTGCAAATCGTTCTGCGGCATGTAATAAATCGACTGCGCAGCCGTGGCGCCAACCGCCGCCACCGACGAGCTGTAATTGGCCCGCCCGCCGCCATCGACGGTCATCTCGGAAAGGAAAATCTTGAAACTGTGATCGTTCTTGTCCACGGCCAGTTGGTAATGGATATCGAACGGATGACGCTTGATTCCGCTTTGGAACTGCTCGTAACGGTCATTCGCCAGCCGCACCGGCACACCATTGCCGTACAATGCCGCGAGCGCCGCGTAATAAACGAAAATATTGTGGTCTTTAGAGCCATAACCCACGGTGTAACCGGGATGAACATTGAGTTGCGCCAGACCAAATCGCGACGGCGCGATCATCTTCGCGGTTTCGGTAGCCGCCTCATGCGGGCATTGGGTCGCCACCACAAAGTGCAAGGTTTTGCTGGCGGGGTCGTACCAACCATTGCCGTTGTCTGGCTCCAGGGCCGCTGGCTCAATCGAAGGTGTCTTGTAGCGCTCATCGAACACCAACCAGTTATCCGGCGGGCTATCAATCTGCTGCTTCATGCGCTCGGCATAAAACAGCCCACGCTCAGTCAGGTTGCCGTGTAGATCAGGTTGGGAGTTCCACACCGGACGCCGGTTGCGCAGCATTGGAAACAGAATCGAATCCTTGAGGCTGGCAAACTCATCTTCATCAGCAGACGTCTTACCACCTACGCGAACATAGCGAAAGCTGCCGTAAGGATCGGTGGTGTAAAGCGCTGCTTTTTCGCCATAGCGAATAGCCTTGTCATTGAACTTGAGCTTGGCTTTGGCCTGGCGGAATCGCTCGAAGTCATGCCAGATCAGAATCGCCACCGGATGACCAATAAACATCGGCACCTGGCCGACGGGAAGCAGCGGATCGGGGGCATGGTCTTCAGGAAAGACGATGCCATCTTTGCTCAAGTCTTCGGCGGTAACGGTGCGGTCAGGCTGCAACTCAGCGCCGAGGAATGTCAGGTCGATGCCTGCAAAAAGGTGGTCGGCTTTAGTGGTTTTCAACAACATGGCATGACCCTGCTGTTCGGGCCAGCCGGGCATATCCTTGGCGCGAATGTCGCGCGCGAAAACTTTGCTGCCACAGACCTTTGACATCGCATCACTGCGCGCGCGGGCTTTGCCATTATTGCCGAGCCATTGTTCGGGCGGCACGGTGACACTGTTCTCTCTCAAGGCAGCAAGGGCCGGATTGCTTAGCGGCATAAGCGTAACGCTCACGCCAGCCACCAACCCGCCCTGCAAAAAAGAGCGTCGGGATATATCACGGTTGGACATTGATTATCCTCTGGGCGGTTATCTTTCCGCCGTTTTGAGTATGTACTTTTCAGCCTCGAAGTTTGCCTGGGCATTTGCGAGCAGGCCGGCAAGCTTATCGACTCAACAAAGCTGACTTAGGGGTTAAGTTATAGATTTTTGCATTAATCGCAAACATTTTGTTACATGTAATCCCGCCTGAGCGGCAACTGACAGCCCGGTTTTGAGGGCTCAAGACGTGTGAAAACCGCTGCAGGCGGGAGATTGACGGGCGTGATGCGAGCGTTAGCCCTGAGGCAAATCGATGTCTGCAAGAATTCCGTGATCATCCACCTCAACCCGTTGTACCGCCTGTGGATTCGCCTGGATTACCGCTTTGGCGCCGGTGTCTCCCGTTAGCCCCTGCATCTCTGCCCAGAATTGGCGGCCAAATAAAACCGGGTGGCCGGGCTGACCTCGGTAGGTCGGTACCACTATCTGATCTGCAGCTGCCCGCTCAATCAGCGCGCGCAACGTCTCTGGATTAATCCACGGCATATCGCCAAGAAAAATAGCCACAGCAGCCGCGCTCGACTGCTCTTCAACTGCGCGCATCGCGCTGGCAATGCTGTGCCCCATCCCGTCATGAGTTCTTTCGCTGCGCACAACGTGACTGGACTGAGGTATTTGCAACGGCTCAAGATCATCGTCCGGACGCACAACCACCCATACGTCCTGCAGCAGTGAACACGGCAGGCGCAAACTTGCTGACAGTAGCTTTTGGCCATCGTTCAATTCAGCAATGCGTTTATCAGCGCCATAACGGCGCGAAAAACCAGCGGCGAGAACCAGCCCTGCTACTGTTCGGCTTTTTTCAACCTGTGAATGCTGCACGTTACTCACGCCTCCTATACCGACACTTGATTTGCGTGAA
This sequence comes from Pseudomonas sp. MS19, assembly GCF_013277615.1. Lineage (NCBI taxonomy): Bacteria > Pseudomonadati > Pseudomonadota > Gammaproteobacteria > Pseudomonadales > Pseudomonadaceae > Pseudomonas > Pseudomonas sp. MS19. The sequence continues at coordinate 536,388 of NZ_VBTO01000005.1, read as the reverse complement.
ATGGATGCTCAGGCTTGCAAGCAAACACCCGATATTTGCAGGCACAATTAAAGCTGCGTGCGACTCTATACTAACGATGCGCCACGCCGCAGGCCTTAAAAACGTATTAACACCGCCCGACTAACCTGTATTTGAGGAGCTTTGCTTTCGTGACAACAGCAGCAGAAAGCCCAACTGACACGCCGCGCATCATCGGCTTTCATGCCCACGTCTACTTCAATGCAGAGACACTGGAATTGGCCCGGCAACTCTGCGAGCAGGCCGCGTCCCTGTTCCCCTTAAAGATGGGCCGCATTCATCAAAAACCTGTAGGGCCGCATCCCGACTGGAGCTGTCAGCTGGCATTCAAACCCGAGTTGTTCGGTCAGCTCATTCCCTGGCTTGCCCTTAATCGTAAGGGTCTGGTGGTATTCATTCACCCGATTACCGGCAACGACCTTGTCGATCACCGGGATCGCGCCATGTGGATGGGCGCAGTCCGCCCGCTCGAACTTTCAGTGCTGCCAGAAGAGACGCCGCATTACAGCTTCTGATACAGGGTTCGCTCAGAGTCAGTCCTGCCGGGGTTTGTGAACGTCGAACAACTTCGATTGGGCGACCCCGAATGCGCGGTTGACGCCGCCACTCACACTGCGTTCAAAGCCATCAGCCAGCATTCCCTCGATGCCAGCCGCGCTGACGCCACGATAATTCTTCAGTGTCTCCAGCAGCTCTTCGAAGCTGCGCCCCTGATTGATCAGCTGACTGGCATGCACCACGACGCCATTAACCGCCCGCCGTGCAACGTGCTCAGGCACGCCATGGGCCAGCGCATCGTGATACAGCGCCTGAGCGAGCAGTGCCGGATACGCTGGCCCAGTCCCAGACAACGCGGTGAGGTAATCAAGCTGCGCCTCGTCGGCCACTTCATCTGCAGAGCCGCAGGTGGCGAACAGTTGCTGAACATAGGATCGGCTCACGGCATCCACTTGCTCATTGGCCAACCAAGGCGTGTAAGACTTGCCGATTTCCAGCGCCGCGTTGGGCATTGCTCGCACCACACGTGCGCCGCCGGTGAGTAATTGGATGTCCGCAAGCGGTACACCGGCGACCAACGAGATAAGCAATTTGTCCTGCACGTTAACGTGTACAGAAGCCAAATCTTCTGGCCGGACCGACAGGATGACCACATCGCTGTGCGCGACCAGAAACCGGTTGTTATCAGTCATGCGCACATCGCCAAGGCCATCAACCGGCTCTCTGAGCTTGCCGGAGCGGCTCGATAGAATCATCGACTGCGGCTGTACAAAGCCGCTGCCAACCAATGCCGCCGCAATCGAGCGGCCCAACCACCCCGCTCCGCCAATGATGCCTATTGTCTGTCCGGTCATTTAACACAGTCCTTTCGCAGCTGATGGGTTCAGGTCAAACCCTTGCCCGATTCAGGGTAACAGCACACGCGATGAACTGGCGCATCACACGCCTGAGCAGATGCCTCATCGGCGTGACCGCGAATTAACTTATCAGGCGTAAACAATGCAAACCGTTGGCTAATCCGCTGACGATTGGCTACATTTCGGGTGCGCTGCGAAAATGGCTATTAGCCACCAAATCTAATACCACACCGGAATCCATAACCGGCACTTGGGGAGCAGCTCAGCTGCCAGGGATGCACACACAAAAGCCGCATACACGAGACGCCCGCCCCGAGTTCTGGGCGCTTTGCATACGTTGCTGCCAACTGGCCGGCAGTGTGGACGTGGCCTTCTTCTTTATTTTTCTGGCGCTGGGCTCGCCCATTCTGGCCTGGGTAAACGTCATCAGCGTGGCGATGTATGTCTACGCTTATCGCGCCTTCAAGCAACGCCGCAATCGCCTGGCGATCATGTTGATTCGCACCGAGGTGCTGGTTCATGCCTGCCTGGGCACTTTGCTGGTCGGCTGGGAAAGCGGCTTTCACTACTACTTGCTGATGTTCATTCCAGCGTTGTTCGTGTCGATGCGTGCACGTAGCGCCTGGATACTTGCAGCCTGCCTGTGGGCTTACTACGTCGCGCTGGACGTAATCATGTGGTACGTCGAGCCGCTGCAACCGATTTCCACCAACGCCCTGCTTGGCGTGCATGTATTCAACCTCACCGTAGTGTTCTTAATGTTCAGCTATCTGGCGCTGTTTTACGTCATTACGGTGACCCACGCGCACAAGAATCTGGCGCGGATGGCGACGACTGACTCCCTGACAGGCCTGCTCAATCGCCGCCATGTTATTGCCCTGACCGAGAAAGAGTTGGCACGCCAGCATCGCCGGCCGAGCAATCTGACCTTGATGCTGATGGACATCGATCACTTCAAGCAGGTCAACGATCAGCACGGGCACGACATGGGTGACCGTGTACTTGCAGCCGTCAGCGAGCGACTCAAATGCACGATTCGTGAGCAGGATTTCATTGGCCGCTGGGGCGGTGAGGAATTTCTAGTGGTGATGCCGGAAACCGATCTGGCCCAGGCAAACGCCAGCGCTGAGCGAATACGTCAGGCAATTCAGGAGCTGGTGATCGACAGCGATCAGCAGCAGGTACGCGTGACACTCTCGATCGGCATTACTCAGTACCAGCCGGAGGAGATGCTCAGCGACGCCATAGCCCGCGCCGACCATGCTCTTTACGCAAGCAAGTCAGCCGGGCGTAATCGCGTCGATACGGCGCTCGCCTGATTGGGCTGAATTACAAACCGCGCTGCCACTCTTTGCGCAGATGCGCTTGCTGCGGTCGCTCGATGGCCTCACGAACCTGAGCCAGAAGGCGCTGCTTGTCGGCGCCTAAGTTGCCTTTCAGCACCAGGTAGTTCGAGGCATGGTCGCTGCGAAACACCGTATTGTTAAGTTCCAGCCCTTGCAGCAAGCGTTCGATTTCAACAAACAATTGCGCTTGATCCAATTGCTTGAAGTCTTCAAAGCCGCGACGCAGACGCGCATCGCCCTGCGGGAAACTGACCACCAAGGTCGAAAGAAACTCGGGTTGAGCGGCGTTCATCAAACGTGCTGAATTGTCCGCGTGCTGCTCGCTGAGCACGCTGCCGCCCAAACCGTTGAGGATCATCACCGACCGGGTAATGCCCGCCTCGCCCAACTTCTCAAGCGCACTCAGGCTCGACTCATACGTCTCGCCCTTGTTGATGCGCGCCAGCACTTCATCGTCGCCAGACTCACAGCCGATATACGCCATGCCCAATCCGGCATCTGCCAGTTCCTTGAGTTCGCTGACCGACTTTTTGCGCAAATTGCGCGGCAAACAATAACTCGACACCCGATTGACCTCGGGCATGTGTTCGCGAATGGCGTTAAGGATATTCAGCAATCGGCGTGTCGGCAGTACCAACGCATCGCCGTCCGCGAGAAATACGCGCTGCACAATCAGTTGCTCGCCAGACTTGCGGATTTCGTCGAGAACTTGTGCCTCATCGCGGGCACGAAACTTCTTCTGCGCCTGCGTGTACATTTCGCAGAAGGTGCAGTTGTTCCAGGAGCAGCCATTGGTGACCGGCAAGATCAGCGAGTGCGCCTCGCTGGGTGGGCGAAATACCGGTTCGATGTAGGAAATCGGGAATTCAGACATAAGCAATCCGATGGCCGTAGCGGTGATATTCAAGCTGCGCCCGGCAGTTGAATGGTCGGGCCAGCGGCTCAGTCGCGCAGGGCTGCGCGACTTGATTGCGGCGGTTCAGGTCTGGCGGTCAGACCGGGCCGCTGTCACCGTCACGCTTGCGCTTGTTGCCCATGCGCACGCCGATGTCCATCAGGAACTGGAAGAAACCTTCCTGATCTTCCAGCACGTTGCTCCAGAATGGCGAGTGGTACAGCGCAACCGCGCCGTGTACCAGTGCCCAGGCAGCACAGTAATGGAAGTATGGCGGCACGTCTTCCAGCTTGCCTTCAGCGATACGGCCCTTGATCAGCAGCGTTAAGCGCTCGAAGTTGGACGCACGAATCTTATGCAGCTGTTCGACCATTTCCGGGACCTGATTGCCCTTCACCACCTTCTCTTCGAGGCGGTCGAACAAACGGTAGCGCTGCGGATCGCGCATGCGGAATTCGAAATAGGCACGTGACAATGCCTCTTTGTCGCGGTCAACATCAGCCGAATGCAGCAACTCATTCAAATCACGCTCGTAGTCGAGCATCAGGCGCAGATAGATCTCCGCCTTGGATTTGAAGTGTTTGTAAATCGTGCCTTTACCGATACCAACTGCGTCGGCGATCATTTCGACAGTTACACTGTCTTCGCCTTGCTCAAGGAACAGCTTCAGCGAGGTGTCGAGTATCTCTTGCTCACGGCGGCGAAACTCGCGGACCTTACGGGGTTCTTTCTGCATAAAAGGACTAAGTGGTCAAAAATCGAAGCCGGCTATTATGCCTAACTAACGCAAAAATGCACGGATCATCCGACCATGTACGCACTTCATGACGAATTTTCGCAACTTCTTGACCTTCGCTACCTCAATCACGCGGCTGTTGCACCCTGGCCAAAACGCGCTGTAAGCGCCGTTGCACGCTTCGCCGAGGAGAATGCGCAACGCGGCGCACGTGATTATCCAAGCTGGATACAGGTAGAAGATAAACTGCGCCAGCGCCTGAGCCGGTTGCTCAATGCTCCCTCGACCGACGACATCGCATTGGTGAAGAATACCTCCGAGGCGCTGTCTTTCGTCGCTTTCGGCCTCGACTGGAAGGCCGGCGACCAAATCATCATCAGCGATGAAGAATTCCCCTCCAATCGCATCGTCTGGGAAGCGCTGCGCCCGCAAGGCGTCGAAATCATTCAGGTCAACCTGCAACAAGGTGACCCTGAAACCAACCTGCTGGAGGCTTGCGGGCCGCGCACCCGCCTGATGTCAGTGAGTGCCGTGCAGTTTGCCAGCGGTTTGCGTCTGGATCTGCCCCGCCTCGGCCAGGGCTGCAAAGAACGCGGCGTGCTGTTCTGCGTAGACGCGATTCAACAGATCGGCGCCCTGCCCTTTGATGTGCAGGCTTGCCAATGCGCCTTCGCCATGGCCGACGGCCACAAGTGGATGCTCGGCCCTGAAGGGCTCGGGGTGTTTTATTGCCGCAGTGATTTACGTGACCAACTCACGCTTCACGAGTTTGGCTGGCACATGCTCGAACACATGGGCGATTACCAGCGCACCGAATGGCAACCCGCTAACAGCGCACGGCGCTTTGAATGCGGCAGCCCGAATATGCTCGGCACAATGGCGCTGGAAGCCAGTTTGTCGCTACTTGAAGAAGTGACGATGGCTGAGGTCGGCAACGCCCTTGAGCAGCGCGTGCAGTGGCTTATCGACGGACTGAACGAGATACCCGGCGTGCAACTGCACAGCGCGCTGGCGCCTGAACGACGCGCCGGGATCATCAACTTCACTGTTGACGGGCACGACAATCATGCCCTGCACAAGCAGCTCATGGCCGAGCAAGTGGTGTGTATCCCGCGTGGTAAAGGCATTCGCTTCTCCCCGCACTTCTACACCGAGCCAAAAGTTATCGAGGACACTTTGAGGGTTTTGCGCAAGCTGAGCGGAATATGAGAACTCAAGCGCTGCACCGGTATTCCAAATCCGTTTAAAAACCGGGGTTATTGGGCTGGAAGATTGCCCAACATAGCCAATACTGATGAGTACTGACGGCGCATCTCCCCCCAAGTGTGCTGTCAGCCAAGGTGCCGTGGACCGCGCATCTTGATTTACTCCTAATGGTCTTAACCCGGATTCATCCCCCAGAACCCGGGTTTTTTTTGCCTGCGATTCAGCCTTGCAGGTTGACCCGGGCCAGCGGGAACAGGCGCTTGAAGTTCGCGCCCGTCTGCTCGGTCAGCGTCTCGTAGCTAACGCCGCGCAACACGGCCAGATACTCGGCTACATCACGCACGTATTCCGGCAGGTTGGGTTTGCCGCGATGCGGCACAGGCGCCAGATACGGTGAGTCGGTCTCGACCAACAAGCGATCGGCCGGCACCTGACGGGCCACTTCACGCAGCGCCTCGGCATTGCGGAAGGTGACAATGCCCGACAGCGAGATGTAGAAGCCCAGATCCAGCGCGGCCTTGGCCATGTCCCAGTCTTCGGTGAAGCAATGCAGCACGCCGGCTTGCGGCAAGGCCGCTTCACGCAACAGCGTCAGGGTATCGGCACGCGCACCACGGGTATGCACGATCACAGGCTTGCCTGTGGTTTGCGCCGCCTGCAGGTGCAAACGGAATGAGGCCTGCTGCAACTCAGCGGCTTCCGGCTCGTAGTGATAATCGAGGCCGGTTTCACCAATCGCGACCACATTGGGATGCTCAAGCTCACTCAGAAGCCAGTCCATCGCCGGCGCTGCACCCGGCTCAAGGTCGAGCGGATGCACGCCAACCGAGCAATCGACGTCGCTGTAGCGCTCGGCCATTTGTTTGACCGCGCCGGCGTTTTCCGCGCTGACGCCAATGCACAAGAAGTGGCCGACGCCACGTGCACGCGCGGCATCCAGAGCGGCGTCCAGCGAGCCGTTGTGGGCGCCAAGGTCCAGGCGGTCGAGGTGGCAGTGCGAGTCAATCAACATAACAATTCTTAATCTTCAACAATTGGGTCAATGCAAAAGGCCGCAATCAATGCGGCCTGCGGTGGAGCGTAACGCTATTGGTCAGGGTTACATGGTGTGCGTTGGGCGGTCCGATTTCAATGCGCCAGCCAGATAGGTTTCTATCTTGTTGCGGGCGTTGTCGTCGCCGTCATTGAACTGAACACCTACGCCAGCGGCGCGATTACCTTGTGCGCCCTTGGGCGTGATCCATACCACTTTGCCGGCGACCGGGATTTTTTCCGGCTCGTCCATGAGGTTGAGCAACATAAACACTTCATCGCCAAGGCGGTAAGTCTTGTTGGTGGGGATAAACAACCCACCATTTTTGATGAACGGCATGTAAGCGGCATAGAGCACGGATTTGTCTTTGATGGTCAGTGACAAGATTCCGTTACGCGGACCCAGATTAGGTGGCAAGCTCATGCTGCATTCCTGATTTGCGATGTCTTAGTGGCCGATTCTAGCGCGGTACTGCCAAGCTTGCCCACTGCACAAGCAGCGCTTCGAGAAGCAAGGCACGGTTAAGGTTGGCTTTACTCATGACTTTTTGCCGTTGTTCGAGCAACCAGTCCTGAATATTCAGAATCCTCGATTGTGGCGTCTTGCCAGCCAGATACTGCACGACAGCGCGCATATCCTGCTGACCCAAGCCTTCTTCATCCTGAGTCATCTGGTAACGCAAAATCAACTGTGCCCAGTCACAAAACCAGTCAAAAAGCAGCGTTAATGCCACAGGGTTCAAGGTTTCAGTCAATTGACTCGGGGCAACCTGCTGTTTGAGCAGCTTTTTCACACCCTCAACGACTAGCTCACGTTGCGCCGGCACACCCGCAGCATGCATGTTCACCGCCAACAATGGCGAGCCAGCCGCGAGATACAGCAGTTGCTGACGCTGTTCAGCTGATGACTCGGGCAACGCTTTAGCCAGCCAGTCGAGGCTCATGGCTTCGCTGGGCAGCGGACAGGCCTGTTGCACACAGCGACTTTTGATGGTCGGCAACAAGCGACTCGGCTGATGGCTGATCAGCAGAATCACGGTATCGCCCGAAGGCTCTTCGAGACTCTTCAGCAGCGCATTGGCCGCGTTCAGGTTCATTGCCTCACCCGGCTCGACCAGCACCACCTTGCGCCCGGCCAGCTGCGCAGTTTGCACCACAAAACTGACCAGATCGCGGACCTGATCGACCTTGATCGGCTTGTCGGCCTCTTCCGGCTCCAGCACGTAATTATCCGGATGCGTGCCGGCGGCCAGTAAATGACACGACTTGCATTCGCCGCAGGCCTCAAGCCCTTGCCGGTTCTGACACAACAGGCTGTGCATCAGACGCTCCGCCAGCGCGCGCTTACCGATGCCGGCAGGCCCGTGCAGCAGATAGGCGTGAGCGTGTTGCGCGCGTCCCGCCAGTTGCCTCCAGAGATCGTCCTGCCACGGGTAGGCTTCAGCCACGGCACAACTCCACAATCTGCGGCAGCAATGCGTCGATGGATGCCTGCACCTCTTCGAGACTTTGCGCAGCGTCGACAATCCGATAGCGCTCGGGCGCCTGCGCGGCATGGCGCAGGTACGTCTGGCGAACGGCATTGAAGAAGTCATGACCTTCTTGCTCGAAGCGATCCAGGCGGCCGCGCTCGGCAGCTCGCGCCAGACCGACCTCGATTGGCAAATCGAAAACCAGGGTCAGGTCCGGACGCAAATCGCCCTGTACGAAATTCTCCAGCACGCTAATGCGCGCCTCGGACAAGCCGCGACCACCGCCTTGATAGGCGTATGTCGCATCGGTAAAGCGATCACACAACACCACTGCGCCGCGTTCAAGCGCGGGCCGGATAACCTGCGCAAGATGCTGGGCACGCGCGGCAAACACCAATAACAGTTCGGTGTCGGCGGCCATGGCCTCGTCGGTGGGCGACAGGAGGATTTCGCGGATCTTCTCGGCCAACGGCGTGCCGCCCGGCTCGCGGGTCATCACGACGTCGATAGCGTGTTCGCGCAAGCGCTCAGCCAGGTATTCCCGATTGGTGCTCTTGCCTGCGCCTTCCGGGCCTTCAAGGGTGATAAACAAACCGCTCACTGGCTGTCCTTTTGTGGTTCTGGCTCACTCGGTGCTGGGCTGGACCGGTAATCGGCCCGACGCTTGAGTTGATACTCGCGCACCGCTTTATTGTGGGCACTCAAAGAGTTGGAGAATACATGGCTGCCGTCGCCGCGTGCGACAAAGTACAGGCTTTTGCCTTCCGCCGGATGCAGGGCGGCGTGAATAGCTTCACGGCCAACCAGGGCAATCGGAGTCGGCGGCATGCCATCTATCTGGTAAGTGTTGTACGGCGTCGGCTCGCGCAGATCGGCGCGGGTGATGCGGCCTTTGTAGCGCTCGCCCATGCCATAGATAACCGTCGGGTCGGTTTGCAGGCGCATGCCAATGGCCAGACGGCGGATGAAAACCCCGGCGATCTGTTCACGCTCGTGGGGAACACCGGTTTCCTTCTCGATCATCGAGGCCATGATCAACGCCTCGTAAGGCTTCTTGTACGGCAGATCAGCGGCGCGTTGCTGCCACTCTTCATCAAGCACTTTCTGCAAACGCGTATGCGCTTGTTTGAGCAATTCGAAATCGCTCATGCCGCGCACAAACTGATAAGTATCGGGGAAGAAGCGCCCTTCCGGATTGACGCCGGGCTCACCCAAACGCTCCATCAACTCGGCGTCGCTGAGCTCGCCCAGTGTCGCCTTGAGTTCGGTTTGTTTGGCGAACGCGCTGCGCACCTGACGGAAGTTCCAGCCTTCTACCAGCGTCAGGCTGTATTGCACCACCTCGCCGTTACGCCACAACTGCAGCATGTCGCGCACCGTCATTCCCGGTTGCAAGCGATACTCACCGGAATGCAGCGACTCGTCTTTGAGGTTGAAGCGCCAGTAAAGCCGCAACCAAAAGGCCTTGTCGAGCACGCCTTCAGCCTCAAGCTGATTGAGCATACCGCCAGGCGTAGACCCTTTGGGCACATCCACCAAGCGTTCGGCTGGCAGCGCCAGAGGTTGTTGCAACGCGCTGTGCTGCTGCCATGCGGCGAAGGCCACGAGCAAGCCAGCCACTAACACGGCGCATTCAAGCAACAGCAGAAATTTTCGTATCACGAATCAGTTGTCCAATAAATCACAGGCGATGGACTGTAGTTTACGGGTGAGCGGCCCCACGGGCCAGCTATGCTCGGCAATACGCGTGACGGGCCACACGCCATACAGGCTATTGCACAGAAAAACCTCATCGGTGCCGAGCAATTCGAGGCGGGGAATGTCGCGCACGAAGCAGTCGATACCCAACGCCTCTGCCTGCGCCAATAACTCACTGCGCATAACCCCGGCAACCCCGCAGCGGCTCAAGTCTGGCGTATGCAATTGGCCTTTTTGAATCAATATGAGGTTGCTGAAAACGCCCTCAATCAAGCGCCCGGAATAATCCAGCATCAAGCCTTCAGCATAAGCCGGGTCTTGCCACTCGCTGCGCGCCAAAACCTGTTCAAGGCGATTGAGGTGCTTCATGCCCGCCAACAACGGCTGCTCGGCCAGTCGTGTCTGGCACGCGAACAGGCTTACGCCATGCTGCGCATTAGCGGCTGGATAGTTTGGCCGTGGTGAACCCGTTAAAACCCTGCGCGGGGCGCACGGCTCAGGTAACGCATAGCCGCGCATGCCCTGGCCGCGGGTGAGAATCAGCTTGGCGACGCCATCCCCCAGCAACGCGCTGAACGCGAGTATTTCACTGCGCACGATGAAGGCATCAAAAGGGATCAGTAAGCGCTCGCAACTCAGCGCCAGACGCGACATGTGTCGCTCTAAAAGAGAAGGCTTGCCATGAGATACGGAGATGGTCTCGAACAGACCATCTCCGTAAGCCAGACCACGATCACTTGCAGGCAGTGAATCCGCCGCAACACCGTCGATCCAGCTGAGCATCAACCGTTAAACCGACGGAATACCAGGGAACCGTTGGTGCCACCAAACCCGAACGAGTTGGACAGAACGGCATCAATCGCCATTGGCTTGGCGTGATGCGGCACCAGATCCAGATCGCAGCCTTCATCAGGCTGATCGAGGTTTATGGTCGGCGGTGCAACCTGATCTTGCAGCGCCAGAACGCTGAAGATTGCCTCGACCGCTCCCGCCGCACCCAGCAGGTGACCGGTCATGGACTTGGTCGAGCTGACCGACAGATTGTAGGCGTGCTCACCGAATACCGACTTGATCGCGGCAATCTCGGCCTTGTCGCCAGCATTGGTCGACGTGCCGTGGGCATTGATGTACTGCACCTGATCCGGGTTCAAACCCGCATCACGCAGCGCATTGGTCATGCAGCGGGCAGCACCGGCGCCATCTTCGGGTGGCGAGGTCATGTGGAACGCATCGCCGCTCATGCCAAAACCTGTGAGTTCGGCATAAATGGTCGCGCCACGCGCCTTGGCATGTTCAAGTTCTTCGAGAACCATGGTGCCAGCGCCGTCAGACAAGACGAAGCCATCACGATCAACATCCCACGGACGACTGGCCCGCGCCGGATCATCGTTGCGTGTAGACAACGCACGGGCAGCAGCGAAACCGCCAATACCCAGGCCACAGGCGGCCATCTCGGCGCCACCGGCAACCATCGCGTCGGCTTCACCGTAGGCAATGTTGCGCGCCGCCATACCGATGCAATGCGTGCCGGTAGTGCAGGCGGTGGCAATGGCGTAGTTCGGGCCTTGCAGACCCAGGTGAATCGACAGGAAACCGGAAATCATGTTGATGATCGAACCCGGAACAAAGAACGGCGAAATGCGCCGTGGGCCCTGCTCGATCAACGCTTTGCAGCTGTTTTCAATATTGGTCAAACCGCCAATACCCGAACCCAGCGCAACACCGATACGCTCGCGATTGGCGTCGGTGACTTCCAGCCCGGAGTTGGTCATCGCCTGAAAACTGGCGGCCATACCGTACTGGATAAACAAGTCGAGCTTGCGCGCCTCTTTTGCAGAGAGGTACTGCTCAACATCAAAATTCTTTACCGAACCACCAAAACGGGTGGAATAGGCAGAAAGGTCCATATGCTCGATCGAGCCTATGCCACTGCGCCCGGCCAAAATGCCCTGCCAGCTGCTCGGCACATCGTTACCCAGTGGTGAGACCATGCCCATACCGGTAACCACGACGCGTCTACGCGACACAGCAATCTCCTTTTAATTCTGATTACAACGCAAGGATTGCGTAAAGCCAGTTAACAACAGACATAACGCCCGAAAACCGCAGCGCTGCGTAACCTGACGATGAATTACAGCCTGATAAAGAAAAGCCGCACAGCCCTAAGACAGTGCGGCTTATCCATGTCAGGAACTGACGATCTACTTACGATGCGTGAGCAGTAACGTAGTCGATAGCTTCCTGAACGCTAGTGATCTTCTCAGCTTGCTCGTCCGGGATTTCGGTCTCGAACTCTTCTTCGAGGGCCATTACCAGCTCAACGGTGTCAAGAGAGTCAGCACCCAGGTCTTCGACGAAGGAAGCGCTGTTGGTTACTTCCTCTTCTTTTACGCCAAGCTGCTCGGCAACGATTTTCTTGACGCGTTCTTCGATGGTGCTCATACCGTGTTTTCACTCCTATTGGATAAATCTAGGCAGCTGTTTTAATTAAGACAGCTAAGTGTATAGAAAGGTTTTTTAGCATTTCAAGCTAAACGCTCAAACGCCCCAAAATCACATCAAATGCCCATCTATAAACCTGTTGCAGCTTTATAACGGATTTTAGATAGCAGCTATGACAGTTTTTTTAAGGCAATCGTCACATTTAGCTCATATACATACCGCCATTCACAGGAATAGTAGCCCCTGTGACATAAGCTGCGCCATCAGAAGCGAGGAATCCGACCACTTTCGCGATCTCTTCAGCCTGCCCCAAACGACCCAGCGGAATCTGTGTCAGCAAAGCTTCACGCTGTGCTTCCGGCAATTCACGGGTCATATCGGTGTCGATAAAGCCCGGTGCCACTGCGTTTACCGTGATCGAGCGCGAACCCACTTCACGGGCCAATGCACGACCAAAGCCCTCAAGACCGGCTTTGGCAGCAGCATAGTTTACCTGACCGCCGTTGCCCATCGAGCCTACAACCGAGCCGATGTTGATGATACGACCAAAACGCGCCTTAGTCATACCACGCAATACACCTTTGCTCAGGCGATAGAGGCTGTTGAGGTTGGTATCAATGACGTCAAACCACTCGTCATCTTTCATCCGCATCATCAAATTGTCGCGCGTAATGCCGGCGTTATTGACCAGAATCAGCGGCTGACCGAATTGTTGCGAGATATTGGCAAGTACCGTGGCAACCGACTCGTCGTTGCTCACGTCCAGCTCCATGCCAGCGCCCTCGACGCCGTTGGCCTTGAGCGTTTCGCTGATGCGCTCAGCGCCTGCAGCCGATGTTGCAGTACCAATAACAGTCGCGCCCTGACGACCCAGTTCCAGCGCGATGGCCTGACCGATACCCCGACTCGCACCTGTTACCAGGGCAACTTTACCTTGCAAGCTCATATCACTCTCCTCAATCAGGCCAAGGCCGCACGCGTGGCGGCAAAGGCTTCTGGGGTCTCCAGATTGTGGGTATTGACGCCTTTGACGCAGCGTTTGTTCAATCCGGACAAAACTTTTCCAGGGCCGCACTCAACCAAGTCGGTTACGCCCTGATCCGCCAGGCACACCATGGATTCAACCCAGCGAACCGGGCTGTACAGCTGTGCCAGCAAATCGTTCTTCAAAACATCCAGGTCGGCGACCACAGCCGCACTAACGTTCTGCACCAGTGCGATCTTCGGCGCCTGCCAGTTGATCGCCTGCACGGCTTCGGCAAAACGCTCAGCAGCCGGGCGCATCAACTCGCAATGCGAAGGCACGCTGACTGGCAACGCCATGGCGCGCTTGGCGCCACGCGCCTTACACGCCTCAATGGCGCGGGCAACGGCCGCCGCACTGCCAGCGATAACCACTTGGCCAGGCGCGTTGAAGTTTACTGCGCTAACCACTTCACCCTGCGCCGCTTCAGCGCAAGCTGCCAGCACGTCCGCGTCTTCCAGACCCAGAATCGCCGCCATGCCGCCCTGGCCAGCAGGTACAGCCTGCTGCATCAGCTGACCGCGATGCTCGACCAACTTGACCGCATCAGCCAATTCCAGGCTGCCAGCGGCGACCAGCGCCGAGTATTCGCCAAGGCTATGGCCCGCAACGAAAGCCGGGGTTGCGCCGCCTTCAGCCAACCACAAACGCCACAGCGCAACGGATGCCGTGAGGATTGCCGGTTGGGTTTTATCAGTTTGATTGAGTTGCTCTTCCGGGCCCTGCTGAGTCAATGCCCAGAGGTCGTAACCCAACGCCGCGGAGGCCTCGGCGAACGTATCGAGTACCAGCGGCTGCTGGGCACCCTGCTCTGCCAGCATGGTCAGAGATTGCGAACCCTGACCTGGGAAAACGAATGCAAGGGATGCAGTCATGATAACGAGCCCCAAATAATCTTATCGGTAAAAAAGCGTGATCTGAATGGATCAGAGCACAGAAAACTCTCAGTTGGATGACAACCCAGCGCCTGCGGTCACATCTCAGAGCAATAGATCCTCGAGCTTACCACTCAAACGCTGTGGTAAATCCTCTTCGATCTCCTTTAAAGCTCGGCGAATTGCAGATTTGAAGCCGGCGCGACCGGCAGAACCATGGCTCTTTACCACGATGCCCTGCAAGCCCAGCAGGCTCGCACCATTGTATTGCGCAGGCGCCAACTCATTTTTCACCCGCGCCAGCAGCGGCAGCGCAACCAGACCGACCAGCCGCCCCGCCCAGTGACGTTTGAAAATAGCCTCAATACGCAGGGCAATCATTTTGACCAGCCCTTCGCTTGATTTGAGCACGATGTTGCCGACAAAACCGTCGCACACCACAACATCTGCCTCGCCGCGATACAGGCCGTCACCTTCAATGAAACCGGTGTAGTTGACGCTGCCCGCCTCTTGCAGCAACTGCGCGGCCAGTTTGACCTGCTGATTGCCCTTGATCATCTCGGTGCCGACATTCAGCAGCGCAACTCTTGGCGCGGGCGTACCGAGGACCTCGGCGGCCACCGAACCCATTACCGCAAACTGATAGAGCTGCTCGGGGCTGCAATCGACATTGGCGCCCAAATCGAGCAAATGGCAGAAACCATTATTCGTCGGAATCGCACTGACAATGGCCGGACGGTCTATGCCCGGCAGGGTTTTCAGAACAAACCGCGACAGCGCCATCAACGCGCCGGTATTGCCGGCACTGACGCAGGCATTCGCCCGGCCTTGCTGCACCATATCCAGCGCCACACGCATGGATGAGTCGGTCTTTCTGCGCAAGACCTGAGCAGGCGCATCGTCCATGGCAATCACTTCGCTGGCATGCTGAACATGCAGACGCGCGCGATCAACACCTGGGCGTTGGGCGATCAGTTCTTCAATAAGGGAGGCTTGGCCGACAAGGACCAGATGTAACGAGGGGATTTCTTCCAGACAGTCGAGACTGGCTGGAACAATGCAGCGGGGACCGAAGTCCCCGCCCATTGCATCAATCGCGATGATTGAGGCGGACAAGTTATTACTCGTCAGCGCCCTTATCAATCACTTTGCGGCCCTTGTATACGCCTTCTGGCGATACGTGGTGACGCAGGTGAACTTCACCAGTGCTCTTCTCAACGGACAGAGCGTTACCAGTGAGGGCGTCGTGCGAACGGCGCATGTCACGGGCGGAACGGGATTTTTTGTTCTGCTGAACAGCCATACTAATAAACTCCTAAACGTTTGGGTCACGCTTTAACTGTGCCAATACACTGAACGGGTTGGACCGCGTTACCTCGTCCTCGCTCGACTCAGGCTCTATATGTCCGGCCGGCTGCTGGCAATCTTTCGGATCATGCATCGGCACGATCGGCAAGGCGAGCAAAAGCTCCTCCTCAACCAGTGCCAACAGATCCAATGGGTCTTCACCCAATTCAAGCACGTCATAGCCTTGCGGCACAGACTGGGTATTTGCGCCCTCCTTCACCACAGCGTAATCACACTCACTGTAGATCGGAAGAGTTACCTGCTCCAGACAACGCTGGCAAACCATTTTGACGTCAACCTCGAGCTCACTGTGGAAAACCACAGCGTTACGCTCGTCGCGTTCAAACATGAACTTGACGTGCACAGTGCCTTGGTTATCGGCAAGCGCGCCGCAGAGCCTTTTCAAGTCGGCAAGAGGCACCACACCGTCGAGGGTGGTAGTGCGATCTGCAAGCTTGCGCGGATCAACGTGAGGTGGAATCGGGCCATTTAACATAGGCGCCGCATTCTAGGGATGCGACCCGCCTCTGTCAAAGGAAATTCAGCCTGTGCAGCATGTTAGGCGACGATTAGAATCACATACACCCAATTTGCCGCCCGAGAGTAACGCAATGCACCCCCTGGTACTGGCCTCAAGCTCACCCTACCGCCGCCAATTACTGGCCCGTTTGTGCGTGCCGTTCGACTGCAGCTCACCCGACATAGATGAGTCGCCGCGCCCTAACGAGGACGCCACCAGCCTGGTCAGCCGTCTGTCTCTCGAAAAAGCTCAGGCCCTGCGCGACCACTATCCGCAGCACCTTATTATAGGCTCGGATCAAGTTGCCGTGCTGAACGGCCAGATACTCGGCAAACCGCACACCTTTGAGCGCGCCGAGCAACAATTGCGCGCCGCCAGCGGCAACAGCGTGAGCTTCCTTACCGGCCTGACGTTATTCAATAGCACCAACAGCACCTACCAAACCGACTGCGTGCCATTTACCGTGCATTTTCGCACACTCAGCGACGCCCAGATAAAGCGCTACCTCGAAGCCGAGCAACCGCTCGATTGCGCCGGCAGCTTCAAGGCCGAAGGCCTGGGCATTAGTTTGTTTAAAAGCACCGAAGGCAGCGACGTCAATAGCCTGATCGGTCTACCCCTGATTCGCCTGGTAGACATGCTCAGTAATGAAGGGATTGAACTGCCCTGACGCAAAAGCCCTGCACAGCACGACCGTGCAGGGCTTTGATGAAGCCGAATGCAAACCTTAGCGCAGGCTTGGACCTTCAAAACCCATCCATACCGCAAGGTTCTGAGCGACGCTGGCGCCAATCTTCTTGGCAAAGCGATCCAGCGGTGAATCCTGCACTGTGAAGTCAACTAGATTCTTCTCGCCAATCACCTCACGCGCCACATAACTGGTGCTGCCCAGCGCATCAACCAGCCCCAACTGCAGGGCTTGCTCGCCAGACCAGACCAGACCAGAGAACAGCTCAGGATTCTCCGCGACCTTCAGGCGATCACCACGGCCTTTCTTGACGCTATTGATGAACTGCTGATGCGTTGTATCGAGCACGCCCTGCCAGAACTTGGCTTCTTCTTCCTTTGGCGGCTGGAATGGATCCAGGAATGCCTTGTGTTCGCCCGAGGTGTATACCCGACGATCAACACCGAGCTTATCCATCAGGCCGACAAAACCGAAACTTGCCGCCGTCACACCAATCGAGCCGACCAGACTGGCTTTGTCGGCATAGATCTCATCGGCGGCACTGGCGATGTAATAAGCACCCGAGGCGCCCAGATCACTGATCACCGCGTAGACCTTGATTTTCGGATATTCAGCGCGCAGTCGGCCGATTTCGTCATATATATAGCCAGACTGCACCGGGCTTCCGCCCGGGCTGTTAATACGCAGGATCACACCCTTGGTGTTTTCGTCCTCAAAAGCGGCGCGCAGGCTGCTGACAATATTGTCGGCGCTGGCTGCCTCTTTATCAGCAATCATGCCGTTAACATCAATTACCGCCGTATGACTGGCACTGCTGTCACCGCCCGACTTGCCCACCTGCAACATGGGCGAGAACATGGCCAGCGCAACAAACAGATAGATGAAGGTCAGGGTCTTGAAGAAGATCCCCCAACGCCGGGAACGGCGCTGCTCAATGACACCGGCGAGCAGCGTTTTTTCCAGCAACTTCCAACTCTTACCATCAGAATCGCCTTCAACCGGCGCTTTCCACTCATCCGACATACACACCCACCTCAATCGATTATTGATCTGCGCCCGGCCTGCGATCCTTTCAGCCGCGACCCAGCCAGTCATGTAACTCGCAGAACTGCTCCACCGCCAACACCGGCCCGAATTCACGCAGAGTTTCCAGCGGCTGCGCACCATAACCCACAGCTACCGAGTCTACGCCTGCGTTACGCGCCATTAACAAATCGAACGACGAGTCACCGACCATCAGCGCCTCACTCGGTTTGGCAGCGCAATGCGCAAGAATCTCTTCGATCATTAGCGGATGCGGTTTACTTGAACCTTCATCGCCGCAACGGGTGACATCGAAAAAGTTTTCCCAGCCATTGCCCTGCAAAACACGCTCAAGCCCAGCCCGCCCTTTACCGGTGGCGACTGCCAACTGGTAGCCCTGTGCGCGAAAACTCTCCAGCGATTCCGCCACACCTGCAAACAAAGGCGAAGGCGTGGCTTCAAGCTTTAGATAATGCTCGCTGTAGGCACTGCGAAAGCGCTGAACATGCAACGGGTCCGTCATGTCCGGGTATAAGGATACAGCCGCCTCAGGCAAGCTCAGGCCAATAATACCCTTGACCCGCACATCATCTCTTTGCGGCAATCCGCATTCGCGGGAGGCCTGATGGATCGAGACAACGATTCGGTCGATTGAGTCTGCCAGCGTGCCATCCCAATCAAAAATCAGCACACGGTAATCAGACACTCAAGCGCTCCACGGTTTTTGCCCACATCTCATCGACCGGCGCTTCGAGCTTAAGTTGCGTGCCATCAAGCATTGGCACAACCAACTCGTACGCATGCAGAAACAAGCGCTTACCGCCAAGATCGCGAATTTCGCGGGTAAAGTCGTCATCGCCATATTTACTGTCACCGGCAATGCAATGGCCAGCAAACTGTGTGTGCACACGAATCTGGTGGGTACGCCCGGTTACAGGCTTGGCCTCGACCAGGGTTGCGAACTCGCCAAAACGGCGCAGCACACGGAAACGCGTCAGCGCTTCTTTGCCTTCATCATTGACTTCGACCATGCGCTCACCCGAACGCAGATTGCTCTTGAGCAGCGGTGCATTGACCATTTTCTTCGACGCTGCCCAATTACCGCGCACCAGCGCCATGTAACGCTTATCGACGCCATCGCCGCGCAACGCTTCATGCAGGTGACGCAGCATGCTGCGTTTTTTGGCGATCATCAGCAGGCCGGAGGTGTCACGGTCGAGGCGATGTACCAGCTCCAGCTCTTTGGCGTCGGGACGCAACTGACGGAAGGCCTCGATCACCCCGTAATTCAGGCCACTGCCGCCGTGCACGGCGATCCCAGCAGGCTTGTTCAGTACAATGAGGGCTTTGTCTTCGTAGACAATCGCCGCTTCCAGACGCTTGAGCAGCCCTTGCGCCAGCGGCTCGACCTCATCACGCTCAGGCAGGCGAAGCGGCGGCACGCGCACTATATCGCCGACCTGCAGCTTGTACTCAGGTTTGATCCGACCTTTATTCACGCGCACTTCGCCTTTGCGCAAAATGCGGTAAATCAAAGTCTTGGGAACACCCTTCAGCTGGGTGCGAAGAAAGTTGTCGATGCGCTGGCCGGCAAGTTCCGGCGCAACCTCAAGCAGCTGAACGCCGGAGGTTGGAGATTGAGATGTAGTCATCGCGCAATCATAACAATTTTTATGGATTTGAAGCACTTAATCATTACTGCTATAGTCCCGACGCCGCCAAAAGCGGACTGGTTTGGGAATGATCGCTAGAACTGCCATCCCAACCAAGGCAACCCATTTTGGACGAGAGGCCGTCCGACGGGTTCTTCAGAGGTTTTAAGCCAGAACGGCTCTCGAAGAATTCGGAAATAAAGCCTAAGGAAGCCTCAATAAAAGGCAGCCAGCGACGGGAATGCAAGGCAAGAAGTTGCGCAACAGCGGTTTACCCAGCGTAAACGTGCAATTGGGCCACTTCTAATGCAGCAACAACCTGGCGCAACGCTGACTTGGAGGCATCTAAGACATCATGCGCACCCTTCCCCTTTGGAAGACTGCGATAAATGCTAACCCGCTACGGATTCTGCGAGCGGCACCCGATTTTCAGCGTTACGTGTAGGGTGGAGATGTACAACTGCAGGTCTGCGTAGCAATTAGCTTTACCAAGACGCCTTATCTCGTCCGCTACCTGCAATTGATTCCTCCTCCTTTAACAAATGCTTGTTGTTGATTCAGCGAGCAGGAGATGTCCGTCGCGACCCAGCCCTATTTGGCTGACTGTCGCTTGACAATGCAGCGGCTTATGACCGCTGCTGACGCGCCTGACACCGACCCTGAGAGTCGTGTGTGCCGAACGCCGTTTCCGAGAGCACCGGAAACCGACGGTACTACATGAAAAGAATGCTGATTAACGCAACTCAACCCGAAGAGTTGCGTGTTGCCCTAGTCGATGGCCAACGCCTATACGACCTGGACATTGAATCTGGCGCCCGTGAGCAAAAAAAGGCCAACATCTATAAAGGCCGCATCACCCGCGTCGAACCTAGCCTGGAAGCCGCTTTCGTAGATTTCGGCTCCGAGCGTCATGGTTTCCTCCCGCTGAAAGAAATCTCCCGCGAATACTTCAAGAAGGCTCCGGAAGGCCGCGTCAACATTAAAGAAGTGTTGAGCGAAGGTCAGGAAGTCATCGTTCAGGTCGAGAAAGAAGAACGCGGCAACAAGGGCGCAGCCCTGACCACGTTCATCAGCCTGGCCGGCCGTTACCTCGTGCTAATGCCGAACAACCCGCGTGCTGGTGGCATCTCGCGCCGTATTGAAGGCGAAGAGCGCAACGAACTGCGCGAAGCCCTGAATGGCCTCAACGCACCTGCTGACATGGGCCTGATCGTGCGCACTGCGGGCCTGGGTCGTTCCAGCGAAGAAATGCAGTGGGACCTCGATTACCTGCTGCAACTGTGGAGCGCGATCAAAGAAGCCTCGCAGGATCGCCCGGCACCCTTCCTGATCTATCAGGAGAGCAACGTCATTATCCGCGCTATCCGCGATTACCTGCGCCAGGACATCGGCGAAGTACTGGTCGACAGCGTAGAAGCACAGGAAGAAGCCCTGAGCTTCATCCGTCAGGTGATGCCGCAGTACGCCAGCAAGATCAAGCTGTACGAAGACAGCGTGCCGCTGTTCAATCGCTTCCAGATCGAAAGCCAGATCGAAACCGCTTTCCAGCGTGAAGTTAAATTGCCTTCCGGCGGCTCGATCTTCATCGACCCGACAGAAGCACTGGTGTCGATCGACATCAACTCAGCGCGCGCCACCAAAGGCAGCGACATCGAAGAAACTGCTCTGCAGACCAACCTTGAAGCCGCTGAAGAGATCGCGCGCCAACTGCGCCTGCGTGACATCGGCGGCCTGATCGTGATCGACTTCATCGACATGACGCCGGCCAAAAACCAGCGCGCAGTCGAAGAAAAGGTTCGCGAAGCGCTGGAAGCTGACCGCGCCCGTGTTCAGGTTGGCCGCATTTCGCGTTTCGGCCTGTTGGAAATGTCGCGTCAGCGTCTGCGTCCGTCACTGGGCGAAACCAGCGGCATCGTTTGCCCACGCTGCAACGGCCAAGGCATCATCCGTGACGTCGAGTCGCTGTCGCTGGCCATCCTGCGCCTGATCGAAGAAGAAGCCCTGAAAGACCGTACCGCCGAAGTACGCGCTCAGGTGCCAATCCCGGTTGCCGCCTTCCTGCTGAACGAGAAACGCAACTCGATCACCAAGATCGAACTGCGCACCCGTGCACGCATCGTCATTCTGCCGAACGATCACCTCGAAACGCCGCACTTCGAAGTGCAGCGCCTGCGTGATGACAGCCTCGAAGCCCAGACGACCCAGTCGAGCTACGAAATGGCTGTGACCGAAGTTGAAGAAGAGAAGCAAGCCAGCGGTACTCGTACTCTGGTTCGCCAGGAAGCCGCCATCAAAGCCGCACCTCCTCGCTCTGCGCCAACGCCGGCAGAAGCTCCTGCTGCAGCGCCAGCTGCTGCAACCGAGCCAAGCCTGTTCAAAGGTCTGGTGAAGTCGCTGGTGAGCCTGTTCGCCACCAAAGAAGAAGAGAAGCCTGCGGTAATCGAAGCCAAGCCTGCCGAGCGTAAGCCACGCAGCAGCGAAGAGCGTCGCAATGGCCGTCAACAGAACCGTAATCGCGGCAACCGTCGTGATGAAGAGCGCAAGCCACGCGAAGATCGCGCACCGCGTGAAGAGCGTGCTCCACGTGAGGAGCGCCAACCGCGCGCCGCCCGTGAAGAGCGCCAGCCGCGTGACAGCGTAGAAATCCGTGAGCCGCAGGAACAGCGCCAGTCGCGTCCGCCGCGTGACGGGGGCGAAGGCCGTCGTGAGCGCAAGCCGCGTGAAGAGCGCCAGCCACGTGAACTGCGTGACCCAATCGACAGTAACGACAGCAACAACGCCGAGCAGGCGCAAAACGAACGCCCTGCACGTGAGCCGCGCCAGCCGCGTCCACCGCGTGAAGAGCGCCAGCCGCGCAAAGAAGCTGTAGCCGCCGACACTGCTGAAGAAGCCCTGCCGGATACCGAGCAGCAAGCCTCTGACGAGCAAGACAGCAACGAAGGCGAGCGTCCTCGTCGCCGTTCACGCGGTCAGCGTCGTCGCAGCAACCGTCGTGAGCGTCAGCGTGATGCCAACGGCAACCTGATCGAAAACGCTGAAGAAAGCACTGAAGGCGCTGAAGCAGCCAAAACTGAAAACTCTACGCTGGCAGAAACCACTGCAGCAGCAACCGGCGCTGTAGCCGCCACAGCATTGGCAGCAACTGCAGCCGCTGTTGAAGCCGCTACTGCTGAATCGGCACCTGCCGAGCAGAAGCCTGCTGTTGAGCCGAAGCAGCCTGAAACTGAAGTGGCCGCACCTGCGGAAGTTGCAGCTGACGCAGCAGAATTTGAAGCACCTGCCAAGGCTGAGCCGACTGAAGCTGTAGAAGCTGTGGTTGAGGCGAATGCTGAAACTGCTACTGAAACAGCCCAGCCAGAAGCCGCTAGCACTGCTCCGGTTGAAGCAGAAGTTGCTGTTGAAGCACAGGCACCGGTAGAGACTGCACCTGCAGTCGAGCCTACTGCCGTGCCTGCCGCCGAGCCTAAGGCTGAAGTTGTAGCCGAGCCCGTTGCTCAGCCTGCAACCGAAGCCCCAGCAGCCGCTGAAGCGACTGAAAAGCCTGAATCAGTTGAAGTGCAAGCACCTGTTGCTGAGCCGGTTGTTGAAGCCGCCAGCGAAGTAGCTGCCGAGGTTGGTGAGCAACCCGCTGCTAAAGAGCCAGCTCAACTGCCAACACTGAACGGTCGCGCTCCTAACGACCCACGTGAAGTTCGCCGCCGTCGCCTTGAGGCCGAGCGCATTGCCCGTGAAGCAGAAGCTGCAAAGGCTGATGTATCTGAAACTGCTGAAGCCACTGAGCCGCAAGCAGAGCAGGACGCAGACAAGCCGCAATCCTGATTCTGATCAGGTCGCAATAAAAAAGGGGATGCTTCGGCATCCCCTTTTGCGTTTCTGTAGGCCAATAATCACATCGACTCCCAACATCCACCCTGTCACCGCGCCTGCGGCGTACCAGCCCGCCCCAAACAGCGCACGAGAAGGCTCAACACTGGCAGTAACAGCGGCTGTCGTGGGCTCTGAATTGCAATGCTCTGCTCCTTACAGTTGTTGGCACGAAATGCGCTAGCAATCTGCCTATACGCTAGAAGTTAGGCTCATAACCCAAGCGAATTACAAGGATCTGACTCCGAGGTTAAATATTTGTTGACCCGGAAGTCAGAAAAATCTAAATTCGCACCATAGAAGGCCGATAAAGGGCATCACACGCCCCTGCGTAGCCGCTTCTTATCGCCCGATACGAGTGCACCGCTGCCTCGTAAAGAACAATAAAATGCCTGGAGGTCGCCTTGATCCAGTTTTTAGTCAACCGAGAGCTGCGCACAGAGCAGCAACTCGATCCAAACGTCACCGTGCTCAATTACCTGCGTGAGCATCTCGCCAAACCCGGTACCAAAGAAGGTTGCGCCTCTGGTGACTGCGGCGCATGCACCGTGGTTGTCGGTGAGTTGGCCAACGTCGATGGCCGCGAGTGCGTGCGTTACCGCACCCTCAACTCCTGCCTGACCTTTGTTGCCAGCCTGCACGGCAAGCAACTGATCACCGTGGAAGACCTCAAGCATCAGGGCAAGCTGCACAGCGTGCAGCAGGCTATGGTCGACTGCCACGGCTCACAGTGCGGTTTCTGCACACCGGGCTTTGTCATGTCGCTGTTTGCCCTGCAGAAGAACTCCAGCAGTTTCAGCAAGGCTGAAACCATGGAAGCACTGGCGGGCAACCTCTGCCGCTGCACTGGCTACCGACCAATCATTGATGCCGCCGAGCAAGCCTGCTGCCAGAAGCAGCCGGACCAGTTCGATGTTTTTGAAGCGCAAACCATCGCTCAACTGAAGGCCATCGCCCCGGCCGAAACAGCCGAACTCAACAGTGGCGACAAGCGTTGCCTGCTGCCGCTGACCGTAGCGGATCTGGCCGATATCTACGCCGCCAATCCCGAGGCGCGCCTGCTCGCGGGCGGTACGGATCTGGCATTGGAAGTGACTCAATTCCACCGCGAGCTGTTGGTGATGATTTATGTCGGCCACATCGAGTCGATGAAGCGCATCGAGGTGACTGAACGCAGCATCGAAATCGGCGCGGCCACGGCGCTGTCTGACTGCTACGCCGCGCTGGCGCAGGATTACCCGGACTTCGGCGAGCTGCTGCACCGCTTCGCCTCGTTGCAAATCCGTAACCAGGGCACGCTGGGCGGAAATATCGGCAACGCCTCGCCGATTGGCGACGCCCCGCCGCTGCTGATCGCCTTGGGTGCGCAGATTGTCCTGCGCAAAGGCGCCGAGTCGCGCACCTTGTCGCTGGAAGATTACTTTATCGATTACAAGGTCACTGCCCGCCAGGAAGCTGAGTTCATCGAGAAAATCATCGTACCGCGCCCGCAGGCCAACCAGGCATTTCGCGCTTATAAAGTCTCCAAGCGTCTGGATGATGACATCTCGGCGGTGTGCGCCGCCTTCAACCTCAAAGTTGTGGACGGCACCGTACAAACCGCACGCATTGCCTTCGGCGGCATGGCGGCCATCCCTAAGCGGGCAAGCGCCTGTGAAGCTGTGCTCAAGGGCGCAGCGTGGTATCCGGAGATTATCGAGCAAGCATGTGCAGCACTGGCGGAAGACTTCACGCCGCTCAGTGATTTCCGTGCCAGCAAGGAATATCGCCTGCTTACCGCACAGAACCTGCTCCGCAAATGCTTCCTTGAGTTGCAAGCTCCTGAAGTCGAAACACGGGTGACCGCTTATGTCTAATCACAGCATTCAAAAAAGTCAGGCCGAACTGGCCGAACTGTTCCGCGCCGGCCTCACCACAGGCGTGGGCCGCAGCGTTAAACACGAAAGCGCAGACAAGCATGTGTCGGGCGAAGCTGTTTACGTGGATGACCGCCTTGAATTCCCCAACCAGCTGCACGTTTATGCGCGCACCAGTGACCGCGCCCATGCGCGTATCACCCGCATCGACACCACGCCGTGCTATGCAATACCGGGTGTGGTAATTGCCATCACCAGCAAAGATGTACCGGGCCAACTGGACATCGGCGCCGTCGCGCCGGGCGATCCCTTACTGGCAGACGGGCTGGTTGAGTTTGTTGGCCAGCCAGTAATTGCGGTCGGTGCCGACACCCTTGAGAACGCCCGCAAAGCAGCAATGGCGGCGATTATCGAGTACGAAGACCTTGAGCCTGTGCTGGATGTCGAGGATGCCCTGCGCAAGAAGCACTTTGTTCTGGAGAGCCATCAGCACCGAATTGGCGACTCACAGGCCAAGCTCGACACGGCGCCGCGTCGCCTGCAAGGCAAGCTACACATTGGCGGTCAGGAGCATTTTTATCTGGAGACCCAGATCTCCTCGGTCATGCCGACCGAAGATGGCGGCATGATCGTTTACACCTCGACTCAGAACGCCACTGAAGTACAGAAGCTGGTTGCCGAGGTTCTCGGCGTAGCCATGCATAAAGTGGTTATCGACATGCGCCGCATGGGTGGCGGTTTTGGCGGCAAGGAAACCCAGGCGGCCTCCCCTGCCTGCCTGTGTGCGGTAATTGCTCACCTGACGGGCCGCCCGACGAAAATGCGCCTGCCGCGCATGGAAGACATGAGCATGACCGGCAAGCGTCACCCGTTCTATGTTGAGTACGACGTCGGTTTTGATGACAACGGCTTGCTGCACGGCATCCAGATCGAACTGGCCGGTAACTGCGGCTACTCGCCGGACTTGTCTGGCTCGATTGTCGACCGTGCAATGTTCCACTCGGACAACGCTTACTTCCTCGGCAACGCCACCATCAATGGTCATCGCTGCAAGACCAACACCGCTTCGAACACCGCCTACCGTGGCTTCGGCGGCCCGCAGGGGATGGTGGCGATCGAGCAGATCATGGATCACATCGCCCGTAATCTGGGTAAAGATCCGCTCGAAGTGCGCAAGACCAACTACTACGGCAAGACCGACCGTAACATCACCCACTACTACCAAACCGTTGAGCACAACCTGCTCGACGAGATGACCGCCGACCTTGAAGCCAGCTGCGAATACAGCACGCGTCGCGAAGAGATTCGCGCCTACAACGCCAAGAGCCCGGTGTTGAAGAAAGGCTTGTCGATGACGCCGGTGAAATTCGGCATCAGCTTCACTGCCAGCTTCCTCAATCAGGCTGGCGCCTTGGTGCATATTTACACCGACGGCAGCATTCATCTCAATCACGGCGGCACCGAGATGGGCCAAGGTTTGAACACCAAAGTGGCACAGGTTGTCGCCGAAGTGTTCCAGGTGGATATCAGCCGTATCCAGATCACCGCAACCAACACCGACAAGGTGCCGAACACCTCGCCGACTGCAGCGTCCAGCGGCACCGACTTGAACGGTAAAGCGGCGCAGAACGCGGCTGAGACCATCAAGCAACGTCTGGTTGAGTTTCTGGTGCGCGAGCACAAGGTCACGCCGGAAGACATTGAGTTCCGCAATGGCCAGGTGCGCATCCGCGATGAGTTCATGAGCTTCGACGCCGTGGTGCAACAGGCCTATTTCGCACAGGTGTCGTTGTCGAGCACCGGCTTCTACCGCACCCCGAAAATCTACTACGACCGCAGCAAGGCCGCTGGCCGCCCGTTCTACTACTTCGCCTACGGCATGGCATGTTCCGAGGTGATCGTCGACACACTCACCGGCGAATACAAGATGCTGCGTACCGACATCCTGCATGACGTGGGTGCGTCACTGAACCCGGCAATCGACATTGGCCAGGTTGAGGGCGCATTCGTTCAGGGTATGGGCTGGCTGACCACCGAGGAGTTGGTGTGGAACAACAAGGGCAAGCTGATGACCAGCGGCCCCGCCAGTTACAAGATTCCGGCCATTGCCGATATGCCACTGGACCTGCGCGTCAAGCTGGTCGAGAACCGCAAGAACCCGGAAGACACGGTGTTCCACTCCAAGGCTGTGGGTGAGCCGCCGTTCATGCTCGGAATTGCGGTGTGGTGCGCGATCAAGGATGCCGTTGCCAGCCTCGCTGATTACCGCGAGCAGCCTGATATCGATGCGCCAGCCACTCCCGAGCGCGTACTCTGGGGCGTCGAGCAGATGCGCAAACTGCGCAGCGCAGCGAAAGCGGTTGCCAGCGAAGCTGTCGAGCCCGCCTGAGGCCATGGGCGCAACTTGCGGGTTGCGCCCAACCCTTTAACGAGTGGTTAAGTGTATGACTACAGCCGAACACATCAATCAAACCGCCGAGTTGGCCGCAGCGCAACTGAGCGCTAAACGGCGGCACAAGGACGCATGGCGTCTGTCACGTTCGGGCAAGCCGCTGAGCAGCTGGAGATTAAGTAAATGAGTTGGATCAGTGCTCTCGCCGAGTTGCAGCAAAGCGGTACACCCTGCGTACTGGTGACGATTATCGAGGAACGCGGCTCAACCCCGCGCAATGCCGGCTCGAAAATGGTGGTCAGCGCCGAGCGTATTTATCAGACCATTGGCGGCGGCCATCTCGAATACAAGGCGATGCAAATCGCCCGTGAAATGCTTGAAAGCCGCACGCAAGATTCTCGTCTTGAACGCTTTAGTCTCGGCGCAAGCCTCGGCCAATGCTGTGGTGGAGCCACCGTGCTGCTGTTCGAGCCAATGGGCCAGCCGCAAGCGCATATCGCCGTGTTTGGTGCCGGCCATGTTGGCCGCGCCCTGATTCCGATTCTTGCCAGCCTGCCGTGCAAAGTTCGCTGGATCGATTCGCGCGAGAGTGAGTTCCCGACGCAGATTGCCGACAACGTCGAAAAGGTTGTCAGTGAGGATGTTGTCGATGAAGTCGAGACCATGCCGGCCGGCAGCTATTACATCGTCATGACCCACAATCATCAGCTCGATCTGGAGTTGACGGCGGCCATTCTCAAGCGGGAAGACTTCGCCTATTACGGCTTGATCGGCTCGCAAACCAAGCGCGTCAAATTTGAACATCGCCTGCGCGATCGCGGCTTCAGCGCAGACGTCATGCAACGCATGCGCTGCCCGCTGGGCCTAGCCGAAGTCAAAGGCAAACTGCCGGTAGAAATCGCCGTGTCGATCGCCGGAGAAGTTATCGCCACGTACAACTCAACGTTCGGCGAACACAAGAACAGCAAAAGCGGCAAAGGCGAAAGCATCGCCAAACTCATGCCGACTTCACGGCGCAGTCAGGGCTGAACAGCCCGCCCGCGCCGCTTATTAAATACTGCAGCCTGCTAACGAGTAGACCATGAATCAATCTGTTAAAGCCTACCGCGCCGCCATCCTTCACAGCATCGCCGACCCGGCCGTGGTGGGAGTCGAGCAATCGTATGAGTACTTCGAAGATGGCGTACTGGTCATCGAAAATGGTCAGGTGGCTAAAGTCGGCCCGGCCGAACAGGTGCTGGCCACACTGAATGGCGTCGAGGTAATCGATTACAGCAATGCGCTGATTACACCGGGCTTTATCGACACCCACATTCATTACCCGCAAACCGGCATGATCGCCTCTTACGGCGAACAGTTACTCGACTGGTTGAACACGTACACCTTCCCGACCGAGCAGCAGTTTTCCGACAAAACCCATGCCAGCGATGTCGCCGGTATTTTCCTCAAGGAGTTGCTGCGTAACGGCACTACCACTGCACTGGTTTTTGGCAGCGTGCACAAGCAGTCGGTCGACGCTTTTTTTGAGGCCTGCGAGTCGCTCAACCTGCGGATGATTGCCGGCAAGGTATTGATGGACCGCAACGCCCCGGATTACCTGACCGACACGGCTGAAACCGGCTATGCCGACAGCAAAGAGCTGATCCAGCGCTGGCACGGCAAAGGTCGCCTGCACTACGCCGTAACGCCGCGTTTCGCCCCGACCAGCACCCCTGAGCAATTGGCGCTGGCGGGAAAGCTGTACCAGGAGTTCCCGGACCTGTACATGCACACCCATCTGAGTGAGAACCTTAAGGAGATCGAGTGGGTTAAAGCCCTGTTCCCTGAGCGCAGCGGCTACCTGGATGTGTACGATCATTACCAGTTGATTGGTCCACGCTCAGTGTTCGCGCACGGCGTGCATCTGTGTGACGACGAATGCCAGCGTCTGGCTGAAACCGGTTCTGCCGTGGCGTTCTGCCCAACCTCTAACCTGTTTCTCGGCAGCGGCTTGTTTGACCTGAACAAGATGGAACAGCACAAGGTTCGCGTGGGTCTGGGCACCGATGTGGGCGCAGGCACCAGCTTCTCTCAGCTGCAATCGCTGAACGAGGCGTACAAGATCATGCAACTGCAAGGTAAGAAACTCGACCCGTTCAAGTCGTTCTATCTGGCAACGCTGGGCGGCGCCAATGCGCTGTATCTGGATGACAAGATCGGTAATTTCGCGACCGGAAAAGATGCCGACTTCGTGGTCCTTGATTACAACTCCACTCCACTGATGAGCTATCGAATGCAACAGGCCAAGAGCTTCGAGGAGAAGCTGTTTGCCCTGACCATGTTGGGCGACGATCGCAGTGTTAAAGAGACGTTTGCTGCAGGTGTATCGGTGCATCGTCGGGGGTGAGGGTTGAGCGGGGGATTGGATGGCGCGGGGTTGGGTGTTGATCTTGCGATTGCTTGACGGATTACGTTGCTTCGCGTCGCTATCCATCCTCCGGTTTGGGTTTCCCCTGCGTATCTGTTTGATGGAGGTTGGAATCCGCTTGCGGCTTCCGACATGGCGGTCTGACTGCCTGGCGCGGGGTTGGGGTTGATCTTGCGATCGCTCGACGGATTGCGTTGCTTCGCGTCGCTATCCATCCTCCGGTTGGGTTTCTCCTGCGTATCTGTTTTATGGAGGTTGGAATCCGCTTGCGGCTTCCGACATGGCGGTCTGAATGCCTAGCGCGGGTTGGGTGTTGATCTTGCGATCGCCTGACGGATTGCGTTGCTGCGCGCCGCTATCCATCCTCCGGTTTGGGTTCATGCTTTGGGATGGGTTCGTTTTGCGGCGAATTTAATCGCTTGTACCGTCACACTGGAACGGCATAATGGGGCCTCAAATCCACCGCTACGGTATATCGCAATGCAAAGTCTCGACCCGCAGCAACGCCTCGCCCTGCATGCCGCCATCATCGCGCATGATGACGCGCAAAATTGCACTGTATACCGCCCGGATGAAAGCGACCCTGACGCCGAAGAAGAAGACCTCGGTGACGGCAAGATCATACTCGGGGCCACCTATGTGCCGCCTGCCGAATGGGATCAGGAAGCGCTGGATGACTATTACGACGACAGCGACCCAAGCCTGTTTGTCACCGCCCGAATAGCCAGCGATTACAAGCCGGGCAGCGCAGACTACTTTGAAGTGGAGCCCGGTGATTTTGTCGCCACCCTCCCCGCGCCAGGCAAAGTGCAGATGTACTTCGTTTACGACTACACCGAAGACGCGCAAGGCCGCGAATACGTGCTGATCCGCGACGACGAGTAACACCGTTCACGGTCATCCGCTGGCTGCACTAACGGATGACCGCGCTAATGCAAAAAGCCCCCGCTGAATCGACAGCGAGGGCTTTTTTATGCACGACCGCCAGGCTTACTTGATACTGCCTGCGCGGCCCGGCTTCTTGCTTTGCAGAATGTGCGAGAACACTGCATGCAGGTCATCCGAGGCACTTTCCTCGTCGAGGTTGAGCTTGCTGTCGATATGATCCATGTGATGCATCATCAGGCTCACGGCCTTGGCGGTGTCACGCGCCTCGATGGCGTCGATCAACTGATTATGCTCATCGTATGAGCAATGCGAGCGACTACCACTTTCGTACTGAGCAATGATCAGCGAAGTCTGCGAGACAAGACTGCGCTGGAAGCTGGTCAGCGGCGCGTTTTTGGCCGCCTCAGCAAGTTTAAGGTGGAACTCACCCGACAAACGAATACCGGCGCCGCGATCACCTCGCGAGAAGCTGGTTTGTTCGTCCTCAACCATCTGCCGCAGCTCTGTCAACTGATCGGCCGTGGCATGCTGTACCGCAAGCTCGGTGATGGCGCGCTCAACCATGCGTCGCGCATAAAAAATCTGCCGGGCTTCATCGACGCTCGGGCTGGCGACCACAGCGCCGCGATTTGGGCGCAGCAGCACCACGCCTTCGTGGGCAAGCCGGGACAGCGAACGACGGATGATGGTGCGGCTGACACCAAAAATCTCGCCCAGCGCTTCCTCGCTCAGCTTGGTGCCAGGTGCCAGGCGCTGTTCGAGAATTGCATCAAAGATATGAGCGTAAACAATATCGTCCTGAGTCCCGCTGCGACCGGCAAGGCTGGCGCGTGACTGCTTTTTGAGAGGCTGCAATTGATCGTTCATTCTGGCTCGCGTTGTCATGTCCGACAGTTTTAATACTGCCTAAACGCGCTGATGCATCCCTGGATGTCAGCGCTTTTAATATTCAGTCCAGAGCAATGCAATCTCTGAACCCCACAGATCCCGGCGGGTTGGCATTAATCGCCAGCTGTAATCTGAACTCTACTGCTATTCGGCCGACTGGCAAGAAAAATTCGCCAGAAAGATGAATAAATCGGCACGCGCATTGTACACAATTTGACCAGCACAGGCACTTTTTACGACCAAGGTCGCAGCTTGCACTGTTGCAGTGCGCGGTTAACTATGCATCTATCGAGATCAGAAATTTGTGCGCGGGGATAAATCAATTTGGTCTAAGCATCGAATTGTTCAATTCTGATCATTTTAGCGCAAGGCTGATTGCTGCCAAAACAGCGGTAATGAAACGCCCAAAGCGCGTTAAAAAGCCCGCCCCACCTCTTCTAATCTTCTGTTTTTATTAGCTTATTCCTCATATCAAGGCATATACAGGCGGTGCACTGCATTGGCACACGCGAAAATGCAGTTGATCACTATCGGTAAAACAGTAATTGCTTTTTTTGTATACAACCGCATAATCGCGCATAGTGATTTCTTGACCCAACAGTCAACTACTCACCCGCAAGAGCACCTTAACGCATCGCCTGCCTCAGAGACTTTGTCGTGCACAGCACCGAGTCTGGGCGGTACACAACAAAAGCAATGAGGAGTACCTGCTGTGGAAAGCGCCAAACAAGAACAATATGCAACGCCTGATTCAGGGACCGGGAGCGGTGGATTGCTTGACCGTTTCTTCAAACTTACCGAGCACCGCACCACCATCAAAACCGAACTGATCGCGGGCCTGACCACCTTTGTCACGATGGCCTACATCATCTTCGTTAACCCCAATATCATGGCAAATGCCGGCGTTGACCACGGGGCCGCCTTCGTCGCGACCTGTATCGGTGCTGCGCTGGGCTGCTTCCTCATGGGCCTGTACGCCAACTGGCCAGTCGGGCTCGCGCCGGGCATGGGCCTCAACGCGTTTTTCACTTACACCGTCGTCGGCGAGATGGGCTACAGCTGGGAGACCGCATTGGGCGCGGTGTTTATCTCCGGCGTGTTGTTCATGATCATGAGCTTGTCGCGGATACGTGAATGGCTGCTCAACAGCATTCCCATGAGCCTGCGTTTCGCAATGGGCGCGGGGGTCGGATTATTCCTCGGCCTGATTGGCTTGAAGACCGCCGGCATTGTCGTCGACAGCCCGGCGACCCTGCTGACCATGGGCTCGTTCGGTGAACCCAACGCCCTCCTCGCGGCCGTTTGCTTCCTGCTGATTGCCGTGCTCAGCCACCGCAACGTGTTCGGCGCAATCCTGTTCAGCATGCTGGCCGTAACGGCGATTGGCTGGGGCATGGGCATCGTCGAATTTGGCGGCGTGGTTTCGATGCCACCAAGCTTGGCGCCGACGTTCCTGGCGATGGACATCAAAGGCGCGTTCAATGTGTCGATGATCAGCGTCATTCTGGCGTTCCTGTTCGTCAACATGTTCGACACCGCCGGCACATTGATGGGCGTTGCCCACCGCGCCAATCTGGTCGATGACGACGGGCAGATCCAGAACCTGTCAAAAGCCCTCAAGGCGGACAGTACGTCCAGCGTTATTGGCTCACTGGTCGGCTGCCCGCCGGTCACCAGCTATGTCGAAAGCGCATCCGGCGTGGCAGCAGGTGGCCGCACCGGCCTTACCGCAATCACCGTTGGCGTGCTGTTCCTCGTCGCCATGTTCTTCGCCCCGCTGGCGGGCATGATCCCGGCCTACGCCACCGCAGGCGCGTTGATTTACGTGGCTATGCTGATGATGAGCGGCATGGCGCACATCGACTGGGAAGACCTGACAGACACGATTCCGGCTATTGTTACCGTGGTGATGATGCCGCTAACCTTCTCGATCGCCAACGGCATCGCGCTGGGCTTCTTGACCTACGCAACGCTCAAGCTGCTGACTGGTCAGCGCGACAAGGTTTCGGTGTCGCTGTATGTGCTCTGCGTCATCTTCATTGCAAAGTTCGCTTTCCTGTAAAAGCAGCCTGTCTGGGCTGGACCGTGCGCAGCGCTTTGCTGCGCACGGGATAATCACCCTGAACCCCGACGCCAAGGTGCCGGGGTTTTTCAACGTCTGGAGTAAGCAGCATGAGTCTGGAAACCTGGTTATTGTTCAGCAGCGCCGCCTTGATCGTGATCCTGATTCCGGGGCCGCTGTCGCTGCTGATGGTCAGCAATAGCCTGAACTACGGCCTGCGCCGTTCGATCCCGGCATTCATCGGCGGCGTCTCGGCCTCGATCTGCCTGCTCAGCGCATCGGCACTGGGGTTGGGCGCATTGCTGCTGGCCTCGGAGAAGCTGTTTTCAGCACTGAAACTGATCGGTGCGCTGTACCTGTTTTACCTAGCCTTCCAAAGCTGGCAGGCCTCACGCCAAGCCGCCAGGCCCGTTACCGCAGAAGAGCAGCCGGTTAACCCAAGCTTCAACAGCATGTTCTGGAAAGCTTTCGGCCTGGGCGCGAGCAACCCGAAAGACATCCTGTTCTTTGCCGCTTTCCTGCCGCAGTTCCTCTCCACCGAATACTCAATGACCCAGCAATTGCTGGTGATGATCGTCACCTGGGCGGTACTCGATCTGGCCTGCAAACTGTTCTACGGCCTCAGCGCCCAGGGCGCCGCCCGCTACCTGCGCTCAGGCAAGGGCCAGGTCTGGTTCAACCGCATCAGCGCCGGGCTGTTCGGCGCGGCTGGAACGGCTTCATTGCTGAGCCGCTAGTCACCCGGCAAAAGCATTACGAACAGAGCCAATAGCCGACTCCCCTGAAACTCAAGGCTCGGCTATTGCAAAATTTCACGCCCGTGTTCGTTGCACAGTTGCCGCTACCATGCGCATCAAGCTGGTGAGGTCGAATACCGGTAGATTGAAACGCTCATGCAATTTCGGTGCGAAATGTGACAGGTCTGTGCATTCGAGCACTATTGCCCCGGTGTCCGGGTTTTCCGCCAACAGCCGTTCAACAACATCGAATAGCTCATCCTCGAATACCTGCATATCCAGAGCATTAGTGCGCCCTTGCAGGATAACTTCTGAGAATTGCGGTTGTTCCTGCATGCCGGCAATTACAACCGGCTGATCCGTTATTCCGGCGCCTTGCAGGTGCGCCTGCGTCAAGGCAGAACTGTTCGCCACGATTACTGCGATTTTGCGTTCCGGGCTCAACATCTGCGCCACGAGCGGAACTTGAATCAGGCTCGACATAAACACGGGGATCTTTACCGCTTTAGCAATTTCCCTTTGATGCAGGGCTAAAAATCCGCAGCTCCCAGTGATCGCTTTTACGCCTTCAGCCTCCAGTTCACGTGCGGCCTGTATAAACGGCTCCAGCAATTCTGGGTCGCCACACCTTATTAATCGATCAATCGTCGCGCCCTTGACTGTCTTATACAGCACCGGAAAATCAAAGGTTGGCGCGTAACGAACATGACCTTCCGGTTTTGCAAAAAATGATTCCAGCGAAAGAACTCCGATCGGAATTCCGTAATTGTTATAGCCACCTTGTAAGATCATGCGCGCCTCCTCCGACGGGCCATTGGCCTTAATTAAATCGTGATGGTGATAATGCAGCGAGAAGGGTCTTGTTGGGTTTTCCCAATATGCAATCTGTAACCAACTGGCCTGTCACCGCTGAGAGCGTTAAGCCCAGGTGCCCGTGCCCATAAGCCACCAGAACCTTGTCGTGGCCTGCAATTGGGCCAATCACTGGCAATGAATCGGGGGTTGATGGACGACTACCAACCCAAGTCGATGTAACCTCAGGGACTTTGCCTATCATTTTGATTGCGCTATCGAGCATCAGGGCTTTTTTCTCAGCACCTTCATCCGAATCAGGCTTGGCAAATTCAGCCATACCGGCAATGCGTACACCCGACTCCATCGGACTCATGAAGACTGCACGATCAAGCCAGCCAACCGGCCGATTGATACGCCACTCCCCCGCATTGAGCATCAAGTGATAACCGCGCTCACTCACCAGCGGCACCTTACAACCGAGTTGTCGGGTCAGAACCGAACCGGCAACCCCTGTGCAAATCACCACACGATCAAACTCATAACGGTTGCTTGCACTCTGCACACTACAGGTGCCGGCGTTATCGCTAATCGAGAGAATGTCTTCACTGAGCAGTCGCCCACCTTTTTCGCAAATACTGCGCAGATAACAGCGGCTTAAATCGATTGGGCTGATGGTGAAGCGGGTGTCCGGATACAACACACCTCCGGCATGAAAGCGGGCCAGGTCCGGCTCCAGATCGGCCACCTGATCAGCAGTCAAAGACTCCATGCGCACGCCTTGCTGCATGCGCTCCATTAGCTGTCCGGACTTCGCGGCCTGCAACGATTCAGCAGTGCCATACAACGCCAGACAGCCCTCACTTTTAACCAAGTGCCCGGCCCCAGTCACGTTCAGCAGAACATTGTCTGCTTCGGGGGCCAGAATTTGTAAGGTCGTCAGTACATCACGGCCATGGACATAGTTGCTCGGTGTACAGGCTTTAACAAAATGCCAACCATAGGCAAGCAGATTTCCGGCGTAACTGGGTTGGACTGACAAAGGACTGTCCTTGTCCATCAACATGCCAGGTATCTTGCAAAGTTGAGCAAAACTGGCCATAGGCAAACGCCCATAATCAGCGAACAGTCCGGCATTGCCAAAAGAGGTGCCAAGACCAGGCTCGGACTTATCGATCAAGGTAACCTTCAAACCTGCGCGCTGAAGCCACAGAGCCGTCGACAAACCAATGATCCCGGCACCAACAACCGCAACATTTAACGGGGCAACCATGAACTCACCTTTATTACAGTAACTTTCAATTGACGATTGATACGTTGAATTTATCAATCCATAAGCAAAAGGAGTGCGCGGCACGAAGTACACAGTCGTACCGCACAGGTCATACAAAAACAGAAACTAACTAATCAGTGATTTAAATGAGTTATTTAATGAACAACTCTATTCACAGCCCGAGATTAGAAGCTCATCACTTTTTCATCGACGCAGCAGCATCTTGCATAATCTTATAATTATCCATAAGTTCAGCCTGCCACTGCTCGCCAGAAGTAACGTCAATAGTCGCGCCCATATTCTTGAATGAAGAGACCACTTCAGGGGCTTGCATTGCACGCGTTGTGGCGGACACCAAGGTATCAACTACCTCTTTGGGCGTTCCTTTAGGCGCGAATATTCCAGACCACCCTTCAAAACTGCCTTTAATTCCATAGTCAGCGAAGGTCGGAACATCGGGGTACTCCGGCATTTTCTCGTTAACAACCAACAGGCGAGCCCGGCCAGAGGCTACATGCGGTGCGAAAGCGGGCGGAAAGGACACTGCCGAGTCTATATGCCCACCCACCAGCGCCACCATGGACTCTGCAGTGGTATTGGCATTGACGAACTTGACCTTATAACCCGCCTGAGACGCGATAATATTGGCAAGAATGGTTCCGGAGGAAGCAGCGCCCCATGAACCCTGAGTGAGGCTTCCGGCTTTGGCAGCTGCTATAAAATCATCAAATGTTTTGTATGGGCTATCCGCGCTCACCAAGATCCCGAGGGGCACCGAGGACAGCTTGACCACAGGTTCAAAGCTGTTCAAGTCATAGGGCACCTTGCTGAAATTCGGCGTTACCAGCGCGTTGCTCAGACCCGCATTAATCAACATGTAACCATCGTTTCTGGACTTGGCTACGGAGGTCGTCCCGATGACGCCACCCCCGCCTTGCTTATTGATTACGATCACCGGCTTTTCAAGAATCTTTTCCACGGCGCCAGCCCATACCCGTGTCGTCAGGTCGGAGTCCCCACCTGCGCCCCAAGGCACCACAACCTTGATCGGCTTTGCGGGATAATCGGCAAACGCTGTGGTGGACAGAATCGGCATTGCGCACAGCGCCGTCATTGCAAGCAGGTATTTGGCTTTTATTTTCACGTGTCCATCTCCAGTGCAAGTCAGTATTAGTAAGCGTTATTTAATAATTTCAAGATACAACTCAGCTCGTTCTACCGCGTTAGTTCTAACCTTCAAGTAGGCACCGCTGTTTTCTTGGAAAACCAGCCCGTGCGTTTGGTTCTTCTCTTCTTTAGCCGGAAAGCTGAATATAGAGAAAACAGAGTTAAGGCTGTAAATACCCAGGCGAAGGGCGACTGATAAATAAGTGAATAATCATCGCCCACAATCGCAACAGCCTGATCCAGATTCTGCTCAAGCAACGGCGTTAATATGAAACCAATGATAAAGGCCGCCGCGTTGAGCCCAACCAGTCGCATTGAATAACCAATGAGGGTGAATACAACCAGTAACAGCACGTTAAACATATCCTGGCTCACACTGTAAGCACCAAAGAATGCAAAAACTGTGACGCAAGGGAATATGTAGCAACGGCGAATGGAGGCCACTTTGATCCAGAACTTAAAGCCCGCACGCGCAATGAATAACAGGAACAGGTCTGTAATCAAGAATCCGGCAAAAATTGCATAGATGATGTCGGTATGCTCATAAAAGATGGTCGGACCAGGTGTGATGCCGTGGATCAGGAAAGCCCCCATAAGCAGAGCCGTCACATCATCTCCCGGAATACTCAGGGTCAACATGGGAATCATGCTTGAACCACAGACTGCATTATTCGCAGACTCAGCAGCAGCGATGCCCCGGATCGAACCCTTGCCAAATTCATCCGGATTCTTGGCTGTACGCTTGGCCTCTCCATAAGCCAAAAATGCAGCCGCGCTTGAGCCCAACCCCGGCAGCGCCCCGATGAATGTGCCAATAGATGAAGACTTCAGGATCGTGCCAAAGACCGAGCGATACTCTTTCCACGTGACGCGGTTATCGTCAGGGTTAGCCGCTTTGTCTAAAGAGAGGTTTTGATGCGGCTCCTTACGCCGTTTTATCGCCTCGATCACCTCAGGCATGACCAGCACACCGATGAGCATGGGTAAGAATGTGAAGCCGCTCATCAACTCAGGAATACCGAAGGTGAATCGAGTAGCGCCGGTAATGGAGCTCATGCCGACCATGGCAAACAGCATACCCAGACAGCATGAGAGTATTCCGCGTGGTATGGACTCACCCGTCATTGAGCCAACAACTGTGAAGGCGAAAATCAGCAGGAATACTTTCTCAATCGGGCCGGCTTGCAAGGAAATGATTGAAATGGGCGCGGCGACAAAAATGAGCACCAACGTTGCCAGCGCTTCACCGGTTACCGATGCATACAACGCCATGGCCAACGCCTTGCCCGCCTTGCCGATTTTGGTCAGTGCATGACCATCCTGTGCAGTCAGAAACGAAGCAGCTGCGCCCGGGGTGTTGATCAAAATTGCCGAGATCGAACCGCCGTAAATCCCTGACTTGTAGACCGCCAAAAGCGTGGTGATACCAATAATAGGGTCCACATAAAAGGTGAACGGCAAGATGATCGCAATGGCCATAATTGCGGATATTCCGGGAATGGCGCCGAAGAAAATGCCAACGCAAACGCCTGCAATAATTCCCAGAATGGGCCCCGGGGCCAATACAGCAGACAAGCCATGGAGCATATTGTTAAAGACGTCAAACATAATAAGCTCCTTAACTTATGGACCAGACTGGAAGTTCTACACGCAACAAGCTACTGCTGCCGTAATACACAATCAGCGGCATGGCAATCGACAACATTGAAATCATCGCGACATTACGCCCTTGCAGCAACCATGCAACTGCAAACATCACCACGGCGGTGGAAACGATAAAACCCAAGTACGGCATGCTGAACCAATAGATCAGCAACAGTCCGATATAGCAGGCCACACCTAACAAACCGCTTAGGTTAATCACCTCGGTATCCGCCATGGCGGTCTGCGCGATTAGTTTATAAAGCGAAGAAATACCAATCATCAGCGAAAACGCCATGATGAAGCAGGCCACCACCCGGGGCAGAAACATAGAACCCAAGTCGGTTTCCATACCGCCTTCAACTAAACGGTCGCTGGTTAATATAATCACTGAGACCAGTATTAATACACTGGACATGATTACATCTATTTTTCTTCTGTTCATCTGCCACCTACGTTTTTGTTCTCGTTGTCACTAACGTTCACAGCCGAGGCGTTACAATTACTGCGTCGAATGCTGATTAAAATACACAGCTGCAGTCTCACAACTGCTTTAATCAATCCACTGCCGTATGCAGTAAATGCTTATTACTTTCCAGCGTGTGGAGAATAATTAAGCGTGGGCTGTAATCTATGCGAATGGCCTGCAGTCGCCGCTGCTTTCAGCGGTAACTGAACCATGGATAAATTGGCAGATATGTACAGGATGTACTTGCAGGGTCATGGCGGTCTCGTAACATTGTTTTTATTGATGCAGCCAGCACTCAATGTGCCGGCTGCGTGTGAAACACGACTTGATGACCTGATAGTCACCAATTCACATCATCAGTACAAATCTTATTTATTTAGAATATCATCAGTTTTTTTTATGGAGTTCAGCATGAACCTGCGCCAAATGGAGGCTTTCCGCGCCATCATGCTTACCGGCTCTGTTTCAGAAGCAGCCAAACGGCTGTTCAAGACACAGCCGGCTGTGAGCATGATGATCGCAGGACTAGAAAGCGAAATAGGCTTCAAGCTTTTTGAACGCCGTAAACGCAGACTGTACCCGACGCCTGAAGCCAAATACCTCTACTCAGAAGTCGAAGGTATTTTTTCACGCATCTCTGATGTCTCACAAACCATTCAGGACATCCAAAACAGCCAGCATGGATTCCTACGCATAGGCTGTATGCCCGGCCCCTCTTATTCTTTCATGCCAGACCTGGTTGCTGACTTTCTCGAGGAGCACCCGCAGGTCCAGGTTTCGATGCAGACGCGCACGTCCGAAGGTGTGAGGGAATGGACCGCCTCCTCGCAATACGATGTTGGGCTTGCAGAAATAAGCGGGCCTGCCGCGTCGATCGACACAGAACTGTTCGATCTGGAATGTGTGTGCGCTTTACCAGCTGATCACCCGCTGGCGCAAATGGAGGTCATTACCCCCGAACTGCTGGATAACGAGCCGATGATTCTGCTGTATGCCGACCATGTCAGTGCGCACACACTCAATAGTCAGTTCGTCGCAGTGAACAGCCGCTTGAATGTGCGTTTGCGGACACGTTTCTTTATACCGGCTCTGCGCTTCGTCGAGCGGGGCCTGGGAATTTGTGTTGTTGATCCGATTACGGAGGCCAGTTATTTAGCAACCAGTGGCCATGACAAGATTGTCTTTCGCCCCTTCAGGCCCCTAGTGCCTTTTCGTGTTGGCATTATTTATCCCGAACACACACCCAAATCAAAAATGACGATCACCTTTGCCGAGCAGTTACGTCGCAGTCTGAAGCAGCTACAACGCCCCAGAATTATCGACTGACAATGCCATGTTCACGCACGACACACGCAGTGATCCAAGGTAAATATTTTGCCTGCGACCCACTTGGTTCCGAGTGCGCACTGGATAGATGAAACGCCACGCAAAAAAAAGCCCGCAGTGCGGCGGGCAAGGACTCTATTAATGAGTCAGAGGGTGACAAGCATTCGGTGCATCAGCTGCCGCGATATGTCGAGTAGCTGTATGGGGAAATCAGCAGCGGCACATGGTAGTGCTCCTGATTGGCGTCGATGCCAAAACGCAGCACAACCACATCGAGAAACGCCGGATCAGGCAGGGCAACGCCGCGGGCACGGTAGTAGTCGCCTGCATGGAAGTGCAGTTGGTAGACGCCGGTACGGTAATCGTCGCCTTGCAGAACTGGCGCGTCGCAACGGCCATCGGAGTTGGTCAATACGCTGGTGAGCAATTCCAGCTGCGCGCCTTCTACGCGGTACAGCTCGATTTTCAACTCGCTGCCCGGGCAGCCGTGAGCTGCATCCAGAACGTGGGTGGTTAATCGTCCCATGGCTTCAGGGCGCCAGCAGCCTCAGCTGCACCAGCACCACACCTCCTCTACTGTTTGAATGTTGACGAATCCAGCGTTCTCGCCGCGCCGGCCTGCTGCTATATAAAGCACAAGGCCCGCTGACCTGCAGCCGCTGATTCGCAGTTGTTGGCAGAATAGCATGCAATAAAATATTTGCGACACTTTTTTGATAAATTGTACACAATGTCAAAAGCATCACGCCTGAACCACTGCCGCAAACTGCCAGGCCAAATTTGCTCATCGCCAGACCATGAAGGCACTGTGGCGCAAAGAGCTGACCATTTAGGCAAGTTTCTTGCTAGGGATTCAATACAACCATTGGCTATGACTGCTCATGAAAAATAGCTAAATTTTAGATTTACAAAACATCATCTACTTTGTATACAATTAGCCCATCACGGTCGCCAGTCCAAAAAGTCGGGCAGTGCAATGACCGCAACACCATTACAAAGGAAGACTGCAGTGAGCGCTGAATACCCTCGCGACCTGATCGGTTACGCCAACAATCCACCGCATCCGCAGTGGCCGAATGATGCCCGCATCGCCCTCTCGTTTGTCCTCAACTATGAGGAAGGTGGCGAACGCAACATTTTGCATGGCGACAAGGAATCTGAAGCGTTCTTATCGGAAATGGTTTCGGCTCAG
Organism: Pseudomonas sp. MS19; assembly: GCF_013277615.1. Taxonomy (NCBI): domain Bacteria; kingdom Pseudomonadati; phylum Pseudomonadota; class Gammaproteobacteria; order Pseudomonadales; family Pseudomonadaceae; genus Pseudomonas; species Pseudomonas sp. MS19. Next base: position 494,105 of record NZ_VBTO01000005.1, on the reverse strand, counting down.
CCGCTGCAAGGCGAACGCAATATGAGCATGGAATCACTTTACGAGTACGGCAGCCGTGCCGGTGTGTGGCGCCTGCTCAAGGTGTTCCAGAAGCACAATATTCCGCTGACTATCTTTGCCGTAGCGATGGCAGCCGAGCGCCATCCTGAGGTGATCAAGGCGATGGTTGCTGCAGGCCACGAGATCTGCAGCCACGGTTATCGCTGGATCGACTATCAGTACATGGATGAGCAGCAGGAGCGCGAGCACATGCTCGAAGCGATCCGCATCTTCACCGAACTGACTGGCGAGCGCCCACTGGGCTGGTACACCGGCCGCACAGGTCCGAACACTCGCCGTATCGTTATGGAAGAAGGCGGATTCCTCTATGACTCCGACACCTACGACGATGATCTGCCTTACTGGGACCCGGCCAGCACCGAGGCCAAGCCACACTTGGTGATCCCTTACACGCTGGACACCAACGACATGCGCTTCACGCAAGTGCAGGGTTTCAACAAGGGTGACGATTTCTTCGAATACCTCAAAGACGCCTTCGACGTGCTGTATGCCGAAGGCCTTGAAGGCGCACCGAAAATGCTCTCGATCGGCATGCATTGCCGCTTGTTAGGTCGCCCCGCTCGTCTCGCGGCTTTGGCGCGGTTCATCGAATACGTCAACAGCCATGAAAAAGTCTGGATCGCCCGCCGCGTAGATATCGCGCGCCATTGGCATGCCACACACCCGTTCAAGCAGGAGCACGCAAAATGAGCCGTTTTCAGACCCTGACGCCGTCGCAGCTAAGCCGCGAGGACTTCGTCAGCGCCTTTGCCGACATTTATGAGCACTCACCGTGGGTTGCCGAAAAGGCTTATGACCTGGGTGCAGATGACACGCTCAATGACATTGATGGCCTGCATCAGCGCATGGCCGATATTTTGCTCAGTGCCAGCCGCGAAACCCAACTGGCATTGATCAACGCTCACCCGGACCTCGCTGGTAAAGCGGCGGTTCGCGGTGAACTGACCGCCTCCTCCACGTCGGAGCAGGCCGGTGCGGGCATTCAGGATTGCACCGCCGAGGAGTTTGCCCGCTTCACCGAACTGAACGACGCCTACAAGGCCAAGTTCGGCTTCATTTTCATCATGGCGGTAAAAGGCAGCAACCGTCACCAGATCCTGGCGGCTTTCGAGGAGCGCATACATAACTCCCCGGAACAGGAATTCGCCCGTGCTCTGGCTGAAATAAACAAGATTGCGTTGTTCCGTCTGCAGCAGCTCTAGCTCCGACCGGAGAACTCTGCATACAGCGACGCAACTATTCCCTACGCCCTCATTTAAGGCAGACATTCATGAAAGCTTACGCCGTACCTTTCGAAAAATACGTCAACCTCGCCGACGCCCGTCTGGGAACCAAGGCCATTTCGGTAACCGATGACTGGTTCGCCGATGTTAACCGCCTGTTCCAGCCGACCCCGGCCGTATGGAAGGAGGGCGTTTTCGATGACAACGGCAAGTGGATGGACGGCTGGGAGTCACGCCGCAAGCGCTTTGAAGGCTACGACAGCGCGGTGATTCGTCTGGGCGTACCGGGCTCGATCAAGGGTGTTGATATTGACACCAGTTTCTTCACCGGCAACTTCCCGCCGTCAGCCTCGCTTGAAGGCTGCTTTGTTGCAGAAGGTGACCCGAGCGACGCCACCGAGTGGACCGAAGTACTCAGCGCTGTTGAGCTGCAAGGCAACAGCCACCACTATCACGAAATCAACAATGCTCAGGCGTTCACCCACCTGCGTTTTAACATCTATCCGGATGGCGGTGTTGCCCGTTTGCGCGTTTATGGTATTCCGTTCCGCGACTGGAGCGCTGTTGGCGACAACGAAGAAGTCGATCTGGCGGCTGCACTCAATGGCGGTCGCGCACTGGCTTGCTCAGACGAGCACTTCGGCCGCATGAGCAACATCCTCAACCCGGGTCGCGGCATCAACATGGGCGACGGCTGGGAAACCGCACGCCGCCGCACACCGGGTAATGACTGGGTCATCGTCGCACTCGGCGCGCCGGGCTCAATCGAACGCATCGTTGTCGACACCCTGCACTTCAAAGGCAACTACCCGGACAGCTGCTCGATTCAGGGCGCATTCGTCAAGGGCGGCACCGACAGCCAGATCGAAACCCAGAGCCTGTTCTGGCGCGAACTGCTGCCAAGCCAGAAACTGGAAATGCACGCCGAGCACGAGTTCAGCGAGCAGATCAAAGACCTCGGCACCATCACCCACGTGCGCATCAATGTGTTCCCGGATGGTGGCATCAGCCGTCTGCGCCTGTTCGGCAAAGTGGCCAAGTAAACAGCAACACCGCGAGTCCTGCAGGGCGCACTGCCCTGCAGGCAACAGAATTTAGATCGGCAGGCGTGAGGTTGAATGCGCTTGCCTTGAAGAGAAAACGACATGCGTAAACTGATCATCGAGCCTTTGAGCAAAGAAGCCTTCGCCCCTTTCGGCGACGTCATCGAGACCGAAGGCAGCGAGTATTTCATGATCAATAACGGCTCAACCCGCCGCTATCACAAACTGGCCGAGGTCGAGACCGCGCAGCCAGACGATAAGGCAATCATCAGTATTTTCAGCGCCGAAGCACTGGAAATGCCGTTGACCGTACGCATGTTGGAACGCCATCCGCAGGGCAGTCAGGCGTTTATACCGCTGCTCGGCAACCCCTTTCTGATCGTGGTCGCGCCAGTTGGCGATGTACCTGATTCAGAGCTTGTCCAGGCTTTTCTGAGTAATGGAAAGCAGGGCATTAATTACCATCGCGGCGTTTGGCACCACCCGGTGCTTACGATCGAAAAGCGGGATGACTTCCTGGTGGTTGATCGCAGTGGTTCTGGCAACAACTGCGATGAGTACTTCTTTACTGAGGATGCGCAGCTGCTCCTCAACCCCCACCAATAAGAGAAGCCCAGGGGACCTGATTTCAGGCACTGGGAGAAGAGGTAAAGACTGTGGAAGCACATTTGATTGAATGGCTGAACCTGAGCGTGCGCTGGGTTCACATGATCGTCGGTATCGCCTGGATCGGCGCGTCCTTCTATTTCGTATGGCTGGAGAACAACCTCAACCGCGTTAACCCCAAAGACGGCCTGGCAGGCGATTTGTGGGCAATTCACGGCGGCGGTATCTACCACCTCGAAAAATACAAACTGGCCCCGCCGAAAATGCCGGAAAACCTGCATTGGTTTAAGTGGGAAGCCTACTGGACGTGGATGTCCGGCGTTACCCTGTTGATGGTGGTTTACTACCTCAACCCATCGCTCTACCTGATTGCGCCAGGCAGTGATCTGGCGCCAGGCGCGGCTATCGCCATCGGCATCGGTTCGCTGGTTGCGGGCTGGTTCATCTACGACATCCTCTGCGACTCGGCGCTGGGTAAGCAACCTGCCCTGCTCGGCTTTGTGCTGTTCATTCTGCTGGTCGGCGCAGCATTCGGTCTGAGCCATGTGTTCAGCGGCCGCGGTGCTTATATCCATGTCGGCGCGATTATCGGCACCATCATGGTCGGTAACGTATTCCGCACCATCATGCCGGCTCAGCGCGCACTGGTTAAGGCCATCGAAGAAGGCAGCACGCCAGATCCGGCACTGCCAGCCAAAGGCCTGCTGCGTTCACGCCACAACAACTACTTCACCTTGCCGGTGCTGTTCATCATGATCAGCAACCACTTCCCAAGCACTTACGGCAGCAGCTACAACTGGCTGATTCTCGCCGGTATCGCAATTGCTGCGGTGTTGATCCGCCACTACTTCAACACCCGCCACAACAGCAACAAGTTCGCCTGGGCATTGCCTGCCGGTGCACTGGCGATGATCTGCCTGGCATTTGTTACAGGCCCGGCTTCACAGCCTGCCATGCCAACCGCCAGCCAGCCTGCCGCGATCAAATATGCACCGCTGCCAGCCACTGCAATGCCAGGGCCGGGTGCTGCAAAGCCGATACAGCCGCAAGCACCTGCTGCGCCTGAACAACCGCAACAAGCCAGCACTGCACCAGCCGCTGGCGGCGAAGGTTTTGCCCAGGTCCACAGTGTGATTCAGGAACGTTGTTCGGTGTGCCATTCGGCCAAGCCGAGCAGCCCGATGTTCAGCGCAGCCCCTGCCGGCGTGATGTTTGATACCCCGCAGCAGATCCAGCAGCAGGCGGCGCGTATTCAGGCGCAAGCTGTAGCAACACAGACCATGCCGCTGGGCAACATCACCCAGATGACGCAAGCGGAACGTGATTTGATCGGCCAGTGGATTGCACAAGGCGCGCAAATCAATTGATTGACCCGATGCCGCACCGCTCACCCGGTGCGGCATTTTTGTATCTGCAATAAAGCTGACTTGCTAGTGCCACCCATCGAACGCACTCCGTGCGACATGATGATTTGGCTGCCCCGCGACTGATAAAAATAAAAGCGCTTGAGGTGTTTGCATGACCCGGTTGAATAACAACTCGGCGGCCGTTTCTGCCGTCGATCAGCGTCTGCCCTGGCTGCAGATGCTTCTGGTGAGTTTTCAGCATGTGCTGCTGATGTACGGCGGTGCGATTGCCGTGCCGCTGATCATTGGCGAAGCCGTCGGTTTATCCAGGGAAGAAGTCGCGTTTCTGATCAACGCCGATTTGCTGGTAGCCGGTGCAGCAACACTGGTGCAATCGCTCGGCATCGGCCCGATGGGCATACGGATGCCGATCATGATGGGCGCAAGCTTTGCCGCTGTCGGCAGCATGGTCGCCATGGCCGGTACGCCCGGCATCGGCCTCACCGGCATATTCGGGGCGACCATCGCCGCTGGATTTTTCGGCATGCTGATCGCACCGTTCATGTCACGCATCGTGCACTTCTTCCCGCCGCTGGTGACCGGCACCGTGATCACTTCAATCGGCCTGTCGCTATTTCCCGCGGCCATCAATTGGGCCGGTGGTGGCAGCGATGCAACCCAGTTCGGCGACCTTAAATACCTGGCCATTTCGGCGATGGTGCTGATCTCGATTCTGCTGATCAATCGCTTCATGCGCGGATTCTGGGTCAACGTTTCGGTACTGGTCGGCATGCTGCTGGGCTACGCCATTTCAGCGTGTCTGGGCATGGTCGATCTCAGCGGGTTGTCTCAAGCGCCATGGCTGCAAGTGGTTACTCCGCTGCATTTCGGCATGCCGCAGTTCAGCCTCGCGCCGATTCTGTCTATGTGCCTGGTGGTGGTCATTATCTTTGTTGAATCAACAGGCATGTTTATCGCGCTGGGCAAAATCACGGAACAGGAAATCACCCCGGCCAAGCTGCGACGCGGCCTGCTGTGCGACGCTGGCGCATCGTTTGTCGCGGGTATTTTCAATACCTTCACTCATTCATCGTTCGCCCAGAATATTGGTCTGGTGCAGATGACAGGCGTGCGCAGCCGGTTTGTCACCGCTTGCGCCGGCTGCATGCTGATCACCTTGAGCTTGCTGCCCAAGGCGGCCTTTCTGGTGGCCTCGATTCCGCCGGCGGTATTGGGCGGCGCCGGCATTGCGATGTTCGGCATGGTTGCCGCAACCGGCATCAATATCTTGCAGGAAGCCAACATTGCCGACCGCCGCAATCAATTGCTGGTCGCCGTTAGCATCGGCATGGGCCTCGCCCCGGTGGTACGTCCAGAGCTGTTTGCTCAACTGCCACAGTGGATGGACCCAATTACTCACAGCGGTATAGCCCTGGCGACGCTGAGCGCCGTCTCGCTGAATCTGCTGTTCAACATCCTTGGTGGCGCCGACCGTGCGCAGCTGGTCCGCCAACCCGCCAGCCACTGATACAAAACAAGGCTCATCCCTGTGTTGGGCCTTGTTCTCCCGCCTTAAAGCCCCCCTCTTCACATCCGCCAATCAGCCCGCTGTTTGGCAGATGACCATGCATCCACTTTTTGTACACATAATCACAATAAATTGTTTTTACGCTTGTAAACAAATTGCTATAGTCGATATATTCTGACCGATCAGACAACTTTCTGATGTGCAGATTGAGGCGCCGTGAAGCCTCGTGTAAGCCCATGACCGTATAAAAAAAACAGGCAGGCTCCAACATGACCGCTACTCGCTCGACCCCAGCCCAAGCTCCGTCTGCAAAAAGCAGCGAGCTGATCTATCAACTCGATGACCGCCCCGCTTTCGGCCCCGCGCTGTTCGCAGCCTTGCAGCATGTTCTGGCCAGTTTCGTTGGCATCATCACCCCCACCCTGATTATCGGTAACGTGCTTGGCCTCGGTGCTCATGTACCGTATCTGGTGAGCATGGCGCTGTTCGTGTCCGGCATCGGCACCTTCGTGCAGGCACGCCGCATTGGCCCAATCGGTTCAGGCCTGCTCTGCCTGCAAGGCACCAGTTTCGGTTTTCTCAGTGTGATTCTCAGCGCTGGATTCATCGTCAAGGGGCGCGGCGGCAGCCCGGAAGATATTCTCGCGACCCTGTTTGGCGTGTGTTTTTGCGCCGCCTTTGTCGAGATCGCATTCAGCCAGTTCATCAACAAACTGCGTCAGGTCATTACCCCTGTCGTGACTGGCACCATCATCTGCCTGATGGGCTTGTCGCTGATCAAAGTCGCCATGACCGACATCGCCGGTGGCTTCGGCGCCAAAGATTTTGGCGCCTTGCATAACCTCGGGCTGGGCGGAGTGGTCATGGCCACAATCATTATCTTCAACCGCTTCAAGTCGCAGGCCGTGCGGCTCAGCGCCGTGGTAGCCGGCTTGCTGCTGGGCTCGCTGGTAGCGTGGTTTACCGGCCAGCTGAGCTTTGCCGATATGCCGGATGTACCGCTGGTCAGCGTGCCGCAGCCGTTCAAATACGGCTTCAGCTTCGACTGGATTGCATTCGTGCCGGTCGCGGTGATTTTCCTGATTACCCCGCTGGAAACCGCTGGCGACCTGACAGCCAACTCGATCATCTCCAAACAACCTGTCACCGGCCCGCTGTACCTGCGCCGGATCAAGTCCGGTGTGCTCGCCGACGGCTGCACCTCGGCAATGGCCGCCGTGTTCAACAGCCTGCCAATGACCACATTCAGCCAGAACAACGGGGTTATCCAACTCACAGGCGTAGCCAGCCGCCATGTCGGCCTCTACATCGCTGGCATTCTGGTGCTGCTTGGATTGTTCCCGATTGTCGGCGCCGTTCTGCAAATGATGCCCAAGCCAGTACTCGGCGGCGCCACGCTGATCATGTTCGGCACGGTGGGTGTTGCCGGTATCAAGATTCTCGCCGAGGCCGGACTGCATCGGCGCAACGTCATGATCGTGGCCATTTCGCTCGGCCTCGGGCTCGGCGTTGCCGGTGTACCCGAAGTGCTTTCGCAGATGCCGGACACCTTGAAAAACATCTTTGGCTCACCGATCACCATTGGTGCAATGAGCGCCATTTTGCTGAGTTTCTTCCTGCCCGAAGAACACGCCCTTGAAGTGGCTGAAGACGATTTCGACCCCGAAGCGCACCTGCATTCGGTACTCCAGGATTCACAAGATAAGACACCGCAAGTCGCGACCGAGCAGCCACAAGCTAGCCCGCAGCGTTATCCCGCACCTGCCCAAGGCCAACCCGGCACCTACCCAGCAGTCGCAAACGGCCAGCTGTGAACACATATCCCACAACTCAAACAATAAGGAAGACCCGATGAACCTGAAGCGACTGCCCCTCTGCCTCTCACTCACGGCAGGCCTGTTTGCAGCCCAGCACGCCAACGCCGATGACCTGCTGTACTGGCAGAGCAACAGCCTGTCGTACCTCAACGGCAGCAATTTCCAGCGTGGCAACTTCAACGCCGAAGAACAACGCTCGCAATCGACCTTCACCTTCGAACACGCCAGCGGCTGGGTGTGGGGCGATATTTTCTACTTCCTCGACTATGTAAATGCCGACAACCTGCAATCACGCGGCAGTTTCAGCAACGGCACCTTCGAGCAGAAAGAGCACAACACTTTTTACTACATGGAGTTCTCGCCACGGGTAAGCCTCAGTTGGCTGACTGGCCAGGATCTTTCGGCCGGGCCGCTTAAGGACGTGAAAGCGGCCTTTACCTATGAAAAAGGCGAAGGCGGCCCAGGCACTGAAAACTACCTGTACGGCCTCGGTTTCGACTGGAATGTGCCGGGCTTTGCGTTCCTCAATACCAATATTTACCGGGTGAAGATCAACAACCACGTATTCTTTGCCGACCAGAACAGCAACGGCTACACCGAGCAACTGACCGTTGCAGGCGCCTATCCTTTCGCCGTTGGCGAGCAGGACTTTTTGATCGACGGTTACGTCGACTGGCGCGCACCGTCTGATGAGGCCGGCACCCAGACTTCGGTCGGCTCCTCGATCCAGATCAAGTGGGATGCGGGTAAAGCGCTGTTCAATCAGGACAAGAAGCTTTATGTCGGTACCGAGCTGAACATGTGGCACAACAAATACGGCGTTAAGCCGGTAGACGGCTCGGCTGATGGCTTCGACCAGACCGCCGTTCAGGCGCTGGTGAAGTACTACTTCTAACGCCTGAGTTGTACCCGACAAGGCAATTGCGCAGCCGCGCAGTTGCCTTTTTTTGTGAACGCAGATTGGGCGGTCGTAAGCACCTTGCGGATTGACTAGGCACTCGCCGTATACCGCCATGACGGTTTGCCTTGCAGGCTAACCATCCTCCGCCAATGGGCGATGGGCGATGGGCGATGGCAGGCATGAGCCTGCATGACGCATCAGTCATTTAAAAACCAATTAGACTCACCAGAGTTTTGTTGCGCTATCCAGCCAATCATGTGTACAACTGTCGCCACCAAGCCAATCCGAACACGGCATAACTGGAACGCAAACTGCATACAATTATCAAATAAACGTGCAACTACCGACTCTGAGCCAAGGAAGTTCAATGCCTGCTGAAGACCTAAAAATAAAACACATCGAACCGACGCTGTATAACGACGACCTTGCACCGCTTGAGCATGCCAAGCGCAACTGGGGCAGTTTCGAGATATTCAACGTCTGGTCCAACGATATTCAGAGCCTCTTCGGCTACACACTGGCTGCAACCCTGTTCATTTCCTACGGCCTTAGCGGCTGGGCTGTGCTGGCCGGGATTGTGCTGGCAGGCTTCATTGTTATGGGTCTGGTACAGCTAACCGGGAAGCCATCGGTTAAATACGGTGTGCCATTTCCGGTCATGGCACGCGCCAGCATGGGCGTTCGTGGTGCAAATTTCCCGGCGCTGGTGCGCGCAATCGTCGCCATCTTCTGGTACGGCGTGCAGAGTTACTTCGCCTCAACCGCGGTTGCACTGCTGCTTAACTCCGTTACCGGTGCCAGCACCGAGCCGGTGTTTCTCGGGCTGAGCGCGGTTGGCTGGTTGTCCTATGTATTGGTCTGCGCGTTTCAGGTCATGTTGTTTATGCGCGGCATCGAGTGGATCACCAAGTTCCTGAACTGGGCCGGCCCATTTGTTTATGCCGTGATGATCGTGCTGATGATCGTGATCTGGTACAAAGCCGGCCCGAGTTTGCTCGATGAACTGGGTACAATCTTCAGCGGTCAGGGCGAGTTTGCCGCCGGCCCGGTCGCCGCATTTGCCACGGTAGTGGGCACGATGGTCGCCTACTTTGCAGCTGTGGTGATCAACTACGGCGACTTTGCGCGCTTCGTCAAAAGCCAGAAGCAAATGACCATCGGCAACTTTCTGGGGCTACCGGTGAGCCTGGCGATTTTCTCGCTGATCGCCCTGATCATTACCGCTGGCACGGTGGTGGTGTTCGGTGAAACGCTGACCAACCCGACCGATATCATCGCCCGCGTCGACAACCTGACCCTGACCATCATTGCCGCGATCACCTTCTTCGCCGCAACTGTCGGGATCAATCTGGTCGCCAACTTCATACCGCCCGCCTACGACATCGCCAACCTTGCACCGGCTCGCATCAGCGCGCGCACGGGTGGTTTCATTACCGCGGCCATTGCGTTCGTTATCGGCGCGCTGTGGATTGCCTTCATCAGCAAGGTCGGTATCGCCGGCTTCGTTGATACTCTGGGCGCAGTGCTGGCGCCGCTCTACGGCATTATCGTTGCGGACTACTATCTGGTACGTAAGCAACAACTCAACCTGCAAGACCTGTTCATCACAGAAACCAGCGGTGCTTACTATTACGACAACGGCTGGAACCGCAAAGCGATGCTGGCGTTCGGCGCTGCTTCGGTGTTCTCGGTCTGCACGGTCTGGGTGCCAAGCTTGAGTATTTTCTCCGGCTATTCATGGCTGTTCGGCGCCTTCCTTGGCGCGGCCCTGCATTACCTGCTGATGCGCAAGCAAGTCGCATTGGTTGCCGTTACCGAATAAGCCCGATGAACTTCGGTCGTGCCCAGCGCGGCCTGCGCACGACCGAAGGTTTACTCAGGGCTGGTTGACTGCTGCGCTGTTTCGGCCCGGGCTTTTTGCCGCTTTAGAAAGTCGACCTTCCACTGTTCCATCCCCAGGTATTCTGAATCCAGATTGGCCTCGACCCGGTACTTGCGTTTCAGGGCCGCGACCTCGCTGGCGTGCGCGCTCAGATAGCGGTCAAAGCTGGCAATTACCTGCGGCTGTTTGCGGGTCGAGAGCTGGTACTGAATGCGCGTGTATGGCAGCGACGGATCGAACACCAGCGCTCCCGGGCGTGTACTGATGGTGTCGAGATAATGCGTGGCCACCACCACGTTGTAATACGCACCATCGGTGTCTTTTTTCAGCGCCTGATTGATCATCGAACGCAAGTCATCATTGGCCACCCAGTCCACCGGCTGCGCGGCAAAACCCTGCGGCGTCCAGCCGTTGACGATGGCCAGACGCTGTAGCTGTTGCTGCGGCCTGCCAACCCGGCCAGGCGCGACCAGCACGCCATCGACCGACTCAACGATGTCAGCGCTGTACACCAGTGCACTGCCCGCCTTGGCGGACGCCGTCCATGTTGGATTGTCCGGGTATTTGAAGTCGACCTCGCCACTGAACAAGGCCGGTAACAGTTGCTCGACTGGCAACGGTTTGTAGATCAGCTCTACCCCGCTGTCCGCTGCAAATCCATCGAACAGCTCGCGGGCAAAACCGCGAAACTGACCGTGTTTATCGACTGAATAGTGTGGCGCAAATGCAACGGCTTCAACGCCCACAACATAGCTCTGCGCGGCTGTATTGCCGGCAAATACTGCGATGCAAATACCGCATAGGTAGCTCGGATGCACATTGATCTCCCGATTATCGTTGGATTAAGGAGTAGAACCAATCGCTGTTACTGGCGCTGCGTACAGCACCACCGAAGAAGCCCGCATTAGCGGGCGCGATGAGTTTTCTGGCGGGGTTCGGCAGCTAACGAAGCATTAAGCTAGCCACCGGTCATGCTCATGAAACGAATGACTTGCACCTGCTCGTCGTTGGCAAAATGGTGACGCTCAGGCTTGAGCTGCAAGGCATCACATAATGCCGCCTGCAATCGCTGGGTATCGCCCGGATGTGCACGCATCAGTTGCTTGAGATCCAGCGCATTATCATGGCCCAGACACAACACCAACTTGCCTTCGGCGGTCACCCGAACCCGGTTGCAGGCGCCGCAAAAATTGTTGCTGTGCGGGGAGATGAAACCCACCCGCGTGTCGGTTCCCGTCACTTGCCAATAACGCGATGGCCCGCCGGTAAGCTTGCTGCTGGCTTGCAGGCTGTAGCGCTGCTCGATGCGTTCGCGCACCTCGCTGCTTGAGCAAAAGGTCAGTTGGCGCTGATGGCTGGTCACGCTGCCCAGCGGCATCTCCTCGATAAAGCTAATGTCGAGACCGCGCCCCACGGCAAACTCGACCAGTTCGAGAACCTCATCATCGTTATGGCCTTTCTGAATCACGCTGTTGAGTTTGATCTTGCTGAAACCCAGCTGGCGGGCGGCATCGATTCCACCGATCACCTGATCCAGCATGTCGCGCCGGGTGAGCGCTGTAAACCGTTAGCGCTTGAGCGAATCGAGGCTGACATTGAGCCGGTCGACACCCGCTTCAAACAGTTGCCCGGCCATGGCGGATAGTTGCGAGCCATTGGTGGTAATCGCCAAGTCTTCAAGTTCGGCGCGCGCGCCCAGACGCCTGAGCAAAGACACAAGATTCTTGCGCACCAGCGGTTCGCCGCCCGTGATGCGAATGCGCTTAACCCCCAAACCGATGAAGGCATCGGCCAGGGCGTAGAGTTCTTCCAGGCTGAGAATTTGCTCACGCGGGGCGAACACCATGTCTTCGCCCATGCAGTAAGTGCAGCGAAAATCACAGCGGTCAGTGACAGACAAGCGTAAGTAGGTGATGCGCCGCCCGAACGGGTCGACTAGTTGTGCAGGTTGGGCATTAAGCAAATCAGGTCTCCGGATTCTGGGAGCCGGTTATTTGTTGTTGGAGTCCGCGGACAGATGAATAGAAACAGAAAAAGCATTTTGTGTACACGATTTATTGACCCAAAAGTCAGGATAACGTGCACAACGAGCCCGGAGGCTGGCTTGAGACTCAAGTAAGCAGGGTGATAACATGCCCGACCGCCGCTTTATTCGAGCGATTCAAGGGACATCAAAGGGCATATGACCAGCATTCGCGAGCGCAACAAAGAACTGATCTTGCGTGCGGCCAGTGAAGAGTTTGCAGACAAGGGCTTCGCCGCCACTAAAACCAGCGATATCGCTGCCAAAGCCGGCCTGCCTAAACCTAACGTCTACTACTACTTCAAGTCGAAAGAAAACCTCTACCGCGAGGTACTCGAAAGCATTATCGAGCCCTTGCAAGCAGCCTCCTCGATCTTCAATCAACCGGGCTTACCGGCCGATGTCTTGAGTGGCTACATTCGCTCGAAAATCCGTATTTCCCGCGACCTTCCCTTTGCCTCCAAGGTATTTGCCAGCGAGATTATGCACGGTGCGCCGCACTTGTCGCCCGAACAAACCGAGCAACTCAACGCCCAGGCCAAGCACAATATTTCCTGCATTCGCCGCTGGATCGATCAGGGCTTGATGGCCGAGGTTGATCCGCATCACCTGATGTTCAGCATCTGGGCTGCGACGCAGACCTACGCCGACTTCGACTGGCAGATTTCTACCGTCACCGGTAAAGCCAAGCTCGAAGACGCCGACTATGACGCCGCCACGCAAACCATTACCCGGCTGGTTCTCAAAGGTTGCGAAATCACCGAGCGCGCGCCTGTCGCTTCTGAACAAGTGGGCTGAAAACACCCACTCCTCGCCTGCAATAATGCCCAAGGCATAGCGCGACGCAGAACGCCGTCGCGCCCGCCAAATCTCAGGCCGCCACGCCCGCATCGGCTTTAAAGCCAATCGACTCGATCGCGCTGATTGCGCATTGCTCGTCGATATCCGAGGTATCGCCGGTAATCCCGACCGCGCCAATCACCTCACCTTGCGCATCACGGATCAGCACACCACCTGGCGCCGGAACCAGATTGCCGTCGGCCAGGTTGTTCACCGCCCCGATAAACGCCGGACGCTTTTGTGCATCAGCGGCGATAAAACGCGAGCCCTTGCCTAACGCCACCGCACCCCAAGCCTTGCCGATGGCAATTTGCGGGCGCAGCAAGCTGGCGCCGTCCTGACGTTGCAAGCTGATCAAGTGGCCACCTGCATCGAGCACCGCGACGGTCAGCGGTGCAGACTTGATCTCGGCCCCCACCGCCATTGCGCATTGGGTAATACACGTTGCCATTTCCAGAGTGAGCGTATTCATGAATTCACCTTCCTCAAGTTAATAAATCAACACGCACCCGGCGGCAGCTACCGAGTTGGGTGCGTTTTCAAAGCTGGCATCACTATCCTCATCATGAGCAAAAAACTCAACAGCAAGAACACAATATTATTTGTGATTGTATACATTAGTTAGCTTGGCAACATTCAAAGATCGCGCAATTACTGCACAAGCCGCGTCAAACAGGCGTTTAAAAAGAATCGGACCGTGCAGTCAGGTAAGCGCGAAAAATTGTTGACCGCAAACTCAAGCTCTGAATAGAATCAGCACCAAGCAACATGTATACAATTTAACAATAAAAGAGGCACAAGATTATGGCCAAAATGAGAGCAATCGAGGCTGCCGTACTGGTGATGCGCCGCGAAGGCGTTGAAACTGCGTTCGGCATTCCCGGCGCCGCAATCAACCCGCTGTACGCGGCACTGAATAAAGTGGGCGGCATCGACCACGTCTTGGCCCGTCACGTTGAAGGCGCCTCGCACATGGCCGAGGGTTACACCCGCACCAACGCCGGCAACATCGGCGTGTGCATCGGCACATCCGGCCCGGCGGGCACCGACATGGTCACCGGCCTCTACTCTGCCAGCGCTGACTCCATCCCGATTCTGTGCATCACCGGCCAGGCGCCGCGTGCGCGCATGCACAAAGAAGATTTTCAGGCTGTCGATATCACCAGCATCGTCAAACCTGTAACCAAGTGGGCAACCACTGTGATGGAGCCGGGCCAAGTGCCGCGCGCCTTCCAGAAAGCCTTCTACGAGATGCGTTCCGGTCGCCCTGGCCCGGTACTGATCGATCTGCCATTCGATGTACAGATGGCCGAGATCGAATTCGACATCGACGCCTACGAGCCGTTGCCGCTGGCCAAACCTGCTGCCACTCGCGTGCAGGCTGAAAAAGCCATTGCCATGCTCAACGAAGCCGAGCGCCCATTGCTGGTGGCCGGCGGCGGTATTTTCAACGCCGATGCAGCGGCCAAACTGGTTGAGTTCGCCGAGCTGACTGGCGTGCCGGTCGTGCCGACCCTGATGGGCTGGGGTTCGATTCCGGACGACCACAAACTGATGGTCGGCATGGTTGGCCTGCAGACTTCACACCGTTACGGCAACGCCACCCTGCTGGAATCCGATCTGGTATTTGGCATCGGCAATCGCTGGGCTAACCGCCACACCGGCACCGTTGAGGTGTACACCGAAGGCCGCAAGTTCATCCACGTGGATATTGAGCCGACGCAAATCGGCCGTGTATTCAACCCGGATCTGGGCATTGTTTCCGACGCAGGCGCGGCACTGGATGCATTCCTGGCTGTTGCCCGCGAGTGGAAAAACGCTGGCAAATTGAAAGACCGCAGCAGCTGGGTTGAAGCCTGCCGCGAGCGCAAGCGTACGCTGCAGCGCAAGACTCACTTCGACAACGTGCCGGTGAAACCGCAGCGCGTATACGAAGAAATGAACGAGTTCTTCGGTAAAGACACCTGCTACGTGACCACAATCGGTCTGTCGCAGATTGCCGGTGCGCAGTTCCTCCACGTCTACAAGCCGCGCCACTGGATCAACTGTGGTCAGGCTGGCCCGCTGGGCTGGACAGTGCCTGCAGCATTGGGCGTGGCCAAGGCCGACCCGAGCCGCAACATCGTCGCGTTGTCTGGCGACTATGACTTCCAGTTCATGATCGAAGAGTTGGCCGTAGGCGCACAGTTCAACCTGCCTTACATCCACGTCGTGGTGAACAACTCCTATCTGGGCCTGATCCGTCAGGCGCAGCGCGGCTTTGAGATGGATTACTGCGTGCAGTTGGCGTTCGAGAACATCAACGCACCCGAGCTTAACGGCTACGGCGTGGATCACGTTGCCGTGGTTGAAGGCCTGGGCTGTAAAGCCATCCGCGTCTTCGAGCCAAACGACTTGCAAGCTGCGTTCGCCAAAGCCAAGGCCTTGATGGAAGAGCACCGCGTACCGGTTGTGGTTGAAGTGATTCTGGAGCGTGTCACCAACATCTCCATGGGCACTGAAATCAACGCCATCAACGAGTTTGAAGAACTCGCTGCACGCGGCGCTGATGCCCCGTCTGCCATCGCTTTGCTGGATTGATTCAACGCTGGCTGGCCGTCCTTTCGGGGGCGGCCGCCGGGTGCAACCGTAAAGCGCTCAATGCCACCTGTGTTGACTGTGCTTTGCGCTATCCACCCCACTCTCAAGGAGCATTTTATGCCTCGTTTCGCTGCCAACTTGTCCATGTTGTTCACCGAAGTGGACTTCATGGATCGCTTCGCCGCTGCTGCCGACGCAGGTTTCAGCGGTGTTGAATACCTGTTTCCGTACGACTTCCCAGCCACCGAAATCAAAGCACAACTCGACAGCAACAAGCTTGAGCAAGTGCTGTTCAACCTGCCTGCTGGTGACTGGGCCAGCGGCTCTCGCGGCATCGCCTGCCACCCGGACCGGGTTGAAGAATTCCGCGCCGGTGTCGACAGCGCAATCGCCTACGCCAAGGTTCTGGGCAATACCCAGATCAACTGCCTGGCCGGTATTCGCCCGCAAGGCTATGACTGCGCAAGCATCGAGAAAACCTTCGTCGAAAACCTGAAGTTTGCCGCCGAAAAACTCGAAGCGGCCGGGATCAAGCTGGTCATGGAAATGATCAACACCCGCGACATTCCGGGCTTCTACCTGAACACCACAGCGCAGGCGCTGGCGATTCGCGACAAGGTCGCAAGCAGCAATCTGTACCTGCAATACGACATCTATCACATGCAAATCATGGAAGGTGATCTGGCCCGTACCGTGGCGGACAACCTGGCTGTGATCAACCATGTGCAACTCGCCGACAACCCGGGCCGCAACGAGCCGGGCACTGGCGAGATCAACTACCGCTTCATGTTCGAACACCTGGACCGCATTGGCTACCAGGGCTGGATTGGCTGCGAATACAAGCCTGCCACCACCACCGCTGCCGGCCTCGGCTGGATGAAAGCGCACAACGCGATTTAAGGAGCATTAACATGGCTAAGATTGGTTTTATCGGCACCGGCATCATGGGCAAGCCTATGGCCGAGAACCTGCAAAAAGCAGGTCATCAACTGTTTCTCTCCACCCACCACGACGCCGCACCGGATGATCTGGTCGCCGCAGGCGCCATCGCGCTGGCCAACCCGAAGGAAGTCGCGCAGGAAGCCGAGTTCATTATCGTCATGGTGCCGGATACCCCGCACGTAGAAGACGTGCTGTTCCGCAGCGAAGGCGTTGCCGAAGGTGTAGGCCCGAACAAGGTGGTGATCGACATGAGCTCGATCTCGCCAAGCGCGACCAAAACCTTCGCTGACAAGATCAAGGCCACTGGCGCTGCTTACCTCGACGCACCGGTTTCCGGCGGCGAAGTGGGCGCCAAGGCAGCAACCCTGTCGATCATGGTCGGTGGTTGCCCGAACGCCTTTGAACGCGCCCTGCCGCTGTTCCAGTCGATGGGTAAGAACATTACCCGCGTTGGCGGCAACGGCGACGGCCAAACAGCCAAAGTGGCTAACCAGATTATCGTCGCCCTGAACATTCAGGCCGTGGGTGAAGCCCTGCTGTTTGCGGCCAAGAACGGCGCAGATCCGGCCAAGGTGCGTGAAGCACTGATGGGTGGTTTTGCCGGCTCGAAGATTCTCGAAGTTCACGGCGAGCGCATGATCAAGGGCTCCTTCGATCCGGGCTTCCGCATCAGCCTGCACCAGAAAGACCTAAACCTGGCTCTGGCTGGCGCACGCGAGTTGGGCCTGAATCTGCCGAACACCGCCAATGCTCAGCAAGTGTTCAGCACCTGCGCTGCTATCGGTGGCAGCAACTGGGACCACTCGGCACTGGTTAAAGGCCTTGAGCACATGGCCAACTTCTCGATCCGCAAGGACTGAGACCGGCGCGTACCGCCAGTCGAGCCGCAAGGCCCGCTCGCGGTAACGCCAAGAGCAACACATCAGGTGGCGTGCCCAAGGTAGGTTGGGCTCGCCATCTGATGCCCCTTTCGACCTCCCGGCAGCCGGTGTCACGGCCTGTCTGACGGGTTGGTCGATTCCAGTCCAGAGCGGCCGAGACCGGCAATTGTGGACTGTAATCGGCCCTGCACCATCGCCTTGCTGCCTTTGCTATGCCCTGCGGCCGCCGCCAACAACAAGAGAGCCTGCCATGTCCTTCGACCCGCAAACCCTGCTCCGCGACCTGTTCAATACCGCCATTGATGCCGCGCACCCACGCCATGTACTCGCCGATCATTTACCGGCGGATCGCAGCGGCCGGGTCATTGTGATTGGCGCGGGAAAGGCCGCCGCCGCCATGGCGGAAGTCATTGAGCGCGAATGGCAAGGCGAGGTCAGCGGGCTGGTGGTGACCCGTTATGGCCATGGCGCAGATTGCCGCAAGATCGAGGTGGTGGAAGCGGCTCACCCGGTGCCTGATGACGCCGGTGAGCGCGTGGCCAAACGCGTACTGGCGCTGGTCAGCAATCTTAGCGAAAGCGACCGGGTCATCTTCCTGTTGTCCGGTGGCGGCTCTTCCCTGCTCGCCCTGCCCGCCGAAGGCATTACCCTGCAAGACAAGCAGGCGATCAACAAAGCATTGCTGAAATCCGGCGCGACCATTGCCGAGATGAACTGCGTGCGCAAACATCTCTCGGCAATCAAGGGTGGCCGTCTGGCCAAGGCCAGTTGGCCCGCCACGGTTTACACCTACGCCATTTCCGATGTGCCTGGCGATGAGGCCACGGTGATTGCCTCCGGCCCAACTGTTGCAGACCCGAGCACTTCGGTTGAGGCGCTGGCGATATTGGCGCGCTACAACATCGAGATCACGGCCAACGTGCGCAAATGGCTGCAGGACCCGCGCTCAGAAACGGTCAAGCCCGGCGACCCGTGCCTGGCGCGTAGCCACTTCCAGCTGATCGCGACCCCGCAACAATCGCTGGAGGCGGCCGCCGCCAAAGTCCAAGCCGCCGGCCTGCCGGTACTGATTCTCGGCGACCTTGAGGGCGAAGCGCGTGACGTGGCCAAAGTCCATGCCGGTATTGCGCGTCAGGTCGTGCTGCACGGCCAGCCAATCAAGGCGCCCTGCGTGATTCTATCTGGCGGCGAAACCACGGTGACCGTGCGCGGCAATGGCCGTGGCGGGCGAAATGCCGAGTTCCTGCTGAGCCTCACCGAAAGCCTCAAGGGTCTGGACGGCGTGTACGCCATTGCCGGTGATACCGATGGCATCGACGGCTCCGAAGACAACGCGGGCGCGATCATGACGCCGTTCAGCTATGCGCGGGCTGGCCTGCAGAACCTCAGCGCGCGTGATGAGCTGGACAACAACAACGGCTACGGCTACTTCGCCGCACTCGATGAGCTGATCGTTACCGGCCCGACGTGCACCAACGTCAACGACTTCCGTGCGCTGCTGATCCTCGGCAACGAAGCGCAATAACTGCGCGGCGCACACACACCGAATTCCATCACTTCAAGAGCATCATCATGACGGCTGACAAGAAAGTAAAAATCCTCGCCACGCTGGGCCCGGCGATCAAAACCATCGACGACATCCGCCAGCTGGTCGAAGCCGGGGTGAACATTTTCCGCCTCAACTTCAGCCACGGCGAACATGCCGATCACGCCGAGCGTTACAACTGGGTGCGTGAAGTCGAACGCCAGCTGAACCAGCCCATCGGCATCCTGATGGACCTGCAAGGCCCGAAACTGCGCGTTGGCCGCTTCGCGGATGGCAAGGTCATGCTGCAACGCGGCGACAGTTTGCGCCTGGATCTGGATAAAACCCCGGGTAACGCCCAGCGCGTAAACCTGCCGCACCCGGAAATCATCGAAGCCCTGCAGCCTGGTATGAGCCTGCTGCTGGACGATGGCCGCCTGCGCCTGCAAGTGACGGCCAAACACAGCGATGCGGTTGATACCGAAGTCATTGCCGGCGGCGAGTTGTCGGACCGCAAAGGCGTTAACGTGCCCGAAGCCGTGCTGCAACTCAGCCCGCTGACCGAGAAGGATCGCCGCGACCTGAGCTTCGGCCTGGAGCTGGGTGTGGACTGGGTGGCGCTGTCGTTTGTGCAACGCCCGCAAGACATCATCGAGGCGCGCGAGCTGATTCAGGGTAAGGCGTTTCTGATGGCCAAGATCGAGAAGCCATCGGCAGTGACCCACCTCGAAGAAATCGCCACGCTGTGCGATGCAATCATGGTCGCCCGTGGCGATCTGGGTGTTGAAGTGCCGGCCGAGAACGTGCCGCGCATTCAGAAAGACATCATCCGCACCTGCCGCCAACTGGGTCGCCCGGTGGTTGTCGCCACGCAGATGCTGGAGTCGATGCGTTTCTCCCCGGCGCCGACCCGCGCTGAAGTCACCGACGTTGCCAATGCCGTGGCCGAAGGCGCAGACGCGGTGATGTTGTCGGCAGAGACCGCCTCCGGCGAGTACCCGCTGGAAGCTGTGGGCATGATGAGCAAAATCATTCGTCAGGTTGAAAGCGGCCCGGATTTTCAGGCGCAACTGGACGTCAGCCGCCCACAAGCCGAGGCCACCAGCTCCGATGCCATCAGCTGCGCCATCCGCCGCATCAGCGGAATTTTGCCGGTGGCGGCGCTGGTCAACTACACCGAGTCCGGCGCATCCAGCTTGCGTGCCTCGCGTGAACGGCCCAAGGCGCCAATTCTCAGTCTCACCCCAAACCTGCACACCGCGCGCCGCCTGACAGTGGCATGGGGCATTTATTCGGTGGTTAACGAACGCCTGCACAAGGTTGAGGAAGTCACCGCCACTGCGCTGGAAATAGCCCAAGCGCAAGGCATGGCCAAACGTGGCGACACCGTAGTCATTACCGCCGGCGAGCCTTTTGGTCAGCCGGGCAGCACCAACAGCCTGCGCATCGAAACCTTGCACTAACAGTGCGCACGAATGCGCCAAACGCATCGGCGTTTGGCGTAACCCGGGCAATCGCTCCACGAACAGCGACTGCATCTTTATGGCGCCTTCTGCATCTGCGGTCGGCGCTGTTTTTTATTGAGCCTGTTGCCGAGTCATTCGATGCAGCCCATTACCGAACACACCCTCAGCGGTTTTCGCGCCCTGCTCAACGGTTTCAGCCAGATATTCCTGCAGGCCAATCCGCGCTGCGGCCTGTTGGTGCTGTTGGCCCTGTGCACCGGCGCGCCCGACTTGCTCGGCGGCGCACTGCTTGGCGGGCTTTGCAGCATGCTCACCGCGCAACGCCGAGGTTACCCGGCGGCGGACATTAGCCAGGGTTTGTATGGCTACAACGGCATCCTGCTGGGAATTCTGATCACCAGCCAATTCAACTGGTCGCCACTCAACCCGCTGCTGATTATGTTCAGCGCAGGGGCATCAAGCCTGCTGCTCGCGCCGTGGATGGCGCGCATGCGCAAACGCCGGTGGCTCCCCGCCTTCACCTGTCCGTTTGTACTCCTCGGTTGGCTGGTCCTGCAGTTGGCTGATCCTCTGCAACTTGAAGTCACAGCCAACGCGACAGACTTGACGCATCAGCTCAATTGGCCAACCGCGTTGTCCGCCGTGGCGCGCGGATTGGGCCAGGTGATTTTTATCGACCGTCCACTGGCCGGAATTTGCCTGCTTTTGGGCCTGCTGATTGCCGATCGGCGTGCGGCATTGTGGGCACTGATCGGCACCAGTGCGGGGCTGGCGTTCGCCCTGTTGCAAGGCTGGGAGCAGCACAGTGCGCTGGCCGGGCTATTCGGCTACAACGCAGTGTTGACCGCCATCGCCGTGAGTCAGGTTAATCGCGGCGCGTGCCTGCCGGTGATCGGTATAGTTCTGGCATTGCTGCTGCAGCCGGGATTCAGCAGCCTGGGGCTGCCGGCGCTGACCATGCCGTTCATTCTCGCCTGCTGGTTGCTCAAGGCCAGCCAGCGACTGCTCAAGCAAAGTGCCAACGACTGCGCTCCGGTTAAATAAGTCCGGCGCGCAACAAGGTCGCCACTCAGGCTAAACTCCCTAGGCTAATCGCCGATTCACCCGCCTTGATCTAAGCGCGGACAACAGGGAGCACGCTAGCAGCACATGGATAACCATTTGAATTTGCGCCGCCGGATTTACCGGATCATCTTTTTCACCGACACCCCCGCCGGCCAGCGCTTCGACAATATTTTGCTGGTGACCATTCTGGCCAGCCTTGTGGTGGTGATGCTCGACAGCATCCAAGGCGTACACAGCCAATACAAGACGTTGATGTCGGGGCTTGAGTGGATGTTTACCGCCCTGTTCGCCGCCGAATATCTGGTGCGCATTTACTGTTCGCCAAAGCCGCTGCGCTACATTTTCAGCTTCTATGGCCTGATCGATTTACTGGCTATTTTGCCCGGCCTGCTGATTCTGCTGTTCCCGAGCGCCCAATACCTGCTCATCGTGCGGGTTATCCGGATGATGCGGGTGTTTCGCGTACTCAAGCTCAGCCCATACCTGCGCCAGGCCAATTTTTTGATGACCGCCCTGCGCGGCAGTCGTCAGAAGATCATCGTGTTCTTCTCCTGCATTGCTGTGCTGGTGACGGTATTCGGAACGCTGATGTACGTGATTGAAGGCCCGGAGCATGGTTTCACCAGCATCCCCAAAGGGATTTACTGGGCGGTTGTAACCCTGACCACGGTAGGCTTTGGCGATATTGTGCCGAAAACCGCGCTGGGCCAGTTTCTCTCGACGCTGGTGATGATTACCGGTTATTCGATTATCGCCGTGCCGACCGGCATATTCACCGCCGAGCTGGCCACCGCAATGAATGGCGGTGAAGGCCTTGAGCGCGAATGCCCAAGCTGCAAGAAACCCAGCCATGAGCCGAACGCGGCCTTCTGCAATCGCTGCGGCAATCCGCTCTATCCGCGTGAGGCGGATCAGCCCGCCGCCAGCCCGCCATCTGCAGCAGAGCAAGGCCCGGCTTGATCAAACGGCGCGCAGCTGTTGTATATCAGCTGCGCTCGTTTGGCGTTGAAGTCAGCTCGAATGGGCTGTTGTTGCGCCGCTGGTTGCGATCTTCACGCGGCGTTGCACCGAAGAAATTGCGGTAGGCGCTGGAGAAATGCGGGCCGGACGAGAAGCCACACGACAGGCCAATCTGGATGATCGACTTGCTGGTCTGCATCAGCAGCTGGCGCGCCTTGTTCAGGCGCAGCTCAAGGTAGTACTGGCTGGGAACGCGATTGAGGTACTGCTTGAAAATCCGCTCCAACTGACGCCTTGAGACGCACACGTGCTGGGCAATTTCGTCGGTGGTCAGCGGCTCTTCAATGTTTGCCTCCATCAACAAAACTGCCTGAGTCAGCTTGGGATGGCTTGAGCCAAGGCGATTTTGCAGCGGAATGCGCTGGCGCTCGCCGCCTTCACGAATACGCTCCACCACCAACTCTTCGCTCACCGCACCGGCAAGCTCGGCGCCGTGATCACGCGCCAGCAAGGCCAGCATCAGGTCGAGCACGGCCAGACCGCCGCATGCCGTCATGCGATCACGATCCCAGTCAAACAAGTGGCTGGTGGCGATGACCTTGGGATAGCGCTCGGAAAAATCATCCTGCCAGCGCCAATGCACCGAAGCGCGATAGCCGTCGAGCAAGCCCAGTTGCGCCAACGGATAAACCCCGGCCGCGATACCGCCAACCAGACACCCCGCACGCACCTGCTGTTTGAGTGCAGTGGAGAGCGTCATGTGCATGTTGGCAGGCGGCTCGTCGGCCAGCAGAAACAGCCGCTGGCAGCCTTCAAGTTTGCCCTGCCAGGGTTCACCCGGCATTTTCCAACTGTTCTCGGCCGGCGGTTCTGCCTGCAAAAAGCACAGTTCGTAGACAACCTCAGGGTGAACGCGCTGGGCCACGAGCAGCGCCTCCTCGGCCAGTGCCAAGGTCAGCGCTTTGGTGCTGGGCCAGATCAGGAAGCCAATTCGATGGGCATTCATTTAGGGCAGTTCGTGCTCTTAATCAGGGAAAAGCGCCGCCTTGGCGACGCCCGGAAAACTCAGCCAAACCTGCACAGGCAAACTGATGAGTTGCATAGTACTGCGTTACAAAACCTTAAGGCATTGATTTCGCACCATGTTAGGGCGCAAAATCCTGCCGGGTCTGTTCAATCCTAAGCGCTCCGTGCGAGTCGACTGTCTCCCTGATGCCACTTATTTAAGGCTACCGGAAAGAAACTGCTGGAGCCGCTCAGACTGCGGATTAACCAACACTTCGCGCGGATCACCCCGCTCCTCAACGACGCCCTTGTGCAGGAACACCAGCTGATTGGAGACTTCACGGGCGAAGCCCATTTCGTGAGTCACCACCACCATGGTGCGACCTTCCTGCGCGAGGTCTTGCATGACCTTGAGCACTTCGCCTACCAGCTCCGGATCAAGTGCCGAGGTTGGCTCATCGAACAGCATAACCTCAGGCTCCATTGCCAATGCACGGGCAATCGCGACACGCTGCTGCTCGCCGCCGGACATATGCGCCGGGTAAGCGTCTTTGCGGTGCGCCACGCCCACTTTATTGAGGTAATGCTCGGCCTTTTCCAGCGCCTCTTTCTTCGCCATGCCCAGTACGTGAACCGGCGCTTCGATAACGTTTTCCAGCGCGCTCATGTGCGACCACAGGTTGAAGTGCTGAAACACCATCGCCAGACGTGAACGCATGCGCTGCAACTGCTTGGGATCAGCCGCCTTGAGTGCACCGTCCTTGCTTGGAACCAGTTTCAGCTCTTCATTGTTGAGCAGGATTTTGCCGCCATACGGCTGCTCAAGCATGTTGATGCAACGCAGGAACGTACTCTTACCGGAACCGCTGGAACCGATGATGCTAATGACGTCGCCTGCCTTTGCCGCGAGCGAAACGCCCTTGAGCACTTCATGGCTGCCGTAGCGTTTGTGCAGATCTTGGACTTCCAGTTTGTACATGGTGTCGACTCTCGAATGCAGTGAATCAGTCGTTGAGCAAGCGGCCCTGACGGATAGATTGATGTCCGGCCACCTTGGCCAACCAGCGTCCAGGCTGCGCAAAACGCATGCGCTCTATCGCAAACAAAACCCCGGATGTGCCAGCACAAACAATCGTGCCGTTATCATCCAGCGGGTCCAGAACTTCGAATATCGGTGTACCGGCTTCGACGTATTCGCCGGCCTTGTGAAAGAAGCTGACCACGCCACAGTGCGGCGCAAACAGCAGCTCAGTGCCGCTGAATGGCACCGCATCGCAGCACGCTTGCGGCGCTTGAGGCCATTCACCACTGATCAGGCCCTGCTCGGCCAGAAACGCCAGAATCGCTTCAGCGTATTCCCGCGCCTTGTGCGCATCGGTGTTGTCCATGCCGCCCAGCTCAACGGTGGTCGACAGGCATGCCGGCGCAATGGCCGCCTCCGGGAAGCGCTGCGCCAGTCGCAACCAAGGCGCCGAGCAGGCTTCATCGAACGATGAGCCGCCGGAGTCTTCCGCCAGCAACACCGTACCCGCCTCAAGCCGCGCGGCCAGAGAGCGTAGCGCCGGCCACTGCTGCGGAATCCCGTAGAGGTGTACTGCAGCTTCAAAGTCGCAATGCAGATCGAGCATCACATCGGCGTCGCAGGCGTGGCGCAACAACAGCCGCTGCATGCCTTCCAGCGCCGATGCGGCGGGCTCAAGCGCATCCAGAACAGCGCGCATGCTGCTGCGGATTAGCGCCGTATTGGCCGCTTCATCGCTGCCCACGTGGCCCTGCAATGCCGGCCCGATCAACTCGGCCAGATCGGCAAAATCACGGTTGAAGTTCTTGCCGCTCGACAGTTCGAAACGGCCTTGATGCTGGCCCTGAACCATCTGTTCCAGGCCGATGGGATTGGCCACCGGCACCAGTTCGATGACGCCAAGCAAGCGCCCCTGCTCTTCAAGCTCACGCAGGCGGCGACGCAACTCGACCGCGACCCGCATGCCCGGCAACTCATCGGCGTGCAAAGAGGCCTGAATGTAAGCCTTGCGCTCGCCACTGCCATAACGCAGTACCGTCAGACGGCGCTCAGTGCCGGGCGTACTCCACGGCAATACATGATCAATACGCTGCATGCGTTACTCCTCAGGACTTGCGCGGGGCCATGTAGGCCAGCCAGCGCAATTCAGCGCGCTTGAACAGGCGCACCAGAATGAAGGTCAGGCAGAGGTAGAAAACACCTGCCGTGATAAACGCCTCGAACGGCAGGTAATACTGCGAGCTGACCGTGCGCGCTGCACCGGTGATATCAATCAGGGTCACGATCGATGCCAGACTTGTGGTGTGCAGCATCATGATCACTTCGTTGCTGTACTGCGGCAGCGCCCGGCGCAATGCCGAAGGCAGCAAGATGCGCTTGTACAGTTTGAACCGCGACATGCCCATGGCTTTGGCTGCTTCGATTTCACCGTGCGGCGTGGCCTTGAGGCTGCCCGCCAGAATCTCGGCGGTGTAGGCGCTGGTGTTGATGGCAAAGGCCAGGCAAGCACAGAACGTGGCGTTCGACAGATACGGCCAGAGCGCGGATTCACGCACCGACTCGAACTGCGCCAACCCGTAATAGATCAGGAACAGCTGCACCAGCATCGGCGTGCCGCGAATCACGTAGGTATACAGCCAGGCCGGGAAATTCAGCCAGACCGCCTTGGAAACTCGCATCAAGCCCAGCGGAATGGCCATCGCCAAACCCAGCGCCAGCGAGATCAGCAGCAGCTTGATGGTGACCAGTACACCGCCGAAGTACAGCGGCAAACTGTCGATAATGACGTTGTAATCGAAAATCATCAGTCGATCCTCCGGCTCACAGGTCAGCGGCTTTGGTGCCGACCGAGTAGCGTTTTTCGAGGAAGCGCAGCGCTAACAGCGACACACTCGTGAGCACCAGATACAGCCCGGCAACAGCCAGGTAAAAGGTGAATGGCTCACGCGTGGCGTCAGCAGCACTCTTGGCCTTGAACATCATGTCTTGCAGGCCAACCACAGAAATCAGCGCAGTCGCCTTGGTCAATACCAGCCAGTTATTGGTGAAACCGGGGATTGCAAAACGGATCATCTGCGGCACGAGGATTCTGAAAAACACCTTGGCCGAACTCATGCCATACGCCATGCCCGCCTCGGACTGGCCCTTGGGGATCGCCATGAATGCACCGCGAAAGGTTTCGGACAGATAAGCCCCGAAGATGAAGCCCATGGTGAAGACGCCGGCCATGAACGGATTGATGTCGATGTAATCCTCATAGCCAAACATTGGGGCCAGACGGTTGACCATGTCCTGGCCGCCGTAAAAGATCAGCAGAATCAAAACCAGATCAGGAATCCCGCGCACAACTGTCGCGTAGGTTTCGCCGAGGAATGCCAGCCACTTGATGGGCGATAACCGAAAGGCTGCGCCCACCAGCCCCAGAAACGTTGCGACTGCCATTGAAGTCAGCGCCAACACCAGGGTGAGCCAAGCTCCATCGAGAATGGTCGAACCATAGCCATTCAGCATGCTCTGATTACCTCAAGCAAGCGCCAGACGGCGCCAGAGAACGGTCGGATTGACTGGCAGTGAGGCCAATCAAACAAAATTCGGGTAGGTAGAAGTCAGCCGGCAAACACTGCAATTGTCACGCAGTGCTGGAAAATGCCGGCCTGACGGCACCGCATTGAATGGGCTGCGCGTGCAAACACTGAGCCCACTCATGCGTAACGCTTACTCGCCGTAAACGTTGAAATCGAAGTACTTGTCCTGCACTTCTTTGTACTTGCCGTTGGCACGAATGCCAGCGATTGCAGCAGTGATCTTGTCAGCCAGAGCGGTATCGCCCTTGCGCACGGCAATGCCCGCGCCTGCACCGAAGTACTTCTTCTCGTTGAAGTCCGGGCCTACCAACTCAAAGCCTTTACCGGCATCGGTCTTGAGGAAGCCGTCGTCAATGTTGACAGCGTCAGCCAGCGTGGCATCCAGACGGCCAGCAGTCAGGTCAAGGAAGATTTCGTTCTGCGAGCTGTAACGAACCACTTCAACACCGGCCGGGGCCAGTACGTCAGTTGCGTAACGGTCATAGATCGAGGCGCGCTGCACGCCTACTTTCTTGCCTTTGAGATCAGTCAACGGATCTTTGATCTCGGTGCCCGCTTTCATCGCCAGCTTGGCTGGGGTGTGGTAGTACTTTTTCGAGAAGTCGACCGACTTCAGACGGTCTTCGGTGATGGTCATCGAGGACAGTACAGCGTCGAACTTGCGAACTTTCAAAGCCGGGATCAGGCCGTCGAACTCTTGCTCGATCCACTTACACTTGACCTGCATCTCTTCACACAGGGCATTGCCGATGTCGTAGTCAAAACCGGTGATGTTGCCTTCCGGAGTTTTGAACGCAAACGGAGGGTAAGCCGCTTCAATACCAATGCGCAGTGTCTTAGCGTCTTCGGCCATGGCCATTGACGACAACACGGATAGCGCCAATGCGCCGAGAAGTGCAATCTTCTTCATCTTGTGACTCCTTCGTATGGGGGGCTTCGTTTGGCAGTGAATATGTGGCTTGTTTATCTGCATCCAGCCATGCATGAATTGTAGAGAGTCGCGACGCCTGTGCGCATTGCGCAGGCCATAAACGGCTCAAGCTGGGTGAGCGGCATTCTATCGGCAGGCCGAAAGTCGATATTTCCTCAATGCGACAAGTAATTACAAAAGGGTCTAGGCGCCCGCGAGGGCTTATTGACAGAAGCAGGCGAACGTGCTTCCAGAAACATCAAGCATAACCTATTAACAAGGCAACTATCACGCCAACATTCACAGACCGCAGTAATGATGCGGCCTATGCCTGCAAAATCATTTTAGAGCACGCCCCATATTGTCGCAAGCCGGGGCAAAGTGTTCCATTTTGGCCCACCCGTTTCAGGCCTTTGTTACCTAACAGCCGCCTAACTGCACGAGCTCAGTCCGAGCCAGGCAACCCCGGAAACAACAACGCCCGACTCAAGAGCCGGGCGTTGGTTTAATCAGGAGGTGATCAGGCGCAGGCGCTGGTCATTTCCTTGTGAGTGTCGATCAGGTGCTGAACAACACCCGGATCGGCAAGGGTCGAGATATCGCCCAGTGCGTCGTACTCACCGGTGGCGATTTTGCGCAGGATACGTCGCATGATCTTGCCGGAACGCGTTTTCGGCAGGCCTGGCGCCCACTGAATAACGTCTGGCGAAGCAATCGGACCAATCTCCTTACGCACCCAGTTCTTCAGCTCCTGACGCAATTGCTCGGTGGTTTCTTCGCCGCCGTTGAGCGTTACGTAAACGTAGATGCCCTGCCCTTTGATGTCGTGCGGCACGCCAACCACAGCGGCCTCGGCCACTTTCGGGTGCGCAACCATCGCGCTTTCGATTTCGGCGGTGCCCATGCGGTGGCCGGAAACGTTGAGAACATCATCCACGCGACCGGTAATCCAGTAGTAGCCGTCTTCGTCACGACGCGCGCCGTCACCGGTGAAGTACATGCCACGGAAGGTCTTGAAGTAGGTATCCACGAAACGATCATGGTCACCGTACAAGGTGCGAGCCTGACCCGGCCACGAATCGATGATGACCAGATTGCCCTCGGTCGCGCCGTCCAGCAGGTTGCCCAGGTTGTCGACCAGTGCCGGCTGCACACCAAAGAACGGACGCGTTGCCGAACCCGGTTTCAGCGCAGTAGCACCCGGCAATGGGCTGATCAGAATGCCGCCGGTTTCGGTTTGCCACCAGGTATCAACAATCGGGCAACGCTCTTTACCGACAGTGGTGTGGTACCAGTTCCAGGCTTCCGGATTGATCGGCTCACCGACCGAGCCCAGCAGGCGCAGGCTTGAACCGTCAGCACCTTCTACCGCAGCCGGGCCTTCGGCCATCATCGCGCGGATAGCGGTTGGCGCGGTGTAGAGGATATTGACCTTGTGCTTGTCGATGATTTTCGCCATGCGGGTGATGTCCGGATAGTTCGGCACACCTTCAAACAGTAGCGTGGTCGCGCCATTGGCCAGCGGGCCATAGACGATGTAGCTGTGACCAGTCACCCAGCCCACATCAGCGGTGCACCAGTAAATATCACCCGGTTTGTAATCGAATACACGCTCATGGGTCAGCGCGGCGTACACCAGATAACCACCAGTGGTGTGCTGCACGCCTTTCGGCTTACCGGTAGAACCCGAGGTGTAAAGAATGAACAGCGGCTCTTCGGCGCCCATCTCTTTTGGCGCGCAGTAGTTGCCGGCAACTTTCATCAGGTCTTCGTACCAGACGTCGCGATGCTGGTTCCACTTGATGTTGCCGCCCGTGCGCTTGCAGACAATGATCTTCTGCACGCTGGCAGTTTCAGGGTTGGTCAGCGCATCGTCGACGTTGGCTTTCAGCGCTACACGCTTGCCGCCGCGCAGGCCTTCGTCGGCAGTGATTACCACCTTGGATTTGCAGTCGATAATGCGACCGGCCAGTGCTTCCGGCGAGAAGCCACCGAAAACCACGGAGTGCACCGCGCCGATGCGGGTACAGGCCAGCATGGCCACAACCGCTTCCGGAATCATCGGCATATAGATGGTCACGACATCGCCGCGATGGATGTCCTGACCGCGCAAGGCGTTGGCAAATTTGCAGACCTGCTCGTGCAGCTCGCGGTAGGTAATGTTGCGTTGTTCGGAAGGATCGTCCCCTTCCCAGATGATTGCGACCTGATCGCCACGCTCTTCAAGATGGCGGTCCAGGCAGTTGGCGGACACGTTCAGTGTGCCGTCAGCGAACCACTTGATGTCTACGTGGTGATCGTCGAATGAAGTCTGTTTGACCTTGGTGAATGGCTTGATCCATTCGATGCGTTGGGCCTGCTCACGCCAGAAACCGTCTGGGTTGATCACCGACTGCTGGTACATGGCCTTATAGGTTGCTTCATCAGTCAGCGTGTTTTCCGCCACTTCCGGACGAACAGGATATAAAGACGCAGCGCTCATCAAAATCACCTCAATCTGAGAATGGATTAGTTATTTTTATATGCCCCATTGTGTGACCAACAGCCACACGGCAGGCCATTCGACCATGGTCTTAACGGACTTAGACCATGGTCGCGCCAGAGGTTTAATCATCAGAAAATTTTTGTAACGCAGGGCGCGTCACTCGCACAAGCAAAAATGACAACGCGGGCATGGTTTAGCCGGCCCGCGTTGTCATTTGCGCAAGTTGCTATTCAATGGGTCAATTCATGCCCAGCCAGTTTGGCAGCGCCATTGAAACAGCCGGAATATAGGTAATCACCATCAGGAAGCCGAGCAGCAGCATCAGCCACGGCCAGGCAGCGCGGATAACCTGAGTCAGCGGCATGCCGGTCACCGCCGAGGTCACGAACAGGTTCAGCCCCACCGGCGGGGTTATCAATCCGATCTCCATGTTCACCACCATGATGATGCCCAGATGGATCGGGTCGATGCCCAGCTCCACCGCAATCGGGAACAGGATCGGCGCCAGAATCAGGATGATCGCCGACGGCTCCATGAACGCCCCGGCTATCAGCAACACGATGTTCACCACCAGCAGGAACTGCCACGGTTGCAGGCCGGCTTCGATCACCCAGGCGGTGATGGTCTGCGGGATTTGCTCGGTGGTCAGTACGTGCGCAAACAGCATGGCGTTGGCAATGATGAACATCAGCATGATGGTCAGCTTGCCGGAGTCGAGCAGCACTTTCGGGCATTCGCGGAAGGTCAGGTCTTTATAGACGAACAGCGCGACAAAACCTGCGTACACCGCGGCTACGGCAGCAGCCTCGGTCGGGGTGAACATGCCCGAGTAGATCCCGCCGAGAATTACCACCATCAAAAGCAAGCCCCAGATGGCTTTGCGCGCAGCCGTGAGGAACTCGCGCACGGTGGCTCGCGGCTGTGCAGGCAGATTCATTTTGCGCGCGACGATGTAAATCGCCAGCATCAACGCAAGCCCCAGCAACAGACCCGGAATAACCCCGGCCATGAACAGCTTGCCGACCGATTGCTCGGTTGCAGCGGCGTAGACCACCATCACGATCGACGGCGGAATCAGAATGCCCAGCGTACCGGCGTTACAGACGATACCGGCGCCGAACGCTTGCGGATAACCTGAGCGCACCATGCCGGCAATCGCAATCGAGCCGACCGCGGCAACGGTGGCAGGCGATGAACCAGACAACGCGGCGAACAGCATGCACGCCATAACGGCCGAGATTGCCAGGCCGCCACGGATGTGGCCGACGCAGGCGTTGGCAAAGTCGATCAGGCGCTTGGCCACGCCGCCGGTGGTCATGAACGCGCCGGAAAGCAGGAAGAACGGAATCGCCAGCAGCGTGTAGTGCTCGGAGGTTTCAAACAGCTTGATGGCCAGCGAGCGGACCGAGTCCGGGCTGAACAACATAATCGTCACCGAGCCGGCGAGGCCCAGCGAAACCGCAATCGGCACACCGATGAACATCAGCACGAACAGCGCGGCAAAGAGGAACAGAATGGTCATTATTTTTGCGCCTCGTGTTCTTTCAGTTTCAGCGCATCGGCGGCTTCGTCAGCCAGGCCGAGGCCGGTCTGCTCGTTACGCAGTATTCGCACGAAGATTTCAAGGAAGCGGATAAATACCATCGCGTAGCCAAACGGTACGATGGCCGCGATGTGCCACTGTTTGATGCCGTAATGGCCGAGATCTTCTGCACCAATACCGGCTGTGAACAAGGCTTCAACCCAGTCAAAGCTGCCGACTGCGATCATGCCGGCGTAGGTCAGGCAGGCGATACAGGCAATGATTCCAATGCAACGCTGAATGGGCCGCGGCGCCAGTTTTACCAGCGCATCAACGCCAATATGGCCCGCGGTGCGCACACCGTAAGCCAGACCAAAAAAGATCAGCCAGGCAAACAGCGCTTTGGTCAGCGCAATGCTCCAGGTCATGGCCTGGGCCATGCCGAGAATATGATCGCCAATCGAAAACAGGCTCTCACTTGCACCTTGCCAGTGGTCTGCCCAGCTGTAGAACAAGGTGTAGAGGTTATTGAGGATCACGTAGGTAAACGTGACCAGAGTCATGGCACCCAACAGAAAGGCGATAAAGCCTTCCTCAAAATGATTCCATGCACGCAGCATAAAGCTCACGGGCCGATCTCCTGATTATCTTGTTATTGGTTTAAACCTTGGAAGCGCTGGGACTCTAACCCAGCAATCAAGGCCGCGACATTCACCATTGATAAATGCCGGATTCGTCACTGCCTAATGAGTGTTTACTGGCCCGGCAAAGCAGGCACAAGCAGCGAATAAAGCAGGCCCCGACCATAAACACAGCTTATTGAGCAGCCTGCGTGGGGCCATCAATAGCCTGCTATGTGTCGGCGCCTGTAAACAGGAAGACGACCGCTGCCGCAGCAACGGCCGTGAAGGTGCGTTTATTGCGCCTGGTTCGCGGCCTGAGCAGCCTCGATCACGTCAGCGCCGATATCAGCCTCAAACTTCTTCCACGCCGGGCGCACGGCATCACGCCACGCATCGCGTTGCTCAGGGGTCAGTTTGATCATCTCGACCTTGCCGGAAGCAATGATCGCTTGCTTGGCTTTCTCGTTAACGTCGGCCGCCTGCTTGTTCACCTCAGTGGTGACCTCGGCAACAATCTCTTCGAGCTGGCTGCGAATATCCGCGGGCAAGCTGTTCCAGAACTTGGTATTGGTGATCAGTACATAGTTGCCGATGGCATGATCGGATTCGATCATGTACTTCTGCACTTCAAAGAACTTCTGGCTGTAAATATTCGACCAGGGGTTGTCCTGGGCGTTGACCACACCGGTCTGCAGGCCCTGATAAATCTCAGCGAAAGACATCTTGCGCGGCACTGCACGCAAGGCGCTGTATTGTGCAGCTTGCAAATCCGAAGGCTGTACGCGGAACTTCAAACCACGCGCATCACTGGGCTTGATCAGCGCTTTATTGGCGGTCAGCTGGCGCATGCCATTGAGCCAGAAAGCCAGACCGGTAATGCCTTTGTCTTCCATCGACTTGAGCATTGCCTTGCCCTTGTCGGAGTTCTGGAAGCGTTGCGCTGCTGCCATGTCGTTGAACAGGAACATCATGTCGAACAACTGCAGTTGCTTGGTGTACTGCTCAAGCTTGGACGGCGCCGGCGCGAGCATTTGCACCTCGTTGAGCATCAGCGCTTCCATTTCCTTGCCGTCACCGTACAGCGAGGAGTTGGCGTAAACCTGAACCTCAACCTTGCCGGACAGGCGCTCGTCGACGAGCTTCTTGAACAGCAGCGCGCCTTGGCCTTTCGGCGTGTTATCAGCAGTGATGTGGGAAAATTTGATCAGAATTGGGTCTGCGGCCTGAGCAGCCACTGCGCCAAACAGGGCGATACCGGTGGCAAGACTGAGTAAGGCGCGACGGACAGACGGATACTTCATGGGGAGCTCCTATTATTTTTGTCTGAGCGTTGAAACGGCGAACACCCAGTAACAGGAACTCAGCGCTTCATCGACGGCTGGACTCTAACGCGCCGATAGCACAACTGAAATTCGCATTTGAGGAATCAAGCCTTCGGCATTGACGAAGGCAAAGCCAATTCGCCAGCGCGTGCCTCACTGCTGCTCAGATGTTCGAGCATTTGCCTGGCCGTGACTGAGAGCGCATCAACACTGCGTACGGCAATCTTCATTTCGCGCCGCGCCCAGTCATCACTGAGGTTCACCACCTGCACATTGAGCGCAGGCAAATAGGTGCGCACGGCAATCTCTGGCAACACACCAATGCCCATGCCGGTGTGGATCATCCTGCAGATCGCCTCAAAGCTGCGCACCTGAATACGCAGGCGCAGCGACACCCCAAGGTGATGCACCGAGTGCTGCAGCAAACTGTGCAGGGAGGCGTCTTGCTGCAAGCCAATAAAGTCATAACCGACCGCATCGCGCAGGGCCACGCAACCGCGCGACGCCAGTGGATGATCGCGCGGCGTGACCAGCACCAGCTGATCATGGCGATAGCTGAAAACCTGTAAATCTTCGGCCGGCACGTGGCCTGCGAAGATGCCGATGTCAGTCAGGCCCTCACGCACGGCGCGAATGGTTTCGCTGCTGACGCGTTCCTCAAGGTCGATTTTCACCTGCGGATGCAAGTGGGTGAACGTGCTCAAGTCTTCGGGCAGGAACTCAATCACGGCCGAGGTGTTGGCGTGAATTCGCACATGCCCTTTCACCCCGTCACTGAACTCGCTGAGGTCGGCATTCATTTGCTCGATGTTGTCCATCACATTGCGCGCATGGTGCAACAGCGCATGCCCGGCGGGCGTCAGCTCTACACCCTTGGGCTGTCGATAGAGCAAGGTGATACCCAGCTGGCTCTCGAGATCACTGACGCGTTTACTTACGGCAGCCAGGGCCAGATGCTCACGCTCGGCGGCTTTAGTCAGGCTGCGCTCATCGGCAATCGCAATAAAGATTTTCAGCGTTACAAAGTCGATACGGCGCATGGCAACGGCGCTCCTTATGCGTGGTTCGACAACGGCGTGCGGGCAAACACGCTGGTCTGATCGGGACAAGGCTCTCACAAAAGCACTTCGCGGGATACGAAGTCAGGCTTGTTGATTAATCAATTGTTCGAAGCTCGGAGCTGAGTAATTCTGCAGCCATAACGATAAGGCAACTCGGTTGAGGCACCCCATGACAGAATTGAATGTGAGTCCGATGGCGCTGCAAGGTTTGAAAGTGGTTGAGATGGGGCAACTGATCGCCGGTCCATTCGCCAGCAAACTGCTCGGCGAGTTTGGCGCACAAGTGATCAAGATCGAACCGCCTAAGGTCGGCGACCCTCTGCGAAAGTGGCGCAAAATCAAAGACGGCACCTCACTCTGGTGGCACGTGCAATCACGCAACAAACAGTCGCTCACGCTCAACCTTAAAGAGCCGGAAGGTCAGGACATCGTACGCAAGCTGATCAGCGAAGCGGATATTCTGATTGAGAACTTCCGCCCCGGCGCACTTGAAGGCTGGGGCCTTGGCTGGGAGCAGCTTTCGGCCATCAACCCCAAACTGATCATGCTGCGCATTTCAGGCTACGGCCAGACCGGCCCATACCGCGACTTGCCCGGTTTTGGCGTTATCGGCGAAGCCATGGGCGGGCTGCGGCATTTGTCGGGTTATCCGGGGCAAGCGCCAGTGCGCGTCGGCATCAGTATCGGCGATTCGCTGTCATCGCTGTACGGCGTTATCGGTATTTTGCTGGCCCTGCAAGAGCGTCAACGCAGCGGTCTGGGCCAATACATTGATGTGGCGCTGTACGAGTCGGTGTTCGCCATGATGGAAAGCCTGATCCCCGAATACGACGCCTTTGGCTATGTACGCGAACCCGCCGGCAGCGCCCTGCCCGGAATCACGCCATCCAACTCCTACCCGTGCAACGACGGCAGTTATGTGCTGATCGCAGGCAACGGCGACAGCATCTACAAGCGCTTGATGCTGCTGATTGAGCGTGCCGACCTCGCCAATGATCCGCGCCTTGAGCATAACGACGGACGCAGCGAACACGCCGCCATGATCGACGAGGCGATTGCTCAATGGACCTCCCAACGCAGCCGCCAGCAAGTGCTCGATGCACTCAATGAGGCCCGCGTTCCGGCCGGTTTCCCATACACCGCTGCCGACATCGTCAGCGACCCGCACTATCTCGCGCGCAACATGATCGAGACCGTGCAAACCGCCGCAGGCCCGTTAAAAGTCCCTGGCGTATTACCCAAATTAAGCCGCACACCGGGCCGCATCGGCACTGGCGGTCCGGCACTTGGCGAGCACACCGATGATGTATTGGCAGGCCTGGGCCTGACCGATGAGCAGCGTCAGGGCTTGCGCGAACGCGGCATTATTTAAGGAATCGTGATGACTAAGCGTCTGTATATCCAGGATGTAGCCACCCGTGATGGCTTCCAGATTGAACCCAACTTTGTGGCCACCGAAGACAAGATCGCGCTGATCGATTATCTCTCGCACACCGGCCTGGCCAAGGTTGAGGTCACCTCATTCACCTCGCCCAAGGCGATTCCCAACCTGCGTGATGCAGAAGAAGTGATGCGTGGCATTCAACGCGTGCCGGGCGTGGAATACACGGTATTGGTGCCTAACGTGCGCGGCTGCGAGCGCGCGCTGTCGTGTCAGGTTGATGAAATCAATCTGGTCATGTCCGCCAGCAACACGCACGGCTTGGCAAACCTGCGCATGACGCCCGAGCAGTCATTGCAACAGTTCAAGGAAATCATCGAGGTCACGCGTGGCAGCGGCGTGTTTATCAATGCCTCGCTGTCGACCACATTCGGCTGCCCGTTTGAGGGCGATGTTGCCGAGTCGCGGGTGTATGAGCTGATACAAAAACTCACCGACATCGGCGTTCAGGGCGTCACGCTGTGCGACACCACCGGCATAGCCGACCCGGCGCAAGTTGAGCGCATCAGCCGGGAAGCATTGTCCCGCTGGCCAGAAACCGTTTTCACCCTGCACTTCCACAACACCCGGGGCATGGGCCTGGCCAACGCAATCGCGGCACTGAATGCCGGCGTAGACCGCTTCGACGCCTCGCTTGGCGGCCTCGGCGGCTGCCCCTACGCGCCAGGTGCCAGCGGCAATATTTGTACGGAAGATCTGGTGCACATGTTCCAGCGCATGGGCTTCGACACCGGCGTCGACCTCGATGCCCTGCTCGCCGCCGCAGCCACCCTGCCGGAATTACTGGGCCACGATGTGCCCGGCGCGATCCTCAAAGCCGGAAAGTCTGACCGCCGCTATCCCAAGCCGAAGTGGATGGAAAACGCCAGCTAAGTAAGGCACTTGCGAACGCAATACTGCAAAGCGCCAACAGAGCCCGTGTTGGCGCGCCGTTTACTGTGCAGGCGGTAATTATGACCGGCCGGGCAACAGTCCTTTGCAGGTGCTAGCGCCTTGGGTGATTTACAGTTCGGATTTAACACGCACACAACTATCCGGGCGCTGCGTTTCATACGCATGAAAAAGGCTGGCAGAGGTGATCTGCCAGCCTTTTTCATGTTTGGGCGAAATCCTTACTGCCCGTTTGAAGCCTCAGCCGCTTGAATCAAGTCGGCACCAATCTGGCCTTCGAACTTCTGCCACACCGGCTTCATCGCCACTCGCCATTCAGCCCGTTGCTCAGGCGTCAGGGTGATGACCTCAGTGGTGCCAGAGTCGATAATTTCCTGCTTGGCGCGCTCATTCAAATCACTGGCTTGTTTGTTCACCGCTACGGTCACTTCCCCCATGATTTCATCGAGCTGGGTACGAATATCAGCAGGCAAATCGTTCCAGAATTTGGTGTTGGTGATCACCATGTAATCGATAAGACCGTGATCCGACTCGGTCATGTATTTCTGTACTTCGTTGACCTTCTGACTGGTGTAGTTGGACCAGGTGTTTTCAGTGCCGTTGACTACACCGGTTTGCAGGCCTTGATAGACCTCGGCAAAACTCATCTTGCGTGGGTTGGCTCTAACCGCCTTGAACTGCTCTTCAAGCACAGCGGATGCTTGCACGCGGAACTTCAGCCCGCGTGCATCACCGGGCACACGCAGCGGTTTGTTGGCCGAGAGTTGCTTGGTGCCGTTGTGCCAATAGGCCAAACCGGTAATGTTCTTGCTTTCCATCGACTTCAGCAGGCCTTTACCTTCCGGGCTGCTTTGAAAGCGATCGGCGGCAGCCAGGTTGTCGAACAGAAAGGGTAAATCAAAAATTTGAATGGGCTTGGAGTACTGCTCGAATTTGGCCAGAGATGGCGCCAGCATTTGCACATCGCCCAATAAGAGCGCCTCCATCTCTTTACCGTCGCCGTACAAGGACGAGTTTGGATAAACCTGAACCTGGACTTTGCCCGGCAGGCGCTCTTCCACCAGCTTTTTGAACAGCAAAGCGCCCTGACCCTTTGGCGTACTGTCCGCCACGACATGCGAGAATTTGATAATGATCGGGTCAGCCGCCTGAGCAAGCCCAGACATGACGACCGATGCCGACAATGAAACAACGCATAGCAGCGCCTTAGCAGGAAATTTATACATGGTCTTGCCTCTTATTTTTGTCATGGAAGAAACCGTTGTCTCAGTCGCCGAATACGATTAGTCGCTGAGACAGAACCCAAGCCAGCAACGCTTGGGCCCGATAAATTTTCAGGGGTTAGATTTTGATACCGGCGCGCTCAAGCAACCGCCTGGCATGACCCAGAACAGGTGCATCGACCATCTGGCCATCGACCACAAACACACCCGCGCCCTGCTCTGCGCCACTCATGACGCGCTGCGCCCAAGCCAGCGCATCGGCATCCGGCATGAGTGCTTGGTGCACTACCGCCACTTGCGTGGGGTGAATGCACAGCACGCCACCAAAGCCCATATCGCTGGCGTCCCGAGCAACGCGAGCCAAGCCTGCTTGGTCATTAATGGCCGGAAACACGGTATCCAGCGGTGGCGCCAACTGCGCAAGGCGTGAGTGCAATAAAATCGCATATCGCGCCTGATCAAGAATTCTGCCTCCGGCGGCAGTTGCAGAGTCCAAACCCAAGTCGAGTCCCAAATCCAGGCCGCCAAACGACAAGCGCTCAACGCCGTGTGCACGGGCGATTTCGGGCAGTGCGTATAAGCCTGCAGCGCTTTCAATAATCGGCCAGACTGGTTTATTGCACGCTTGCACACGAGCAACTTGGTCTGCGCTTTCAACCTTGGGCAGCAGCACACCGATGACGCCATCATGCCGTGCGCAAAGGGCTATATCCGCCGCATGAGCGCAATGGTTCGGCGCATTGATACGCACCAGAACTCGTGCATCAGGCTGGCTGCTCAAAAACGCACTCAGGTTTTCCCGCGCTTGCTCCTTTAGACTTTCCTCTACCGCATCTTCAAGGTCGACAATTACCGCGTCAGCGCCAACCGCAAGCGCTTTGGGAATACGCTCCGGACGCGAAGCGGGTACAAATAAGGCTGTGCGAACAGTACGAAGGCTCATGGTTTTCTATCCTTTCTATCGCTCAAGCGCAGGTCAAACCGCACCCTGCTCACGCAGTTGTTTAATGGCGGCCGGGTTCAGGCCCAGCTCTGCAAGCACGCTGTCGGTGTGTTGGCCGAGCCCTGGCACGCCATCCATACGTGGCGAGAAGGCGTTGTTGCGGCCGGGCGGGAGCAAGGCTGGCAACAGGCCAGCGGGGCTTTCCACCTGAGTCCAGCGCTCCCGGGCCTTGAGTTGCGGGTGCTGCCAGACACCAGCCATGTCGTTGACGTGGGCATTGGCAATTTGCGCGCTGTCGAGCCGCTCAATCACTTGCTCAGCGCTGAGTGCCGCGAAGCTTGCAACAATGATTGCGCGCAATTCAGCGCGGTTCTCGGAGCGCTTAAAGTTCGCTGAAAATCGTGCGTCGTCCGCCAGTTCGGGTTGCAACAGCACCTTGTCGCAAAACGCCCGCCACTCACGTTCGTTCTGCAAACCCAGCATCACAGTGCCGCCATCGCCCGCGGGAAAAGGTCCATACGGGTAAATGGTTGAGTGCGCGGCACCGGCACGTGGCGGCGGCGCAGCGCCTTCGTAGGCGTAATACATGGGATAGCCCATCCACTCGACCAGGCTTTCTAACATCGACACATCCACCCGGCTGCCAACCCCGGTTTTGCCGCGCAGCATCAGCGCCGACAGCACACCGGTATAGGCATACATACCGGCCGCAATGTCGGCAATCGAACAGCCGGCCTTGGCCATCTGCTCTTCGCCCGCATCCCCGGTTACAGAAAGAAAACCGCCCTCGCTCTGAATCAGCAGGTCGTAGGCTTTCTTTTGCTCATACGGGCCGCCTTCGCCATAACCTGAAATGTCACACACGATCAACTGCGGAAACCGCTCATGCAACGCCTCGAACGACAAGCCCATACGCGCCGCAGCGCCTGGCGCGAGGTTCTGTACCAGCACATCAGCCGTGGCCAGTAACGCCTCGAGCACCTCGCTCGCACGCTGTTGTTTCAGGTCCAGGGTCAGGCTTTCTTTGGAGCGATTGGTCCACACAAAATGCGAGGCCAGGCCACCTACGCGCTCGTCGTAGTTGCGCGCAAAATCGCCGGTTTGCGGGCGCTCGACCTTGATTACCCGAGCCCCCAGATCCGCCAATTGACGCGTACAAAACGGGGCGGCGATCGCATGCTCAAGGCTGACAACGGTGATGCCGTCTAACGGACGTGGCGCATTATTCGATGTATTCATTGCATAACTCTCATGTCAGTTGGCGAGCGCCAGAGAAGCGCAGTCGCCGTCATCCGGTTAGATAAGGCTGTGCACCTCAGGGCGCTGATGCAGTTGCCACACCTGTGAAATCAACGCATCAACTGGTGCACCCTCAAGCGCGCCCGAGAACGCCAACAGGCTCCGGAACTTTTCTTCCAGCTCAGGGCGAGACAAGGTATTGCCAGGATCACCCTTGGGCTCATCAATAGCGCCTTGCAACCGGCGGCCATCGACTGTGAGCACCTCAACCCGGCCCAGCCAGCGCTGCGGATAGGCAGCGTCTACCTGCGCATCCAGCTGCATCTGCACCTTGTCGCGAAAACGCGCTACACGCGGATCATCCAGCGCGAACTGCTCAAACTCAGGCAGCCCGGCCTTACCGTGCACGGCAATCAAACCCAGCACGGTGCCCATCGAGAACTTGGCCTGATGCACGCTCTGCGGCACATCTACGCGCCCCAGCACATCAATGGCGCCCTGATGCACATGGGTGGTGACGCGTTCGATGTGCTCGTGGCTGAGCCCTTCGCGCTGCATCAGTCCCAGCAATGCATCGGCTGCCGGATGGGTGTGGCGGCAGGAGGCGTGGAACTTGAACGACGTTTCAAGCAGCGCCCAGCGGCTGCCGAGTCGATCGGACAATTTTTGCGGTTGAGCATCACTCGACATGCCGGCAGCCATGCCCTGCTCGCCCTCAAGGATATTGCGTGCTCCGGTCAGACCATCGGCAGTTAGGTAGGCTGCCAGCAATCCATCCGCTGCGGCCTTGGCGGTATGCAGTTGTTTGGAGTCGGCGGCGTCACGCAAGAACTCCCACAATCCAGCCGCCTGCGTGCCAGCCGAGCCCAGTACGTTAATAAATTGCGCCGCATCAAAATTACGCAATTTACCGACCGCCACAGCGGCTGCGAACGTCCCGACGGTGGCCGTGGTGTGGAAAACCCGGTAGTGCGAACGCCCAAGAAACTCGCCAATGCGAATTCCCGCTTCATACCCTGCGACGGCTGCCAGCAACAACTCGCGCCCTGTGCAACCCAGGTCTTGTGCGGCGGCCAAAGCGGCCGGAAACACCACCGTTGCCGGGTGCAATACCGAGCTGTTGTGCAGATCATCTTGCTCGACCAAATGCGAAGACGCGCCGTTGACCAAGGCCGCGAAATAAGCGCTTGTAGAGCGGCCATTAACGATGATTTTGGCCGGACCGGCTGCCGGCCCCATAAGTTCGGCGTAGCGCTCAAACAACGGAATCGGGTGACTGCCCTGACTGGCAAGCGCCGAACCCAACCAGTCCAGAAATAACTCCTGGGTGCGCGACACCACGGCATCGCTCAAGTGCTCATAACGCAAATCAGCCAGGAACCCGGCAAGCTGCTCAGTGTGAGTCATGGTCCGGGCCTCAGAATGAACGCGGCAAGTCGAGCAAGTGCTCGGACACGTACGACAGAATCAAGTTGGTTGAG
The DNA here is from genome assembly GCF_013277615.1 of Pseudomonas sp. MS19. Classification (NCBI taxonomy): domain Bacteria; kingdom Pseudomonadati; phylum Pseudomonadota; class Gammaproteobacteria; order Pseudomonadales; family Pseudomonadaceae; genus Pseudomonas; species Pseudomonas sp. MS19. The sequence continues at coordinate 451,665 of NZ_VBTO01000005.1, read as the reverse complement.
ATCGGCGCAACCTGGTACAAGCGAGTCTCGCGGAACTTGCGTTCAATGTCGTATTCACAGGCGAAACCAAACCCGCCGTGGGTTTGCATACAGGCGTTGGCGGCTTCCCAGGATGCCTTGGCCGCAAGATATTTCGCCATATTGGCGCTGGCGCCGGCATTGATGCCTGAGTCATATTCCTCGCAAGCGCGCCAGCGCATCAGATCCGCCGCTTCAACTTCAATATGGGCCTCAGCGATCGGGAACTGCACACCTTGGTTCTGGCCGATTGGCCGCCCAAACACCTCGCGTTCACGGGCATATTGGCTGGCCTTTTCGATAAACCAACGGCCATCCCCGATACATTCGGCAGCGATCAATGTGCGCTCAGCATTCAAGCCATCAAGGATGTACTTGAAGCCCTTGCCCTCTTCCCCGATCAAGCTGCTTGCCGGCAACTCCAGATTGTCAAAGAACAGCTCGTTGGTTTCATGGTTAACCATGTTGGCTATCGGCTGAACTGTCAGACCGTTGCCAATCGCCTCACGCAGGTCTACCAGGAAAATCGACATGCCTTCCGACTTGCGCTTAACCTCGGCAAGCGCAGTGGTGCGCGCCAGTAAGATCATCAGATCTGAGTGCTGCACACGCGAGATCCAGACCTTCTGGCCGTTGATCACATACTTGTCGCCCTGCTTAACCGCAGTGGTTTTAATCTTGGTGGTGTCGGTGCCCGTGGTGGGTTCGGTGACGGCCATCGATTGCAGGCGCAGTTCGCCCGCCGCAATTTTCGGCAGATAGAAGCTTTTCTGCTCCTCGCTACCATGACGCAGCAAGGTGAACATGTTGTACATCTGCCCGTGAACCGTGCCTGAGTTGCCCCCGCAGCGGTTTACTTCTTCGAGGATGATCGACGCTTCTGCTAAACCCAACCCTGAGCCGCCATATTCGGTTGGAATCATTGCCGCTAACCAACCGGCATCCGTCAGTGCTTTAACGAAGGCCTCGGGGAAGCCTTTTTCTTCATCAACCTTGCGCCAGTACGCAGCATCAAATTCGGCGCACAAGGCTTGTACACCTTCACGGATGGCATTGAATTCAGGGTTATTATTAGGATTCATCATCGGTATCTCGTATTGGCCAGAGTTATCAATCAAAGTGAACTTCGCTGCGCTGGGCTAAACCCGACTCGTTGCCGGCCCACAGTTGAGCGGTGCCGGCAGCAGAGATATGCCCGCCCACCTCAAACGCTTGCGGTGCGACTAAAGGCCGTAAGCCTCGATAAGAGAAGTGGCGCAATTGCACATCAGGGTTGGCCCGGCAAAATGCGCGCAAAGTCAGGGTTGCGATCAGCGGGCCATGCACCACCAGCCCGGCATAACCTTCCGTCTCGGTGACATAGGGCCAGTCGTAATGAATGCGGTGGCCATTGAATGTCACGGCGCTGTAGCGAAATAACAGGGTGGGTGTTGGCGTAACGACTTCCCGCCACTGACCTGCAATAAGGGGTTGGCTGCTCGCGGTTTTTGCCGGGTTTGGCTCGCGATAGACGATGTCCTGTTCTTCACGAATCATCAGCTCACCCTCTTGCAAGCAGTCATGCTGAACCGTGACAAACAGCAGTGCACCGGTGCTGCCGTGCTTCTCTTCGATGTGGGTGATGGTCGAGACGCGGCTGGCTTCAAGCCCCACGCGCAAAGGCTTACGGAAGTCGATCCGTCCGCCTGCCCACATGCGATTGCGATTCTCGGCAGGCGGTAAAAACCCACCTCGGGCCGGGTGCCCGTCCGCGCCTAAGCCTTCCTCTGCAACCGGCTCCTGAAAAAATGCCCAATGCCACAGTGGCGGCAATGGCTCACCGTGAGCAGGCGTCGGCTCACCCAGAGTTGCTGCGATGCGCATAACCAGATTGCGGCTTAATTGATCGTGAACCTCTTCGGTGCGGCCGATCCAGGCAGATAGTGAGGCGTCAGTCATGAGTTATATCCAGCTGCGTTCTTGATGTAGCTCAAGCATGCAAGCTGGACGGCGTACTGTGAATTTGCATTTTAATGAAGCAGCGTTCGGCTATGATGAACGCCATAGCCAGATGAATTCCCCTCAAAGCAACTATCGCCAGAGGCCTCCATGCACTTCGATTTACCCGACCTGCGCTTGTTTATTCATATTGCTGAGTCGCCCAGCCTGACGCAGGGTGCCCGCCGTGCATTCCTCTCGCCAGCCGCTGCCAGTGCCCGAATAAAAGCCCTGGAGGCACAACTCGGCAGCCGTCTGCTGTATCGCGACAGCCGTGGTGTGGAGCTGACTCCCGCCGGTCAGCGGTTACTGCAGCATGCTCGCCTTATCATGCGGCAAGTCGACTATCTGAAAACTGAGTTCGCCGATTACGGCACCGACTCGGCAGGGCATATTCGAATATTCGCCAACACAACCGCGGTAACGGAGTTTTTGCCCGAAATCCTCGCAGGCTTTTTGGCAGAGCGACCAGGCGTCACCATTGATCTGCAGGAAAGGCTCAGCCGCGATATTGTGCGCGGCGTGCTTGATGGCTCGACCGACATGGGCATCATTGCCGGACCGGTAGCTGCCAGTGGCCTGCAGGTATTGCACTTCAGCACCGACCGACTGCTACTGGCGGTTCCTAAGCAGCATCCGCTGGCGGGCCGTAAAAATATCACCCTCAACGATACGCTGGAGTATCAGCACATTGGCTTGCGTGAAGGCAGCACGCTGCTGAGCTTTCTGCGTGAGCAGGTCGAAACGCTCGGCAAGAAATTGTCACTGCGAATACAAGTGTCCAGCTTCGAGGCGATTTGCCGCATGGTAGAAGCCGGTGTTGGTATCGGCATCATCCCGGAGTCCGCCGCGCAGCGTCACAGCCGCACCATGCAAATCGAAACCATTGAATTGGACGAGCCATGGGCCATCCGTGAGCGGAGTATTCTGGTACGCGATCTCGAAGCCTTACCGGGCAGCGTGAGAGCCCTGGTCGCAACATTGCGCCCGGAGACTGCGGCACTTCAATCAGATCAATAGCGGGCAAACGGCTGAGTCTGCCGGGTGAAATCCCAGGCAAAAAAAAGCGATCCAAAGGACCGCTTGGGAGCTCCCAAAATGGGAGTGGAATAAACGCATGATCTGCTCACCTCGCAGTAAACAGACTCAACAACCGGACCACGCAAGATCTGGTAGGCCGAGTGTGCGGCGCACAGTCCGGGCTGACTATTACACCAAGGTCTTACAACGAGGTGGTCGTTCGTCAACATCGCGCACGAATTCAACGCAGAAATGGCTCTAGCGCGGGCATTTACACCTTCTTTACAGATATTTACCCTGCCCTGACAGCCAATGCGCGCCGCCGCTGGCACACTCTGTTTCCTCATTCACGCACTTAGGAAACCTCATGAAACGCACTACTTTGGCTGTTCTGTTTGCAATCGCTGCGACCGTTCTGGTGGCTGGCTGCTCAGGCCCCAAGCACAAAGGAGGCGGCCGTCCAGACCCTGCCACGATGATTGAGCGGATGGACGCCAACGGTGACGGCAAGCTGTCGCAGTCAGAGGTCAAGGGCCCGCTGGCCGAGCACTTCAGCGATGTGGACAGCAACAAAGACGGCGTTCTCTCGCTTGATGAACTGCAGAACATGCCCAAGCCACAGGGTCGCCCTTAATTCGCTCTGACATCACGCATCGGCAGTAGCGTGCGCCAATATGGCGTGACGCTACTGCCGCAGTTTTAGCTCAGCCCGCATACACCGTGTGCGCTACTCCGACTACTGCGCTTTCAGGGCTGAGCATCTTTACCAATGTTGTAGGCACGTAACTTGTTGGCGATGGTGGTGTGCGAAACGCCCAAGCGCTTGCCCAGTTGACGACTGCTCGGGTGTTCGTCGAACAGGCGTTCAAGTACGGCTTTCTCGAAGCGTCCGACGATATCGTCCAGCGCACCTTCAAGTGAGAAATCACCCATCGGCTGCGGCGCGCCGTAGTCGGGTAAACGTATGTGCGTGGCCTTGACCGAAGCGCCATCACACAGCGATACGGCCTGAAACAACACGTTCTCCAACTGCCGCACATTGCCCGGCCAGTGGTAATGCTTGAGACGCTCCAGCGCCTGAGCTTCGATCACAGGCAGTGCGCAACCGATCTGCCGGCTGGCCTGATCGAGAAAGTGCTCAACCAACGGCACCAGCCCGTCCAGGCACTCGCGCAACGGCGGAATGTGCAAACTGAGTACGTTGAGCCGATGATACAGATCCTGACGAAACTCGCCCTTGGCGCACAACTCGGACAAGTCGACCTGAGTTGCACAAATCACCCGCACATCCAGGTAAACCTCCTCATCACTGCCGACTCGGCGAAAGCAGCCATCCTGCAAAAAACGCAGTAACTTGGCCTGCAGGCGCGGGCTCATTTCACCGACACCATCGAGGAACAATGTGCCGCCTGCGGTCAGTTCCAGCAGGCCCAACTTGCCCTCCGGGCGCGCCCCTTCAAACGCTCCCGGCCCGTAACCAAACAACTCGGTTTCAGCCATCGACTCAGGCAAGCCGGCACAGTTGAGCGCCATAAACGGCGACTGGCCACGCGGGCTGGCAACGTGACAAGCACGCGCCAAAAGCTCCTTGCCGGTACCGGTTTCGCCTTCTATCAATAGCGGCGCATCCAACGGGGCCATCCGCCGCGCCTCACGCACCACCGCCGCCATGACTTTCGAGCTTTGGAAAATGCTGTCAAAGCCGCGCAGCTCTTGCTTGCGCACGTTGTAAATGCGCTCACCGACCCGGTCAGCCCGATGCAGGGTCAACACCGCGCCCGCCAGCGCCTCACTTTCATCATGCTCGGATTGCAGCGGAGCGATATCGGCGAGGAATACATCGCCTTTGACCTTGACCCGCAGGCCATTGATACGCGACTTATTGGCCCGTACCAACTCAGGCAGATCGAAGTCTTCGGCATAGCGCGACAACGGAATACCCGGCACTTCATCCACGCGCACACCGAGCAATTGCGCCGCCGCACGATTCGCCGCGACGATGGAGCCGCCCATGTCGATAGACAACACCGGAAACTCCAGCGCGGCGAGCAATGCATTGAGTTCGAGATGGCGGCGTTCGCTGGGCATCAGGCCCACACGTTTAACGCCGAACACGCCGCCGATGGCCTCGAACTTCGGGCGCATGGACTGAAACTGCAGGTTTATCAGATTAGGGCAATGCAGGTAGATGGCATTGCCCTGCTCCCCGCCCACCTCGCCGCGCGCGACGTTGATGCCGTACTCGACCAGCAGATTGAGAATGTCACGCAGGATGCCAATTCGATTTTGGCAGTGAACTTTGATTCGCATGAAGGCGCTCTACACAGTCTTATTATGCGCCACAGCCACTAAAAATCGCGGGCTGCGACAGAATTTTCGTCAAGAATATGTGACAGCTTAGCCTTCACACAAGAAGGCATCGCGCGCCTCAGCCAATACCGTAACTATTTCTTTACAAATTTCCACTCATTGCGCCAATCAGGCGCCTGTAACGCTAGCTGCAAGCACCTGCAACCTGCGGTATCCCTATAGCTACACAACAACAAAGCCCCAGCAGGAGGCAGCAAGCATGAAGAGCACGCAATACGTGGCTCGGCAGCCCGACGAGAACGGGTTTATTGACTACAGCGAAGCTGAGCATCAGGTATGGAATACCCTGATTACCCGCCAGATGGCTGTGATCGAAGGGCGCGCGTGCGAGGAATACTTCGATGGCATCGAGCGGCTGAAACTGCCGACCGAGCGCATTCCGCAATTGGCTGAAGTGAACAAAACCCTGCAGGCCACTACCGGCTGGAGCGTGGCCCGCGTGCCTGCGCTTATTCCCTTCCAGACCTTCTTTGAGTTGCTCGCCAGCAAGCAGTTTCCGGTCGCAACGTTTATCCGCACCCCCGAAGAACTCGACTACCTGCAAGAGCCGGACATCTTTCATGAAGTGTTCGGCCACTGCCCGTTGCTGACCAACCCGTGGTTTGCAGAATTCACCCACACTTATGGCAAGCTGGGTTTGCAGGCGAGCAAAGAAGAGCGGGTTTATCTGGCCCGCCTATACTGGATGACTATTGAGTTTGGCCTGGTAGACACCAGCCAGGGACGACGCATCTATGGCGGCGGCATTCTCTCGTCACCCAAAGAAACCGTTTACTGCTTGTCTGATGCGCCTGAGCATCAGGCTTTCGATCCGCTGGAGGCGATGCGTACGCCTTACCGTATCGACATTCTGCAGCCGCTGTATTTCGCCCTGCCCAACCTCAAGCGCCTGTTCGATCTGGCCCACGAGGACATCATGGCAATGGTTAAAACAGCGATGCAACTGGGCCTGCACAGCCCCAAATTTCCACCGAAAGCGGCCTGACAACGGCGCCTTTCGATTAAGCACTTTGGTACACCTTGAACGAGGCAGCCAGATCGCTGCCCAACACTTTTTTGGAGAAACCCATGAACGCCCTGACCCAAGCCCATTGTGAAGCCTGCAGCGCCGGCGCACCGCAAGTGTCCGACGCCGAACTACCGGAACTGCTGAAACTGATTCCAGACTGGAACATCGAGGTGCGTGACTCGATCATGCAACTGGAGAAGGTGTACCTGTTCAAGAACTTCAAACACGCGCTGGCCTTCACTAACGCCGTAGGCGAAATCTCCGAAGCCGAAGGCCACCACCCGGGCCTGCTCACCGAATGGGGCAAAGTAACCGTGACCTGGTGGAGCCATTCGATCAAAGGCCTGCACCGTAACGACTTCATCATGGCCGCACGCACCGACGAGGTTGCGAGCACGGCCGAGGGGCGCAAGTGAAACATTTTTCACCGATCCTGCGCGTACCGGGTGACCCGATTCTGAGCCTGATGGAGGCCTATCAGCTCGACAGCAACCCTGCCAAATTGGATCTGGGCGTTGGCGTTTACCGTGACGCCAACGGTCAAACCCCGATCCCCAGCGCCGTTAAGCTGGCCGAGCAGCGCCTGGTCGAAACTGAAACCACCAAGGGTTACATCGGCGGCCATGGCGATGCGTTGTTCTGCGCGCACGTGACCCGGCTGGTGCTTGGCGATCAGTCGCCGGTACTCGCCGATGAACGTGTTGCGGCCACGCAAACGCCGGGTGGCACCGGTGCCTTGCGCCTGGCAGCTGACTTTATCAAGCAGTGCTTGCCGGGGCGTGGAATCTGGCTGAGTGATCCAACGTGGCCAATTCACGAGAGCATTTTCGCCAGCGCCGGGCTAGCGGTTAATCATTACCCCTATGTCGACGCGGACAACCGCCTTAATGTCGACGCCATGCTGGCTGCATTGAGCCACGTGCCGCGTGGCGATGTGGTGCTGCTGCATGCCTGCTGCCACAACCCGACGGGCTTCGACCTCAGCCAGGCCGATTGGCTTCAGGTGCTGGAGTTAGTTAAAGCGCGCGATTTACTGCCGTTGATCGACATCGCCTATCAGGGCTTTGGCGACGGACTCGAAGCCGATGCCTGGTCGGTGAGACTGTTCTGCGAGGCACTGCCCGAGGTGCTGATTACCAGTTCCTGCTCAAAGAACTTTGGCCTTTACCGCGAACGCACCGGTGCGCTGATTGTGTGCGCCCATTCGAGCAGCAAGCTGACCGATGTGCGCAGCCAACTGGCCTTCATCGCCCGCAACCTGTGGTCGACACCGCCGGCACATGGCGCCGCCGTGGTCGCCACCATTCTCGACGATGAGGCGCTACGTAAACTCTGGACCGATGAGCTTGAAGGCATGCGTCAGCGCATTGCCAGTTTGCGCTGCGCACTGGTCGATGCCTTGAAGCCTTATGATCTGGCCGAGCGTTTTGGCCATATCGCACACCAGCGTGGGATGTTCTCGTACACCGGTTTGACGCGCGAGCAGGTCGAGCGCCTGCGCGAACGTCACAGCGTCTACATGGTCGGTTCAGGCCGCGCCAATGCGGCTGGAATCGACGCTCGGCGGGTCGATCAACTGGCGCAAGCGATTGCCGACGTCTGCAAGGTTTGACCGGTCAAATCAGTTAAGTGCCCGGCTTTGTGCGGTGTTTAGCGCAGAGCCGGGCAGATTAACCCGCGCAAGGTTCGGCTCATCGCGGCGTACTTCGCTATAGTTGGCCTATTCGTTTTCACATGAGCGCGACTCACAGTGGCCAGCCCTTCCAACATTCTGTTTCGGCTTTACCAACGCACCATTCATAGCCTGGCGTTTTACCCGACGGTAATCGCCCTGGGCTTTTTGTTGCTCTGCATACTGACCATGTCGATTGAATATCAGTCGTGGCTGATGAGCATCAAGCAAAAAATCGACATCGGCCTGGTGCGAAATGCCGACAACGCACGGCTGATTCTCGGCACCTTGGTTGGCGGCATTCTGTCGCTGATGGTGTTCAGCTTCTCGATGGTCATGGTGGTACTCAACAACGCCGCCGCAGCGCTTTCGCCCCGGGTAATTCCCGGTTTGGTGAGCAGCAAGAGCCATCAAAAGACCCTCGGCGTCTACCTCGGCACCATTCTTTATTCCCTGCTGCTGATTACCACCATCGAACTTAACGGCAGCGACAAAGTACCCAGCCTCGGCGTGCTGATTTCACTGGGTCTGGGCATTGGCTGCCTGGGCTTGTTCGTGCACTTCATTCGCTCGATTTCGCAGTCGATTCAAGTCGAGCACATCCTCAGTAATCTATTCACCACCACCCACTGCAAACTCCAGGGCCGGATCAAAAAGATACAGGCACTGGAAACTTCACCTGAATGGCCCAACGACCAAAACTGGGCACAGACCCGATCACAACGCAGTGGCTATTTCAAAGCGCTGAATGTCGCCGCCGCCAATCAAATACTCAAGGAAAACGACCTGCAAATGACTGTGCTGGTCCATCACGGTTTCTTTGTCAGCACTGGCCACCCGCTATTCAAGACCAATCGACCAGGCAACGAAGAAATCTGCCAGCAGTTGCTCGACTGCTTCGACTTCTTTATCGAGGAGTACGCAAGCATTCATTACTTTTTCGGCTGCAAGCAAATCTCTGAAATTGCGGTCAAGGCGCTGAGCCCCGGCATCAACGATCCGGGCACTGCGATCAAGGCCATTGACCTGCTCAGCGTGCTGTTCACTCAACGCTTGCAGTTGCCGGACTTCGATGTAGCTGAGCTGGATGACGAACCGCCCCGCCTCTACATCCGCGAGCTTACAGTCGCGCAATTACTGCAATTGGTTTTGGGCTCTATTCGCACATACGGGGGCGCAGATCCGGGCGTGCTTACAACGTTGCTGCAAGCCCTTAAAAACATGCTGTATGCCTGCCCGCAAACCCGCTACCAGAACGAAATTATTGATTACGCCAAGAGTGTTCTCGACACCGCCGATGCGCAATTGCTCAACCCACGCGACCGTCAGGAGCTGAATGCATTCGTGCAGCGTTTTAACGCGGCGCCACTGCAAAATGAAACGGCACTGAAACCTCTGGAGATCGATGCGCGATAACACAATTGCGCCCCACGCTGGTGCATTTTGCCGCCATAAAAAATTAATCGATTTATTTATGTCGGTAAAAACATATATAAATCAGATAGTTAGCAGTAACAATAAATTACTATTGGCGCGCTTCGTGCTTGCTATCACGCACAGAGTTCCCTAGGGTAGTTCGCCATGTGGTCCCTAATTGCCCCAATCAGTTCACTGCTGAGTGGGGTTGCATTACTCCTGCTCGGCAATGGTCTGCTCAATACATTACTGACGCTGCGTGGTGTGGCCGAAGGCTACTCCACCGGAATGCTCGGACTGATCATGTCCGGGTACTTTGTCGGTTTCCTTCTCGGTACCTGGCTGGCGATTCCGCTGGTCAGGCGCGTCGGGCACATTCGTGCGTTTGCCCTGTGCGCCGCCCTCGCTGCGATCTCCGTTCTGGTTCACGTCATCATCATCAACCCTTGGGTGTGGCTTGCATTGCGGGTGCTGTACGGTCTGGCGCTGGTCAGTCTGTACATGATCATCGAAAGCTGGCTCAACGCTAAAGTCAGCAACGAAAAACGCGGTCTGGTGTTTGCCATCTACATGGCGGTCAACCTCGGCGCGCTGGCCGCGGCCCAGCAATTATTAGGCTTAGCCGCCCCGACCGAATTTGTACTGTTCTCGTTGTCGGCCATTTTGATTATTGCGGCGTTGATGCCAATCACCATGACCCGCCAATCGCAGCCGACCGTACCGGAAACCCTGCACACCAACCTGCGCGAGATCGCCCGCATTGCGCCGCTGTCGATTGCCGCAGCGGGCTTGTCCGGACTGGCGCTGGGCGCGTTCTGGGGCATGGCACCGATTTATGCCAGCCTCAGCGGCTTCGATGCCCGCGGCGTCGGTTTGCTGATGAGTGCCACGATTCTCGGCGGCGCCTTGCTCCAGCTGCCCATTGGCCGCTACTCCGACAAGCATGACCGACGTCTGGTGATGTTCTGGATCGTGGCGTTGTCTGTGGTCATTTCACTTGCAATGAGCCTGGTCACTGCCGGGCCACTATTGATGGGCCTGTTCTTCATTTGGGGCGGCTTGACCTTTGCCATCTATCCAATTGCGGTAGCCAAGCTGATCGACCAGTTGCACAGTGATGAGATTCTTGCCGGCTCAAGCAGCCTGCTCATGGTCAACGGTATTGGCTCGGTATGCGGCCCGCTATTGGTCGGCGTGCTGATGGAGCATTTGGGCGCGCATGCCCTGCCACTGTATTTTGCTGTGGTCCTTGGCCTGCTTGGCGTCTATACCTTTTACCGACTGCGTCGTGTCAGTGAACTGGTCAGCGGTGATCAGGCGCACTTTGTGCCCATGCTGCGCACCAGTCACACCGTGCTCGAGCTCATGCCTGACGCGCCCGCTGAAGATGAGCCAACCGAATCCGAGGGGCCAGCCCCTCAACACCCGTAGGCGCGGCGCTACGCCCGCCTGCATAACAACAAGGCAGCCACCTTATGGTCAGCTGCCTAATGCAGTGCCTATCGAATCTGTCGCCAGCCTGCGCGGCTGCTGTACATGAATCGATAGCACTTAGCTCGTCGGCCATTGTCGGCGCGTCACTGCACCACTTACTGGACAGGGAGACAGCGCATGCTACTTGCTACCGATCTTGATGGAACCTTTCTCGCTGGCGATCCCGAAGATCGTCTAAGTCTTTACCAGACCATTGCCGCTCACCCGGAAATCAAACTGGCTTACGTCACCGGCCGCAGCCTTGAAGCGGTGCTGCCGCTGCTGGCAGACCCAACACTGCCAATGCCCGACTACATCATCGCCGATGTGGGCGGCAGCATCGTTTACGGTGATTCATTGCAACCGGTGCAACCGCTGCAGAACAACATCGACGCGCTCTGGCCCGGCGAAAGTCAGGTCGCCAGCGCCGTGGAAGGCTTTGCACTGGAGCGTCAGGATGTTCCGCAAGTGCGTCGCTGCTCGTATTTCTGCAGCCCGGAAGAGGCGTCGAATCCAGCCTTGATCGAAGTGGCCGAGAAGCTCGGTTGCGACCTGCTCTACTCCGCCGAACGCTATCTCGACTTCCTGCCCAAGGGCGTCAACAAAGGCACCAGCCTTGAGGCACTTGCCGACTGGCTGGAGCTGGAAGACGACCAGGTACTCGCCGCTGGCGATACGCTCAACGACCTGAGCATGCTCAGCACCCGTTTCAAGGGTGTGTGTGTTGGCCAGTCCGAATCAGCCCTGCTCGAATCAACCGCGCACCACTCACGCACGTTGCACGCCAACCGCAGCGGTTGCGGCGGCATTCTGCAAGCGTTTGCCCACTTCGGTTTCCTTGGCGAACACGGTATTGCCGCCGAGCGCCGTCAGGCCGCGCAGCCGGGCAAAGCCGAAATGGTCATGGTTTATCACCGCCTGCCTTATGAGGAATACCGCGGCGCCGATGGCAAGTTACAGCGCCGTCGACCGACATCACCTAACGGTATTATCCCGACCCTGCTGAGTTTCTTTGGCGATGGTCGTCCCGGCTCCTGGGTGGCGTGGGCCATCCATGAAGGCGATGAAGCAGACGCCTTTGAGACCCACACCACGGTAGACGCCGAGCGTTACCCAAAGCTCAAAGCGGCGCGTGTGGCGCTGACCAAGGAAGAGGTCGACATCTTCTACAAGCGCTTCTCCAAGGAAGCCTTCTGGCCGACGCTGCACACCTTCTGGGAGCGCGCACAGTTCCGCGAAGAGGACTGGGAAGTGTTCCTCAAGGTCAACCGTGCTTTCGCCGAGCGCACGGCACTGGAAGCCGCAGAAGGCGCCACCGTATGGCTGCACGACTACAACTTGTGGATGGTGCCCGGCTACTTGCGTGAGTTGCGCCCCGACCTGCGCATCGCCTTCTTCCACCACACCTACTTCCCGTCAGCAGATGTATTCAACGTGCTTCCATGGCGCCGCGAAATCATTGGCAGCCTGCTTCAGTGTGATTACATCGGCTTCCACATTCCGCGTCAGGTCGAAAACTTCGTTGATGTGGCGCGCGGTGTAACGCCGCTGCAGACCGTCAGCCGGCAAAATTGTGCGCCGCGCTTCATCACCTACGGTTGCGCCGTGGGCCTTGAGCGCATGACCACTGCCGTGGACACCGGCAGCCGCACCGTCAAGCTTGGCGCGCATCCGGTGGGCCTGGATATTGACCGGGTACGTACAGCACTCGAAAGCCCGAAAATTCGTGAAATGATGGATCGTCTGCGCGAAGAGTTGGTGGGTGTGAAGCTGATCCTCTCGGTTGAGCGCCTCGATTACACCAAAGGCATTCTGGAAAAGCTCCAGGCTTATGAGCGCATGCTCGACGAGAACCCTGAGCTGCTCGGCAAGGTGACGCTGGTCACGGTGTGCGTGCCGGCAGCCAAGGAAATGACAATTTACGATGAGTTGCAGTCCCAGATCGAGCAAGCCGTCGGCCGAATCAACGGACGTTTTGCGCGCATCGGCTGGACCCCTTTGCAGTTCTTCTTCCGCAGCTTGCCGTTCGAGGAAGTCAGCGCCTGGTACGCCATGGCCGACGTGATGTGGATTACCCCACTGCGCGACGGGCTGAATCTGGTCGCCAAGGAGTTTGTCGCAGCGCAGGGCTTGCTGGGCGGTTGCGGCGTGTTGGTGCTGTCGGAGTTTGCCGGTGCGGCCGCCGAACTCAAGGGCGCGCTGCTGACCAACCCGCACGACCCGAAGGATTTGGCACAAACCTGTTACTGGGCGCTCAACCTGCCCAAGACAGAAGCTCAGGCGCGCCTGCGCGAGCTGTTCGATATCGTCAGCTACAACGACATTCGTCGCTGGGGTGACGAGTTCCTCGCAGCGGTTGCCGATGAGCCGCAGCAGCCGGTAGACGCCGAACTGGCGCGTATCGGCATGGCCTCGTAAGACCCGCCAAATTGCCGTGTAGCCTGCTCAAGCGGGCTGCACGGCAATCATGTGGTTAGCCCCGACGCGAATCAGGCGTTATCTTTTTCGCAGTTGATCAGCCAGGAAACACCGAAGCGATCGACCAGCGACCCGAAGCGCACTGCCCAGAACGTTTGCGCCAGCGGCATTTCCACCGTGCCCTGTTCAGACAACGCATCAAATACCCGCTGCGCCTCGCTAATGCTCACGACATTGAGCGTGATCGAGCAGCCTTTCATGCCAGAAAATGGCTCTGCCGACGCGGTATCCGACGCCATTAGCAGCTGGCCATCAACCTCAAGGCAGACATGCATCACCCGATCCAGAAACGGCTCGGGCATCTCTGCACATTCAGGGTTTTCGCGGTAGCGCATCAGCGCCTGGATTTCGCCCTTGAGGACCTTGGCATACAACTGAAACGCCGCTTCTGCCTGGCCATCAAACATCAGGTAGGGATTTATTTTCATGATCGACTCCCGCCAATTAAGGCGCTCACCTAATCTGCCAGTCGCGCACGCAACTGGGCTTCCTGCTCACGCAAGGGATCATCGAAAGCCGCGCCGAAATCATCGTCTTCAAGGATCTGGCGAATTTCGATGTCACTGTCACTGATCATCGGGTTTGGGCAGCGCTTGACCCATTCGATCGCCTCATCCAATGAGTCGACGCGGAAAATCCAGAAGCCCGCGACCAGATCATTTGGCGAGCCGAATGGCCCATGAACCACCTCACGGGAAGCACCACTGAAACGCACACGGGCACCATGCCGGCTGGCTTTCAATCCCTCACCCGAGACCAGCACACCGGCCTCGACCAACGCCTCGTTATACCGACCCATTTCGGTGAGAAGCTCGCGAGTGGGCATGATGCCCGCCTCGGTTTCAGGGCTCGCCTTGACCATAACCATAAAGCGCATAATCAAACTCCATCCGGGTATTCGATAGTGCTACCAACAGCACGGGCCGCTCATGACACAAAGCAACTGAAGAGTTGATAGCCAAGGATAAAATTCTAGTCATAAAAAAACACCCGGCGAGTGCACGGGTGTTTTTTAGATAGATGGCCAGAGTGTTGGCGATCAGGGCGCCTCAGCTTCTGCCTGAACTTCTACCTTGCGGATATCGAACCCGCCTTTGTTTTCACTGACGATGCGAAACTCCTGAGACTGGCCTTTCTCGACCCGCACCTTGAGTTCGCGCTCAAGACGGCCGTTGTTGCAGAGGAACTCGCCCTGCTCGTCAATGGCGATGCCGAGGATGTGATTGCCGGGTGAGACGTTGAACCGTGCGGATTCGCCTACGGCAATGCGCGCGGCGACGCTGCGATCGACCTTGACGGCAATGTAGCAGCCACCGCCCATGAAACCGTAATCCCGATTGACCACCAGCTCACCGGTGTTCTCCCCCGGCTCCTGAAACGCGAGGAAGCGATCTTCAGCAATAGGCTTGACCTTCTCGGCGGGAACAGATGAACAACCAACCATAACGAGTGGTAACAACATCGCAACGATCAAGCGCATATAAATCCTCCATGAGTGAGATACAGCTGGCCAACACTATGCCACTACTGCGAGACGCGGCTCAATCAAAGCTGGCGCATCTGTAACAAACCGTTGCAATCAACCAGCGAACTTGCAAAGCGGCTTTGCACTTCGCTAGTCGAGCAAGCGTAACGCCTCGGCGCTGCTTTGGCTGACCTGAGCCCAGTCGCCCTGCGCTATCCACTCTTTATTCAACATCCAGGTTCCGCCCACACACATGACATTTGGCTGCTCGATATAGCTGCGAACATTGGCCGGGCTCACCCCCCCTGTCGGGCAAAACCGCGCGGCGGCGAAAGGCCCGCCCAACGACTTGAGCGCCGCCACGCCGCCGCATACCTCCGCCGGGAATAGCTTGAAGCGCCGATAGCCAAGGCCGTAGCCAAGCATCAATTCAGAGGCCGTGGCGATGCCTGGCAGCAATGGCACGGCGCTGTGCATCGCGAACTTGAGCACCTCTTCAGTCGAGCCCGGCGTGACGATAAATTGCGCGCCCGCCTGCTCAGCGGCACTGAAGGTGGCGGCGTCCAGCACCGTGCCGGCGCCAACACACAACTCCGGGCGCTGCTTGCGCAGCAACTCGATAGCGGCCAGGCCGTGTTCGGAGCGCAGCGTCACTTCCAGAACCGTCAAACCACCTGCGGCCAAGGCATCGGCCAGCGGCAGAATATCGGCTTCACGGGCAATCGTGATCACCGGCATGATCCGCGCCTGCGCGCAGATCTGATCAAGCCGGGCAGTCTTTTCAGCCATGTGCCGCTGCAACTGTTGTTCGGTCATAGACATGGAGGCGAATCCTTAGCCCTGCGGGCTCCAGTAAATTTGCAGTGGTGGCCGCATGAAAGCGCGCACGGGCATGGCAGAAGTAGCGTCAAGGTCACTGACGACCTGTTGCAAGGTGTCGAGTTTGCTGGCCCCCTGCACCGCGAGGAACTGCACATCGGCAGATGCCAGCAACGCATAGGTCATGCTGATGCGCTGATGCGGCACACCCGGCGCCAGCATCGGCACGCAGCGCGTGGTGTTGCCTGGCAGCAGGGCTTCATCGAGCTGAGGATTACCGGCAAACAGCGACGCACAATGGCCGTCATCGCCCATGCCCAGCACCAGCACATCAATCGGCGGCAAGTACGCCAGCGCCTCATCAGCCAACTTTGCAGCCGCCTGTAACGTGGCCCCGCCATGATAGAGCCCGACAAAACGCGCCGCCGCGCATGCACCTTGAAGCAGATGCTTGCGCAGCAGGCCTTCGTTGCTGTCCGGATGGGTGACCGGCACCCAACGCTCATCCGCCAGACTGATAACGACCTTGGCCCAATCCAGCGGCTGTGTCGCCAATGCTTCAAAGAAGGCAATCGGGCTGCGCCCGCCAGACACCACCAGCGTTGCCACGCCACGCGCCACAATAGCCTGGCGCAACACATCGGCGACGTTGTGCGCCAGCGAAGTTGCCATTTGCTGAGGCTTTTTCAAACAATGAGCAATCACGCCTTCAGGCAACGCCAGCTCAGAGATCGCCATACCAGGACCTCCCGTCTCGGGCTATCAGATTAATCGAAGCCATTGGCCCCCAAGTTCCTGCTGCATAAGGTTTGGGTGTATCACCGAGCTTGTTCCAGCCGGCGACCAACTGATCACACCATTGCCAGGCATGTTCAATTTCGTCTTTGCGAACAAACAGATTCTGGTTGCCGCGCATCACTTCAAGCAGTAAGCGCTCGTACGCATCCGGTATCCGCGCACTGGGATAAGTGTCGGAAAAACTCAGCTGCAGAGGCCCGCTGCGCAACTGCATGCCCTTATCCAGTCCTTGATCCTTGGTCATCACTTGCAGCGAGATACCTTCATCCGGTTGCAAGCGAATGATCAGCCGGTTGCTGATCAGTGCACGCTGTTCTGGCGCAAAGATGTAATGCGGCGGCTCTTTGAAATGGATGACAATTTGCGAAAGCTTTTCCTGCATGCGCTTACCGGTGCGCAAGTAGAACGGCACGCCCGACCAACGCCAGTTGCGAATATCTGCGCGCAGCGCAACAAAGGTTTCGGTGTTGCTGTGCGCGTTGGCGTTGTCTTCTTCCAGATAGCCAGGCACGGCTTTGTTGCCCGAGGTTCCGCCAATGTATTGGCCACGCACCACGCGCTGGCTCAGCTGTTCCGGGCTGATGGATTCGAGCGCTTTGAGCACCTTGACCTTCTCGTCACGAATGCTGTCTGCCGAGAGGTCGCTCGGCGGGTCCATGGCGATCAGACAAAGCAATTGCAGCAGGTGATTCTGAATCATGTCGCGCAACTGCCCGGCCTTGTCGAAGTAACCCCAGCGCCCTTCGATGCCCACCTTCTCGGCCACGGTGATTTCCACGTGGGAGATATGATTCTGGTTCCACTGGGTCTCGAACAGGCTATTGGCAAACCGCAGGGCAATCAGGTTTTGCACGGTCTCTTTGCCGAGGTAATGGTCTATCCGGTAAACCTGTGTCTCGGCAAAAAATTGCGCCACGGCGTCGTTGACCGCGCGTGATGATTGCAGGTCATGGCCAATCGGTTTCTCCAGCACCACGCGGGTAATGCCGGCCAAACCCAGGCGCGCCAGATTGGCGCAGATGCCGCCGTAAACAGCAGCAGGCGTGGCGAAATAGGCAATCACCTGGCGGGCATCACGGGTGGCATCGGCGAAGGCGCGGTAATCGTCCTCAACCAGAAAGTCCATGCGCAAATAGCGCAGGCGCGCCTCGAACCGTGCCATTACCGCATCATCATGTTCATTGACCGGCACATATTGGCGCAGTGCATCACTGATCAGCCCAAGGTAATGCTGCGGCTCTCCGGCATCACGGGCCAGCGCCAGAATCTGCGTGTCGCAGTTAAGCAACCCCGCCCGATCCAACTGGTAAAGCGCCGGATACAGCTTGCGGAGCGCAAGGTCACCCAGCGCGCCAAACAGCGCGAAGGTGCAGCAGTCAACCGTAATGCTAGGCATGATGTTAGTTCTTTTAACAATGAAACCTAGATTTAACCGCTACGACTGATTTTTTCAAGGACTAATGTAGTAATAAAAACAACATATCTCAGCTACACTAGGTTGATGTGGCCGCAACGCATGGGCGCCAGTACGATAGCCCTGCACTTTATCGACCGAATAAGGAATAAAAATGGATCGTGCGCGTAATCTTCTGGAGCAAATCCAGGGCCGCCTCGACACGCTGAGCAAGGCGGAACGCAAGGTCGCCGAAGTCATTTTGCGCAACCCGCAGCAGGCCACTCGCCTGAGCATAGCTGCGCTGGCGCAAACCGCTGAGGTCAGCGAACCGACAGTCAATCGCTTCTGCCGCTCGTTCGGAGTTAACGGCTATCCGGAACTGAAAATGCAATTGGCTCAAAGCCTCGCCAGCGGCGCGGCTTATGTCAGCCGTGCAGTCGAGGCCAGTGACGGGCCGGATGCCTACACCCGCAAGATTTTTGGCAGTGCGATCGCCTCACTCGACAGCGCCTGCCAGTCACTTGATCCGCAGCTGATCAGCCGCGCAGTGGACATGATGATCCAGGCCCGGCAGATTCACTTTTTCGGCCTCGGCGCCTCGGCGCCCGTCGCACTCGACGCCCAACACAAATTCTTCCGCTTCAATCTGGCAGTCAGCGCCCACGCCGATGTGCTGATGCAGCGCATGCTGGCGTCGGTCGCACACACCGGTGAGTTGTTCGTGATTATTTCCTATACCGGGCGCACCCGCGAACTGGTCGAAGTCGCACGCATTGCCCGTCAAAACGGCGCATCGGTGCTGGCGCTTACCGCAGCCGGCTCACCACTGGCCAAAGCCAGCTCGCTGAGCGTGGACATTCCCCTGCCGGAAGACACCGACATCTACATGCCGATGACCTCGCGCATCATCCAGCTGACCGTTCTTGATGTGCTGGCGACGGGCGTAACCCTGCGCCGTGGCGTGGATTTCCAGCCGCACCTGCGCAAGATCAAGGAGAGCCTCAACGACAGTCGCTATCCGGTCGACAGCGACATCGACTAACCGGCCTGCTGCAACGCCACACCCGCGCCCAACAAGCCCGGGTATGGCGCGGTTACCAGCCAAACCGGAACATCCGCCAGATAATCACCCATCGCGCCTTTGTCGGCGAAAGCGGCCGCAAAGCCGCTGCGCAAGAAGAAGTCGGCAAATCTCGGCACCATTCCACCGACGATGTACACGCCACCGCGCGCGCCCAAACTCAACACATGGTTTCCCGCCACGCGGCCCAGCCACACGCAGAACTGCTCCAGCGCCGCTGCTGCCAGCGGCTCACCTTGCAACGCCGCCGCACAGATTTGCGCGGCATTTGCGTGTTGCGCCGGCTGACCATTGCGCTGGCACACCGCCGCGTACAAAGCCAGCAACCCCGCGCCGCTCAATACATCTTCGGCCTGCACAGCCCCGAGTTGCCGGTGCAGCAACAACCAAAGCTCAGCCTCGGACTCACTGCCAATCGGCAAGTCGACATGCCCGCCCTCACCCGGCAACGCCTGCCACTCGCCTGCGCCTTTAGGCAACAGATTCGCCGCGCCCAAGCCTGTACCCGGCCCCATTACCACAACCGGGCGATCCGCCTGCGCATGACCAGCGCGCACCGCCAGCCGCTCACTCGGCTCGAGCAACGTAACGCCGAGCGCGGTGGCGGCAAAGTCATTAATCAGCAATAACCGCTCGATGTGCAGAGCCTGGCAAAAGGCGCTGCGGTTGATTCGCCAGTGGTTATTGGTGAACTGAAAGTCGCCATCACTCACCGGCCCGGCGCAAGCCAGGCACACGGCACTGCCCGCACCCAGAGACAAACCGGCTCGCTCAAGGTAAACCGCCAGCGCAGACTCGGGGCTGGAGTAATCCGCTGTCGCCAGCACCTCGATTTGCTCAAGGGCGTTGTCGCGCCACACGGCGAAACGCGCATGCGTGCCGCCAATGTCGCCGACAATTGCCACTATCACTTAAGCGACTCCAGACTCTGGGTGAAGGCGCTGGCGCCCTGCTCGGCGGTGCTGAATGAGTGGCGCATAAAGGCGAACAGCTCACGGCCGCAACCGACGCCGTTGTCCAGCAGGCCCGGCGCATTTTCACGAGCGGCCAATTCGCCATCGCTGAGCAACACGCTCAGCTCTCCGGTCAGGCCGTTGAGGCGGATAATGTCGCCATCGCGCACACGTGCCAGCGGGCCGCCATCAAAGGCTTCGGGACACACATGAATGGCCGCCGGAATCTTGCCCGACGCACCGGACATACGCCCGTCGGTTACCAGCGCCACCTTGAAACCGCGATCTTGCAGCACGCCGAGAAACGGCGTCATCTTGTGCAACTCGGGCATGCCGTTCGAGCGCGGGCCCTGAAAACGCATCACCGCGACCACGTCGCAATCCAGTTCACCGGCCTTGAACGCATCGGCCAGGGCTTGTTGATCCTGAAACACCCTGGCAGGCGCCTCGACAACCTGATGCTCCAGCGCCACCGCAGAGACCTTCATCACGCCACGGCCGAGATTGCCCTCCATCACCCGCAATCCGCCTTCAGGCGAGAACGGGTTAGCTACCGGCCGCAGCACGCTTTCGTCGTAACTCTTGCCCGGCCCGTCACGCCACACCAGTTCACCGTCCTGCAGGAACGGCTCTTGGGTATAGCGGCGCAAACCGTGCCCGGCAACTGTGTTGACGTTGTCATGCAGCAAGCCGGCATCAAGCAATTGAGCAATCAAAAACGCCATGCCGCCTGCGGCCTGGAAGTGATTGATATCGGATTTACCATTGGGATAAACATGCGCCAGCGTCGGCACCACCGCCGACAAGTCGGCCATGTCCTGCCATGTCAGTTGTATGCCGGCTGCCCGGGCAATCGCCGGTAAATGCAGGGTGTGATTGGTCGAGCCGCCAGTCGCGCTGAGGGCCACAATGGCATTGACCAGACAGCGCTCATCAACAATCTCGGCCAGCGGCGTGAACTGCCCGCCCTGTTTGGTCAGTTGGGTTATCTGCCGCGTAGCAGCGACCGTCAGCGCATCACGCAGCGGCGTATTCGGGTTAATGAACGAGGCGCCGGGCAAGTGCAGCCCCATCACTTCCATCAACAATTGATTGGTGTTGGCCGTGCCGTAAAAGGTGCAGGTGCCGGGGCTGTGATAAGCACTCATTTCAGCTTCGAGCAGTTCATCACGGCTGGCTTTGCCCTCGGCATAGCGCTGGCGTACGTCGGCTTTTTCCTTGTTCGACAGTCCCGAAGGCATCGGACCAGCAGGAATGAACAGGGTTGGCAGATGACCGAAACGCAGCGCGCCCATCATCAGGCCCGGCACGATCTTGTCGCAAATACCCAGATACAGCGCGGCATCAAACATGTTGTGTGACAGCGCCACGGCCGTCGACATGGCAATCACTTCGCGGCTGGCGATGCCCAGCTCCATGCCGGGCTCACCCTGGGTGACGCCATCACACATCGCCGGTACGCCACCGGCAAACTGGCCGACAGAGCCGACATCGCGCAGCGCCTGTTTAATCTGCTCGGGGTAATCCTTGTACGGCTGATGCGCCGAGAGCATGTCGTTGTAAGCCGAAATGATCGCCACGTTGGCGGCATTCATCAGGCGCAGCGACTGCTTGTCTTCCGCGCCGCAACCGGCCACACCATGAGCGAAGTTGGCGCATTGCAACTTGCCACGCTGCGGGCCGTCACTGGCCGCCGCCGCAATCATCGCCATGTAGCGTTCGCGGGTGGCGCGACTGCGCTCAATCAGACGGTCTGTTACCTCGATAACACGGGGATGCATGATATTGACTCCGGGCTCGTGATAAGCCGCATTAGTAACATCTAACAAAATAATGCGTTTAATAACGCCTTGATTTCTATTTAAACAGGAGTAATTTTGGTTTTCCAACAACAAAACCAAAAACGGACAAGCTTATGACGCTGCGTATCGCTATCAATGGTTTTGGTCGAATTGGCCGTAACGTCCTGCGCGCGCTGTATACGCAGGATTACCGCCAGCATCTGCAAGTCGTTGCCATCAACGACCTCGGCGAAAGCGCCATAAATGCCCACCTGCTCAAGCACGACAGCGTACACGGCCTGTTCGATGCGAGCATCGAATACGATGACCACAGTATTAGCGTAAACGGTGACCGCATCGCTGTCAGTGCAATTGCCGATCCCGGGCAATTGCCGTGGCAAAAACTACAGGTCGATGTGGTGTTCGAATGCAGCGGATTATTCACCGAACGCAGCAAGGCTGCCGCCCACCTCAAGGCCGGCGCCAACAAGGTGATTATCTCGGCGCCCGCCAAAGGCGCTGACGCAACCGTGGTATTCGGGGTGAATCACGACATTCTGCGCGCCGAACACCAGATTATTTCCAGCGCTTCCTGCACCACCAACTGCCTGGCCCCGGTCGCGCAAGTGCTGCATCGCGAACTGGGCATCGAAAATGGCCTGATGACTACCATTCACGCCTATACCAACGACCAGAACCTGGCCGATGTGTATCACAGCGACCCTTATCGCGCCCGCTCAGCCACCCAATCGATGATTCCCAGCAAGACGGGCGCTGCCGAAGCCGTAGGCCTGGTGCTGCCGGAACTGGCCGGCAAGTTGACGGGCATGGCGGTGCGCGTACCGGTGATCAATGTGTCGCTGGTGGATCTGACCCTGAATGTTCAACGCCAGACCAATCGCGATGAGGTCAATGCGATGATGCTTGCCGCCAGCGAACGATCATCTGTACTCGGCTATAACAGCCTGCCGTTGGTGTCATGCGACTTTAATCACAACCCACTGTCGTCGATATTCGACGCCAACCACACGCGCGTCAGCGGCAACCTGCTCAAAGTAATGGCTTGGTACGACAACGAATGGGCGTTCTCCAACCGCATGCTCGATAACTGCATTGCCCTGTGCGCGGCGCGCTGACTGGCGCTTGCAGCGACAAACCGCAGAGTCATTGGGCCTTCACTTGCTTCTGCGCCAAGTGAAGGCCCGACAGCCGCGCTTAGCTATCCAGTTGCAAAGGCTCGATACAGCAGGCGCGATTGTCCAGCGCCTCAAGCAGTCGACAATGCTGCGCCTCATGGCTTTCACAGCCCTCAAGCTTGGCCAGCTCGGCACGCATGCGTTGCAAGTCGCGGACACGTTCATCTATCGCCGCAATGTGCTCACGTACCAGTTTGTCGGCAGCCTCGCATGAGCGATGCGGTTGGCTGGCCAAGCCGAGCAAGGTACGAATTTCGTCGAGACTGAAACCCAGCTCGCGACCACGGCGAATAAAGCGCACGCGGTCTACATCCACCGGCTGATAGTGACGATAACCGGAAGCGCTGCGGTGCGGTTCCGGCAACAGGCCGCTACGCTCATAGAAGCGGATAGTTTCGAGGTTAACGCCACTTTCGCGGCTCAGCGCACTGATGGTAAATGGCTTACTCACCTGTTGACTCCGTAGTGACTACAGGGTTTAGCGTAGCGCTCATTACCTGACAGGAGAAGCAAAATGTCTGCAAATTGCTGCGCTCATACACCGCAAACACCACCGGACAAGGGCTACCGGAAAATCCTCTGGCTGGCATTGATCATCAACTTCGCCATGTTCGTGGTCGAGATTGCCAGCGGTTTCCAGGCCGGCTCGGTGTCGCTTTTGGCTGACTCACTGGACTTCCTCGGCGACGCCGCCAACTACGGCATCAGCCTTTGGGTACTCGGCATGGCCGTTGTATGGCGCGCCAAGGCCTCGCTGTTCAAAGCGTTCTCGATGTTGGTGTTCGGCTGCGGCGTATTGATTGTGGCCGTGTGGCACGCGGTCAATGGCGTGGTGCCCGAAGCGCAAACCATGGGCGTGATCGGTACGCTCGCGTTAGCTGCCAACCTGCTGACGGCAGCGCTGCTTTACGCCTACCGTGAAGGCGACAGCAACATGCGCAGCGTTTGGCTGTGCACCCGTAACGATGCCATCGGCAACATTGCCGTTCTGATTGCCGCACTGGGTGTATTCGGCACCGGCAGCGCCTGGCCTGACCTGATTGTTGCCAGCATCATGGCCAGCCTGGCCATCAGCGCCGCGTATCAGGTCACTCGCCAGGCACGTGATGAACTGCAGGCAGAGGCGCACA
Organism: Pseudomonas sp. MS19; assembly: GCF_013277615.1. Lineage (NCBI taxonomy): Bacteria > Pseudomonadati > Pseudomonadota > Gammaproteobacteria > Pseudomonadales > Pseudomonadaceae > Pseudomonas > Pseudomonas sp. MS19. The sequence goes on along the minus strand of NZ_VBTO01000005.1, from coordinate 427,613 downwards.
GCCATTGAGCTCCCTGACGCCAGCCTCGCAGAATCGGCGCGATCATCACCTGACCATATGACTGCTCAGGTAATCGATGAAACAGGTGATCCGCGCCGCCAATGCCGTGTTGCGGTAATACACGGCATTGATTGGCTGCATCGATTCGAGCGTGTCCTGCGGGCAAACCTGCACCAGATTACCCAGCGCGCAATCCGCTGCGGTCATGAAGTCCGACAGGCACACGATGCCGTTCCCAGCCAAGCCCAACTGGCGGATTGTCTCGCCACTTGAGGCATAGAGGCTGGGTTGATCATCCAGCCATCACCCTGCGCATGGCGCAGCGGCCACAGGTTAAGGCTTTCTGGCTGGGTGAAACCGATCAGGCAATGCTGCCTCAACGCATCGACCGATTCGGGCACGCCGGCGCGCTGTAAGTATGCAGGACTTGCCAGCACGCGCCGCTGGCTGCTGCCAAGCGGCCTGGCGTGCAAGGTCGAGTCACGCAACGGGCCAATACGTATCGCCACATCGGTGCGCTGCTCGAGCAGATCGATTATCTGATCGCTGCTATTGAGTTCCAACTCGATATCCGGATACAGCGCCCGGAACCCGTCAACCAGCGGCACCACGACATGCAGCATAAACGGCGAGGCCGCATTTACCCGCAGGCGTCCGGCCGGCTTTTGCCTGCGCAGGGCCATCTGTTCTTCGGCCTCTTCCACCGAGGCGATGATCTTGCGCGCCTGCAGCAGAAATGCCTGCCCCTCCTCGGTGATTTCCAGCCGCCGGGTGGTGCGCCGCAACAGGGTTACATCGAGCTTTTCTTCAAGCCGACTGAGAGCCCGGCTAACGGCGGATGCAGTCTGTTCCAGCAATTCTGCAGCCGCACTGATAGAGCCGCAGTCAATGACCGCGACGTAGGCTTGTAACTCATCAAGGGTCGATTTCATTGCTGAACTTTAATCAAAAAAGACGGCGCAAAACAGCTCTGTTCACGCATGAATCCTCAGAGCCAACGCCGGCCACCGACGTGCTCTGCCGTGATTAAAAATCGACTTTGCCGCGGCCGGCCTTGATCGCCCCGCGCTTGGTCTTGCCCTCAAGCCGGCGCTTCTTGGAGCCAAGAGTTGGCCTGGTCGGGCGCCGGGCTTTTTCGGTTTTAGCCGCACTGCGGATCAACTCAACCAGACGTTCCAGTGCATCCGCGCGGTTTTGTTCCTGCGTGCGGTATTGCTGCGCCTTGATAATGATCAAACCGCTCGCGGTAATCCGGCTGTCGCGCAGCGCCAACAAACGCTCCTTGTAGAACGGCGGCAATGAGGAGGCCTGAATGTCGAAGCGCAAATGCATGGCGCTCGATACCTTGTTGACGTTTTGCCCGCCCGCACCCTGAGCGCGGATAGCCGTAAGCTCGACCTCATCGTCTGGCAAATGAACGCTATTTGAGACTTCCAGCATGCTCGCAATTCTTGATAAATGAGCTGCAAGCATAACCCGACTCGCACCCGGGCTGGGTTTAAGCCTGAGCCCGGTAAATTTTAATCACGCTTTTTCAGTGCCACCGCGTAGGCGCTTAGGCTAATTTAGGCGAATTGCCTCATCTCCATCGCAAGGTTGAATCATGGACTCACTGACTCAAGTGGTGCTCGGCGCCGGCATTCAGGGCGCCCTGCTCGGTCATTGGCAAGGTCGTAAAGCCCTGCTCTATGGCGGGCTGCTCGGCACGCTGCCGGACATGGACGTGCTGATCGATTACGGCGATGCAGTAGCAGACATGACTTATCACCGCGGCTTCAGCCATTCCCTGTTGGTGTTGAGCGCCGTGGCAATAGTGCTGACGCTGTTGATCCGGCGCTTTGCACCCAACCCTGGCTATTCGGGTAAACGCCTGCTGTTAACCCTGTGGCTGGTGCTCGCCACCCATCCATTGCTCGACAGCTTCACCAGTTATGGCACCCAATTGTTCTGGCCGCTGACGCCGACGCCCACTGCCTGGTCGAGCATATTCATCATCGATCCGCTGTACACCTTGCCATTGTTGGCGGCGATGGCGCTTGGCCTGATTTACGGCCTGAAGGGCAGATTCGCCAAGGCACCCGCCATCGCGCTGGCACTATCAACGGCGTATCTGGCCAGCACTGTGGTGGGTAAAAACGTTGCCGAACACCGGGTCGAAGCGCAACTGGCGAAACAAGGGATCCATGCTGAGCAGATATTCAGCTCGCCCACGCCGTTCAATAGCCTGCTCTGGCGGGTGATGGTGCTCGATGGCGATGATTACTATGAAGCGTTGTCCGGCTGGTTTGACCATAGCCCGCCTGTACTCGAACGGATTTCACGCGGCACGCAATTGGCAGAAGCCCTCAAGGATTCGCCCGCACATGCGCGACTGGCCTGGTTTACTGATGGTTTGTTGCGTTACGACCGAATTGACGGCCAGCGTGGGGACTCCCGAACTCATAGCAACTTAGCGGCTGATGGCCTGAGCGCTGACAGGCAGAAAGAGGCTGAAAGTTATTTGATTGTCACTGATTTGCGCTTGGGCATGACCGGGTTTCATCCTTTCCGCTTCGACTTTGCTCACTGGCAAAACGGCCAATGGCAATTGCAAAGCACGGTTGAGCGTTGGCCGGTCGCCCGGGGCGATCTGGATCGCCTGGAACTGCTCTGGACCCGCATCTGGCACCCTGATACGCCGGTACCCTTGGCGATATGGGCCAGCGAGTTGGCCAAGCCGTTGATCAGTCAAACCCGCTAAACCAAGCGCCACTCGCCCACTTGCGCGCAGACTCGAACGACTAGCCTGCGCGCAATGATTTACGCCGTGCGGAATTGGCGAACCAGATTTTGCAACTCAAGCCCAAGGCGCGCCAACTCGGCGCTGGAGGCTGCGGTTTGCTCGCTCGCGGTGGCGCTCTGCTCGCCAATGTCGCGCACTCGAGTCACACTTTCGCTGATGTTTTCCGCCACGCTGCTTTGCTCTTCAGCGGCCGCCGCGATTTGCTGGTTCATCTGCTCAATGGTGCTGACAGACGAAGTGATGCGGCCCAGCGCATTACCCGCATCAAGGGCCAGATCAACCGTGCGCCGCGTCAGCTTCAAGCTGCTGCCCATCTGCTCTGCAGCGCCCTTGGCCATGTCTTGCAGCCCGGCGATCAGGGTTTCGATCTCTTCGGTTGAGGTGCGCGCACGTTGCGCCAAGGCCCGCACCTCGTCTGCCACTACCGCAAAACCACGACCTTGCTCGCCAGCCCGCGCCGCCTCAATCGCGGCGTTGAGCGCCAGCAGATTGGTTTGCTCGGCAACCGAGCGGATCACCTCAAGCACGCTGCCAATGCGCTCGCTCTCAAGATTAAGCGCTTCAATGGCCTGTGCCGACTGCTCAACTTCGCCTGCCAGGCTGTGTATTTGCGAAACCGCCTCCTGCACCACGCTATTGCCCTGCTGCGCCTCACTGTCGGCCTCGCGAGCAGCCAGAGACGCTTGATCGGCGTTCTGAGCAACTTCCTGCACAGTGGCGGCCATCTGGTGCATGGCCGTTGCCGTCTGTTCGGTTTCAAGTTTCTGCTGCTGCACGCCAACGCTGGTCTGCGCGGTAATGGTCGAAAGCTGCTCTGCGGCAGCAGCAATCTGGCTGACACCACCGCCAATGTGCCCGATCAAATTGCGCAGGCTCAGGGTCATGCGCTGCATGGCCGACATCAACTGTCCGACCTCATCGGCCCGCTCGCAGACGATGTCACGGCTCAGGTCACCGGCAGCGATCTGCTCGGCAAAGGTAACGGCTTGGCGCAATGGCGCGACAATCGAGCGGGTGATCAGCAAGGCTGCAATCACTCCGATCAGCACCGCAGCGGCAGCCATGCCGATCAGCGCCAGCAATGCCTGCTGGCGAATGCCCTGCATGCTTGCAGCTTCCGCCACCTTGGCCTGATCAACCAGCGCCAGCACTGCATGAGCAGCCTCAAGCATGGTGGCCTCGGCAGCATCGCCATCGCTGACCACTTGCATGTAGTTATTGAAGGCCTGCTGATACACCTTCAGCGCCTGCAAGGCTTTATCAATCGAGGTCTTTTGATCATCATCGAGCCAGATCATCAGGTTGCGCGCGACCGTTTCCAGGTCTTCATTGGTGTACTTCCAGTCGCGCAGGGCGTCGGCCGAACCATCAATGATGTACAGGTTCTCATTGCTGCGCAGGTCGAGCATGCGCTTGCTCAACCCCGATGCTGTCTCCGCCAGCGTTAATGGATCACTGCCTTTTAATTTGTCGCCTTCAAGGCGCAGTTCACGCACGGCGTCGTACATTTCGAACTCGATCATTTCGAACTGATCACGCGCCTCGCCCGCCGCACTGCTCATTTGTTCGCGCGCCTGGCGCGCTTTGTCGGTCAGCGCCACAAACTGATCGAACTGCTGACGATACTGCTCTAAAGCAGTGCCCATGGCTTCCAACTGGGCGCTGTTGTGGCCATCGTCGCGGCTCAGTTGCTCATCCAGCAGACCCTTGACCACGTCGAACTGATCGCGGGTCCGCGATGCCGTATCGGCGGTTTGTTTCAGCGCATAATCACCCTCGAAACGCAGCGCATTGAGCACTGCCACGTCGATCGCACTGAAACGGTTGACCTGCTCATGTCGCCCGGCAACAGCCTCTACCGCCCAATAGCCCGTCAGCGCCACCGCCGCCGTTAACAGCAACACGACGGTAAACCCGCCGAGCAGTTTTTTGCCGACGGCAAAGTTGCTAAATACGCGGGAAACAGGCAACAGCATAGAATCACTCCATTATCGTTATTCACTGCACCGGCGGGCCTCGCGACAGCCCGGGCCAGCAGCAGTATTTGTTGGACGATTGCGATAGCAAGCCTTATGCCATCACTCCTTGTCCTAATCATCGACGCCTCTGGCGCGCAAGATTGATCAGCAATGCGTGCAGATCGTCTTATATCCAAAGTGTTATATCGGCAAGTTCACGCTGAGCTTAACCTTGAATTTGGCAGGTTCCCGCCACTCAGCCGCAGGTTGGTACCGACCTTGGCGCTTGAATCGCAGGCATAAAAAAAGCGCACGGCTCGCGCCGTACGCTTTTTTCTTTGCTGCCCGGAGGTGTTTAACGACCTGCCAGAACAGGCACCACGCGCGGCCACATGACCTCGCCGAGGATGGTCAGCAGGCCAATCGCACCGGCAATCCAATACCAGCCAGCAATCGGATCAAAGCCCAGCCAGCCAAGGGCATTGAGGAACACGATCATGATCAGCACCGGCGATACGTAGCGCACCATGAACAACCACAGTGCGTAGCCGAATGGCGGCAAGTCGAGCTCTTCACGCATGATCTCGTCACGCAGTGCGTAGCCCGCCAGCAACACGATGAATATCCCGCCCAGCGGCATCATCCAACGCGATGTCAGGTAGTCCAGCCAGTCGAAGAAGTTCTTGCCCATCGGCGTCCAGCCGGCCATGAGGTTGAACGACAGCATCGCCAGCATGCTGATGACCAGCAACACCGCACCCGAAACCAGCGCAGCCTTGATCCGGCTAACCCCGTGCTTCTCGTTGAGGTAGGCAACCGTTGCTTCGATCATCGAGATGGCTGAAGTCAGCGCTGCGATCGACACCATGGCGAAGAACAGAACGCCGAACACGGTGCCCATTGGCATTTGCTGGAAGGCCAGCGGCAGGCTCATAAAGATCAGGCCCGGCCCGGCGCTCGGGCTCATGCCGTTGGCGAAAATGATCGGGAAAATTGCCAGACCCGCCAGCAGTGCCACAGCCGTGTCGCAGATGGCTACCATGAAGGTGGTACGGGCAATGGACTGGCCATCCGGGATGTATGAGCCATAAGTGAGGATCGCACCCGAGGCCAGGCTCAGGGTGAAGAACGCGTGGCCCAATGCCGCCAGCAATGCTTCACCGGTGATTTTCGAGGCATCAAAGGTGAACAGGAAGTCGAAGCCGGCCGAGAAGCTGCCGCTGCTGTAGGCATAACCCACCAGCGCGACCAGCATTACCGCGAGGCCCGGCATCATCCAGCGAACCGAGTTCTCGATGCCCTTCTGCACGCCCTTGGCGACGATCCACAGGGTTAGCAATGCAACCAGCACACTCCAACCGCCCAACTGCCAGGGATTGGCGTTGTGCGCCTCGAATGCAGCGCCGAGTGCCTCAACACTGGTGGCCGCCAGCGAGCCGTCGAGCATTATCCAGGTGTAGGCAAACGCCCAGCCCGCGACGACCACGTAGAAGCACAAGATCATGAAGCCTGCGAGCATGGCCATGCCGCCGACGGCTTTCCACAACGGGTTACCGGCGTTTTCTTCAACCACGCGGCCAATGGCGTCAATCGGGCTGCCGCGACCACGGCGACCAATGGCGATCTCGGTCATCATGACCGGAATACCGATGGCCAGAATACAGGCAAGGTACATCAGCACGAAGGCACCGCCGCCGTACTCGCCTGTGATATAGGGGAATTTCCAGATGTTACCCAGCCCTACCGCAGAGCCAGTTGCCGCAAGGATAAAGCCCCAGCGTGAGAGCCAGAGGTTTTTAGGTGTAGCTCGGGTCATACGTCACCTGTTGTTTTTATCTGTGACGGAATCGAACCCGCCGCACTCGTGGTGCGACGGAATGTAGAGGGCCCAGACAAACGCGCCTTCACGCTGCGCTATGGAGCGCAGCAATGCCTGCTAAACGTTTGCATGTGGCGCCCCGCAAGGTCGGATAAACCTTATTCTGCGTCGGGTTGCACCTCGGGAGCCGCCTGTTTAAAGGCATCGAGAGCTTCACAACGCGCCGTCATGGCAAGAATGCGTGGGTACGCATCGAGGTCACAGTTAAAACGGCGAGCATTGTACACCTGTGGGATCAAACAGGCTTCGAAAAATCCGGGACGCTGACCAAGTGACAATTTGCCATCAAAGACCGCCAGCCCCGCCTCTACCGCTTTGAAGCCGGTGTGCAGCCAATGTTGATACCACGCGGTTTTCTGCACATCACTGACATCCAGCTCGCCAGACAGATAACGCAACACCCGCAGATTGTTCAGTGGATGCATCTCGCAGGCGATGTGCAGCGCCAGCGCCCGCACCTGAGCCCGCGCAGCAGGCTCGGCGGGCAGCAAGGCCGGCACCGGATAGACTTCTTCGAGGTACTCCAGAATCGCCAGCGACTGCGCAATGCGCACATCACCGTCAACCAACAACGGCAGCAATGCCTGCGGATTGAGCGCCTGATACTCGGGACTTAATTGCTGGCCGCCATCACGAACCAGGTGAACCGGCAATTGCCGGTAACCCAAACCCTTGAGATTAAGCGCAATCCGCACCCTGTAGGCTGCGCTGGAGCGCCAGTAGGAATAGAGCGTCAGCTCATGGCTCATAGCGTTCTACAGCCTGATCAATAGCGCCAAACAGACTGTGGCCCGCCGCATCGAACATTTCGATACGGACCCGATCACCGAACTTGAGGAACGGTGTTTTAGCTTCGCCCTGCTCGATGATTTCAAGCATGCGCTTCTCAGCAAGGCAAGAAGACCCCGCGCTGCGGTCGTAGTTGGAAACGGTGCCCGAACCAATGACCGTACCACTGCCCAGCGGCCGGCTTTTTGCCGCATGCGCCACCAGCGTTGGGAAATTGAAGGTCATGTCGGTGCCGGCATCCGGCTGGCCAAATAACTGACCGTTGATGTGCGACACCAATGGCCGCTGCACCTTGCCGTCTTTCCAGCTATCGCCCAGCTCATCAGGGGTGATCGCCACCGGCGAGAAGCTCGATGACGGCTTGCTCTGATAAAAACCGAAGCCCTTGGCCAGTTCTCCGGGAATCAGATTGCGCAGCGAAACATCGTTGACCAGCATCAGCAGCTTGATGTGACCCGCAGCATCGGCCGAATTCACGCCCATCGGCACGTCATCGGTAATCACTGCGAGTTCGGCCTCAAGGTCGATACCCCAGGCTTCATCTGCCATGCGAATCGGGCTGTGCGGCGGGATGAAGGCATCACTGCCGCCCTGATACATCAGCGGGTCATGCCAGAAGCTTTCAGGCATTTCGGCGCCACGGGCTTTACGCACCAACTCCACGTGATTCACATAGGCACTGCCATCGGCCCAATGAAAGGCGCGCGGCAACGGGCTGTGGCACGCCGATTGGTCAAAGGCAAAGGAGTCCGCCTCAAGGCCATCGTTGAGGCGCTGATACACCGCATCCAGCGGAGCACGGAGATTGGCCCAATCATCCAGCGCAGCTTGCAGGGTGGCGGCAATGGCAGGCACTTTGACCGCGCGGGTAAGATCCCGCGAGACCACCAGCAGAATGCCGTCACGGCCTTGTTGCAGAGAGGCAAGTTTCATCTAAACGACCTTATCAAGAAGTTTGTGCGGTTTTGCTGGAACAACCAGCTAAAACCGCAGGTTAAGCCTTGCGATTGGCCAGCGGCTCAATCGGCAGAAATCACACCGCGACGCAGTTGGTCTTCTTCAATCGATTCGAACAGCGCCTTGAAGTTGCCTTCACCAAAGCCCTGATTGCCCTTGCGCTGGATGATCTCGAAGAAAATCGGCCCAATCACGGTATTGGTGAAAATCTGCAACAGAATGCCGTCATCGCCAGGCGCGCCGTCGATCAGCAGGTTCAGTTCGCGAAGGACTTCTGTTGGCTCACCGTGGCCGGCGACACGGGTATCAACCTTGTCGTAGTAAGTGCCCGGGGTTTGCATGAAATCGACGCCGTTGGCACGCAATTGGCGCACGGTCGCGTAGATGTCTTCAGTGCTCAGGGCAATGTGCTGGATGCCTTCACCCTGATATTCACGAATGAATTCTTCGATCTGCGACTTGTCGTCCGCCGATTCGTTGATCGGGATACGGATCTTGCCGCACGGCGCAGTCATCGCACGCGAGAGCAAACCGGTGAGTTTGCCTTCGATGTCGAAGTAGCGGATTTCACGGAAGTTGGCGATGCGCTCGTAAAAGCCGGACCAGACATCCATCTGCCCGCGCTTAACGTTATGAGTCAGGTGATCGAGGGTTTGCAGGCCCACCGCATTGTCGTTGGGCGAGCGACCTTCGATGTATTCAAAGTCAACGTCGTATATGGTTTTATCGCCATAACGGTCAACCAGATACAGCAGCGAGCCACCGATCCCTTCAACACACGGAATGTTCAGTTCGCCGAAATTGGCGTGGCTGCCGACCAGTTTCGCACCCTGCGCTTCTACATAGGCGGCTGCTTGGGCGGCGTTCTCGACACGAAATGCCATGGCGCAGGCGCTTGGGCCATGCTTGAGGCCGAACTCGCGCACATGCCCAGTCGGGCTGCCATTAAGGACGAAATTGATGTCGTTCTGCTGGAACAGGAAAACCTGCTTGGAACGGTGCTTGGCCGTTTCAGTGAAACCCATGGCGACAAACAGTTCACGCAACTGCTGAATGCCTTCCGGCGTTGGGGCGGTGTATTCGACAAACTCGAAGCCGTCGGTACCAATCGGGTTGTGCTGGGCAATTTTGCTCACGGCGTTCATTTCGCCTCCTTTTATTGTTGTCAGGGTCGCCCGCCGCAGTTCTGTGGCGAACGGGAATGTGCCCATATCACTCCCTAAACCCTGCGCAAACAAGCGCCCCTAAACGCCGAAAACAATGGTTTACGCCGCCCGCGCGTAAATATTTCATTACACCCCGCCTCCCGCTCAAAACCACCGCAATGGACGCCACCAGCGCGTAACAAATTCGTTACAGGGCGGTTCAGGAAGCTGCCAGTCGCAAACAATTCGCGCTTACGCGCAAATTCCGCCGGCAACTGAAACCCAGCACTCAAAAAAGCCCGCGGCCGAAAAATAAATAAGCTAAATCGAACCGAGTCCACAACTTCGGCCAATACCGCGTGATAACAAAAGCTACACCTGAGATAAACAACTCAAGGCGCAGTAGGGACATCATCGGACGACAAGTAGTGGCACGGAGTTACCCGCCAACCCTAAAGCCCGACAGTAATAAAGATAGCCAGCCAGGCATAATAAATAGGTGAGTCGTGAATACGATTAACAGCGCCCGAAATACATTTTTAATACTACTTGCCAGCGCTACTCTGATGGGCCAGGCATCGGCCGGGAGCATCTCATTCAGAGGAGCGATTACCGAGTCGACCTGCCAGGCGAACTTGAATGACTCCAACATCGATTTCGACAAGTGCCCTAACGCGGCGCATAGCGCCCATTTCGAGCTTCAAACCCTGCGTAACGTCAAAGCCAACACCCGCGACATATCCAGCCCACCTCACCCGCTGGCCTTGCAAGACCTGCAAGCGCCCTCAGCCGAGCGTACCGACAACGGTTACTTCTCTGCGCGGTATAAACTCAACTTGGCAGCCAATAGCCGGGATGCTTACGTAGTGTTTGTTAATTACAACTAACTGATAGCTAATAGCCACTTCTTAAACTAAAACGGCCACTTTCGAGTGGCCGTTTTAGTTTATGCGTCAATCATTAAAAACTCACTCATCACGGTTCAGTGTTTCCAACTGCGTGGTAATAACCGGATCACTTTCCAGGGTTTTATGGACCGGACACAAATCTGCGATTCTGAGCATGTTCTGCTTGTCCTCCTCGGTCAGTTCTGCGCCCTCGAAGCGGATGAACCGGCTGATGCGCTCGATCTTGCCCTCACGCCCTTCGCACTGATCGCAATCGTCGGCATGCACGCGGTCATGTACCAGACGCACATCGACATCCTCCAACGCGATCTTCTTGCGTGCGGCGTACATGCGAATAGTCATCGAGGTACAGGCGCCCAATCCCATCAGCAGCAGGTTGTAGGGTGTCGGACCCAAATCTGAGCCGCCAAAATCCTTCGGCTCATCCGCCACCAGCGCATGCGTGCGGCTGTACAGACCGCGCAGAAACTTCTTGTCGAGTTCGGTAACGAGCACATGGCCGTCATCCAGATGATTGCCTGCATGCTCCTCGGTTGGCACCTCGATATAACGCGCCGCCCACGCTGCCAGGGTTTTGGCCACGTAGACAGCGTCCGCCTTGTTGCTCAACAAGTGATCGGCCTTATCCAGCGAGACGTAACTCTTGGGGTGCTTGGCGGCGCCGAAAATAGCGCCCGCCTCGGCGACCGGAACAATGCTGTCGACCGGCGAATGAAAAACGATCAATGGCCGGCGCAACTTGGCGATGTGCTGCAGATCGACGTATTGATCAAGGTCTTCAATCAGTTGCTGCTTGATCGAGAACTCACGCAGGCCGATTTTCACCGTCGCCTCCCCTTCGGCGGCGATTTTCTCTTTGGAGGTTTCAAACAGGTGCTGCACGTGGTGCGCAGTCGAAGGTGCGGCAATGGTCGCAACGGCCTTGATCGACTCAATTTGCGCAACTGCGGCAAGCACTGCTGCACCGCCCAGGCTATGGCCAATAATCAGCTGTGGCGCCTGATACTCGGTCGCCAGCAGGTTGGCAGCCGCAACCAGGTCTTCAATATTGGAGGTGAAGTTGCTGTTGGCGAAATCGCCGTCACTGTTTCCGAGGCCGGTGAAATCGAAGCGCAGGACCGCAATGCCGTTATCGGCCAGTTCACGGCTGATTCGAGTCGCGGCGGCGATATCCTTGCCACACGTAAAGCAGTGGGCGAACAGCGCGTAATACTCGATACGGCGGTGGTTTTCCGGGAGTTCGAGCAAGCCGGCGAGCATTTGTCCATTGCTGCCGGGAAATTCCACTTTCTTACGATTCATGTCAGGCATCCTTAGCTTTCATGCGGACTCGGCCGTGCGCCAACCTTAGCTGGCAGGAGCAACCCCGCTCGCGAAAAAATTTGCGTCCATAGCCTAAACGACGATAGCGCGTTGCGTGGGCGTGAACAGCAAAATACCAGACGAAGCGTAGGGCTTTTTGACGCAAGCGCGCTGAGATTAGCCGGAAGCCAACAGATTAATGCTGAAGATGGCCATAAAGCTGAGCGTAGAGACCACCTTCGGCGATCAATTGCTGATGGCCGCCGTCCTCGGCGATTGTGCCGCCATCAAATACCAGCACGCGGTCTGCCTGTTTCACGGCAGACAGGCGATGCGCAATGATCAGCGTGGTACGGCCTTGCAGAAACTGCGCGAGAGCCTGATGCAGGGCGTATTCGGTCGCCGCATCCAAGGCTGATGTGGCCTCGTCGAGCACCACCACTTTAGGTTCGGCCAAGACCATGCGCGCGACAGCTAGGCGCTGGCGCTGACCACCGGACAAACGCACACCCGAACGCCCAACCACACTCTCAAGCCCGGCAGGGAGCTGGCGAATGGTGTGGGCCAACTGAGCGATTTCCAACGCTCGCCAGCAGGCTTCATCACTACGCTCACGGCCCATGCACAAATTGGCGCGAATGGTGTCGTTAAACAGGGCGGGATGTTGCAGCACCACCGCCACGTTATCGCGAACAGTCGCCAGACCGATTTCCTGCTGGCTGCTGCCGCCAAAACGGATAGTGCCCGCTTGCGGGGTATAGAGGCCAAGCAGCAATTGCACAAGCGTGCTTTTGCCGCCACCACTGGCACCGACGATGGCGACTTTTTCGCCTGGCGCAATACTCAGATTGAGGTTATTGAGCACCGGCTCATCGTTGTACGAGAACTTCAGGTCATTGATCTCGATGCCCACGGTATCGCGGCCCTTGAACGGATCAACGCCGCCCGGGTATTGCGGCTCATCGGCGCGGGCGAGCAATTCATTGATCCGCGAGAGCGCGCCGCTGGCGGCATAAAACGCGTATTGCAAACTCAGCAGCTGCTCCACCGGGCCGATCATGAACCACAGGTAACTGAACACGGCGAGCATCTGGCCAATCGACAGATCAGAGAACAACACCGTGAGCATCGCGGCGGCGCGGAACACGTCGATACCGAACTGAAACAGCAAGCCACTGGCGCGATTCGACGCATCGGTACGCCACTGTGAAGCCACGGCAAAGTCACGAACCTCACGAGCACGACCGCTCAGACGGCCCCAGAAGTAACCCTGACGGTTACCCGCGCGTATCTCCTGAATTGCTTCAAGGGTTTCGGTCAAGGCTTGGGTGAAACGCGAAGTGCTGTCGTTTTCGAGCCGTTTTAGATGCTTGACCCGCTTACCCAGCAACACCGTGGCGTAGATCACCAGCGGATTGAACAGCAAAATCAGTAATGCCAACTGCCAGTGCATCCACAGCAAAATCGCCGAAGTCCCGGCGAGCGTGAGCATGGCGACTAGGAAGCGGCTAAGCGTCTCGCCCACAAACTTGTCCAGCGTATCGAGGTCGGTGACCAAATGCGTGGTAACCGTACCGCCGCCAAGGCTTTCGTATTCACTCAGGGAAATACGCTTAAGGCGCTCGATCAGGCGCACGCGGATACGGTAGACGATGTCTTTCGATAAGCGCGCGAACAGGCGCGCCTGGATCACGTTGAAAATCAATGCGCCGCCGCGCAACATCAAGGTGACGACCAGCATCAAACCGATATAGCCGACAGCCGTGTGCAAGCTGTCGGGCAGGAAGTGATTCATCACCTTGAGCGCGCTGTCGCCATCCTTGAGCAGGACTTCATCGACCAGCAGGGGCAACAGCAACGGAATAGGCACACTGCACAGCGTGGCGAATATGGCCACCAGATTGGCCAGTATCAGGGCCTTCTTGTGATGCAGGGCCAGACGCCGAATTTCCGCCCAACTGAGGCGGTCAGGCATTGACGGAACGCTCCAGCCAGCGCGCCAGCAGTGGCGCAAGGGTTTCCAGCGGCTGATAGCCGTTGGTCAGCAACGCCAACTGGCCATCGCGCTGGGCCAGCAGGGTCGGGAATCCGGCGATGCCCAAGTCCAGCGCCCAGCTGAAATCTTCCGCGGTGGCCGCACGCTGCGCCGCACTGTCGTAGGCATCGGCGAATGCACTGCGCGACAGCCCGGCAGCTTCGGCAAGTTCAAGCAGAACCTGAACCTGAGTTACATCGCGGCCTTCAACATAAAACGCCTGCTGGATTGACTTAACCAAGCGCCAGGCGCCCTGCGGCGAAAGCGAGCGCGCGGTAACCAGTGCACGGCACACGGTTTCGGTGTCGTAGACAAAGCCTTCTGGCAGCGCACCCTCGAACTTGAATGGCTGGCCGGTAGCGTTTGCGACCGCCTGCCAGTGTTCAAGAATGTAGCGCCGGGTTGAAGGGTCGAGGATGGCATTGTTGCCCGTGCGCAGCCCCCCTGCGATCAAGTGCAAGTCGACGCCTGCTGCCTGCGCCTGCTGCGACAGCGCTTCCGCTACCGGAGCAAATCCCCAGCACCAGGAGCACATCGGGTCCATCACGTACAGCAGGCGGGTTTGCATGGCTTAATCCTTTTTCGCGAGGCGTGCGTTGTATCCCAGCGGATGCGGCATATTGCGCGCCTGAGCCAGTTCGATCTGACGCTGGCGCTCACGGGCACCGGCACGGGTTTTCTCTGGCAATGAGTCCCAGCAATGCGGGCAACTCACGCCGGGCGTGTAAAACTCGGACTCGCGGTCTTCTGTCGAAATCGGCGTGCGGCAGGCATGGCACTGATCATACTCACCTTCGCTAAGGTCGTGGCGCACGGTGACCCGGTTATCGAACACGAAGCAATCGCCCTTCCAGCGGCTCTGCTCCTGCGGCACTTCTTCGAGGTATTTGAGAATGCCGCCCTTGAGGTGAAACACTTCATCGAAGCCTTGATTGAGCATGTAGCTTGAAGCCTTTTCGCAGCGAATGCCGCCGGTGCAGAACATGGCGACTTTCTTGTGCTTGGCCGGATCAAAGTTGGCTTTGATGTAGTCGGGGAATTCGCGGAAGGTTTTGGTCTTCGGGTCAATCGCGCCGTCGAATGTGCCAATCGACACTTCGTAATCATTGCGCGTATCGATCAACAGAACTTCCGGGTCTGCGATCAGCGCGTTCCAGTCCTGCGGCTCGACATAGGTGCCGACACGTTTGTTCGGGTCTACACCCTCAACCCCAAGGGTCACGATTTCTTTTTTCAGTTTGACCTTGGTGCGGTAGAACGGCTGCTCGTCGCAATAGGATTCTTTGTGGTCGATATCAATCAGGCGCGCATCCTGACGGAACCACTCAAGCAGATTGTCGATGCCCGCACGGCTGCCCGAAACGGTGCCGTTAATACCCTCTTCGGCCAGCAGCAATGTGCCTTTGATGCCGTACTCGAGCATGGCGTTGAGCAAAGGCTCACGCAGATCGTGGAAGTCAGGTAGCGAGACGAATTTGTATAGCGCGGCAACGACAATCTTGTCGGTCATCAGAATATTCCTGCAGTAGTCGCCCACGTAAAGGGCGGACTGGGTAATAAAAAACGCCAGCATCGCTGCTGGCGTTTTTCGATTTTACGGAATTTGCAGCAATTGGTGTAGAGCTGATTTGACCCATGCGTCAACATGGATCATTCCCTGCCCCTGCAATCGAGCTTGATTGAATCAGTGCGCGTCGTGCTTGCTGCCGCCCAGACAAGTTGGCGACGCGGGGGCGATGCCCTGCGCCTGCCACTCTTTCGCGGTATACGTGTGCAGCGCCAACGCATGCACCTGGCCCATCAGATCGCCCATACAGGCATACACTTTCTGATGACGCTTGACCGCGTTCAACCCGGCAAACTGCTCGCTGACGATCACCGCCTTGTAATGCGTTTCCAGCCCACGGCTGTGCATGTGGCTCTCATCCTGCACGCTCAGGTGTTGCGGTTCGAGTGCAGCCAGCGCGCCCTCAATCTGTTCAAGCTTCGACATCAGGGACTCCAATCAAGGTTTTTTAGGGGCGATTTCGTCGGTCATGTCCTGCAGCATTTTGTTCACTTGGGGAACCGCCACCTGCAATTTGGCTTGGGTCAGTTGCGCCGAGCGAGCCGTGAGTTCGGGCATTTTCTGCATGAACTTCTTGCCCAGCGGCGACTGATAGAACTTGATCAGCTCTTTCAATTCCGGCTCACTGAAATTGCTGGTGTAGAGCTTGATCATATCGGGCTTGATTTTGTCCCAGCCCACGGCGCTGTCGATCGCGGCGTTGGCCTTGGCCTGATAACGCTCAAGCGTTGCTTCCTTGCCCTTTGGCGAGCCGCTCTCGGCAAAGCGCTGCGCGAACATTTGCTGCACTTGGGCGTGAACAGGAGCCGCCAGCTTGTCTGCTCGCGCCAACAGTAAAAAGCGCTCGGCATCGGCCGCGTGACTGGCGGCATCCGCGAACGCGTTCGCGCTCCCCACAGCCAGCAAGGCAACTGCAAAAACAGCAGATAAACGTGGCATTAAATACTCCAGAATTAGCAAGATGAATCCGTAGGACAGCGCGGACGGTATTTTGTGCCTTAGCCACACAGACCTCAAGCGGCTTAACTGCGGCCTGCGCCAACAGCCCGCCTATCTGCTCGCGCATTATCAGCCTCGCCACACCAAAAGTACTGCCCATCAACTTGCTGCGGGGAATATGCAAACACTCGCCGCGCAGGCTTGCACAGCGTTGATTCACGCGACTTACATAACTCATTCGGCAACCATCGCCAGCGCCCTGATATGCAACACACCAGAACGTTAGCCTCGTACTGCAAACCCAGCGTCACGGCGTAATTATCTCCCCAACGGAACCTGCGAGCCGTTATCACGACCTAAACTGCAAATACCCCTATCAGGAGAATCACATGAGCCGCAAGGAAACCGACAGCATTGGTGCCATCGACGTCCCGGAAGATGCTTATTGGGGGGCGCAGACTCAGCGCTCGCTGATCAACTTTGCGATCGGACAGGAGCGCATGCCCATCGCGGTGGTGCATGCGCTGGCGACCATCAAGAAAGCGGCGGCGCGGATCAATAATCGTAACGGCAGCCTGCCACAAGATGTCGCTCGCTTGATCGAGCAGGCGGCAGACGAGGTTATCGGCGGCCAGTTGGATGAGCAGTTCCCATTGGTGGTCTGGCAGACCGGCAGCGGCACGCAGACCAACATGAATGTTAACGAGGTGATTGCCGGGCGCGCCAACGAGCTGGCGACCGGTGCACGCGGTGGCAAAAGCCCGGTGCACCCGAATGATCACGTCAACCGTTCGCAAAGCTCGAATGATTGCTTCCCGACCGCCATGCACATCGCCACGGCCAGCGCGGTCTACAACCAATTACTGCCGGCAATTGCCGAACTGTCTGGCGGCCTGGCCGAGCAAGCTGCGCGCCACGGCAACCTTATCAAGACGGGTCGCACCCATATGATGGATGCCACGCCGATCACTTTCGGTCAGGAGCTGTCGGCCTTTGTCGCGCAACTGGATTATGCCGAACGCGCTATTCGCAGTGCTCTGCCCGCTGTTTGCGAGCTGGCGCAAGGCGGAACCGCTGTTGGTACAGGCCTGAATGCACCAGCAGGGTTCGCCGAAGCGATTGCCGGGGAGCTGGCCGCGCTCACCGGCATGCCACTGATCAGCGCGCCGAATAAATTTGCCGCACTGGCTGGGCACGAGCCGCTGACGATTATGTCTGGCGCGCTGAAAACCTTGGCCGCAACGCTGATGAAAATCGCCAACGACCTGCGCTTGCTGGGCTCCGGACCGCGCGCAGGATTCGCCGAAGTCCGCTTGCCCGCCAATGAGCCGGGCAGCTCGATTATGCCGGGGAAGGTGAATCCAACTCAGTGCGAGGCGCTGTCGATGCTCGCCTGCCAGGTGATGGGTAACGATACAACCATCACCTTTGCCGCGAGCCAGGGTCATTTGCAGCTGAATGTATTCAAGCCGGTGATCATCAACAGTCTGCTGCAATCGATCCGGCTGCTCGCGGACGGCTGCAGCAACTTCCAGGCCCACTGCATTGCCGGACTGGAGCCCGACGCGGCAAAGATGTCGGAACATCTTGAGCGCGGACTGATGCTGGTGACGGCGCTCAATCCACATATTGGCTATGACAAGGCCGCCGAAATCGCCAAACAGGCTTATCAGCAAGGCACCACATTGCGTGAAGCAGCGTTGCAGTTGGGCTATGTCACCGAGGAGGAGTTTTCAGAATGGGTTCGTCCTGAAAGCATGCTCGGTAACGGGCATACTCACTAGACAAGCGCCCGCTGGGCAAAGCGTGGCGCGGTGATAACAGCAGTCAATCTGCAATAGCCGCGCAGCACTAAATGCGCTGCGCGTCGACCAAATCAAACAGCCTTAACGACCGCCACGCGGGCTCGGCGAGCGCGCAGATTGGCCATTATCGAGGGCGCCAGCGCTGTCAGTGCAGACCCCAGTACCACCAGAACCGCGCCACAATACGCCAGCCCGTTCACCTGTTCAGGTTGCACATAGGCGGGCCACCAAACAGCCGCCAGCGCCACGGACGCAAAAGTCACCAACGGCGTAATCGCCAACGCAGCGCTCACCCGCGAGGCTTGCCAATGCGCCAGCGCCTCGGCAAAAGCGCCATAGGCAACCAGCGTGTTCAGGCAGCAAGCCAGTAACAGCCAGCCCTGCACCGGGGTTAACAGCTGTACATCCAACGGCTTGGCCCAAGGCGTTAGCAACAGGGCGCACGCGAGATAGATCACCATCATTATCTGCAGCGAATTCCATGAGCTGAGCAGTTGCTTTTGCGCCAACCCGTAAAAGGTCCAGACCAGTGCGGCCAGCATGACCGTTAGAACGCCGGTGGTATAGGCGGTGAGCGAGCTCAGCAACTCGTCGAGGCGCTGATTGAAGAACAAGCCAAAGCCGAGCAACAAAATAACCAGCCCCGTGCCCTGCCCGACGCTGAATTTCTCACGAAAAATGAAGATGCTGCTGATCAGTAACAAAATGGGCGCGACTTGAATAACCAGCTGCGTCGTGCCGGGGCTCAGCAGGTTCAACCCCATCAGGTACAGCACATAATTGCCGGTAAGCCCGAGGATGGCCAGGCAGAGTAAACCGATGCCTTTCTTCCCGAGAATATTGAACCGCGGCAGTCGCCGGGTGGCGGCCAGAAACGCCAGCAGAATTGAGCCCGAAACAAACAGGCGATACCAGGTAACAGTGACCGGATCGAGGGTGGCCAGTACTTGCTTGAGTTTGATCGGCAGGATGCCCCAGAGCACAGCGGTAACCATCGCCAGGAACATACCGTATGCCCAGCGACCAGAAGAGATATGCATGACAGCCTCAAATTCGCGAAGACCCACTGCATCGGAAGTTGAGCAGTATCGTCTCGTGCAGGGCTATTTTAGCGATGCACATAGTAACCAGCACAGCTACAGTGCTAGCGCGATAACCGGCAAAACTGTACGGGTGCAAAGCGCCGCGAACCTGCTTGAATAGCCACAGCCCTTACCCACTGGGGCCTGCAGATTCGACCGCTGGTCAGCAGCCTTAGCAAAACAACAATCGCTGATTAGAATCAAACTCATCAAAATAAAACTTTTGAGTAACTGCTATGTTCTGCAAGCGCAATTGCGATCCACTACACGGCACCCATTATCGCAGTGAGCGCATCAGCTCGGTAAACGGTCAGTATTTTTTTGCAACGCGGGAAGGCACGCTGGAAGGCCCGTTTTTCACACGGGTAGATGCCTTGCGAGAAATTGATTCGTACATCAACCGGATGTTCATTGCGCGGCAATTGCCTAAACATCGCTCAATGAAAAGCAACCACTAACCGCGCAGGCCCGGCAAATCTCAAAGCGTCTTTGCCAGACCCCAGCGGTTATTCGATTCGATCAGCTCAACGATTCAAACAGCCCCGTTGCGCCCATACCGCCGCCCACGCACATGGTGACGATGCCATAACGCAGTTTGCGGCGCTGCAACTCGCGCACCAGATGACCGACCTGACGCGAGCCAGTCATGCCGAACGGGTGACCAATGGAGATTGAGCCGCCGTTGACGTTGTACTTGTCGTTGTCGATTTCCAGTCGATCCCGGCAATACAGGCACTGCGACGCGAACGCCTCGTTGAGTTCCCACAAATCAATATCGGCCACGCTCAGGCCTTTGGCTTGCAGCAGCTTGGGCACCGAGAAAACCGGACCGATGCCCATCTCATCCGGCTCACAGCCCGACACGGTAAATCCACGGAAAATTGCCCGCGGGGTAAGGCCCAGCTCAAGCGCTTTGTCCATGCTCATGACCAGCGTCATGGAAGCACCATCGGAAAGCTGCGACGCATTACCGGCGGTTACCGAGCCATCCTCGGCAAACACAGGCTTCAAGCCGGCCAAATCCTGCAGGGTGGTACTCGGGCGATTGCAATCGTCACGGTCGACAATGCCATCGAGAATCGACTTCTCGCCTGTGGCCTTGTCTTCGACCTGATACTTGACGCTCATCGGCACAATTTCGTCTTCAAACAAACCCTGCTTCTGGGCTGCTGCAGTACGCTGCTGGCTTTGCAATGCATAGGCATCCTGCGCTTCACGCGTGACACCATAGCGGCGCGCAACGATCTCGGCAGTGCGGCCCATCGGGTAGTAAATACCGGGAATTTTTTCCTGGATAATCGGATTGAAGAGGTGATCGGTATTGATGCTCTTCATGGTCATGGTGATCGACTCCACACCACCAGCCACAATCACATCACTGCAACCCGAGGCGATCTGGTTGGCCGCAATGGCGATGGCTTGCAAACCGGACGAGCAATAGCGGTTAAGGGTCATGCCCGGCACCTGAATACCGAGGCCAGACAACACGGCCACGTTGCGGCCGATGTTCATGCCCTGAGCGCCTTCGTTAGAACCGGCGCCGACTACGCAGTCTTCAACCAGAGCAGGGTCCAGGTTGTTACGTTCGAGCAGCGCGTTCACGCAATGCGCTGCCATGTCGTCTGGACGGGTCAGATTGAACTGACCGCGAAAAGACTTGGCCAGACCGGTTCGTACGCT
This sequence comes from Pseudomonas sp. MS19, assembly GCF_013277615.1. Classification (NCBI taxonomy): domain Bacteria; kingdom Pseudomonadati; phylum Pseudomonadota; class Gammaproteobacteria; order Pseudomonadales; family Pseudomonadaceae; genus Pseudomonas; species Pseudomonas sp. MS19. The sequence goes on along the minus strand of NZ_VBTO01000005.1, from coordinate 406,785 downwards.
ATCTACAATCACTACTTCACGCATGACACACCTCGGAGTTGATGATGTTGGGCATGAACTTAGAATAATTCCGCTCAATATCGATTCGCGACGATCATTCATCGCTTGTATGCGCGAACATCCCGCCGCGCGCTACAGCACTAGTCTTTAGCAAATGCGGCTTCCAAAGCTTCATTGATGGTGCGCAGTACTTTGATCCGGGCGAAGTACTTATTGTTGGCCTCGACCAGTGTCCACGGGGCAATCCGGGTGCTGGTGCGGTCGACCATGTCGCCCACTGCATCGCGGTAAACCTCCCACTTTTCGCGGTTGCGCCAGTCATCTTCGGTAATCTTGTAGCGTTTGAACGGGATCTTTTCGCGCGCCTGAAAACGCTCAAGCTGCGTTTGCTTGTCGATGGCCAGCCAGAACTTCACCAGCACCACGCCTGAGTCTGTCAGTTGCTCTTCAAAATCATTAATCTCGCCATAGGCTCGCAACCAGTCGCTCGGGCTGCAAAAACCTTCAACCCGCTCAACCAATACACGGCCATACCAGGAACGGTCGAAAACCGTGAACTTGCCGCGCGCGGGGATATGCCGCCAGAAACGCCACAAATAGGGCTGCGCCAGCGCCTCTTCGGTGGGCGCTGCGATTGGCACAATCCGGTATTGGCGCGGGTCCAGCGCGGCGGCAACCCGGCGAATTGCACCGCCCTTGCCAGCCGCATCGTTACCTTCAAAAACTGTGACCAGCGAATGCCGGCGCATACGTTTGTCGCGCATCAACCCGGACAACCGCGCCTGCTCGATCACCAGCTGCTCTTTGTAATCCGACTTCTCAAGGGCCTGGCTCATGTCCAGGCTGTCGAGCAACGTGCGATTGTCGATGCTTGAAGTCAGCGGCGCCGAATGCGGATGCGGTCGCTGAACAGCCTGGGCTTTCAGGGCGGCCTGCAAGCCGTCGAGCAATACTTTGCCAACGGTCAGGCTGCGGTAATTTTCATCAAAGCCTTCAACCACATACCAAGGTGCGTAATCTCGGCTGGAGCGGCGCAGCACGCGCTCTCCGTAGCGTACAAACTTGTCGTAGGTTTTCGACTGTTGCCAGTCCAGCGGGCTGATCCGCCAACTGTGCAGCGGGTCGTCCTTGAGCGATTTCAGGCGGTTTTCCATCTGCTTTTTCGACAGATGAAACCAGAATTTGAAGATCAGCGTGCCTTCATCCGAGAGCATGCGCTCAAGGCTCTCGGCCGTGTCGATCGATTGATCCATCACGGCGTCTTTGAACCGGCCATGCACGCGCCCCTGAAGAATCTGACTGTACCAATTGCCAAAGAAAATCCCCATGCGCCCTTTCGGTGGGAGCTGGCGCCAAAAGCGCCAGGCCGGTGGACGGGCCAGTTCTTCATCGGTAGGTGCATCAAAGGTGCTGACTTCGATTAACCGGGGGTCCATCCACTCGTTCAACAGTTTGACGGTTTCGCCCTTACCGGCGCCCTCAATCCCGTTGATAAGAATCAGCACCGCAAACCGGCCCTGCTGACTCAATTCGTATTGCGCCTCCAGCAATGCTTCGCGCAGCGCTGGAACTGCCAGATCATAAGTTTCTTTATCAATGGTGCGGCTAATCTCGGCGGACTCGAACATACGCTACTCCCTGATTTGCATACATCAGCCTAGCGGATGATTAGGGGTTCTGTCTGAGCTATAAGCATGGGTTTTCAAGAAAAACGCTTAGCTCGAGCCTCAGCGATTGCATGGATACGGGGCTTTATCAGTTAAAATGAGCGCTGCATTTGCCAGGTAGCCGTCATGTCGCAAACACCAGTCATCGAATACGCTCAGCTCGAATGGGATGAACAGGGCCTGCCCTTCTCCAGCGCCTATGGCGACATCTACTTTTCACGCGATGACGGCCTCGAGGAAACCCGCGTGGTGTTTCTCGAAAACAACCACCTGCCCGAACGCTTTGCGGCGCTGCAAGCCAACGATAATTTTGTGATTGCAGAGACCGGTTTTGGTACCGGCATGAATTTTTTATGCGCCTGGCAACTGTTTAATCGACAAGCGCCTGCCTCTGCCCGCCTGCACTTTATAAGCGTCGAGAAATACCCGCTGAGCCCCGATGACTTAAAGCGCGCACTGGCACTCTGGCCAGAGCTGGTTGAGTTCTCAGAGCCGCTGCTCGGCCAATACGTGGCCATTCATCCAGGCTTTCAGCGCATAAAGCTAGCCGGTGGACGCGTTGTGCTGGACCTGCTGATCGGTGATGGTGTCGAGATGTTCAGCCAACTCGATGCGCGAGTGGATGCATGGTTTCTCGATGGCTTTGCACCTGGGAAAAACCCGCGACTGTGGTCGCCTGAACTGTTCGAACAAGTTGCCAGGCTTTCTGTAGCAGGCACCAGCTTTGGTACGTTCAGCAGCGCCGGGGTGGTACGCCGCGCGCTTAAAGAAGCGGGCTTCACGGTGAAACGCGTCCCGGGCATTGGCAAGAAATGGGAGTTCATCAAAGGTGAATTTACCGGCGAGTCCACTGCCGTGCAAAAACCCTGGTTTGAGCGCCCAGTTAACACGGCGAAAGAGCGTCACGCGCTGGTTATTGGTGCGGGACTGGCGGGCTGCGCAACGGCTGCAAGCCTGGCCCAGCGCGGCTGGAAAGTGACCGTACTGGAGCGTCATTCAAGCATTGCTGCAGAGGCGTCGGGCAACCCGCAAGGCGTGTTATACCTGAAGCTGTCCGCGCACGGCACGGCACTTTCACGGCTGATTGTCAGTGGTTTCGGCTACACCCGCCGTCAGCTTGAACGGCTGAACAAGGGGCTCGACTGGGACAACTGTGGCGTACTGCAACTGGCCTTTGACGACAAAGAGGCGCAGCGTCAGGCAAAGATCGCCCAGGCATTCCCGCAAGCCCTGGTGCAGAACATCAGCCAGAGCCAGGCCGAAGCCATTGCCGGGGTCAAGCTTGAAAGTGGCGGTCTGTACTACCCCCAAGCCGGCTGGGTTCATCCCCCAGCCTTGTGCCAAAGCCTGTGTGCACATGCCAATATCACCCTGCAATTGCATCAGGACGCCCTCCAGCTCAAGCGGGAAGACGGGCTTTGGCAAGCCCGCAATGGCGAGCAATTACTGGCCAGCGCCGAGGTTGTGGTGCTGGCAGGCGCCGCCGATATCAAACAGTTTGAGTACAGCGCCGAATTGCCGCTTAAACGTATTCGCGGGCAAATTACCCGCCTGCCTGAAACCGTGCAAAGTGCTGAACTCAATACTGTTATCTGTGCCGAAGGTTATGTGGCTCCAGCCCGCGATGGCGAACACACACTGGGCGCCAGCTTTGACTTTAACAGTAACGATTTAACGGCAAACGCGCACGATCATGCAGACAACATCGAGTTATTGGAAGCAATCTCCAGCGATCTGAGCCAACGACTCAACGCACGCGAATACCCGGCTGAGTCACTGCAAGGCCGGGCTGCATTTCGTTGCACCAGCCCGGACTATCTGCCCATCGTCGGACCTCTAGCCGATCTGCGCGCCTTCGCTGATGCCTATGCGATTCTGAGCAAGGATGCGCGTCAGATACCGGAGATTAAATGCCCCTGGCTACCGGGTTTGTATATAAACAGCGGCCACGGCTCACGCGGTTTGATTACCGCGCCATTGAGCGGCGAGATGATTGCCGCATGGCTCAATGATGAGCCATTGCCAGTGCCTCGCGATGTTGCAGAGGGCTGCCATCCCAACCGCTTCGCACTGCGCAAACTGGTTCGAAATCTCTAGCTGAGTACGCCCACGCACCCTACACCTTTGATCGGTGGCGGTTGCAAAACTGCGCCTACGCAACAATACTCCCCCCTGTATATATACTCCCAGGGGTATAAGAGAAAACCGATGACAACACCAACAACTAACCAACAGGACGCCATGCTCAAGCGCCTGGCCCGCGTTGAGGGGCAGATTCGCGGCATTCAGGCCATGATTCGCCGTGGCGAAGAATGCGAGTCGATTGCTCAACAGTTCTCGGCCGCCCGCAAGGCGCTAGATAAAGCCTATCAGGAGATGCTGGCCTGCCTGATTGAGGAAACCATGCTCAACGAAAATGGCGACGCCCAGGCCACTCTCGCCCGAGTGCGCGCCATTTTCACCAAATACACCTGAAAACCGATCTCAGTGTGGGGGTAAGCAAATGACCACAGACATCCAGACAATCGATGCTGGCGCATTCGCCGACAAGCAGCGTCAGGGCCAAACCCGTTTTTTGCTCGATGTGCGCAGCCCAGCTGAATTTCGTGCCGAACACGTGGCCGGTGCACGCAATGTTCCGCTCGATCAGTTGCAACCCGAGCAGTTGGCAGCTCAACTCAAGGCCGATGGCCTGCAGCGCGGTGATGAGCTGTACCTGCTCTGTCAAAGCGGCATGCGTGCGCGCAAAGCTGCTGAACAGCTAAAGCAATTACTGCCCGGCGTTCGGGTTATCGACGGCGGCACCAACGCCTGCGTAGCTTGCGGCGTAGCAACGAACAAGGCCGAATCCGCAGTCATCAGCATTCAACGCCAAGTGCAGATCACCGCAGGTTCGCTGGTACTGCTCGGGGTGATACTGGGCGCAACTGTGTCCCCTGCCTGGGTTGGCCTGAGCGCCTTTGTGGGGGCCGGCCTGACCTTCGCCGGCATCAGCAACACCTGCGCCATGGCGCTACTGCTCGCCCGCATGCCGTGGAATAAATGATGAACATGCTGGCCGAGTCGCTCGCAGTTGGCAGCATTCTCGGCTTGCTGCTGGGGCTTACCGGCGCAGGCGGCTCGCTAGTTGCCCTGCCCTTGTTGCTCAGCCTGCACTTGCCACTGCGCGATGCGATTGGCGTGAGCCTTGGCGCTGTCGCGTTAACCGCACTGGTCGGCGCCATACCCCGCGCCCGGCAAGGCAAGGTTGCGTGGAAACCGGCGCTATTGCTGACGCTCAGCGGTTTGCCGGGCAACGCGACAGGTCAATGGCTGGGCCAATTTATCCCAGAGAAAGCTCTGGTTGTGGCCTTCTGCTTGCTCGTACTTTGGGCGGCGTGGCGAATGTGGCGCAGCAGCAGTTTGCCACGTGCGAGCGAAGGCCCATTACGCAGCGGCCCACTGGTGTTGATTGGCATTGGCGTCGGCTTGCTGTCGGGACTGATGGGCGTCGGCGGCGGCTTTCTGGTAGTGCCTGCACTTCTGTGGTTTACCCCGCTGTCGCTGCTGTCGGCCATGGCCACATCAATGGCGGTAATTTCACTGGTATCAGGCGGAGGATTTTTACTTTACCTGAGCCACGCCAGCCCATCGCCACAGTTACTTGCAGGGCTTACCGCAGGCGGCGCAGTCGGGGTAATGGCCGGTAACTTTCTGGCTCAACGCATTGGCGGGCGCTTGCTGCAACGGATCTTTGCACTGATGCTGGTCATCGTCAGCCTGACGCTTGCCGCTCAAAAACTTTTTGCAGGCAGCTGAACCAGCCAGCCGATAACGACGCCTATTGCGCACGAATTCGCCAGCAAAATTGGCCACACCCAGACTGACGAATGTTGCCTCAACGACGAGTCAAACTTGCAGCAAACACTCAGACTCACTCGACTTCGGCACACAACTCGGCAGCGCGTAGCAATGTTGCGGTCAGCTGATAACGCTCCCACTCAGCTAGCTCGGCGAAGTGTTTATTAAACTCGGGAGGCAACAGGGAAGGCGCTTGCTTGAGCAATTCACGCCCGGCATCACTGATCAACAGCCATTGGCGACGACGGTCCTGATCATCACGCTGGCGATGCAACAGGTTGCGCTCTTCAAGCCGGTCGATCATGCCCGACAACGTCGCCGCGGTGAGACTGACGCGACCGCTCAAATCACTTGCCGTTAATCGGGCCTCACCCGCCAACACTTGCAATATCATCAACTGCATCGGCGTCAGCCCGCCAAAGCGACTGAGCCTCTTGGCATGCACCTCTCCTGCCTGCTGCAAACGGCGCAAGGCCTTGAAAATCGGCATTTCGAAGGCCAAAACAGATGACAAATCCATTTCAGTAGAAACTATTTTTTTAGACATATTCGCCTTTCATAAGACATTAAAGCTTTGACATGAAAGCATTATTTTGTTTTCGTGTAAAAGGTTCGGTGCATCCGAACACCTCCCCAACGGCAACACCGGTAAGGAAATATGTGCGGAATAGCTGGAGAATTACGTTTTGATCAACGACCGGCCGACCTGGCTGCAGTCGAGCGAATCACCCATCATCTGGCCCCTCGCGGCCCGGATGCCCATGGTTTTCACAGCCAGGGGCCAATAGCCCTCGGCCACCGACGCCTGAAAATTATGGATCTGGCGGAAGCTTCCGGCCAACCCATGATCGACAGCGACCTGGGTTTGTCGATGGTCTTCAATGGCGCCATCTACAACTACCCTGAACTGCGCGAAGAGCTCAAAGCACTGGGCTATCGCTTCTTCTCGGGTGGCGACACCGAAGTCCTGCTCAAGGGCTATCACGCCTGGGGTAAGGATTTGCTGCCCAAGCTCAACGGCATGTTTGCCTTTGCCGTTTGGGAGCGCGATACCCAGCAGCTCTTCATCGCCCGTGACCGCCTCGGGGTCAAACCCCTGTATCTGTCGCGTACCGGCCAGCGCCTGCGCTTCGCGTCAAGCCTGCCAGCGTTGGTAAAAGGCGGCGACATCAGCAAAGCACTCGACCCGATTGCGCTGAATCATTATCTCAATTTCCACGCCGTCGTGCCGGCCCCGCGGACGATTCTTGCAGGTGTCGAAAAACTCGCCCCTGCCAGTTGGATGCGCTTTGACGCGCAGGGCAACTGCGAGCAACAAACCTGGTGGAATCTTGAGTTCGGCCCTAAAGCCGATGAGCAGGCATTCGATTTTGAAGACTGGCGTGATCAAGTGCTCACCAGCATGCGCGAAGCCGTTTCGATTCGCCAACGCGCTGCCGTTGACGTCGGTGTTCTGCTCTCTGGCGGCGTTGATTCGAGCATGCTGGTTGGCTTGCTGCGTGAAGCGGGCGTCGAGAACCTGTCGACCTTCTCGATCGGCTTTCAGGACGCCGGTGGCGAGCGTGGTGACGAGTTCCAGTACTCAGACCTGATCGCAGAGCGCTTCAACACTCAACACCACCAATTGCGCATTGGTGAAAGCGAGATTCTTGACCAGTTGCCTGCCGCATTTGGCGCCATGAGCGAGCCGATGGTCAGCCATGACTGCATCGCGTTCTACTTGCTCTCACGCGAAGTCGCCAAACACTGCAAAGTGGTGCAAAGCGGCCAGGGTGCCGATGAGTTGTTTGCAGGCTATCACTGGTACCCGGAAGTGGATGGTGCAGACGATGCATTCGCTGCCTATCGCAAGGCCTTCTTCGACCGCGAGCATGATGAATATGCAGCCTGCGTACAGCCCGCCTGGCTGACCGATGACCACGCCGGCGAATTTGTCCGCGAACACTTCGCACAGCCTGGGGCCAGTGCGGCGGTAGACAAAGCGCTGCGCCTGGACAGCACCGTAATGCTGGTCGATGACCCGGTTAAACGTGTCGACAACATGACCATGGCCTGGGGCCTGGAGGCGCGTACACCGTTCCTCGATTATCGCGTTGCGGAACTCTCGGCACGTATTCCGGGTCGATTCAAGTTACCGGAGGGCGGCAAATACGTCTTGAAAGAAGCCGCGCGTAAAGTCATTCCGGATGCCGTGATTGACCGCAAGAAGGGCTACTTCCCCGTACCGGGTTTGAAGCATCTTGAAGGCGCAACACTGGGCTGGGTACGCGACTTGCTGGTTGATCCGAGCCAGGACCGTGGCCTGTTCAACCCGGCAATGATCGACAAACTGTTGTCGGACCCGCATGGCCAGCTGACACCGCTGCGCGGCTCCAAATTATGGCAAATGGCGGCACTCAACCTCTGGCTTAACGAACAGGGGCTGTAACGAAAAAAAGCGGAGTGCATGTGCACTCCGCGTTGGTTTATCAGGCGTAGCCGGAGTAAATACCGGTCGACAACGCGAATATTAATGACCCGGAAACCATCCGGGCGTCGCAGACAGCAAAGGATCACTCTCCAATGCGACCTACTGCCATCAATCAACGCCTCTTGCGCGGCCAAACACCCTCTTACGAACGCCTGCAAGCGCGCCTCGCTGAAGACCGCGATGCCAAACCCAGCACGCCGGTTGCCGTGCATTGCGGCTGGGGTCGGTTACTCATCGGCCATACGTTTGCCGATACAGAGAAGCTTGTCACCGAACTCATCAGCGAAGAGCCTGGCGAGCGCGATATTGCGCTGTATGTTTCAGCGCCGCATCAGGTGCTCGCCTATGCGCCCCAGCAGTTGTTTCTCGACCCTTCCGACACGCTGCGTTTGTGGTTCAGCGACTACCGCCCTGCCCGTCGCGGCTTTCGCGGTTATCGCATTCGTCGCGCCCAGAATGACGCCGACTGGCAGGCGATCAACTGCCTGTATCAGGCGCGAGGCATGCAGCCGATTGTTCCAGAAAAACTCACGCCCCATGAGCAAGGTGGCCCGACGTACTGGCTGGCAGAAGATGAAGACAGCGGCAATATCATCGGCAGCGTGATGGGGCTCAATCACCAGCGGGCCTACCGCGACCCCGAAAACGGCAGCAGCTTGTGGTGCCTGGCAGTAGACCCACAATGCAGTCGGCCGGGCGTTGGCGAAGTGCTGGTTCGCCACTTGATTGAACACTATCAAAGCCGTGGCCTCAGCCATCTGGATCTTTCAGTTCTGCACGACAACAAACAAGCCAAGCGTCTGTACGCCAAACTGGGGTTTCGCGAGCTGCAAACCTTCAGCATCAAGCGTAAAAACGGCATCAATCAGACCCTGTTCCTTGGCCCTGGCCCGCACAGCGAGATGAATCCGTATGCGCGGATAATCGTCGATGAAGCATTGCGCCGGGGCATTGAAGTGCAGGTTGATGATGCGGAGGCAGGCCTGTTCACCCTCAATCATGGCGGCCGGAGGATTCGCTGCCGTGAGTCACTGACCGACCTGACCAGCGCCGTCAGCATGACCTTGTGTCAGGACAAACGCCTGACCCATCGCGCACTTTCTCGCGCTGGCTTATGCCTGCCTGATCAGCGCCTGGCAGCCAGCGCCGAGGACAACGCGACCTTCCTGAAAAAGCACGGTCGCGTCGTGGTCAAGCCAGTTGACGGCGAACAAGGCCAAGGCGTTGCAGTGGATCTGCGCACGCCAGGTGAAGTGCATGACGCCATCGAACGGGCCAAACCCTTTGATGAGCGGGTGATACTCGAAAGCTTCCACGAAGGGCTGGATCTGCGCATCGTAGTCATCGGCTTCGAAGTCGTCGCGGCCGCTATTCGCCGCCCTGCTGAGGTGATTGGCGACGGGCTGCACAGCATCGGTGACTTGATCGATGCACAAAGCCGCCGTCGCCAAGCCGCAACGGCCGGCGAAAGCCGCATCCCCAAAGATGCAGAAACCCTGCGCACCCTGCAATCAGCCGGCTTCGACTACGACAGCGTGCTGCCGACCGGCCAGCGTTTGGCCGTGCGCAAAACTGCCAACCTGCACACCGGCGGCAGCCTGGAGGATGTCACTGACACCCTGCATCCGGTACTGGCAGACGCCGCAAGACGCGCCGCCCGCGCGCTGGATATCCCAGTGGTCGGGCTGGACCTGTTAGTGCCTGCTGCCGACCAGCAGGAATATGTGTTCATTGAAGCCAATGAACGCGCCGGCCTGGCCAATCACGAACCGCAACCGACAGCTGAACGCTTTGTCGACCTGCTCTTCCCCCTGAGCCAGGTCGTGAGTTAGTCAGCCATCCGCCGCATTGCTGCTGCGCTGAGCGCGCGCAGTGCGGCTTCGCGAATCAAGGAGAGTTATGAGCCAACTACCGCAGCCAGATCTCGAATACCTGCAAAAAGTCCTGCTTGAGATGCTCGCCATTCCCAGCCCGACAGGCTTCACCGACACCATCGTGCGTTACGTCGCCGAACAGTTGAATGAGCTTGGCATCCCATTTGAAATGACCCGCCGTGGCACCATCCGCGCCACCCTCAAGGGCAAACTGCAAAGCCCGGATCGCGCCGTCTCAGCACACCTCGACACCATCGGCGCAAGCGTCCGCATCATTCAGGACAATGGTCGTCTGGGTCTGGCCCCGATTGGCCATTGGTCGAGCCGCTTTGCCGAAGGCAGCCGCGTCAGCGTGTTCACAGACAACGGCGTATTGCGCGGCAGCGTGCTGCCTTTGCTTGCCTCTGGCCACGCCTTCAACACCGCAATCGACCAGATGCCCGTGACCTGGGATCATGTCGAACTTCGCCTCGACGCGATGACTACAACCCGTGCCGACAGCGAGTGCCTGGGAGTATCGGTAGGCGATTTCGTGGCCTTCGATCCGCTGCCAGAATTCACCGAAAGCGGGCACATCAGCGCTCGCCATCTGGATGACAAAGCAGGCGTCGCCGCGCTACTGGCAGCCCTGAAAGCAGTGGTGGACAGCGGCATAGAACCACCGATCGACTGCCACCCACTGTTCACCATCACCGAAGAAGTCGGCTCCGGCGCTGCCGCCGCGTTGCCCTGGGATGTGAGTGAGTTCGTCGGTATAGACATCGCCCCCGTAGCGCCAGGCCAGCAGTCCAGCGAGCATACAGTGAGCGTGGCGATGCAGGACTCCGGCGGCCCGTACGACTATCACCTGTCGCGACAGTTATTGCGCCTGGCCGGCGAGAATGAAATCCCGGTGCGCCGCGATTTGTTCCGCTATTACCACAGCGATGCGCAATCCGCGGTAACCGCCGGCCACGACATTCGCACCGCGCTGCTGGCGTTCGGCTGTGATGCTACCCACGGCTATGAACGCACGCATATCGACAGCCTCGCGGCGCTCAGCCGCTTGCTGGGCGCTTATCTGCTGAGCCCGCCGGTATTCGCCAGCGATGCCCAGCCCGCAGAAGGCACGCTGGAGCGTTTCAGCCATCAACTCGAGCATCAAACCCAGATGGCCAGCGACACCCGCGTACCATCGGTGGACAGCGTACTGGCGACGCCCGCGAAGAAAAAACGCAAATAGTCTGGCGAGGCGGCAGCCTGTTCTTGGGCTGCCTGCCACGTCTGACTATTTAGCCAACTACAGACTCGACTGCGCGACCTCTGCGCATTAGCATCGCGGCAGTTCACTGGAGAACACACCGTGCTAATCCCCGCCAACATGCTCGACGCCGACACTCTCACCCGCCTCATCGAAGACTTCGTCACCCGCGACGGTACCGACAATGGTGATGAAACCCCGCTGGAGACACGCGTGCAACGCGTACGTACTGCACTGGACAAAGGTCAGGCGGTTATCGTTTTCGATCCGGAAAGCCAACAGTGCCAGCTAGCACTCAAACACGAAGTGCCAAAAGAATGGCTGGAAGATCTGGAGTGATTGCACGCACTTGATTAGGCGCGTGCGCGCGAATTAATCAGCAGGCTTACGGCCCTTCAGCATCAATATCGCAAGAACCGTCATCAGCATCGCCAGGCACATGAGCACCACAAACGGTAGCTGATAACTGCCCGATAAGTCCCGCGCCAAACCGCTCAAGACAGGCGTGAGCGAGCCAACGCTATATCCCATAAACAGCATCATCGCGGTCCAACGGCTCACGGCCAGCGGTGTATTGACCTCGTAAAGCGGCAACACCAGCGACAGCGAGAATGAGCCACTCAAGGAAAGCCCCAGCGCGACAGCCCAAACCTCGGGCACAAGCAATGGTGCAAAGCTGATCATGGCCAGACAAATACTGGTAACCACACCACACAAGATCAACAGCTGCGGGCGACTGTCAAAACGCTGAGCGAGCCATGGCATGATAAAGGCGCTGGGCAAACCCATCAGCATGATCATGCCGAACAGCGCATTACTGTGGTTCATCGACAAACCGGCTTCGTGATAACGCGCAACCGCCCGCGTTGCCAGCGCGTAAAACAATCCCGCCTGAATCGCGAAAAAACCGCTGATCAGCCAGGCCCTGGGTTTATTCCACGGCAACCCGACGGACTCAACAGCGGCGCTTTTTTGCGACGCAACCTCTCGCGTGTTTGGAATAAATAACCACAACACTACGCCCAGCAATGCCGGCACAGCCCAAACCGATAAACCACCCACCCAGCCAAGCCCAAACAACTCCATCAGAGGAAAAGTCAGCACCGCCCCTGCAGCACCGCCAATGGCCATGCTCAAGGAATACCACGCGAGAACCTGCCCCACTCCACTGACAAAATGACGCTTGATAAAGCCCGAAATCAGCGGCCCAGCCACCGCAATCCCCGCCCCCAACAAGGCAGCCGTGCTGATCAGCAGCACACTCGAATCACCCGCAAGGCGCAATGCCAGAGCCAAGGTAATCAGCCCCAAACAAACTGTAATCGTACGTTCAAGACCAAACTGCAACGCAAGGCGCGGCGCGAAAGGTGCTAACAAGCCCATGCACAAGACCGGCAGCGCCGTGCTCAGGCTCATGACGCTACGGCTCAGTGAAAGCTCATTGGCGATCCGCTCGATCAATGGTGCAAACGAGGTGATACCAGGGCGCAGATTGACTGCAGCAATAATTAGCGCGGCAAAGAGTAAGGGGCGTGATGCGGGCTTCACGGGGGATTCCAAATGATTCGATAAGTAGCCGGTAACCCTAACCATCGGCCTGATTATCAGCAAGTGTTAACCATAAAAAAGTTGACCATTAAGTCAAATTAACTGCCCTGCTGAAATCACAGAAAAAGGCCTTTGAAGAAACGTGTTCGAAGATGGGGTAATATGGATGGCTTAGCATGCAGCTTAATACACTTGGAAAATTAGCTTTAGCGGAGAAGGCATTGATGCGGATTATTGTAACGGGCGGCGCGGGATTTATCGGTTCTGCTGTGGTTCGACACCTGATTGCGAACAAAGAGTGCGTCGTCGCCAACCTCGATAAGCTGACCTATGCAGGCAACCTCGAATCGCTTGCTGATGTGAAGGACTCATCGCGCTACAGCTTTTACCAGGTTGATATCTGTGACAGCGCTGCATTGGATGCGGTATTCGCCGAGTTCAAACCCAGTGCAGTAATGCACCTCGCAGCAGAGTCACATGTTGACCGCTCTATCGATGGCCCCGCCGAGTTCATCCAAACCAACATTGTCGGCACATACAACCTGCTGGAGGCCACGCGTCGCTACTGGAACGCATTGGCTGATGATGAAAAGAGCGGCTTTCGCTTTCAGCACATCTCCACCGATGAAGTCTACGGTGACCTTGAAGGCACCGATGACCTGTTCACCGAAAACACCTCCTATGCACCCAGCTCGCCCTATTCCGCCTCCAAGGCCAGCTCCGACCACCTGGTCCGGGCGTGGCAGCGTACCTATGGCTTGCCGGTGCTGCTGACCAACTGCTCGAACAACTACGGCCCGTACCACTTCCCGGAAAAGTTGATTCCTCACGTAATTCTCAATGCACTGGCGGGCAAACCCCTGCCGGTTTATGGCGATGGCTCGCAAATACGTGATTGGTTGTATGTCGAAGACCACGCCCGCGCTTTGGTTGAAGTGGTAAGCAAAGGGGCTGTTGGAGAGACTTACAACATTGGTGGGCACAATGAAAAGCGCAATCTAGAGGTTGTGCAAACTATTTGTGAACTGCTTGACGAACTGGTGCCACAAGCCTCAAAACAAAGCTACAAGGAGTTGATCACCTTCGTTAAAGACCGCCCGGGTCATGACCTGCGCTACGCCATTGACGCTTCTAAAATCGAGCGTGAATTAGGCTGGACGCCGCAAGAGACCTTCGACAGCGGCTTGCGCAAGACGGTGCACTGGTACCTCGATAATAAAGACTGGTGGCAACGCGTGCTGTCAGGCGATTATCGACTAGGCCGGCTCGGCGCCACACTCTAATTGAGCTGCTGGGCAAAATTGAGTGCGCCCTGCTGCAGCAACCCAAACAGAATCAAACAGGACGTTTACATGAAAGGTATCATTCTTGCTGGCGGCTCCGGCACGCGCCTGCACCCCATTACCCGTGGCGTGTCCAAGCAGCTCTTGCCAATTTATGACAAGCCAATGATTTACTACCCGCTGTCCGTGCTGATGCTCGCGGGGATTCGTGAAATATTGATCATCTCGACGCCTGAAGATCTCGCCCAATTCCGCAAGCTGCTCGGCAACGGAGATGAGTTTGGTATAGAACTAAGCTATGCCGAACAACCTTCACCTGATGGCTTGGCGCAAGCATTTATTATTGGCGAAACGTTTATTGGCGACAGCAATGTCTGCCTGATTCTTGGCGACAATATCTTTTACGGTTACGGCTTCAGTTCTATGCTCAAACAAGCCGCCAGCCGAACTCAAGGAGCCACTGTATTTGGCTACCATGTCAGTGACCCAGAGCGATTTGGCGTTGTCGAGTTTGACCAAACAGGCAAGGCGATCTCTATTGAGGAGAAGCCAGCCAAGCCAAAGTCCAACTATGCAGTGACTGGCCTGTATTTCTACGATAACTCAGTGGTTGAGATCGCCAAGAACGTCAAGCCATCCGCACGCGGGGAACTTGAGATCACCGATGTCAACAACGCCTACCTGCAACGCGGCGACTTGCACGTCAGCATGTTTGGCCGTGGCTTCGCTTGGCTGGACACCGGCACCCATGACTCGCTGATGGAAGCCAGCCAATTCGTGCATACCATTGAAATGCGCCAGGGCCTGAAAGTCGCCTGCCTCGAAGAGATCGCTTACGCGCAAGGCTGGCTCTCTGCCGAGCAGTTATCCGCACAAGCCAAGGCATTGAGCAAAACAGGCTACGGGCAGTATCTGACCCGACTGCTTGAGCAGGAGAAAGCACAGTGAAGGTAATAGAAACGGCACTTGCAGGCGTACTGATCATCGAGCCTAAGGTATTTGGCGATCATCGAGGCTTCTTCCTCGAAAGCTTCCAGACCGAACGCTATCGCGACGCTGGGATTGACCTGCCCTTCGTCCAGGATAATCACTCACGTTCGCAGCGCGGCGTGCTGCGTGGCCTGCACTTTCAGCGCACTCGCCCGCAAGGCAAGCTCGTCAGTGTCAGCCGTGGCTCGGTGTATGACGTTGCAGTCGATATTAATCCGCAATCACCCACCTGCGGACAATACGTAGGCGTTGAATTGAACGATGAAAACCATCGTCAACTCTGGGTGCCGCCAGGCTATGCTCACGGTTTTTGTGTATTAAGTGAGGTCGCGGACTTTCAGTACAAATGTACCGACCTCTACTTCCCGGAAGACGAAGGCGGTTTGATTTGGAATGACCCCGAGGTGAATATTCCCTGGCCAATCGAGCAGCCGTTGCTATCCGGTAAAGACCAGCTCAACCCGACATTGCAACAATTGCTCGGCAAAGAGGGCTGAACATGCACGTATTGATTACTGGCGCTCAGGGTCAAGTTGGCCAGGAACTCATTCGCTTGGCACCTGCTGACTTTTCGGTGATAGGCCTGGGCTCGAGCGAACTGGATATCAGCAACCCAGAGCAAGTTGTCAGCCAGATTAGCGAACTGAAGCCGCAGCTAATCATTAACGCAGCCGCTTATACCGCAGTCGATAAAGCGGAAACAGTCAGCGAACGCGCCTATGCCGTTAACGCAAAAGGCGCTGAAAACCTGGCCGCTTCTTCTGCAGCGCTTGGCATCCCAATGCTGCATATTTCTACCGATTATGTGTTTAGCGGCGATGCCAGCGCGCCCTATAAAGAGACGGACTCAACCGGCCCCACCGGGATTTATGGAGCCAGTAAGCTTGCAGGTGAACTGGCTGTGGCCAAACAGTGCGCACAACACGTAATCATGCGCACAAGCTGGGTGTTTGGTGCTCAGGGCAATAACTTTGTTAAAACCATGCTGCGCCTGGCCCAAAGCCGTGATGAATTGGGTGTTGTAGCCGATCAACATGGCTGCCCCACATCGGCAGCTAGTATTGCCAAGGCACTGTGGTCACTTGCCAGCCAATACAGCAACAAGGGCAACCTGAACTGGGGCATCTATCATTTCAGCAACATGCCAGCGACAACCTGGCATGGTTTTGCAGAAGAGATTTTTAACCAGGCAGTTGCTTTCAAAATATTGGCAAAAGTGCCCCAGGTAAACCCAATCAATACACAGGACTACCCGACACCGGCACGCCGCCCGGCTTGGTCGGTTATGGACTGCAGCTTGATTGAGGAGAAGCTGAATATTACGCAGAGCGACTGGCGGGATGAGCTAAGGGAAATGCTCAAGGAAATGGCTATTTGATATGAAAAAGAGGAGCGATAAACGCTCCTCTTTTGCGTAGATTAACTGCTTTTCGCCTTCATTTTGCCGGCCATTTTGGCCATCTCATCGTAGAGCATCTGCGGGTTCTGCTGCTTAAGCGCCCAGGCCATGCGGCCTTGCTCGTGCGGCAGAATCATAAACTCGCCCTGTTCCACCTGCTGATAAATATAATCAGCGATATCTTGAGCACTGATCGGCGAACTCTCAAGCAGCTTGCCCACTTGGGCTTTCATCGCAGGGGTTGGGCCACGAAATGAATCCAGCAAGTTAGTCTGGAAGAACGAAGGGCAAACAACGTGAACCCCGACGCCCTGATCTTTTAACTCTATCAACAAGCTTTCAGAAAGCGCTACAACACCTGCCTTGGCCACGTTGTAATTGCTCATAGCCGGGCCCTGCATCAAGGCTGCCATGGATGCGATGTTGATAATTTTGCCTTCGCTACGTTCAAGTAATGGCAGAAAGGCCTTACACCCTTTCACCACGCCCATCAGGTTGATAGCAATCTGCCAATCCCAATCCTCAAGCGAAAGCTCGCTGAAGAAACCACCTGAAGCAACACCGGCGTTATTGACGATCACATCAATACCGCCGAACCTCTCATCACAAGCTTGGGCGAACTCAGTGAGCTGGCTGTAGTCGCGCACATCGCAGCGCTGGGTGAAACCATCACCGCCAGCATCACGAACCAGCGCAAGTGTTTCAGCTAAACCTTCAGCGTTAACATCTGAGAGAGCAAGCTGAGAGCCTTCACGCGCCCAACGTAACGCTATTTCGCGGCCTAAGCCTGAACCTGCGCCAGTAATCATGATGCGATTTTGCATACAGAGTCGCCTTCAATTTTAATGTTCGGCTAACTGTATCAATTTTGTTTATGAGTAAGCCCAAAATAACACGCATGAATATTAGAGATAGATGTGAAGGCTATGATGCTGGAGCAACCTAGAGAGCTGAAAGGAGCCTAACAACAAAGTAGGTGAATATTACTCAACATGATTCACTTGTTTGGCATCAGACTTTTTAATGCCGAGAAGAATGGCTATAGGGAACCAAACGACAACCCAGTAAGGATTAGGACGCATGATGATGGAGTGTACCTCCGAAACCATTGCAACCATACAAAATATCAACAGCGCTGCGCCTAATTTGGCCAAGGGCTGCTCACGACACGCCCAAGCCTTTCGAAACAAACTCACGAGCAAAGATAGGAATAAGATAAGACCTACGACACCATATTCATACCAGAGCTGCAAATATAAACTGTGGGCTTGGTTGACTGTAAAACCTGCTGGAATTTTTCCCATACCACCAGGAAAGGTGAAACTGAAGATACTGCCTGCACCATTACCCCACATCCAAAATGTAGGTAATTGATCAAGCCATGCACCCCAAATTAACTGCCTGCCATTAACCCCAATCTTTTGCTCATTATATATTTCCGACCAGAACACAAACAAACTAAGAGCAATAACCAGACAACCAAACGTCATAAGAATTTTAGATTTTTTATTCCAACTGAAGATCAGCAGCATGAAACCTGAAAAAGCAGTTGCGAACCAAGCTCCACGAGAGAAGGTATAAAGCACATAGAAAAGTAGAGAAAACAAACCGACAAACAGGAAAACACACTGCCAGTGTTTGAGTTTAAAATTGAGATAAAACCAAGTCAAAACTATTGAAAAAACACCGTAATACAGGCCAGCATAGATTGGATGGTCTAAGTCTGCAAACCCCCTCCACCCAAGCTGAAATAAACGATGCCAACGAGCAGACTCATAATCGAGCGGATGATTGAGAACAAGGAATTGATAGTACAGGGTTAAAATTGCTGCAACTGCAACCACTAAAGACGAAGACGCCAAAACACAGCAAAACCGCCTCTCATCAAAAACTAAAAAGCCAATGACAGACAGGTATAAAAGAATATAAAAAACATTTTTAAACCAGTGCAAGAAGTTATCGCCAGCAGCATTGTTGACTAATGAATACACCAGCACCCAACCAAACAAAGCACTAATTAGGAGCATAGAGCGCTGCAACCAAAAAACCTTAGATAACACAGAAACAAACAAAACTAACAGAGAAGGAAGAAACAACAATAAATTAAGCTGAGTCGCATAACGACTATTGTCATTATTAAAAACCAAACCTGACAACTGAACAAAAACGCCAATCCCGAGAAGGAAGTACAAACTGGAATGAAAACTTAGGAGCGACAGCTTGAAGGACTGACGCAGCCAAAGGAAAAAAGAATTATTAGTAAGCATTTTTTCCAAGAAAGCCCTTAAATACGGTGAGAATTATAATTTTTAAATCGAGAAATAATGACCAGTTGTCGATATACCACAAATCATGCTCAACTCTGTCTTTCATTTTGTCAAGAGTGTCCGTCTCACCACGATAACCATTGACTTGCGCCCAACCCGTTATGCCCGGCTTTACCATATGACGCTGCATATATGACTCTACGAGGTCTTTATAATACTCATTATGAGCAAGTGCATGAGGACGAGGACCGACAATTGACATGCGCCCTTGCAGAACGTTGAGGAACTGGGGCAATTCATCAAGGCTAGTTTTGCGTAAAAAGGCCCCTAGACGAGTGATTCGAGAATCACCACGTGAAGCCTGAGTGACTTTATCTGCTGACTCTTCATGCACAACCATTGAACGAAACTTATAAACTTTAAAGCGCTTACCGTTGATACCCATTCGATATTGTTTGAACAAGATCGGCCCCGGAGAATCAAGTTTGATGGCAATGGCAATTAAGATACAAACTGGGATTATCAATAGAGAGATGATGCTACCAAGCATTATATCTTCAATCCGTTTTACAATGCGTGCAGGTCCATCCATAGGGCTACAGCTCAGATCAAGAGAGTAACGGCCCGCAATACGGCTAACTTTATGATTGAGTAACGGGATATCACCCAGGTCAGGAAAGAAGCGAACCTCGACCATATGATGGCGTAAACCGTAAAGAATCTTCTCAAGCGACTCAGCATCTTTGAGCGATAGACACAACCACACTTCGTGGGCGCCAGTTTGAGCTAAAGCTTGCTTGAGTTCGTTGATCCAGACCTCACCAGACTGGAAAGGAAGAGATTTGAGGATCTTAAAACCTGATTCGCCTAAATCGAGCCCTGAATTTAGTGAGCTGGCTACCCGCCCGCCCTCTCCAACAAGTAAAACACCTTTAAGATTCCGCCCCTTAGAACGAGCTGCACGAAGGAGAAGCATCACAAAAACACGAAGCAGCGTGGTGAAACCTATACCCAAGCACAAGGCCGTTGCAAACCAAACACGAGAATAAACACCCGAGACTTTTAAAAAGAAAGCAGTAGCAAGTACAGCCCCAGCGCCGACAAACCAGCCAAAATAAACAGAGCCGATCTGCCTGACGAACGAGCGACCTCGCCAAGAGCCATAAACGCCGCTCATCACCAGACTAATCATCACGACAACGCCCATAAACAGGGTTGCTGTGTTATACCGCCCTGGCATACCCCAATCACCAAATCGAATGAAATAGGCTAAATAACAAGCAAAAATGACGATTCCTAAGTCAATAATAGTAGCAACAAGAGGTATAGGATAGCGCTCAGCGAATGTAGGCTGATGATGAATGGCCTGTGTCATGTTTGTAAGCTAAGCTCCAACGTATTTAAAAATATAGGCGTTTAGCTGTGTATATTAACATGACATGGAAAAAAAAATCAGCAAAGTGAAGACGCTGTATCTCACTCCGCCGTAACTCCACCTGTGCCGACGGAGAAACAGGACGATGAGAAACTGACAAGACTCCTCACTTGACGTAAGAGAACAGGTATTGACGTCAAAACAAACTGCTTGCTATTCAGTTGTCACTTCACAATTCAAATGGAAGATTATGACCACAAGTATTCGTAATCCTAGGAACTACCAGCACTTAGTAAAACTATTTGAATACAGGAGAACTGATAGTAAAAAATGCTACATTGATGCATGGATACCGAAGTCAAGAAGTAGATTTTGTGATAATAGAGAATTAACTGCGAATAAGACCCTATTGATACTACTAGCACATCAGGCGGAGCAAACTAATAACTGTATTACTCGAATTCACTGAAGATTAGTGAGCCATGTCCATTAGCAGAACTTCAAAACCAAAAAGCACTCTCCAGCCGAAATAAGTTGCTATGAAAGCCCACTTAGAATGGCTCAACTCACAAATAACAGCACAGCAACAGACCTAACACCATTGAACGGGCAAAAAACATATCTGCTTCCAACATCTGGGAATAGAATCATGAGTCTGTCAAAAGCAAAACTTCATCTGCAATGAATAAATGATCTTGGGCTGCGAGAACCCGACCGATAGTATTGCCTACAAAAAAAGAGAAGGATGAGAAACACTAAGCCGATAGACTCTGCATAAAATGCATAACCGCGGCATACTCAACTGGCTCAGCAGATCTTAGAGGTTAGCGTTAGCCTGGGTATATAGCTGACGTAGATGAAGACTTAACCCTCAAAAAACACTTGTGAGTTATCGCCCCCCCCAAAAAAAGTGAGATTCAGGCTATTGCTATTGCTATATCTGCGCGTAACGACTGTCCCAGTAGCCCTTATACATACCCATCTTCTTCTTTAAATAGATAGGCAGATATTTCTCTTTTTGACCAAGTTTGTAGGCCAACAACTTGCAAGCATTGCGCAAAATCGATGCGGGCCATAAATATATATAACGCAAGCCTAGAAATCTGAGTTCAGACTTGACGTAACGAAACCCTTCACCGCCAGCCCCGCCGAACTGCTCACGTATCCATGGCTCACGCGCATGAAAAACTCCCATGTCAAAGTAGCGGCGAAACTCTTCAAGAACGGTGTAGTTATGGGAATGCCTACAAACAGCATCGCCGGCATAAGCTATTTTCCAACCGGCCACTAGCATTTTGGCAGCAACATACATATCTTCTGCAAAAATGACATGCTTAGGAAAACCACCAACACTAATGAGCGCTTCGCCACGATATGCTGCAAATGAATTGGACATGAACGCAGTCTTAATGCCAAGGTCTGGAACATCACAGTAGGATTTAATTACACTTGAGCCTGAATAATTAAATGCTCGCGCATGTTGAGCTAAGGGGTTTGCATTGAAGTGAGGCAGCTGGCGACCACATACAGCGGCAACTTTATCGTCCTCAAAGTATCTGGTCAAATGCAAGATTGCGTCGGGTTCTTCCAGATAAGCGTCTTGAGTTAAGAATACATATATATCGTAGCCAGGATTGGTGGATACCATCATCTGACGCGTCCCCCCGTGATTAAAATCACTTCCGGGGATGGTCACAACGCACTCGACTTTCGATCGTGCTAACTCGGCAGTTCCATCAGATGAACTGGAGTCGACAAGGAAAAGATCAAACGCAGCACTCTGTTTTTCAAGAGAACACAACAATCGACACAGATCACTCCGACCATTATATGTCGGAACGATGCAAGCGACTTTAATATTGGCGATACTAGTAAAGTTTGACATTCAGCCTCTGGTCAATTCCACTCTTCAGGACAGCTTTTTTTCCAATCAGAAAAGGCGCTCTCGAGTGTATATATGTATAAATATCCATTATTGGTCAAATAACCCGGGGAAATATTATTTGAACGCACCAACTTTTTTATTCGTACAGGACTGAAAGGGTGCTTGATAGCAAAGGGCTTAGCAAGCATCTCAATAATGTATGCTGCAGCCAAAATCATCGGATACGGAATTCCGATAATCATACGCTTACAGCTTGTAACCTTACAGACTGTAGCAACATAATCTTCGATAGAAGGCCCTGGGTCCATAGACATATTAAACAAGCTCACACGCTCTTCAATAATATCTTGTCGTTGCAATACCCACCACATGGCATTGCAGAGCTCTTTGACATATACACCCGCTTTACATGTCGAGCGGTTCCCCATGTAAAAGAAATAGCGGTGTAAAACTGCCTTAATTAGGCGTGAAACATTACCTCCCTCGCCCGGCCCAAAAACAACCCCAGGTCTAACTATGACTAACTGTCGATTTTCCTGATCCCTAGCTTGCCATGTACGATGTATATATTCCGCGACCAGTTTTGAACCGCCGTAAGGTGACGTAGGCACAGGTATTGCTGACTCATCTTTCACTGCTTCAGCGGAGCCATAAGGCGAAATTGAACTTGTGAAGATGAGACGATCACAGCCTGTTTTCTCAGCCCAAGCGCAAATATTCTCCGCTCCAAGAAGGTTAGTCTCATAGTATTCACAGTCATTGTGCCCTGGTTCACGATGAACAGCTGCGAAATTAGCAATTAACGTGACAGGCTCTTCGGGAAACCAATCGATATCACTCCTAACATCGCCAGTGATCGTAACTACATTGATATTAGAAGAAATCAACGACCGCCTGAAATCGCTGGCCTTATCACTAATACCCTCCAAGTCGTAAAGGTAAACTTTATCAAAATGATTGTTTTTGATTAAGAAGTCAGAAAAGAACGAACCAATAAAACCCGTACCACCGAAAATCACCGCACAGGACATAACTGCGCCTCCGTATCATTGAAACAAAATAAATAGCGTATTATCCAAAGAAAATAGAAGACGACTCCTGCAGTGGGACCGAGCAGAAAGCAATTTACTAGACCCACAGCCAACCACATTATCATTGCAACATACCAAACGAATTCAGAACGGCCAACGCTGCCTCTGAATAAACTATTAAATCTATATAGCCTATACAGTAAAGTCAGAGTGAGGAATAGACCGATTACACCAACATCTTTGACCCAAGATAGCCATTGAAGCTCATAAAGCCAAGGATTAAGCTCAAACCGATAATACGCTTTGGAGTATGCTCCGAAACCGTTGCCAAACAATACGTTATCATTGACCATTTCTACCAGAACAGGGTACATATCCAACCGGATAGTGTCACTAACTCCAGCCTTCTCACCAGAATAACGTTCAACAATGAAGCTGATAACAAATGCAGCATCAACAAACAATAAACACAGAACAATCATGAACAAACAAAAAACACCAACTATTCGTGTAGTGAATTCAGCACGAAAGAAGAAGTACGAGAGAAAAAGAACAAATGAATAGAACCATAAATATCGCGAGTAGGACACAATCAAAGCGAAAACTATGACACACAAACCAAACCAACTACCACGCCTCCATCCGCCGACAAAATAATACAACAGAACGAGAGGAAAAACAAAATCATTGACGTTATTGATGCGAACAAAGTCACCCGCTATTAGCGTAATCGGTAACAACCCGAAAATACTCTGATGCCAATCAATGAACTGACTATACGTGGCGACATGCAGATACAATAAAATGAAAACTATGACTTTTGCCAATCCGAACAGTAGGGCCGAGTTGACTATTACATTAGAAACCCTAGCTAACGTGAGTCCAGCCGAGCGATAGGCATAAACCCCAAAATAGACAGTACTGAACGTCGCCAGGACATCGGATAGCTCACCAAATACACTGTAATCTGGATAACCGTTAACCAAACCTATAAGCGCCCAAAACATCAAGCACAAACAAATGAAGAACCCAGCTAACATCCAAGAAATCTGAGCTTTACGATTACATGCAATATCAAAAATACATGATACGACTACCGCTAAAAAAAGACCTTGTCTAATGGAAACACCAAAAATGCTGCCAGATGGCGATACAACACAGAATATTAGATAGCACAGGAATAGAAAAGAAAATAATCGCGCCGAGAATCGCATATCGTGCAAGGGTCGCTCTGACACAGCACAACTTCTATTCATGTTTATTGAACTCACGAACTAACAAAGCAGCCGCCTCTTGCGCAACACGCCCTCTATTACTTAAATTGAAAACACGCGAGCAGTCTATTTGCCCATATCCAATCCAGCCTGATTGTATATCAACTAGAGGCTTAACGCCTACTGACTCATACCATGTTGAGTTATTCTCATAGAAACTCTTCGGCACCATCAGCTTACTTTGCAACTCGATATAGGCCAACTCGAAGGAAAGTGTCGAAACCATTGATACAAAACACACTGCACCACCAAAGTTTTCGTTAACCTGAATACATTTACCAAGCCCTCCACTCACAATTTCGACATCTAGACCCAGCGATTCATACTGCCCCTTATTATCCCTCGGATGTACAAGTATAAAAAAACGCAAACCATCAGCTAAAGCGGCTACTGCGAGCTCGCGACAAAATTCAACCTGTTGACATTGCCCCTTATAATCACCATGCCACGAAAAAGCACTCGTAATAAACACAACCGCTTGAGGAGTGTAATTTAAATCTTTCTTAGAGCTTGCTTCATAGCACTTATCAATATCGAAAGGTCCAACATCATAAATGCTACGCACCATATTATTACCTAAATATCTAGAAGTTACTGGCCCAGTTGT
This sequence comes from Pseudomonas sp. MS19, assembly GCF_013277615.1. Taxonomy (NCBI): domain Bacteria; kingdom Pseudomonadati; phylum Pseudomonadota; class Gammaproteobacteria; order Pseudomonadales; family Pseudomonadaceae; genus Pseudomonas; species Pseudomonas sp. MS19. The sequence continues at coordinate 382,035 of NZ_VBTO01000005.1, read as the reverse complement.
TAAACCTACATCACCAACACTTCCAATTAGGCCTAATCTTCTCAAATGTTTTTTAAAACCTATATCGTCAGCCCCCTGTACAATGATACTTCTTACAACCGAAACCAACAAAAGCTTATCTCTTAAGAGAAACTTCAGAACCCTATGATAAACAAGCGAAACACCAACGACTAGCACTGTAGAACGCTTCGAGCGCATTAAGAAATATAACTGAAGCGCTATATACAGAGACTCAATGAAACGCAATAAAACGTTAAGCGTTTTGAACTGCCCAGAAAATAAACGCTTGCACGAAACAATGTTGTCAAACGAATCCTCAAATTTCTCTTGAGAGTACAAAGACATGCTATTGAAAATAGTGACATTAAACCCTTTATTAATTGTCAAAACTTCATCAAGCAAGCTTAATATAGATTCCAACTCACCTTTATTTTCACAAGAGACTACTAGATCGGTCATTCAGCTAACCTTCAATCAAACACATACAAACCTGGAAGTGAGATTACTCACACCAGCCACTAACATACTCTCCTTTCACGGGCTCATTTAGATCTACGTCGCACAAAATTTTCTTACCTAACAAACTATGGTAATACTTGGGTTGCAACCCATATCCTGGCCTAACACTTCTGATGCAGTCAGGTGTAATTAATTCACCAGCCTTCATACTCTTAACAAAGTACAAAGAGCGACGAAACTTAACGTTGCCGACCTCGCTCGATTTTTGACCATAGTCAACGGCTCCAAGCGCACTCCAAGCAGTCTTACTATTACTACACAGTGCTTTCATCTCCAATGGCTCTAATGAAAAGCTATCATCTGGACCACCTCCCTGACGATCTAGTGTGAAATGCTTCTCAATAATCGATGCTCCGAGAGCAACACTCGCAATAGCAGTAGTATTGTCGATCGTGTGATCGGACAACCCAGTCACTAGCCCGAATCTACTGATCATGTCAGGAATTATGCGTAGATTATAATCATCCGCTGGTGCGGGATAGCCACTGACGCAGTGTAGAATTGCCAACTGCTCACACCCCCCCTCTCTCGCGGCAGTGATTGCTTCTGATATTTCATCTGAATCAGCCATACCCGTGGATATAATCATTGGCTTCCCCGTGCTCGCCACATACTTGATCAACGGTAGATCAACAGCCTCGAACGAAGCAATTTTGTAAGCAGGCGCATTCAAACTTTCAAGCAAATCAACTGCGGTATTGTCAAATGGAGAGCTGAATATTGTAATTCCGATTTTTTTGGCATACTCAAATAAGGGTTTGTGCCATTCCCAGGGCATGTGAGCTTCTTCATATAACTCGTAAAGTGTACGACCATCCCAAAGCCCACCGCGTATACAAAACTCCTCTTTAGCGCTATTCAGAGTAATCGTATCTGGCTTGTAAGTTTGTAGTTTGACCGCATCAGCGCCCGCTGTTTTAGCAGCTGCTATTATATTTAATGCGGTATCCATGTTTCCATTGTGGTTAGCAGAAAGTTCGGCAATTATATAAGGAGGGCAATCCAGCCCGATAGTACGATTATTTATCACTATGTTATTCATGGTTAAACACTCTTATTCAACAGCATTAGTTTGTGTTTCATGTCACCTCGAATCTTAATCCACTCAGGAGCCAAAATTCCTAACCGGTATACGTCGACATAGTCATCGTCTAACAAATACTGTTTTCTGAAAATTCCTTCTACTTGAAATCCGAATTTTTGGTGTAATTTAATTACCGGTGAATTGTAGGCCAGCACTTCACAACTTAATTTCTGTAACTTTAGTGATTGGAATGCAAAGTCAAGCGCAAGAAACTCCATTCGGCTTCCCGTACCTTTCGGAGCATCACCAGCAGCATAAAATGCCCACGTAGAATTTGAACTGATACGATCGATATTCGTAAAAGCAATTACTCCAGAAGGTTCACCTCTATACTCGTACATAAAATATCGATTAACATTGGATTCACGTATTGAAACCCACCATTTCTGGTGCTCACTGGCTGATATTTCATGTTGGTTGTACATATTGCGTCTGACTGCAGGTAGGTTGCGCCAGCTTCGCATTAGCTCTATCTCATGATCGGCAACATCTCTTAAACAGCCAAAATCAGTCTCCAATTTATTCTCCTAATACTTTTATAGCAAAGCTTCAACTACGCGCCTACAGCCGGAGCCATCAGTTATGCGTGATGCACAGCCAATCATATTGGTCAAAACAGAACCATCGTTTATCACACTCTTAAGATAACTATTAAGCAAATAATCAAACTCACTCTCGAGCGTTAAAATAACAGCGGCGCCCTGTTTCTCTAAAGCTCTAGCAGATTCTACTTGATTTGAGGCTAATATAACCATCAAAGTGGGCACTCCTAAGCAACACCGTTCCCAAGAAGTACTACCGGCAGCGCCAATCACCAAATCGCACTCCGCCATCAACGCGGCCATATTGGTAACGTTTACTTTAATATCAATTAGGTGAGACATTGAGAGAGCTTGCAACCTGATACTCTCGACCCAAGGTGCTCTAGCTCCCATAATCACAGTGACACGGCAATTTTTTGGTAATGTACAATGCTGTAATGCTGACAAAACTCTTCCTGTCGCATTATCTTTGTCAACCCCACCCATATTAATAATTATATGTTGAAGGCTTGGTCGCGCTCTTCGCTGAAGACTGTACTTTCTTAGTTCAGAGAACTCTTGGCGTAGCAACGTATATTTCGGCCCAGCAAGAATTTTGCAATTGTCAGGTACTAACTCTCTATAATCATTAGCTTGTCTACCCAAATTTTGATCAATTACAACATCACAGCAATGTTCACGATCAGCCAGATCATCAATAACTATTAGTTTCTGGCACAAGGGCTTGATCTCTTCCTCCCAGGCCCTATCGATGGCATAGTGATCCACGACAATCCATGTAGGTATCAATGTGTTTAAGATCAGTAGGCTGGCTTGTGCATCTCGCGTTTGTGTACTCCCCAACCAAGACGAATGTCCCAGCCCATTAATCTCGGCTATGGCATTGTCTTCAACAGGTATCTCATGAACGATATGACCCGCTTCACGTACTTGCTGTATAAGATGTCCTGAATGATTCTTGCAAATAAAGTGGCATTCAGCTCCTTGTTTTCTTAGGGCACCTGCAAGTGTTAGACAGCGCATAACATGGCCGCTCCCAATCTGCAGAGACGCGTCCACTCGAAATACAACTATCATTCTGACATGTTACCAAGTTGAGCTTTCATGGCCCTAAACAACCACTCAGCACGTAGCCAGTCTTCAGGAGTATCTATATCTTGTACACGATGTCGAGGAAGTCTAATAGGTACAGACGATGATCCAAAAATCATTTTGCCTTGGAGCCAAGCTTCAGCCCTCCCCCAGTAAAATTGCCCGGCATCATGGAAGGCCTCTTCAAGATCCTGAGAGCGGGTATTGAAGTTTTCATTGCTAAACATCTCTAAACGTTCATCTTTAGTAATACGAACTGCACGCTGGATTGGAAAGCCGTAGCTGGCCACTGACAATGCAAAATCGCAGTCACTAGATTTCAGCAATTCATATCCTCGTTGAATATCTTCCGCAAATACAAAAGGTGCAGTGGCATAAAGGCAACAGATATGCGTGGGATGTATGCCTTGGGCAATGAACCACTGAATCGCATGATTGACAACAGGAGTGGTTCCTATGTAATCACCTGATAATTCATCTGGACGTGTAAATGGAACACTTGCACCGTACTCGCGTGCAACCTCTGCAATATAATCGTCATCAGTGCTGACAACTATATGCTCAAAGCAACCGCTTGCTAAAGCAACCTCAATCGACCATGCGATCATAGGCTTACCGCAGAAATTTTTAATGTTCTTACGGGGTATACGTTTGCTACCACCACGCGCTGGAATCACAGCGAGCTTCATGAGCACAGCACCTTACGAAGAGCTGCAACTACAGCATCCTGCTGATCATCCGTCATCGTTTGGAACATAGGTAAAGTAATAGACTCTCGGTAATATGCAATTGCCTCCGGAAAGTCATCAGCTTTGAATCCCTTACATTCGTAATAAGGCTGAGTGTGAACGGGTATGTAATGTAAGTTGACACCGATACCCAGCTCTCGCAGCAACTCGAAAACTTGGCGATGCGTAAGCTTTAATTTATCAAGCTGAAGGCGAATTACATAAAGGTGTAAACCTGAGTAACTATCAGGATGCTGCCAGGGTAGCTTGACTGGCAGATCATCCATTAGGAGATCGTATCTCCTAGCCAACTCATGACGTCGAGCAACGTAGTGGTCTAAACGCTGCATCTGGCTAACCCCTAGTGCAGCCTGTAGCTCAGTCATTCGATAATTAAAGCCAAGATCTATCTGCTGGTAGTACCAAGGTCCATCGGCCTCGTGAGTCATCTTTGATGTTTCACGGGTGATGCCATGACTACGCAGCAGAGCCATACGCTCTGCCAAGTGCTCATCATTGGTCAGTGCCATTCCACCCTCTGCGGTTGTAATAATTTTAACCGGATGAAAACTGAAAACTGTGATATCGCTAAAACGGCAGTTACCAATATATTGTTTCTGGTATCTGCCACCAATGGCATGCGAAGCATCTTCTATAATCTTGAAACCGTAGCGTATGGACAACTCATGAATAGCTTGCATATCACATGGTTGGCCACAGAGATGAACAGCTACTACGACCTTAGGCAGCTTCCCATTTTCCTCTGCTTGTGCCAATTTTCGTGCCAGAGCATCAGGACATAGGTTGTAGGATCGAGGGTCGATATCTACGAAATCCACTTGTGCCCCACAGTACAAGCCACAATTAGCCGAGGCTACAAATGTGACAGGGCTTGTCCACAGATAATCGCCAGGAGCTAAGCCTAATGCTAAGCAGGCTATATGCAATGCCGAAGTTGCGCTGTTCACAGCTAATGCGTACTGCGCACCAACATGCAGCGCAACGGCTTCTTCAAAACGCGGCACCATCGGACCTTGAGTAAGGAAGTCCGATTGTAAAACGTCTACAACAGCATCTATATCTGCTTGGGTGATGTCCTGCCGGCCATAAGGAATCATGGATTAGATGCTCCCAATCTTCTCGCGATTCTGTTCTATCCACGACTTCAATGACTCGTCGTCCATCCATTCAGTGTTGTTATCACTTGAATAGACGAAACCTTCGGCTACCTTACTCCCTTCTTTAATGCGCTTGGGGCATGTAGCCCATTCATTGATTACCGGCAAAATCTTAAAATGCTCAGGGTACTCATAAGTGTAGTAGGAGTCTTCCGCACTGATCATCTGCTCGTGGAGTTTCTCTCCCGGCCGTATCCCAATGACCTCTTGCTTGGCATCTGGAGCGACTACCCGAGCCAAGTCAGTCACTTTCATTGATGGAATTTTCTTAACATAGATCTCACCACCCTCCATGTCTTCAAATGCATGCCAAACTAGCTCAACTCCCTCTTCCAGAGAAATCATAAAACGCGTCATGCGATTATCTGTTATCGGCAGAACGCCTTTATCTTTGATTGACATGAAGAAAGGGATTACAGATCCACGTGAGCCCATCACGTTGCCGTAGCGAACTACTGCAAAACGAGTGTCATGCCCGCCAGCATAGGAGTTCCCACTAACAAAAAGTTTATCTGATGCAAGTTTAGTAGCACCATAGAGATTGATTGGACTACTTGCTTTGTCTGTAGAAAGCGCCACGACGCGCTTCACCCCTTTATCAATACATGCATCAATAAGATTCATTGCACCATTGATATTAGTTTTTACACACTCAAAAGGGTTATATTCAGCTGTTGGAACAATTTTAGTCGCGGCAGCATGTACAACATAATCTACACCGTCGAGGGCACGATACAAACGTTCACGGTCGCGTACATCTCCAATAAAGAAACGCACACGATTATCACCTTGGAACTTTTTTGCCATCTCCCACTGCTTCATTTCATCCCGCGAATAAATTATCACTCGGCGAGGATTGTAGCGTGACAAAATCATTGGAACGAACGTATGACCAAACGAACCAGTACCGCCAGTGATTAAAATGGACTTATCATCAAACATGTGTAATACCTTTGGTTAAACTATTAATCAATAAATAAGATACTGCTTAGGGCTTAGACGTGTATATTCGACAATTTTCCATATCAGAATACAAATCAGGCCAATTGCAACACCCATTGGCACTGCAAAAGCAGGCCAAAAACTGGACAACATCAAAGTTGCTAATACAAATACTATTAATCCTGCGATATGACTTCTAATTATTGGTCGATCTAATCCTTGAGCATACAGCGCATAGTGGGGGATCATCCCTAGCGCATAAGAAACCATCCCTAATAGAATCCAAGGAAACATTGCCTGCTGCTCTATATAAAGAGGTTTATCAAGAAACTTCAAAAGAGGTCCTATCAATAAAAGTGCAGCGACTACAAACAACACCGAGAGTGCTATTGTCTGGACTGCCAGTTTTTTTACACCTTTTCGGTAGTCTGACGCATTCTTTTTTTGGAAAGAACTAATAAGCTTTGGGTAAATAAAAGCAAAAACACCTGCATCTAAAAATGCCATCAAGGAATTACTGAACCCCATGAAGAGTACATAGGCACCTAGTACATCTAGCCCTCCAAGCGCCTCAAGCCAATATCTGTCAATTGTGAACAACCCCCGTAATGCCAAGGTTGAAACCAGTAAAGGCAAAGCAACTTTTAGCCCTTGAGAAATCCAGTACCAATCGACCTTCTGTGACCACCCTTGGATCTGAAGGTGGTGGAGTTTGTACAAAGCAAGGAGCAAAGCGGTCCCTCCTCCTACACTCCACGCGAGTAGCACAGCCTGCAAGGTTCTATACTCAGGGTGTAAATACATTATCCCCGTAATCAGCACAGCCCAGGCACCCTGCCGCAGAAACAACATCACATTCGCCATCAGAGGTTCAGAAACTGCAATTAGTAGGCGCATGAACTCTTGATTTAAATGCTCAAGAATAACTAGGACAAAAAACCAACCTGCTAGCCACCACGGGAGAGTATCGCTCCAGAATATGCACACCAACAGAGGCAGGAATATGAAATACAACATCAGCGCCAAGGCACCATGACTTTTCAATAACCCACCCCAGTCTTCACGAGAACTTTTGATAAGCTCACGAGTTGTGAAGGTGTAGAAATCCATTCCTAGAAGATATAATGCATACCCTATAGTAGCTACTAACAATCCATACAAGCCTAACTCAGCAGGAACCAGATAATGAGCTAGAAAAAAAACCAATAAAAATCTTGATCCGAGCGTTACTGCTCGTAGAGAAATACTTATTAACAGCGTGATCTTAGGTCGAAGCATGAGCTTTCTGTAAGGCATATTAATCGGCACCATCTAAAAACCGATAAAGACACGAAAGCCAGCTTACACGTGAATAGCCATTGTTTATATTCACTCCTCGATTGTAAAACATATAATTCAATCAACACGCCGGAAAAACAGCATTCGAATAAAAGCCAAAAGCAGCCCCACTCCTCCACCCAGAATTATGCCTAAGGCCAATATCAACATTTTTTTCGGTGCAACCGGAGTCTCAGGAACCAGCGCAGGGCTATCAAATGTAAACACTGAGACATTATCAGGATTCACATCGACCTTACGAAGGAAGTCCATCTGGTTTTGAATGCTGCGCAACTCATCAATAAATGGATCATCATTGGTTCTCTTCTCCAGAACAGCTAGTTCAGCATTGATTGCCTTTGCTCCGCGCATATAGATTAGGTTGCCGTCCATAAACTCAGCGAGCTCTCCACCTGATGAAGTTTTCGCCGGTGTAACTTGCGGCGCGTCATAGCCAACAGCATTGGCAACCACCAATGCCTCCTGCAACCGAGCGATTCTGTCATTGCGTCGATTTTCTGCGGTGACACGGAGCGCATCAACCTGCCGGGAAAGCGACTGGGCCTTAGTTCCAATTTCAGTTAATTGGTTCGTGCGCATGGCGTTTTCCGACTTTTCAGCCGCCATTTGAACATAGCGATTTGCCCAGTCCGCCACTATCTCTGGCTGTTTACCTTCAACTGTTACAACGTAATAGTCGGGGTTGTTTTTTATATCGGGCGCTTGGACACTGAAGTCAGAGTTGAAGTGTTTCCATAATATATCTTTCGGAGCGCTTTGTTCTTCTGCTGAAAGACTGGGCAAATATATCTCATCAAAAAACTGACGTTTCAGCGAACCGGATAATAGGTTGCGCTTGTAAACTGCATAAACACCTTCAGGGGTGAATTCAGTAAGCTTAGCTTCACTACGACCCAGGTTATAACCAGAGATATCACTTAGGCTAGGCGGCATAACGCCAGCGGTAACCTGATAAACGGGTGCGGTAAGAAATGCATATGCCGCTGCAATACCTGCGATGAGCAATGTACATCCAGCTATTAGCCATTTCTGCAGCCAAAGCTGCTTCACCAACTCAACCAAATCGATCTCATCAGACGAGTCAGATTGTTCAGCAGTAATACTCTGATTCACAGAAGCTCCCATTTATTGTTGCCCTTTATATGTACTGAGCGCGAATCCTCGCCCAGCAACATAGTCCTTAACCAAATAGCCTACCAACCTATTTCTGACATCAGTTTTCCTGACAAATTCTGTTCAAGGAAATAACTCATCAAAAAATAATCGGCGAGAGACACTCTCTTGGCTCTAAGCTTCCACCCTAGGAAAAAGACTGCGCACTATACGATCCTGAAAAAGCAATCGGTTTTCAATAAGACCAAATCATGTATTAGGCTATTTGATCTTCGACAGAGAACTCATTCGTCCTCATTCACCCTGTCTCTGAGTTCCTTCCCTGGCTTAAAGTGCGGTACAAATTTACCATCCAGACAGACGGACTGTCCTGTCTTCGGGTTACGCCCTACTCGTGGCGCCCTGAAGTGCAGCGAGAAGCTGCCAAAGCCTCGGATCTCAATCCGATCTCCGGTAGCCAGCGCCTGGGACATCTGCTCAAGCATGGTTTTGATGGCTAGCTCGACATCCTTGGATGAGAGCTGGCCCTGGTGCGTTACTATTCTTTCGATCAACTCTGACTTGGTCATGGTTTTCCCTTCTTTTTCAAGCAGCTAGATCACTCGATATAAAGGTTTTAGCACGCCTTCAGAATTTTGAACAGTATATAAATCAAGGGATTAGCGGCGCATACACTTTTGCCACAAACGCTCGATTTCCAGCGGCGGCAATTTGACATCATGCAGTGTCATAAATCAAGTCACTATGCGGCCGAACATCGCTTTGAGCTGCCACCCGAGCTCCTAAACCGCAGGTAAAAAAAAGGGCGACCGAAGTCGCCCTTTTTCTATGGTCTACCTGAACTTAGTTCTGGTTTTCCATTTGTGCGCGGATCAGATCACCGATGGTGGTCGGACCAGCAGGAGCAGCTTCGTCCTGCTTGGTGCGCATTTCTTTGATTGCTTCTTTTTCGTCTTCAACGTCTTTCGACTTGATCGACAAGCTGATTACGCGGCTCTTACGATCAACGCTGATGATCTTGGCTTCAACTTCTTCGCCTTCTTTCAGGACGTTGCGCGCGTCTTCAACGCGGTCACGGCTGATTTCAGAAGCTTTCAGAGTGGCTTCGATCTCGTTGCCCAGGTCGATGATTGCGCCTTTAGCATCAACTTCCTTCACAACGCCGCGCACGATGGTGCCTTTGTCGTTAACGGAAACGTAGTTGGAGAACGGATCGTCTTCCAGCTGCTTGATGCCCAGGGAAATGCGCTCACGCTCCGGATCAACGGAGAGGATAACGGTTTCCAGCTCGTCGCCTTTCTTGAAGCGGCGTACAGCTTCTTCGCCTACTTCGTTCCAAGAGATGTCGGACAGGTGAACAAGGCCGTCGATGCCGCCATCCAGACCAATGAAGATACCGAAATCGGTGATCGACTTGATGGTGCCGGAGATCTTGTCGCCTTTGTTGAACTGACCCGAGAAATCTTCCCACGGGTTAGTTTTGCACTGCTTGATACCCAAGGAGATACGGCGGCGCTCTTCGTCGATGTCGAGAACCATAACTTCCACTTCGTCGCCAACCTGAACGACTTTAGACGGGTGGATGTTCTTGTTGGTCCAATCCATTTCGGATACGTGCACCAGGCCTTCCACACCTTCTTCCAGCTCTGCGAAGCAGCCGTAGTCGGTCAGGTTGGTTACGCGTGCAACAACGCGGGTGTTTTCTGGGTAACGAGCTTTGATAGCAACCCATGGGTCTTCGCCCAGCTGCTTCAGGCCCAGCGATACGCGGTTACGCTCGCGATCGTACTTCAGAACCTTAACATCGATTTCGTCACCAACGTTGACGATCTCGGAAGGATGCTTGATGCGCTTCCAAGCCATGTCGGTGATGTGCAGCAGGCCGTCAACGCCGCCCAGATCAACGAATGCGCCGTAATCTGTGAGGTTCTTGACGATACCTTTAACTTGCTGGCCTTCCTGCAGAGATTCGAGCAGAGCTTCGCGCTCAGCACTGTTCTCAGCTTCGAGGACGCTACGACGAGAAACAACAACGTTGTTGCGCTTCTGGTCCAGCTTGATGACCTTGAACTCCAGCTCTTTGCCTTCCAGGTGAGTGGTATCACGCACTGGACGCACATCGACCAAAGAACCTGGCAGGAACGCACGGATGCCGTTAACGTCGACAGTGAAGCCGCCTTTAACCTTACCGTTGATAACGCCCGTAACCACTTCTTCAGCGGCGAAAGCTGCTTCCAGAACAATCCAGCACTCAGCGCGCTTGGCTTTTTCGCGGGACAGCTTGGTTTCACCGAAGCCATCTTCAACCGCGTCCAGCGCAACGTGGACTTCGTCACCGACCTTAATGGTCAACTCGCCTTGTTCGTTGAAGAACTGCTCGAGCGGGATGACGCCCTCAGACTTCAGACCGGCATGAACGGTAACCCAGTCACCGTCGATGTCGACTACCAGGCCAGTGATGATGGCGCCCGGCTGCATGTCGAGGGTTTTTAGGCTTTCTTCAAAGAGTTCCGCAAAGCTTTCGCTCATGTTGATTCCTGTAGATGCAGGGCAGTGAATTCTGCCCAAACCACACTCCAGACAATGTGGGTACGTTTATATTAAAAGCGGCACACGGGCTTAGGACTGGTCCCACGCATGCCGCCCTGTTCAAATTAGTTACAAGCGTTAGCTTGCGGCTAATCTGAAGAAGCCCGAGTATTCAGGCTTCTCAACCGGCGAGATCGCGAATGGCGACCTCACTCAGAATTCTTTCAATCACTTGCTCGATGGTCATCTCTGTCGAGTCCAGCACGATCGCGTCATCTGCAGGCTTTAACGGCGCTACAGCACGCTGAGTATCACGCTCGTCCCGCAGGCGAATCTCATCAAGTAGACTCGCAAGATTAACATCATCGCCCTTGGCCTTCAACTGCAAGTAGCGTCGGCGCGCACGCTCCTCGGCACTGGCTGTCAGAAAGATTTTCAGTGGTGCATTCGGGAACACCACAGTGCCCATGTCGCGACCATCGGCAACCAGTCCCGGCATCTCGCTGAATGCCCGCTGACGCTCTAGCAAGGCCTCGCGCACGCCCGGCAAGGCTGCAACAACAGAGGCGCTGGCGCCAATCTGCTCATTACGGATGGCGTTGGTAACCTCCTCGCCCTCCAGAATAATGCGCTGATCGAAGTCGGCACAGGCCGCGATAAACTGAACATCCAGATGAGCGGCAAGCACTTTCAACGATTCTTCGTTGCTCAGATCGACGCCATGATTGCGCGCGGAAAAAGCCAGCAGGCGATAAAGCGCGCCGGAATCCAGCAACGCCCATCCCAAACGCTGAGCCAAACAACCGGCAACCGTGCCTTTACCCGAGCCACTTGGCCCATCGATTGCGATTACCGGCGCTTTGCTCATCACGACTTGCCCTCTTCTGTTACACGCATGCCCACTTTGCCAGCCAATGCCAGGAAGTTAGGGAACGAGGTGGCGACGTTGGCGCAATCGTGAATCTTGATTGGCGCGGTCGCACGCAGCGAGGCCACACTGAAGGCCATCGCGATGCGGTGGTCGCCATGCGCATAGACTTCGCCGCCGCCCATGCTGCCACCTTCGATGATAATGCCATCGGGGGTCGGCTCGACTTTGACGCCCAGAGTCAGCAAGCCATCCGCCATCACCTGAATGCGATCAGACTCCTTGACCCGCAACTCTTCAGCGCCGCGCAGCACAGTGCGCCCTTCAGCGCAGGTGGCAGCGATGAACAATACCGGGAACTCGTCGATTGCCAACGGCACCAGATCTTCCGGAATGTCGATACCTTTAAGCTTAGCTGAGCGCACGCGAATATCTGCAACCGGCTCGCCGCCGACTTCACGCTCATTCTCAAGGGTAATGTCGCCGCCCATCAGCTTGAGGATGTCAATAACGCCGGTGCGCGTCGGGTTAACGCCAACATGCTCAAGCACCAGCTCTGAGTTCTCGGCGATGCTCGCTGCAACTAGGAAGAACGCAGCCGATGAGATATCAGCCGGCACCTCGATGTGCGTGCCTGTCAGCTTGTGACCGGACTCGACGGTAGCGCTATTGCCTTCAACCGTCACCGGATAACCGAAACCGCGCAGCATGCGTTCGGTGTGGTCACGGGTCGGCGCAGGCTCGATCACGGTAGTGGAACCGGCCGCGTAAAGCCCCGCCAACAACAGGCAAGATTTAACCTGAGCACTGGCCATCGGCATTTCGTAAGTCATGCCGCCCAGACGACGACCGCCACGAACAGTCAGCGGCGGACGCCCTTCCGGCGCAGCGTCGATCAATGCGCCCATTGCACGCAGCGGCTTAGCCACACGGTTCATCGGACGCTTGCTCAGCGATTCGTCGCCAGTCAGCGTGGTATCGAATGTTTGCGCAGCCAGCAGGCCACTCAGCAGGCGCATCGATGTGCCCGAGTTGCCCAGATAGATTGGCCCAGGCGGCGCTTGCAAGCCATGCAGGCCTACACCATGAATCGTCACGCGGCCGTGATCCGGCCCTTCGATGACCACGCCCATGTCGCGAAATGCCTGCAGGGTCGCCAGCGCATCTTCGCCTTCAAGGAAACCTTCGACTTCGGTCACGCCTTCGGCAAGCGAACCGAGCATGATCGAGCGGTGGGAAATCGACTTGTCGCCAGGCACGCGAATGCGCCCGTTTACGTTACCACCTGGCTGAGCCAGAAAAATCAGATTATTCGAGTGCATAGCGTCCACATAGGCCCTGCGGGCCAGTATTTTGCTGAAATGCTCACGGGCTACCCGGGCGCGCGTAAATACGCCCAGCAGTTGATGCCCGTCGCCTGCGTCAACCGCGGCACGTAGAGCGTCGAGATCGTCGCGAAATAAGTCCAGGTTGTGCAACACCGCCTCGCGATTGGCGAGGAAGATATCGTGCCACATCACCGGATCACTGCCAGCTATGCGCGTAAAGTCGCGAAAGCCACCAGCGGCGTAACGGAATATCTCCAGGTTTTCACTGCGCTTGGCCAGCGAATCAACCAGGCCAAACGCCAGCAGATGCGGTAAGTGGCTTGTGGCCGCCAACACTTGGTCATGGTGATCGACCTGCACCTGTTCAACATCGGCGCCCAGTGCGCGCCAAAGCTGCTCGACCAGCGCGACGGCTTGCGCGTCGGTCTCGTCCAGCGGAGTAAGAATGACTTTATGCCGACGAAACAGCGCCGCATTAGCGGCTTCGACGCCACTTTGCTCGGAGCCGGCAATCGGATGGCCCGGCACGAAACGCGCCGGCATGGCGCCGAACGCCTCACGCGCAGCCCGCACCACGTTGCCTTTAGCGCTGCCAACATCGGTAAGCACCGCATTACCCAGATCGAGCTTGGCCAATTCAGCCAACAAGCGCTCCATGGCTAGTATCGGTACAGCCAGCTGAATGACGTCGGCACCGATGCACGCCGTTGCCAGATCAGCCTCGCAGCGATCAACGACACCGAGTTCAACAGCCTGCACGCGCGACGGCGCATCCAGGTCAACGCCAACCACTTCACGGCAAAGGCCACTGCTGCGCAAACCCTTGGCAAAAGAGCCGCCAATCAGCCCCAGCCCCACGACAACCAGACGATTGATGATCGGCGCTTGAGCAGCAACGGGCTGGGTGTTTTTGTGCAAATCGCTCACGCGCTCAACACCTTGGCCAACGCGTCAAGGAACCGCGCGTTCTCAGCTGGCAAGCCGATCGAGACGCGCAAGTAGTTCGGCATCCCGTAATTGGCCACAGGGCGAACAATCACACCCTCGCGCAGCAAGCCCTGATAAACCGGCATGCCTTCACGCCCGACATTGACGGCGATGAAGTTGCCCTTCGACGCAATCCACTCAAGGCCCAACGCCTTGAAACCGGCTTCGAGTTGCTGCATGCCGGCGTCATTCAACTCGCGGCTCTGCTGCAAATAGCTGTCATCAGCGAGCGTAGCGCAAGCAGCGGCAATGGCCAGACTGTTGACGTTGAACGGCTGACGCACACGATTGAGCACATCGGCAATCTGCGCCGAGCTGATTCCATAACCCACCCGCAAGCCAGCCAAACCGTAAGCCTTGGAGAACGTCCGCGAAACCAGCAAATTGCTGTGCTTGGCCAGATAATCGAGGCCGTCTGGCAGCTCTTCGCCTTCGGCATATTCGATATACGCCTCGTCAAGCACAACCAGCACCGACTCCGGAACCTGATCAAGGAATGCAGCCAGCGCCTGAGGGCCCAACCAGGTGCCAGTCGGGTTGTTCGGGTTGGCGATGAACACCACGCGGGTATCGGCGTCGATTGCCGCCAGCATGGCCTCAAGGTCGTGACCGTAATCCTTGGCTGGGACGATGTTGCAGCGCGCGCCCACGGCCTGCGTGGCAATCGGATACACCGCAAATGCGTGCTCACTGAACACGGCATTCAGGCCGGGAGCGAGATAGGCTCGCGCCACCAGTTCCAGAATATCGTTGGAGCCATTGCCCAAGGTGATCTGATTGGTTTGCACGGCGCAACGCGCAGCAAGCTGGCTCTTCAGCGCAAAACCATTGCCATCGGGATAACGCGTCAGTTCGGCAAGCTCGGCTGTAATGGCCTCGAGCGCCTTGGGGCTCGGGCCCATCGGGTTTTCGTTACTGGCCAGCTTGACGATGGTCAGCGGATCAAGATCCAGTTCACGGGCCAGCTCATCAACCGGCTTGCCTGGCACGTAGGGCGACAGTTTTTGCACGCCTGGCTGGGCCAGGGCGAGGAAATCACAACTCATTGCTTGCCTCGTTTTGCCAATCGTCTCAGTGGCGTCGCCCGCATTAACAGCAGGCGACGCCATTTCGATAGTTGCTAAAGACCGCTACACATTTGCGCAGTGCTTTATAGAACCGCTTTCGGGTAGGAACCCAGCACTTTCAGCGCGACGGCCTCTTGATTGATCTTCTCCAGCACATCCTTGATCAGCGGATCGCGGTGGTGGCCGACGAAATCAATGAAGAACACATAAGTCCATTTGCCGCTGCGCGACGGGCGCGTCTCGATACGCGTGAGGTCGATACCGTTCTTGTGGAACGGCACCAAAAGCTCGTGCAGCGCACCTGGCTTGTTGCTCATGGAAATGATCACCGACGTTTTGTCGTCGCCGGTTGGTGGCACTTCCTGGCTGCCGATAATCAAGAAGCGCGTGGAGTTATCCGGGCGATCTTCGATCTTTTCGGCGTGTTTGGTCAGGCCATACAGATTAGCCGCCATATCACCGGCGATTGCTGCAGAGTTCCACTCACCTTTCACCCGCTTGGCCGCGTCGGCGTTGCTGGAAACCGCAACGCGCTCAACATTCGGGTAATGCGCATCAAGCCACTTGCGGCACTGCGCAAGGGACTGTGCGTGTGAGTAGATACGGGTGATTTTGTCAGTCTTGGTGGTATCGCCGACCAGCAGATGGTGGTGAATACGCAGCTCGACCTCACCGCAAATAACCATGTCGTGCTCAAGGAAACTGTCGAGCGTGTGGTTGATTGCGCCTTCGGTGGAGTTCTCAACCGGCACCACGCCGAAGTTGACTGCGCCGGCAGCCACTTCGCGGAACACCTCGTCGATTGCCGCCATTGGCACGCTGACAACCGCGTGACCAAAGTGTTTCATGGCAGCCGCTTGCGAGAAGGTGCCTTCCGGGCCGAGGTAGGCGACTTTCAGCGGGTTTTCCAGCGCCAGACACGAAGACATGATTTCGCGGAACAAACGCGCCATCTCTTCGTTATCCAACGGGCCTTTGTTACGGTCCATTACGCGCTTGAGCACCTGCGCTTCACGCTCAGGCCGATAGAATACTGGCGTCTCGCCAACAGGCAGCGCCGCCATCTTCACACGCGCCACTTCTTCTGCGCAGCGCGCACGGTCACTGATCAGCTCGAGAATCTTCTCATCGAGGCTATCAATACGCAGGCGCAAGGCCTGCAGTTCTTGCTCGGACACTACGTTGCTCATTAGCCGTGTTCCTTCTCGAATTCAGCCATGTAGGCAACCAGCGCCTGCACCGCATCGAGGCCGACCGCGTTGTAGATCGAGGCGCGCATGCCGCCAACCGAACGGTGACCTTTAAGGTTAAGCAAACCGCGCGCATCAGCGCCGGCAAGGAAAGGTTTATCCAGACGATCATCGGCCAGACGGAACGGTACGTTCATCCACGAGCGCGCATTAGTCGCAACCGGGTTGCTGTACAGCTCGCTGCTGTCGATTGCACCGTACAGCAGCTCTTTCTTGGCGCGATTGCGCAGCTCCATCGCCTCGACACCGCCCTGCTCTTTCAGCCACTCAAAGACCAGACCGGAGAGATACCAAGAGAAGGTTGCAGGCGTGTTGTACATGGAGCCGTTGTCTGCGGCAATTTTGTAATTGAGCATGGTCGGGCAGCTGCTGCGTGCACGACCCAGCAGGTCTTCGCGGACGATGGCAACAACCAGGCCGCTCGGGCCGATATTCTTTTGCGCACCGGCGTAGATCAGGCCGTACTTCGACACATCAAGCGGGCGCGAAAGGATGTCGGAGGACATATCGGCCACCAGCGGCACGTCACCGACTTCGGGAATCCAGTCGAACTGCAAGCCGCCGATAGTCTCGTTACTGGCGTAATGCACGTAGGCGGCGTCTTTCGACAGCTGCCATTCGTTTTGCCCCGGAATAGCAAAGTAGTCATACGGCTTGGCGCTAGCCGCCACATTGATGTGTCCGTAACGCTTGGCTTCGTCGATGCTCTTCTTCGACCAGATACCGGTGTCGATATAGTCGGCAACACCGTCTTCCGGCAACAGGTTCAGCGGGATTTCGGCAAACTGCTGGCTCGCGCCGCCTTGCAGAAACAGCACCTTGTAGTCATTAGGGATGGTCAGCAAGTCGCGCAGATCCTGCTCCGCCTTGCCCGAGATGGCGAGATACTCATCGCTGCGATGGCTCATCTCCATAACCGACAGGCCACGGCCTTGCCAGTCGAGAAGTTCGCTCTGGGCACGCTGCAAAACAGCTTCAGGAAGCGCGGCGGGGCCGGCGCAAAAGTTAAAGGCTCGCTTGCTCACATCCATCTCTCTTTAGTCACCGGAAACCGCGCTCGGGCGGACACACATGCTTCAAGTCGGGATGAGTGGGCGCTGAACGCCACTCTTCACCGTAAATTCGTAGCGAAAAACGCCGGATAATCATCGTGACTTATCCGGCGTTTTTGCTGAGGGGATTATTCCGCCTCGGGTTCTACTGCTTCATCGCCAGCCTGTTCAGCGTTGCCGGTATCGACGACTTCATCGCCTTCAACCACAACACCTTCTTCGCCTTCCTCAAGCTCTTCTTCCGAAGGCTCTTGGACGCGCTCGAGGCCGACCAGTTTCTCATCTTTAGCCAGTTTGATCAGCGTCACGCCCTGAGTATTACGGCCCAGGCTCGACACTTCACCGACCCGCGTACGCACCAGCGTGCCCTGATCGGAAATCAGCATGATTTCTTCACCGTCGAGCACCTGCACAGCGCCGACCAGCTTGCCGTTACGCTCGTTGCTGACCATGGCGATTACGCCCTGACCGCCGCGCTTGTACTCAGGGAATTCGCCGATTTCGGTGCGCTTGCCGTAGCCGCGCTCGGAAGCCGTCAGAATCTGGCTGCCCTCTTCCGGAATCAGCATGGAGATCAGCTTCTGCCCTTCGGCCAGACGCATGCCGCGAACACCACGGGCCGTACGACCCATTGCGCGCACGTCGCTCTCTTTAAAGCGGGTAACCTTGCCGCCATCGGAGAACAGCATCACTTCACGATTACCGTCGGTAATCGAAGCCGAAATCAGCGTGTCGCCTTCATCCAGATCCAGCGCGATCAAGCCAACGCTACGCGGACGGCTGAACTGCTCGAGCGGGGTCTTCTTCACGGTACCGCCAGCGGTCGCCATGAAGATGAAGTGACCTTCGGTGTACTCGTCGACCGGCAGCATGGTGGTGATGAATTCACCCTCATCCAGCGGCAACAAGTTAACCAGCGGACGACCACGCGCAGCGCGCGATGCTTCTGGAATTTCGTAAGTCTTCAGCCAGTAAACCTTGCCGCGGCTGGAGAACAGCAGCAACGTGGTGTGGCTGTTGGCGACCAGCAGATGCGAGATGTAGTCTTCATCTTTAACCCCAGTGGCCGACTTGCCTTTACCGCCACGGCGCTGCGCTTGATACGCGGCCAGTGGTTGCGATTTGGCGTAGCCAGTGTGGGAAATGGTGACCACACGCTCTTCTTCGGTAATCAGGTCGGCCAGCGTCAGGTCCAGGCGGTTATCAAGAATCTCGGTACGACGTGCGTCACCGAATTCAGCCTTGATACCTTCCAGTTCTTCGGTGATCACTTCCATCAGGCGCTCAGCGCTGGTGAGGATGCGGATCAGCTCGCCAATCTGCGCCAGAATCTCCTGATACTCGGCAAGCAGCTTCTCGTGCTCAAGACCGGTCAGGCGGTGCAGGCGCAAATCAAGAATCGCCTGAGCCTGTTCAGGCGACAGGTAGTATTTGCCATCGCGCAGACCGTACTGCGGATCGAGGCCTTCCGGACGGCACGAGTCAGCGCCAGCGCGCTCAACCATGGCCTGAACCGCGCTCGATTCCCACGCATGGGCGATCAGCGCTTCCTTGGCTTCGGCCGAAGTTGGCGAGGCTTTGATCAGGGCAATAACCGGATCAATGTTGGACAGGGCAACCGCCTGACCTTCAAGGATGTGGCCGCGCTCGCGCGCTTTGCGCAGCTCAAACACCGTGCGTCGTGTGACCACTTCGCGACGATGCAAAATGAACACTTCGAGCATGTCCTTGAGGTTCAGCACCTTCGGCTGGCCGTCAATCAGGGCCACCACGTTAATGCCGAACACGCCCTGCATCTGAGTCTGGGCGTAAAGATTATTCAGAATAACCTCACCCACTTCACCGCGACGCAGCTCAATCACGATACGCATGCCGTCTTTGTCAGACTCATCGCGCAGCTCGGTGATGCCGTCGAGCTTCTTCTCTTTAACCAGCTCGGCGATCTTCTCGATCAAGCGCGCTTTGTTCAGCTGGTAAGGCAGCTCGGTGACGATGATCTGCTGGCGACCGCCCACCTTGTCGATGTCTTCGATCTCGGCACGGGCGCGCATGTAAATACGCCCGCGACCGGTGCGATAGGCTTCGACGATACCGGCGCGACCGTTGATGATCGCAGCTGTCGGGAAATCCGGGCCCGGGATGTACTGCATCAGCTCATCGACGGTCAGCTCAGGATTGGCAATCAGCGCCAGACAGCCATTGATAACCTCGGTGAGGTTATGCGGCGGAATGTTGGTGGCCATGCCCACGGCAATACCGCTGGAGCCGTTGACCAGCAGGTTCGGAACCTTGGTAGGCATAACCGCCGGAATGATTTCGGTACCGTCGTAGTTAGGTACCCAATCCACGGTTTCCTTGTGCAGGTCGGCCAGCAACTCATGCGCCAGCTTGGTCATGCGCACCTCGGTGTATCGCATCGCAGCGGCGTTGTCGCCGTCGACCGAACCGAAGTTGCCCTGACCGTCTACCAACAGGTAGCGCAGCGAGAACGGCTGCGCCATACGTACGATAGTGTCGTACACCGCGGTATCACCATGCGGGTGATACTTACCGATTACGTCGCCGACCACACGAGCAGACTTCTTGTACGCCTTGTTCCAGTCGTTGCCCAACTCACTCATTGCATAGAGCACGCGACGATGCACGGGCTTCAAGCCATCACGCGCATCAGGCAAAGCACGCCCGACGATTACGCTCATCGCGTAGTCGAGGTAGGACTGCTTCAGTTCGTCTTCGATATTGACCGGGAGGATTTCTTTGGCCAGTTCGCCCATGAGTAGCCTGGTTCCTTTTTCTGGTGAAACTCCGACTCGTTCTTCCTGAACCAATCGAAGCCTGTCGGGCTGAGCACTAGGCCAACCACGACTCACGACAAATCAATGAGTTATGCCATGTATCTGCGCACTTGAGGGCGCCTGTGAGGGCACCTTTAATAACTGCCGGAGCTTACCACAATCAGCGCCTTGCACCTATCCCCCAGCGGGGCATAGCCGACCACACGCAAACTCCGGCATTCAGCCGCTCAATGCAGACGCTTGCGGCACATCAATTGTGTCAGTTTGGCCTTGTCCGGACGCTCGACTACGCCCTTTTCCGTAACCAAAAAATCGATCAGATCAGCTGGTGTGACATCAAATACCGGATTGACTGCATCAACTTCAGCCGCCACACGATGACCGCCCACTTCGAGCAACTCGCAGCCATCACGCTCTTCAATCGGAATATCGTCGCCGCTCTCCAGCTCCATATCAATTGTCGAGCTTGGCGCCACCACCATAAAACGCACGCCGTGGTGCATGGCATTGACTGCGAGCTGATAAGTACCGATCTTGTTGGCCACGTCGCCATTGGCGGTAATCCTGTCAGCGCCGACAATTACCCAGGTAATGCCACGGGTCTTCATCAGATGGGCAGCTGCCGAGTCTGCATTCAGGCTGACCGGGATGCCTTCATTGAGCAGTTCCCAGGCAGTCAGACGCGAGCCTTGCAGCCACGGCCGGGTCTCGTCGGCGTACACACGCTCAACCAGCCCCTCAAGATACGCCGCACGGATAACGCCAAGCGCCGTGCCGAAGCCGCCAGTGGCCAGCGCGCCGGTGTTGCAATGTGTCAGCAGATTCTGCGGATTGCCCTGCTGCTTGCGGATCAGCTCCGCGCCCAACTGCGCCATGGTCAGATTGGCTTCGCGATCGCTGTCATAAATACCGATGGCTTCGATTTCCAGCAACGCCAGCGGGTCATCTTCGGGCTTGAGCTTATCCAGACGCTCGCGCATGCGATTCAGCGCCCAAAACAGATTGACCGCGGTCGGCCGCGAGTCCGCCAGCCGGGTGAAGTCTTGCTCCAGCGCCGCGCGCCAGTCTCCACCCTCAAGCAGGCGCGCACGCGCACCGAGCACCAGACCAAATGCTGCAGCAATGCCGATTGCCGGCGCACCGCGGACCACCATCGCCCGAATAGCATCGGCAACATCGGCAGCCGTGTGGTAACTCGACCACTTCTCCTCGAATGGCAGTACGCGCTGATCAAGCAGATGCAGAGCACCATCACGCCATTCAATGGCTTTAACTTTCTCCGCTGCCAGCAATTGCTCGCGCATGACACATCCCCCGTGGAGCAAAAGGCGGCGATTATACGCCGATGGTTTTATTTATCAGCAGCAATCACCACCGCATCGAAACAACCCGAACAATCACCCCAAGACCAAACTACCGGCCAATCCAGCCGCCTATTAAAAGGTAGACCACACAACATTAGGCCGGGCCTTGCCCTTTAGCGCTTCAAGCCTGCCGCGATCCCCTATAAACTCGCAGGTTAAATGACTCGCGGAAACCAAACCATGACCCAAGCCCCACTCGACCTGCTCCTGCTGCCTACCTGGCTAGTTCCGGTTGAGCCTGCCGCAGTGGTACTGAAAGACCATGGCCTGGGCATTCGCGACGGCAAGATTGCCTTAATCGCCCCGCGAGAAGAGGCATTGCAGCACGCGGCGCTCGAAGTGCTGGAGTTACCCGGCCGGCTGCTCACGCCGGGCCTGATCAACAGCCACGGCCACGCGGCCATGACCCTTTTTCGCGGCCTGGCCGATGATTTACCGCTGATGACATGGCTGCAGGAGCACATCTGGCCGGCGGAAGCCAAATGGATTGATGAGCAATTCGTTGAAGACGGAACCCGGCTGGCGATTGCCGAGCAGATAAAAGGCGGCATTACCTGCTTCTCGGACATGTACTTTTATCCGGAAACCGCCTGCAAGGTCGTGCACGACAGCGGTATTCGCGCGCAAATCACCATCCCAGTGCTCGATTTCCCGATTCCGGGCGCCCGCGATGCCAGCGAATCGCTGCATAAAGGCATGCGTCTGTTTGATGAACTCAGACACCACCCGCGCATCAAGGTCGCTTTCGGCCCGCACGCACCCTACACGGTGAGCGACGATAAACTGGAAAACATCCGTGTACTGGCCGAAGAACTCGATGCCGGTATTCATATGCACGTGCACGAAACCGCCTTTGAAGTGCAGCAGAGCCTGGAGCTGACCGGCGAACGCCCATTGGCGCGACTGGCCCGCCTCGGTTTGCTGGGGCCACGTTTTCAGGCTGTGCACATGACTCAGATTGACGATGAAGACCTAGAACTGCTGATCACCAGCAACAGCAACGTGATTCATTGCCCTGAGTCCAACCTTAAACTGGCCAGCGGCTTCTGCCCGGTCGAAAAACTGCGTCTGGCCGGCGTCAATGTGGCAGTAGGCACCGATGGCGCGGCCAGCAATAATGACCTCGACCTGCTCGGCGAAACCCGCACCGCCGCGCTACTGGCAAAAGCTGTCGCCGGTTCTGCTACCGCACTCGACGCCCACAGCGCATTGCGCATGGCCACGCTGAACGGCGCGCAAGCACTGGGTCTCGACGAGATCACCGGCTCACTGGCGGTAGGCAAAGCGGCCGACATCAGCGTGTTTGACCTGAGCGGCCTGGCCCAGCAGCCGGTGTACGATCCGGTTTCACAGCTGATCTACGCCACCGGCCGCAATTGCGTTGAACATGTCTGGGTAAACGGTAAGCCGCTGCTGAGCAACGGCCAGCTGACCCGGCTGGACGAACAACAGATTCTTAGCTCGACTCGCCAATGGGGCGAGAAGATTGCCCAAAAGGCATAAATAGCCGCTCACTCGCTGAATAGCGGGTACTGCGACAAACTGACATACACTGGCCCGACCTCGATCGCCCACATTGGCGACTGAAACTGGCACCATGAGCCACGGCATTCACGGCCATCCGCCTGCAGCTTTATCAGGAACACTTATGAGCAACGTCGACCACGCTGAAATCGCCAAATTTGAAGCCCTCGCCCACCGCTGGTGGGACCGTGAGAGCGAGTTCAAGCCGCTCCACGAAATCAACCCGCTGCGCGTCAACTGGATCGACGAACGCGTCGGTCTGGCTGGCAAGAAAGTCCTCGACGTGGGCTGCGGCGGCGGCATCCTCAGCGAGTCGATGGCTCAGCGTGGCGCCACGGTAACGGGGATCGACATGGGCGAAGCGCCGCTTGCCGTTGCCCGCCTGCATCAACTCGAATCCGGCGTAGAAGTCGATTACCGGCAGATTACCGCCGAGGCCCTGGCGGAAGAAATGCCCGAGCAGTTCGACGTCGTCACCTGCCTGGAGATGCTGGAGCACGTACCGGACCCGTCATCGGTCATCCGCGCCTGCTATCGCATGGTAAAGCCGGGCGGCGAAGTATTCTTCTCAACCATCAACCGCAACCCCAAGGCTTACATGTTTGCGGTTATCGGTGCCGAATACCTGCTGCGCCTGCTGCCGCGCGGCACGCACGACTTCAAGAAGTTCATCCGGCCGTCCGAACTGGGCGCCTGGAGCCGTCAGGCTGGCCTTGAAGTCAAAGACATCATCGGGCTGACCTACAACCCGCTGACCAAGCATTACAAGCTTGCAGCCGATGTAGACGTCAACTACATGATCCAGACTCACAAGGAGGCGTGATGCGTTTACGCGCAGTACTGTTTGATATGGACGGCACGCTGCTCGACAGCGCGCCGGACTTCATCGCCATCTGCCAGGCCAT
The DNA here is from genome assembly GCF_013277615.1 of Pseudomonas sp. MS19. NCBI lineage: Bacteria > Pseudomonadati > Pseudomonadota > Gammaproteobacteria > Pseudomonadales > Pseudomonadaceae > Pseudomonas > Pseudomonas sp. MS19. The sequence continues at coordinate 357,830 of NZ_VBTO01000005.1, read as the reverse complement.
GCGTCAGGAGCGCGGGCTTGAGCCGATTAATGAGAAGCTGATTCGCGACCAGATTTCTGGCGGTGCCCGCGCCATGGTCGCTGCCACCTTCGCCATGAGCCCCGAAGAGCCGACTTTCGAGGCCCTGCGCTTGGAGTTTCTGGAGCGTTATCAGTCGCACTGCGCCGTATTTACCCATCCGTTTGCCGGCATGGCTGAACTGCTCGGCGAAATCGAAAAGGCCAAGCTGATCTGGGGCGTAGTAACTAACAAACCCTTGCGTTATGCAGAACCGATCATGCAGCAACTGGGCCTTGCAGAGCGCTCGGCCATTCTGATCTGCCCGGACCACGTCACCAACAGCAAACCCGACCCTGAGCCGATGACGCTGGCCTGCAAAACCCTCGGCCTGGATCCGGCCAGTGTGCTGTTTGTCGGCGACGACCTGCGTGACATTGAATCCGGCCGTGCGGCGGGAACCAAAACCGCAGCTGTCACCTACGGCTATATTCACCCTGACGACAACCCGCGCCATTGGGGCGCCGACGTGGTGGTTGATCATCCGCAGGAGCTCATTGGCGTGCTCGACCGCGCACTGTGTAGCTGCTGACAACTGCAATACTGCCGAGCCTATCGGCAGTCACCTTCCAACAGGTGGCCGCACCCTAGCCCGCCACCTGCAGCCTGTGAGACTTGAACATGTTCGAATACACCGCTCGCCCTGACCTCCTCAAAGACCGCGTTATTCTGGTCACCGGCGCGGGTCGCGGAATCGGCGCGGCGGCCGCAAAATGCTACGCCGCGCATGGCGCCACCGTATTGCTGCTGGGCAAGACCGAAGAGAACCTCAGCGCGGTATACGACGCCATTGAAGCGGCAGGTCACCCGCAACCTGTGGTTATCCCGTTCAATCTCGAAACAGCCCTGCCGCATCAGTACGATGAACTGGCCGCGATGATCGAGACCGAATTCGGCAAGATCGACGGCGTACTCAACAACGCCTCGATCATTGGCCCGCGCACCCCAGCCGAACAGCTTTCGGGCGAGAACTTCATGCGGGTCATGCACATCAACGTCAATGCGATGTTCATGCTCACCAGCACACTGCTGCCGCTGCTCAAGCTCTCCAGCGACGCGTCGATCATCTTCACCTCCAGCAGCGTGGGCCGCAAAGGCCGGGCTTACTGGGGCGCGTACGGCGTCTCCAAGTTCGCCACCGAAGGCCTGATGCAGGGCCTGGCCGATGAACTCGACGGCGTCGCGCCGGTTCGCGCCAACAGCATCAACCCGGGCGCGACCCGCACCGACATGCGTGCGCACGCCTACCCTGGCGAGAACCCGCTGAACAATCCGCTGCCAGACGACATCATGCCTGTTTACCTGTACCTGATGGGTCCGGACAGCAGCGGCGTCAATGGTCAGGCGTTCGACGCGCAGTAAATCGCCGATTGCGGCAATTATTTGGCATCCCTCTCTCAACAGCGGCAACGCCTTGCCGCTGTTGAACACCCTCCAAGCCTCCCGAATTCAGTACTTTCCGACGACTGACCGCCAATAATGGCTATCTGCCAGCGTCGGCGGACCCGCCGTGATCTAAATCACACTATTTTTGCTATAACTGAAACTACTGGCATGAAATTCGCTCAGAAGGCTGTATTGCCGCACTTAGCGCCAGAGGTTCACCCTTGATGCTTCCGTCCGAACACACAAATACTGTTGACTTCGATACAGCCCGGCTGCAGCGCCTCGGCTACGCACAGAAGCAATTGCCGACACTGCAACCGGTCAGCCTGGCGCAACTGCGCCAGCAGCTCAGCATGCAGTTGCAGACCAGCCTCGACGCTGAGCGAATCCTGACCATCTTCCGGGCAGAGAGCCAGCGTTTGGTGACGTTCGACAGCCTGAGCTACGTTCAGGACTCAACCGACATGAGCCTGCAGCTCGGCGAAGCAGCCAGTCATTCGACCTCCTACCACCTCAGCCATGACGGCGAGCAACTCGGCTGCCTGACCTTTACCCGTCAACAGCGCTTCAAGGAAGAAGAACTTGCCGAACTCGAATCGCTGATTGCCAGTCTGGTTTTCCCGCTGCGCAATGCGCTGCTGTACCGGCTGGCCGTGCAAAGCTCGCTGCGCGATCCACTGACCAAGACCGGCAACCGTCTGGCGATGGATCAGTCACTGCAACGCGAAGTGGAGCTGGCCAAGCGCAATCAGTCGCCGCTTTCAGTGCTGATGCTCGACATCGACCACTTCAAGCAGATCAACGATAACTTCGGCCACCACACCGGCGATGAAGTCCTCAAAGCCGTCGCGGCGACGATCAAGTCGCAACTGCGCAATGTCGACATGGTGTTCCGCTACGGCGGTGAAGAGTTTCTGGTGCTGCTCTCTGGTACCGGCAGTGAAGCGGCAGCAATGGTCGGCGAGCGCTTGCGCCACGCAGTGGTGTCCATGCAAATGCCGATGCATTGCCAGCAACTCGGCCTGTCGATCAGCCTGGGTTGCGCCGCCCTGCAACTTGGCGAGAACACCAGCAGCCTGCTGGGTCGGGTTGATGGCGCGCTCTACGACGCTAAACGCGCCGGGCGCAACCGCCTGCGCATGGCGGGCTAAGCCACCTAAAGTAAGCTACCTAAGGTAAGCCAGCGACAGGTTATTGCGGACAAAAAAATGGGACTCATCAGAGTCCCATTTTTTATTTCGACGCTTACTCGGGCTTGCGACCGCGAGTCGGGCGCTGACCGTCGGTAGCCGGACGACGCGGCGCGCCTGCCGGTTTGCGCGAAGGACGCTCGGTCAACTCAACACCTGGCCGCGTGGTGCGCGGTTTGGCCGGAGCACGCTTGTTAACGTCAGTCGGGCGCTCAGCAACGGCCGAACCACGATCGTTACGACCGCCACGCTCTTCACCACGCGCCGGGCCGCCATGAGCCGGACGCAAAGTGCGCGCGGAACGCTCACCGCGACCCACCGGCTTGGCCGATTTGCGCTGCATGCGATCGAGCTTGTCACGGGTTTTCTCTTTCATGTCCGGCATAGCGACAGGCTTGAGGCCGACCTCTTCACTGAGAATGTCGACTTCGCGCTGGCCCATTTCGCGCCAGCGGCCCATGGTCAGGTCGGAGGTCATGAAAACCGGACCAAAGCGCACGCGCTTCAAGCGGCTGACCACAACGCCCTGCGATTCCCACAGACGACGCACTTCGCGGTTACGGCCTTCCATTACCACGCAGTGGTACCAATGGTTGAAGCCCTCACCGCCAGGCGCTTCCTTGATGTCGGTGAACTTGGCCGGGCCATCTTCCAGCATCACGCCAGCCTTGAGGCGCTCGATCATTTCCTCGTCCACTTCACCGCGCACACGTACCGCGTATTCGCGGTCCATCTGGTAAGACGGGTGCATCAAGCGGTTCGCCAGCTCACCGTCGGTGGTGAACATCAGCAAGCCCGTGGTGTTGATATCGAGGCGGCCGATATTGATCCAGCGGCCTTCTTTCGGGCGCGGCAGACGATCAAATACGGTGGGGCGACCTTCCGGGTCGTCTCGGGTGCAAATTTCGCCGTCGGGCTTGTTGTAAATAATCACACGACGTACGGTTTCAGCCGCTTCTTCGCGCTTGATCAACTTGCCGTCGATGGCAATCGCATCGTGCAAATCGACGCGTTGGCCGAGGGTTGCGGCGACGTTATTGACCTTGACCCGGCCAGCGCCGATCCAGGTTTCAATTTCACGGCGTGAAGCCAAACCCATGCGGGCCAGGACTTTCTGCAGTTTTTCGCCAGCGGGGCTATGTTCTGGGGTTTCACTCATCTGGGCACCTCCCGGTGTTTCTATAGTGATGGGACGACATCTCGTCGAAGGGCGCGCATCATACGCGCCCGTTGAAATAGTAGCCAGCCATTCGTAACGCGGCGGACTTTACGCCGACCGGTCACAGGCGTTAGACGTTACCAGTTGCGCTCGTTGAGTTCAGCCGCAATCGCTTCCTGCAGCGCCCTCGCCTCTTCCGCCTCTGCTTCTGCAAGAGCGCGTGCCTCGGCTGCGGCTTCATCTTCTGCGCTTGGCGCGGCAACCGGCGCAGGCTGGGGCGTTTCTGACGGCTCAGCGGCAGCAGCAGATTGGCCAGACTCATCCTCGGTTCTGTCTTCCTCATTGCCTTCCGACGCCACTGCGGGTGTCTGCGGCAATTCGGTGAGGTCGTCAAAGTCGACCTTCAAGCCCTGCTCCATGCTGTCGAGTTCAGCCAACAAGCTGCTGAAACTGGTTTCCTTGGCGTCAGGCGCATCCGGCGTCGCCTCAGCGTCTTCGCTCAGCGCCAGATCGGCACGCGCCTGCAGGCTATCCGGCACCGGCGCATCGTCATCCTGGCTGTAATCCGGCTGCGCCGGTTCAAGTTCGCGCAGCTCTGCCAGCGGCGGCAACTGATCGAGGCTTTTCAGGTTGAAGTGATCGAGGAAATGCTTGGTGGTCGCCAACATGGCCGGTTTGCCCGGTACATCGCGATAACCCACTACGCGAATCCACTCGCGCTCAAGCAGGGTTTTGACGATATTGCTGTTAACCGCCACGCCGCGAATATCTTCGATCTCGCCACGGGTAATCGGCTGGCGATAAGCAACCAACGCCAGAGTTTCCAGCAAGGCCCGCGAATAACGCTGCGGGCGCTCTTCCCACAGGCGCCCAACCCAGGGTGCAAACTTCTCGCGCACCTGCAGCCGGTAGCCCGTGGCAACTTCAACCAGCTCGACTGCCCGCCCGTCACACGCCTTGGCCAACAGGCTCAGGGCTTTCTTGAACACGGCAGGTTCCGGGCGCTCGGCTTCTTCGAACAACTCGTACAAACGCTCTATCGACTGCGCCTTGCCCGAAGCCAGCAGGAAGGCTTCAAGCAAAGTTGATAATTCGCGGGGATCACTCAAATTCATGCTTATTCGGCTCGAGCACGGACATGGATAGGGCCATAAGCCTCATTTTGCACCAACTCGACCAGCGATTCCTTGATCAATTCAAGAACTGCCATAAAGGTCACAACCACCCCGAGCCGCCCTTCTTCTGCGCGGAACAGCTCAACGAACGGCACAAACTGACCGCCCTTGAGGCGCTCCAGCACGTCACTCATGCGCTCTCGGGTAGACAGCGTCTCGCGGGTCACCTGATGGCTTTCGAACATATCGGCGCGGCGCAGCACTTCCGCCATCGACACCAGCAACTCTTCCAGGCTGACATCAGGCAGCAGCTTGCGCGCCTTGGCTTGCGGGGCATCCAGGCGCGGCACCGTTAAATCGCGGCCAACGCGCGGCAAGGTATCCAGCCCTTCAGCGGCGGCTTTGTAGCGTTCGTATTCTTGCAGACGACGAATCAGCTCCGCGCGCGGATCATCCTCTTCCTCGACCATGTCGCTTGAACGCGGCAGCAACATACGCGATTTGATCTCTGCCAGCATCGCTGCCATCACCAAGTATTCTGCCGCCAGCTCCAGACGCACGGCCTGCATCAGCTCGACATAGCCCATGTATTGGCGGGTAATTTCAGCTACGGGAATGTCCAGCACGTCGATGTTTTGCTTGCGAATCAGGTAAAGCAGCAAGTCCAGCGGGCCTTCAAAGGCCTCAAGGAACACTTCGAGCGCGTCCGGCGGAATGTACAGGTCGATTGGCAGGTCATTGAAAGCCTCGCCATAGACCTTGGCAAAGGGCAGCTCTTGCTGAGTGCCGGCCTGGCTGTCGAGTGGCTGATCGAGTGTTTCAGTGCTCATGGCACAGGCTTCCAAATCTGAACGGCTGTGATGTTAGCGCGCGATTACGCCGGGCGGAAACACAGAATGGGCGGCGCTGCGCACAATTCACAGCACCGCCGCTGGGCCAATAGCCAATTAACGGTAATTGATGCCCATGGCCGAGCGCACTTCGGCAAGGGTTTCTCGCGCCTCAACGCGGGCACGGTCGGCGCCCTCGGCGAGAATATGGCGGACCAGGTCCGGGTTATCGCGGTACTCCGCCGCGCGCAACTGCAAGGGTTGTAAATCCAGCTGCACCGCCTCGATCAGCGGACCTTTGCACTCAAGGCAGCCGATGCTGGCACTTTTACAGCCTTCAGCCGCCCACGCACAGGTGCTGGTGTCGGAGTAAATCTCGTGCAGCGGCCACACCGGGCAGTTCTGCGGGCTGCCCGGATCGGAGCGATGCACCCGCGCCGGATCAGTCGGCATGCGCTTGATCTTGTCTTCGATGGCATCCGGGCTGTCACACAGGTAAATCGCGTTGCTGTTGGCCTTGGACATCTTGCCGCCATCAAGCCCGGCAAGGCGCGAGGTGTCGCTGAGCAAGCTTTGCGGCTCGGGCAGCAGCACTTTACCGCCGCCTTCGAGGTAGCCGAACAAACGCTCTTTGTCGCCGATGGTGATGTTTTGCAGCTCTTTCAACAGCGCACGGGCGGTGTCCAGCGCCTCGACATCGCCCTGCTCCTGATAAGCCTGACGCAGTTTGTTGTAGAGCTTGGCCGGCTTTTTACCGAGCTTGATGATCGCCGCCTCGGCCTTTTCTTCAAAGCCGGGCTCACGACCGTATAGATGGTTAAAGCGCCGCGCGACATCACGGGCAAATTCGACATGCGCCTGTTGATCTCCGCCAACCGGCACCACACCAGCGCGATAAAGCAGAATATCGGCGGCTTGCAGGAGCGGATAACCGAGAAACCCGTAGGTTGATAAGTCCTTGCCACGCTGCTGTTCCTGCGCCTCTTTATAAGTCGGCAGGCGTTCCAGCCAACTCAGCGGGCAGATCATCGACAGCAACAAGTGCAATTCGGCGTGTTCCGGCACTTGCGACTGAATAAACATGGTTGAAGAGCTGGGGCTGACCCCCGCTGAGAGCCAGTCAATCGCCATGTCCATAACATGGCCGGAAATATTGCCCACTTCATCGTATTCGGTGGTCAGCGCGTGCCAGTCAACGATGCTGAAGAAGCACTCGTAGGTGTGCTGCAACTTGGTCCAGTTTTTCAACACACCGTGGTAATGACCAAGGTGCAATCGACCACTGGGACGCATCCCCGACAAGACGCGACGTTCTGACTCAACAGGATTCAAACCGGTAACCTATTCGATCTAAAGATGGCTGGAGTATAACGAGCCAAGACGGTCGCGCGGTATATACCGGAAAAAATCATCGTAACGATGCTTTTCACAAGACCTCAAGCATCCTCGAACGGGCTCGGATCGCCGCAGCCGACCCGCACAACCTGAGGCTCGCCCTCTGCCAGATTGATTACTGTCGAGGCTTCCAGCCCGCCATGCCCGCCATCAACAATCAGATCGACCTGATGCTCAAGCTTCTCGCGCATCTCGTACGGATCGCTCATGGGCAGGTCATCTCCCGGCAGAATCAGGCTGACACTCATCAACGGCTCACCCAATTCCTCCAGCAGCGCCTCGGCGATCGGATGGCCGGGCACACGCAAACCGATGGTCCGGCGTTTGGGATGCAGGAGCATGCGCGGAACTTCGCGGGTGGCATTGAGGATGAAGGTATAAGGGCCGGGGGTGTGGTTTTTCAGCAGGCGGAACGCGCCGGTATCAATCTTGGCGAACACACTCAGCTGGGACAGGTCACGACACACCAGCGTGAAGTTGTGCTTGTCATCAAGCTGGCGCAAACGTCGTATTCGCTCGATGGCATTCTTGTCGCCAATCCGGCAGCCCACCGCATAGGACGAGTCGGTTGGGTAAACCACCACGCCACCGGCACGGATAATCTCGACCGCCTGTTTGATCAGACGATTCTGCGGGCTCTGCGGGTGAATCTGGAAAAACTGGCTCATGCTAGACCCCTGCTCCGACAACAATAGACTGCTGGACATGCTTGAAACGCCTCCACAGTAGCGTCAGATCATCCGGTACCGGGCGATACATACCCAGTTCAGACCAGTCGCCCGGCGCATGAAAGTCACTCCCCGCGCTCGCCATCAAGCCAAACTCGCGCGCTAAAATAGCCAAACCGCCCACCTGCTCTGCCGGCTGCATGCCGTTGACTACTTCCAGCGCATGCCCGCCCGCCTGGGCGAATGCCGCAATTAATTTGCGTCGCTTACTACGAGTAAAGTCGTACTGCCACGGGTGCGCCAGACTAATCCACGCGCCCGACTGCTTTAATGTGTTTACCGCCTCATCCAAAGAGGGCCAATGTTGCTTCACATCACCGAGCTTGCCCGAGCCCAACCATTTGCGGAACGCCTCTGCGCGATCCTTCACATGGCCCTGGCGTACCAGAAAATCAGCAAAGTGCGGGCGCGCCGGGGCATTGCCGCTGTCGCCCAGCTCCTGCTGGATAGCGCGCGCCCCTTCAAGTGCGCCCGGCATGCCTTTGAGCTCAAGCTTGCGGCTGATTTCTGCCGCGCGCAGCCAGCGGCCATCGTGCAGATCAGCGATCGCCTTGGTCAGGGCTGGAGCCTCTGCATCGAAGCCGTAACCGAGCACATGAATCGTCGCCCCGCCCCACATGCAGGACAATTCAATCCCGTTTATCAACTGCATTTGCAGCGAATCTGCCGCCGCACGCGCCTCAACAATGCCCTCGCAGGTATCGTGATCGGTTAACGCGAGCAGCCGGACGCCACGCTCATGCGCCCGTGCAACAACGGCTGCGGGGGCCAGCGCGCCATCTGAGGCGGTGCTGTGACAATGCAGATCAACTTCCATAACGGGCACTTTCTCAGTCATTTATGTTTATTATTATGCAGGCACATGCAGTTTCATGCTGCCAGGACTGAAGATTTCTTCGTCTTACCTGCCCTGGCTTCGACGCCCCATCACCTGCCACCTTCGAATTAAGGACTGAGATGCTCTACGCCATCATTGCTACCGATGTTGAAAACTCGCTGGAAAACCGCCTTGCCGCCCGCCCGGCCCACCTCGCGCGCCTGGAACAGTTGAAAAGCCAGGGCCGCCTGATCCTCGCCGGTCCAAACCCGGCTATCGACAGCAACGATCCGGGCGCTGCGGGCTTCACCGGCAGCCTGATTGTCGCCGAATTCGCTTCACTGAGCGCCGCACAGGAATGGGCCGACGCCGATCCATACCGCGCAGCTGGCGTTTATGAGTCCGTTGTAGTCAAGCCATTCAAGCTGGTTCTGCCTTAATCGCACGCCTCACCCGAACCGCGCTTGGCAATAGGGCTGGCGCCCGAAGCGCGGATTGGGCTACTTATAATAATTCGAATATTCGCCGGAGCATCCGCTCAGGCTCGGGAGTCTTGATGCGTCAACTTCTACCGTGTTTGCTGTTCACTGCATGGCTTGTGCCTTTGCAGGTGCAGGCAGAAGAAACTATTACAGTTAACCCAGAGTCCGAGACAGAGCCCACTGCGCAGTCAGTGCTTCAGGTAAAACTTGATGAGCTGCAACAGCGTCTGGCGCAAAGTGAACAGCAGCGCGAGATTCTCGCCGCCGAGCTAAACAACAACCAGCGAGAGATCGAAAGTGCGCAATTGCAACGCTTGCGCCAGGACAATCAGCGCCTCAAGCTAGAACTCAAGCGTGTACGCGCTGAACAACCCGCACCGCTGGTGAGCGAACAACAAATGTGGTTTGCAATCGGTGGAGCAACGGCATTGCTCTGTGTACTGTTTGGCGCGTTGCTGCGGGGTAGTGGCCGCAAGCGTTCCGGCTGGGCAAATTAGTCGCTGTAATTACGAGTCATGACATGAGTGCATTACTGTTAATAGATGACGACGTCGAACTGTGCGAGCTGCTCAATCACTGGTTGAGCCAAGAAGGGTTCACGGTCAGCGCTTGCCATGATGGCGAGAGCGCCAAGCGTGCATTGGCCGAGCAAGAACCCGACGCCGTGGTACTCGACGTGATGCTCCCGGATGGCAGCGGATTGGAACTGCTCAAACAATTGCGCAGCGACTTCCCGGAGCTGCCGGTGCTGATGCTTTCTGCACGGGGCGAGCCGTTCGACCGCATTCTCGGCCTGGAACTGGGCGCTGATGACTACCTGGCCAAGCCGTGCGATCCGCGTGAGTTGACCGCACGCCTGCGCGCGGTACTGCGCCGCACGCTGCCGCCCGCCGCGCCGAGCCAACTGGAACAGGGTGATCTGAGCTACAGCCATGCACGCGGCGTGGTAACCGTGGCCGGACAGGAAATTGCCCTTACGCTTTCAGAGAGCAAAGTGCTCGAAGCCCTGCTCCGCCAACCCGGCGAACCGGTAGACAAGCAGGAATTGGCACAACTGGCGCTGGGTCGCAAGTTGACGCTGTACGATCGCAGCCTCGACATGCATGTCAGTAACCTGCGTAAAAAGCTCGGCACCCACGCCGACGGCCGCCACAGGATTGTCGCCCTGCGCAGCCGTGGCTATTACTACAACGCTTGAGTGATGAATAAAGGCCCGCGGCACTTTTACTGATAAGCAGCCGCCTTTACCGAAGCTTTACGCTTGGCTGACTGCGCTTTACTTTGCGCGCCGTACACTGAACTCATCCGGTAACAGACCGGCATCAAGATCAGGAGATACATCATGCGCAAGACACTAACTGCAGTTCTGCTCGCTCTGACCCTGCCAGCCGTGGCCATGGCCGCGATGCCAGAAGGTGGCCCGCGTCATGAAGGCGGCCATCATGGCGGCGGCATGTTCAAAGAGCTGAATCTGAGCAAAGAACAGAAGCAAGAAATGCACAAGCTGATGCGTCAGCAGATGAAAGACCGTCACGACATCACCCGCAAATATCTCGACAAGCTGCCAGAAGCTGAGCAGAAAGCCATGAAAGCCGAGATGGACGCTTCACGCGAAACCCAGCAGAGCGCCATGCGTGCCCTGCTCAAGCCGGAGCAGCAGGCTGCGTTTGATGCTCAGCTGAAGAAAATGCAAGAACGTCGCGCCGCTAAAGAAGCTGAAAAAGCGGCAAAACCGGCCAACTGACCGGAACGGCTTTGGGGCCATACAGACCCCAAAGCCTGATTCGATTCGACAAGCCCGTGCAGCCTGCGCTGCGCGGGCTTTGTTGCGTATGACTGAATAGCAGGAGATACCGTGCGCTCAATGTTCTGGCGAATTTTTGCAAGTCTCTGGTTGGCCATTGCGCTGGTCGCCGGCCTGTCGATACTGCTCGGCCATGCGCTCAATCAGGATGCATGGATCATCAATCATCATCCGGCCATTAAAAACCTCGCCAAACAATGGACCCAGCGCTATGAACGGGAGGGACCAGCGGCCGCGCAAGACCTGCTGGAGAAAGCCCGCAAACGCTATCGCTTGAATGTTCAGGTCATCGGCGAGAATGGTCAGCAGGTAGTCGAAGGTACATTTCCCCAGCGTGCGGCTGATTTCGAGTCCCGTCAGCCCAACAAGAAACGCCTGCCCTGGCGGCGTATGACCAGCGAATACAGCAGCCCAACCAGCGGTGAAACCTTTCTGTTCATTTACCGTATTCCGCACCCAGAACTCGACGCCTGGCATCGCGGCAGCCTGATCTGGCCGCTGAGTGCACTGTGTATTGCGCTGGTGGTTCTGACCGGACTAAGCGTTTTGCTGACGCTTTCTATCACCCGCCCATTAAGCCGTTTGCGCGGCGCGGTGCATGACCTTGGCCAAACCAGCTATCAGCAAGACAGCCTGGCGCTGCTCGGCCAACGCCGGGATGAGTTCGGCCTGCTGGCGCGAGACTTCAATCGCATGGGCGCACGCTTGCAGGGCTTGATTGGCAGCCAACGGCAACTCCTGCGCGATGTGTCCCATGAATTACGCTCACCATTGGCGCGCCTGCGCATTGCTCTTGCACTGGCCGAGCGCGCCAGCCAGGAGGAACGCGAGAAACTCTGGCCGCGCCTGACCAAGGAGTGCGATCGCCTCGAAGCATTGATCAGTGAGATTCTGGCCCTCGCCCGCCTCGATGCCGAGCCTGGCGCTGAACAGGTGATTGATCTGCCGCGCCTGTTGAACAAGCTGCGAGAAGACGCACAGCTCAGTGCGCCAGAGCAAAACATCCAGATCAGCGTGGATCAGTCGATCAAACTGACAGGCTGGCCGGAAATGCTTGAACGCGCTATCGACAACTTGCTGCGCAATGCCTTGCGCTTCAATCCGGCGGATCAGCCGATCGAAATCAACGTGAGCCGCAGCGGCGAAAATGCCTGGATAAATATCCGCGATCACGGCCCGGGCACAGCCCCCGAGAACTTGCCCCAACTCGGCGAACCGTTTTTTCGCGCGCCGGGCCAGAGCGCTCCGGGCCACGGTTTGGGTCTGGCAATTGCGCGGCGCGCCGCGGAACGTTTGGGCGGCAGCTTGAGTTTGAGCAATCACCCGCAAGGCGGCTTCAACGCACGCCTTTGCTTGCCACTACTCGATGAAGCCACAGGCAGAGCCTGAGCCGAATCCGCTCAACCGAGCAGCACTGGGTCAAGTCGCCGCGATTACTCAGCCTGCGACTTGGCCGACCACGACGTCACAAATTCAGCGCACTCAAGCGGCGCCGGCGTGCGCAATTCACGCTCCGGCGTGCCCAGATACAGATACCCGACAATCTGCTCATGGCTCGCCAACCCGAGCCCTGCAGCAACGGTTGAGTTGTACGCCATGTCGCCGGTACGCCAGACCACGCCAACACCTTGCGCGTAAGCGGCAAGCTCAATTGCATGGGCAGCACAGCCGGCGGCCAGCACCTGCTCCTGCGCCGGCACTTTGTAGTGATCCTGAACCACCGCAATGACCACAATCATCAGGGGTGCACGCAGCGGCATCGCCCGCGCCTTGTCCAGCGCTGCCTGCGTCGGAACTTCAGCGCCCGCCAGCAAAGCCTGCACAAACAACTCGCCGAGTTGCTCACGCGCCTGATCCTCAATGGTCAGGAAACGCCAGGGCCGCAACTGGCCGTGGTCCGGCGCGCGCAACGCGGCCTTGAACATCAGCTCGCGCTGCTCAGCCGTAGGCCCCGGCTCGGTCAAACGTGGCGCCGAAACGCGGTTTAGCAGTGCATCCAGTGCATCCATTGAAAACCTCCAACTACAGGTAAAACATTCAGGCACGACAATACAGCAGCGCTGCAGTCACCGACTGGCTGCATTAAATCATCATACGCACTGCCAACTGTAGTCCTTGCACGCACTGACGCTGCACGCCTCTGTCCGAGCAGGCATGCATAGTCAAGGTGTCACGGGCAGTTGAGCGGCGCCCACAGCATCTGCAAATGCAGAAAGTGTGGGGCTGCGAGGCTTTATGCGACGCGCTCGGGAGAGATCATCGGCTGTACCGGCGGCGTTAATGGCGGCATGCCATAGGCTGCGCGGGCATCATCACAACGAGGGTTGTGTTCACCATTGGCCCAGGACGCTTCAAACTCACGACACGGTGAGGAACGGTTTTCATACAGCGTGCAGCGCACACCTTCACCGACCTCACCCATCAACGAGTTGCAACGGGCTGGTTTGTACTCAGTGCCGCGCATGGCAACCCGGTGCGGGGTAATCAGGACTACCTGATCATCCGGCACGGTGCCGCCAGCCGACTGGCACTCACCCCAAAAGAAAGACACACGAAAATACGCGCAGCAGGCGCCGCACGTTAAACAAGGATTAGCGTTAGACATGATTTAATGGGCTCAGAAACCGGCAAGGGCCGGCACCTGGCGGCTATTCTATGCAGCGCCGTTAAATTGTAAAGCGACGTTTTAAGGTTGGTTTACAGCACACAACAGGTGAGTAAAATGGCGCCTTTTGCCATACTCCACACCGTACCCAAATCGAGCCCAATTAAATGGCCCTGCCGACGCTAAGAATTATCGGTTTCATCCTCGGCATCTTTCTTCTTACGTTGTCACTCAGCATGGTTATTCCCGTGCTGACATTATTGATTTACGACCGCACTGGCGATCTCGATCCGTTCTTGTGGTCGAGCCTTATCACCGCAATCGCAGGTTTAGCACTGGTAATTCCGGGCCGCCCCGAAAACGCTCATCTACGCCCCCGCGACATGTACCTGTTAACCACCGGCAGCTGGCTGGTGGTGTGCGTATTTGCGGCGTTACCAATGGTGCAGATTCACCACATCAGCTACACCGATGCCTTTTTCGAGACCATGTCGGGCATCACCACCACGGGCTCTACCGTGATTACCGGGCTGGATACAGCTTCTCCGGGGCTGTTGATCTGGCGCTCGATGCTGCAATGGCTGGGCGGCATCGGCTTTATCGGCATGGCCGTGGCCATTTTGCCGCTGCTGCGCGTCGGTGGCATGCGCCTGTTCCAGACCGAATCATCGGACTGGGGCGAGAAAGTCATGCCGCGCTCGCACATGGCCGCCAAGTACATTCTGCTGGTGTATGTGGGGCTCACCGTGATCGGCTTCGCCTCTTTCTGGGCCGCGGGCATGACCCCGTTTGATGCCATCAACCATTCGATGACCTCGATTTCAACCGGCGGCTACTCGACGTCCGACTCATCCTTGGCGCATTGGGAACAACCCGCTGTGCATTGGGTGTCGGTGATGATGATGATTTGCGGCGGCCTGCCGTTCACCCTGTACGTCGCCACATTGCGTGGAAATCGTCAGGCCCTGTTCAAGGATCATCAGGTACGCGGGTTTCTGGGTTTCCTGCTGGTGACCTGGATGGTATTTGGCACCTGGCTGTGGCTGCACTCTGATTACAGCTGGTTCACCGCCGTGCGCATTGTCGCGGTAAACGTCACCTCGGTTGTCACCACCACCGGTTTCGCCCTTGGCGACTACACCTTGTGGGGCAGTTTCTCGATGATGCTGTTCTTCTATCTGACCTTTATGGGCGCCTGCTCCGGCTCCACCTCGGGCGGCCTGAAAATCTTCCGTTTTCAGGTGGCATATGTCTTGCTGCGTGCCAACTTGCAGCAACTGGTGCACCCGCGAGCGGTAATCAAACAACAATACAACAACCACAACCTCGACGAAGACATCGTTCGCTCACTGATTACCTTCTCGTTCTTCTTCACCATCACCATCGGCATCATCGCCCTCGGCCTGGCACTGATCGGCTTGGACTGGGTCACCGCCTTGACCGGCGCCGCCACCGCGGTATGTAACGTTGGCCCGGGCCTGGGACCGATTATTGGCCCAGCCGGTAACTTCGCCAGCCTGCCAGACTCGGCCAAATGGCTGCTGACCATCGGCATGCTGCTCGGGCGCCTGGAAATCCTCACGGTGTTTGTTCTGGTCACCCGCGCGTTCTGGAGGCACTAACCCGGTGGCCAATATTTGCGCACTATTTAATGCAGCCACGTCGGGCAATGCCTTGGCGACTAAAACAACACGGGTAGCGCATTAACATGTCAGGGCCGACGCTGAGAATCATCGGATTCATCAACGGTATTTTTCTGATTACCCTGGCCATCAGCATGCTGGTGCCCGTAATCACCCTGCTGATATACGAGCGCACGAACGAGATGGGCGGCTTTCTCTGGTCGAGCATCTGCTGCCTGATCGCCGGCCTTGCGCTGATTGCCAGAGGCCGGCCAGAAGGCGTCAATCTGCGTCCCCGCGACATGTACCTGCTGACCGTTTCGAGTTGGTTGGTGGTCGGCGTTTTTGCCTCTGTGCCATTCGTACTCGCGCAGAAAATGAGTTACACCGACGCCTTCTTTGAAAGCATGAGCGGCATAACCGCGACAGGCGCTACGGTGCTCAGCGGCCTGGATGAAATGTCGCAAGGCATCTTGATCTGGCGCTCGTTGCTGCACTGGCTCGGCGGCATGGGTTTTATCGGTATGGCGGTGGCCATTCTGCCCATGTTGCGCATCGGTGGCATGCGTCTGTTCCAGACCGAATCCTCTGACCGCAGTGAAAAAATCCTGCCGCGCTCACACATGGTGGCCAAGTTCATGGTGTTGGCCTACGTCGGCCTGAGCCTGATCGGTGTCCTGGCGTTCTGGCTGGCCGGCATGGGCTTGTTCGACTCGATCAACCACACCATGTCGGCCATCGCCACCGGCGGATTTTCGACCTCGGACCGCTCACTCGGCAATTGGTCGCAGCCGGCCATTCACTGGGTTGCAGTGGTGCTGATGATTCTCGGCAGCCTGCCATTCGTGCTGTACGTTTCGGTGCTGCGCGGCAACTACAAAGCCTTGTTGCACGACCAGCAGGTGCGCGGCTTCATCGGAATTTTGCTGCTGATCTGGCTGGTACTGGGCTCGTGGTACGCACTCACCACCCAGCTACACTGGCTCGAAGCCGTGCGCCATGTGGCGGTCAACACCACATCGATCATCTCGACCACCGGCTTCGCCCTGGGCGACTACACGCTGTGGGGCGGATTTGCCGGCATGCTGTTCTTCTACATCGGCTTTGTTGGCGGCTGTTCGGGCTCGACCGCTGGTGGCCTGAAAATCTTCCGTTTTCAGGTGGCGTACAGCCTGCTCAAAGCCAACTTGCTGCAACTGGTGCACCCGCGCGCCGTGATCAAGCAACGCTACAACAACCACCGCCTCGATGAAGACATTGTCCGCTCGATTCTGACCTTCGCCTTCGTCTACACCAGCACCATCGCGGTACTCGCGCTCGGGCTGACGCTGTGCGGGTTGGACTGGATCACCGCACTCAGCGGCGCGGCGAGCACGCTCTCCGGCGTGGGGCCGGGCATGGGCGAAATCATTGGCCCGGCCGGTAACTTCTCAAGCCTGCCAGACACCGCCAAGTGGATTCTCACCACCGGCATGCTGCTCGGCCGCCTGGAAATTCTGACGGTGCTGATCCTGTTCGTGCCGACCTTCTGGCGTCACTGAGCAAGCGTATTAAACGCTGGCTTTGTCGGCCTTTGTGCCTTGCAGGTGGGCAGCGCGGTAATCGCTCGGCGTTACCCCGAACCAGCGTCGAAATGCCCTGAAGAAATTACTCGGATCGGCAAAGCCTAACAAATACGAGGCTTCCAGCAGCGTCAGCGAAGGTTGCTGCAAGTACTGCTCGGCCAGCTCACGGCGCGTATCGTCGAGCAATTGCTGAAAGCTGGTGCCCTCCTCCTGCAACCGGCGCTGCAAGGTGCGTTGGGAAACCAGCAGCGTCTGCGCCACCCGTTCGCGCTTCGGCTCGCCTTGGGGAAGCAGCCGGCAAAGCACTTGTCGGGTTTGATGCGTCACACGGCTCTCAGAGAAGCGGGTCAGGTACTCACCTGCAAAACGGTCATGCAGTTGCGCCAGCGAATGATTCGCGGTCGGTAACGGCGCCTCCATGTCGACAGGCTCAAACAGCAGCGCATAATGACTGGAGTTGAAACTCAGCGGCGCCTGAAACACTTGCTGGAAAGGTTCGATATCGTCCGGCGGCGAGCCCTGGAACAACACCTGCCGTGGCTGGATCATGCGCCCGCTAATCCAGCGGCAAAACGCCAGCGCATAGGCCATCGAAGCCTCAGCGCTTTGCCGGGCCGGAGGCAGGCGATCGCCATGAATCGCCAATACCAGCTCATAGCCCTTGGCCGTTTGCGTAAAGCTCAGATCGGCGCCTTCGGCGATGATTCGCTGATAACGCACCAGACGCGCCAACCCTTCCTTGAGGCTGGCACTCGACATCAGCGCGTAGCCGACCACATGAAACGAGGCTGGGCGGATCACTTTAGCCATGTTCAAACCAATCGCCGGATTGCCGGAAATCGCCACAGCCCGCTGCCACAGCCGCGTCATGTCGTCCTGAGCAAAGCGCGCATCGGGGTTTTCCAGGTCGCTGTAGTCGAGGCCCAGTTCCGGGAAGATCGCCCGGCAATCGACACCGCCCATTTCAAGCGCCTGCACGATGCCCAAAGCCCAATTCGATGAAGTCGTACGTTCACTCATGGTGGTTTCTTATTAGATTCGGCTATGACCAATCCGGTCGGTTTGAATGAGAAGGATACTAAACTGGCACTTATTGTCACTGGCTGCACGAGCCACTCAACCTACACTGCGAAAAACCAAAGTGACACTGCCGCCGCGCATCAGGCACGCTGCGAATAGCCAATAATAAGCGGAGAACCGCCATGACCCGACCTGCCGAATCACGTTTTCAAAGCTTTGCCGAGTTTTATCCTTACTACCTGCAAGAGCACAGTAATCCGACTTGCCGTCGCCTGCATTATGTCGGCAGTTTGCTGGTGTTGTGCATCCTTGCTTACGCGCTGGCATCCCAACAATGGCTGTGGTTGCTGGCCGTTCCGCTGGCCGGTTATGGTTTCGCCTGGCTCGGCCACTTCGTGTTTGAGAAAAATCGTCCGGCAACCTTCGATTACCCGTTCTATTCCCTGATGGGCGACTGGGTAATGCTCAAGGATGCCTTCACCGGGCGCATCAAATTCTAATAACAATCAGCACACCGAGGAGACCGACTCAATGAGCGCTCAAGCCACTTTCACGCACATGGACCAAGGTACTGCGGACGACTGGGCCATTATTGCCAAAGACTTCACCGCCTTCGCCGCCCATCTGCCAGACCGCATCCTGACCCACCTGAAGCTTTTGGATGGTGATTTCGGCGGATTCCCGATTGACCGCCTGCAACACTCGCTGCAAACGGCTACAAGGGCCCATCAGGATGGTCGCGATGAAGAGTATGTGATCTGCGCGCTGCTGCACGACATTGGCGATACGCTCGGCTCCTACAATCACCCGGATATCGCCGCGGCCATACTCAAGCCGTTTGTGAGTGCCGAGAACCTGTGGATGGTGGCCAACCACGGGATTTTTCAGGGTTATTACTTCTTCCATCACCTGGGGATGGATCGCCACCTGCGCGAGCAATTCAAGGATCACCCGCAATACCACGCCACCATCGAGTTTTGTGCCAAGTACGATGGCGCCGCTTTTGATCCCGAGTTTGAGAGCCTGCCGCTGACGTTCTTCGAGCCAATGTTGCGCCGGGTCTTCGCCAAACCGAAAAACTCGATCTACAAAGCGGCGATGGAGGCCACTGAATAATTCGTTGCCCCGTGCAGCCAAACAGCTCAATTGCCACTTGGCGACACCGCATGCCTTGGTTATGATCCCGCCACCTCTGCAAGACTGGCCCAGCCCTTGCAGGGGAATAGGCGTCCGTGAGAGACGTCAGAAAATTATCAGGGAACAACCCTTCCAGCATGAATGCCACGCCCCCCAGTCGAAACAACGCGGCTTCCGATGCAACAATGCGGGAGTATTACTCGCGGGTTATTGCTTATCTGATCATCGCGGCCAGCGTTGCAGTCGGCACTTATTGCCAGCATCTCGCCTTCGAGAATGTCTGGATAGTGCCGTACGCGTTGCTCTATCCGCAACTCGCGCAACACCTGTCGAAACGTCTCAAGCAGAATAAACCCCACACCAGTAACGCCATCATGCTCGGCATCGACGGCCTGCACTGCGGCATTGCGATCGCGTTCATGGGCTTCTCACCCGTGCCCAGCCTCATGGCATTGCTCGCCGTAACGTTCGGCGCACTGGTATCGGATGGTTTGCGCACCGGCGCAGTCGCCGTGCTCTCGACAATCATCGGCACCGTGCTGACTTCAGCGGCGATCAGCCCGCAGATCAACCTCGATACGCCGCCACTTTTGGCATTGGCCAGTATTGGCACAACTATCGTATTCATCTGCATCACCGGCTATTTCATGCATCAACAGAGCTTGCGCCTGGATGCCGTGCGCTGCGAAATCAAACGCGAGCAGGAAAAAGCCGCGCGACTGGCACGCAACCTAGCCAAATATCTGTCACCTCAAGTCTGGGAATCGATATTCAGCGGCAAGAAAACCGTTCGACTGGAAACCCAGCGAAAAAAATTGACGGTATTCTTTTCCGACATCAAAGGCTTTACCGAGCTGTCCGAGGAGCTTGAGGCCGAAGCACTGACCGATCTGCTCAACAACTACCTCAACGAAATGTCGAAAATCTGCCTCAAGTACGGCGGCACCATCGACAAATTCATCGGCGACAGCGTTATGGTGTTCTTTGGCGACCCGGCGAGCCAGGGCGCCAAGAAAGACGCGGTAGCAGCCGTATCCATGGCCATTGCCATGCGCAAAGTCATGAAGGTACTGCGTCAGCAATGGCGTTCGCAGGGCATCACCAAGCCACTGGAAATCCGCATGGGCCTGAACACTGGCTACTGCACGGTGGGCAACTTCGGCGCCGATACACGCATGGATTACACCATTATCGGCCGCGACGTGAACCTTGCCAGCCGCCTTGAAAGTGCGGCCGAGTCTGGCGAGATTCTGATCTCGCACGAAACCTATTCACTGGTTAAAGACGTGATCATGTGCTGTGACAAGGGCCAGATCAGCGTCAAGGGCTTTACCCGCCCGGTGCAGATTTATCAGGTGGTCGACTTCCGCCGGGATTTGGGCGCGACGTCCAGCTATGTCGAACATGAAATCCCCGGTTTTTCGATGTATCTGGACACCAATGGCATCCAGAATTTCGACAAAGAACGGGTGATCTACGCCCTGCAACAAGCCGCCGAGAAGCTGCGCGACAAAGTCATCATGTAAGCACAAGGCTTAATTCGGCGTCGCCCCAGCCAGTTGCAAGCCACAACGGCCGCCATCGAGTAACGGTTGCTGCTCAAGAAACTCCAGCGCCGATGCACGCCAGGACTGGCGCGCAGCATGCTCGGCGCAGACCTGGCGATCAAGTTTGAGCGCAGCCAGACACGCCTGCCGCAAATCCGTACCCATCACCCCAGTCACGCCCTGCTCCAACACATCCAGCGGCCCCGGCACAGCAAACGCCGCCACCGGAGTGCCGCAAGCCAGTGCTTCCAGCATCACCAGCCCGAAGGTGTCGGTGAGTGAAGGGAACACCAGAACGCTGGCCTGCCGGTACGCCTGTGCCAGCGCCTCACCGCTTAAATAACCGTGGAATTTTACCTGCGGATACTGCTGCGCGAACGCCGCACGCTGCGGGCCGTCGCCCACCACATGCTTGCTGCCGGGCAGATCCAGCTCGAGAAACGCTTGCAGATTTTTCTCCGGGGCGATGCGCCCGACATACAGAAACTGCACTGCCCGGTCATGCGCCTTTGCAGCGTCGTTAGCGGGGGTGAACACATCACCCTGCACGCCTTTGCGCCACAGCTGCAAACGCTGCAAGCCGCGCTGTTTGAACGCATCTCGCATCCGCTCGGTGGTCACCAGCACTGAATGGCTTGGCCGGTGAAATGCGCGCAGGTAGGCGTAGCCCCAGCTCAGCGGCACCCAGCGGTAACGCGTACTGATGTACTCGGGAAAGCGGGTATGAATGGCGCTGGAGAACGCCATGTTGTGCTTCATCAGCCAGCGTCTGGCAGCCCAGCCCAGTGGACCTTCCGTGGCCAGATGGACGCAGTCAGGCTGATACTGACGAATAGCGGCACCTACCTGCCAAATATTCCACACCAGTGGAATTTCCGGATAGGTCGGGCAAGGCACAGAGCGAAATCGATCCGGCGCCAATACGTCGACCTCGTGGCCCAGCGCGCGCAGCTCGCCAATCAACGCGGCAATACTGGTGACAACGCCATTAACCTGCGGCGCCCAGGCGTCGGTCACAATCATCAATCGCATGCAGCAGGCTCACTTTTCGGCGTCACCGTGCCGGTCTCTGGCGTGCTGGCAGCGCTGGCAGCGCTGGCAGCGCTGGCGGTCTTGTGCAAGTCAGCCTGTTGCTGCTGATCTTCAGCCAGGCGATATAGCTCGATATGGCCGTCGATATGCTCGATCAGCGCCGAGCAGGACTCGACCCAGTCGCCACAGTTCATGTACTCGACGTCACCCATCGGGCGAATTTCCGCATGGTGAATGTGCCCGCAAACCACGCCGTTAAACCCGCGCTTTACGCACTCATGGGCAATTGCCTCTTCGAAGTCGCTGATAAAACTGACAGCGCTTTTGACCTTGTGCTTGAGGTACGCCGAGAGTGACCAGTAACCGTAGCCATACCGGCGCCGCCAGTGATTCAACCAGCGGTTAAGAGTGAGCGTGAACTCATAGGCCGAATCCCCCAAAAACGCCAACCAGCGGTGATAGCGGGTGATCACATCAAATTGATCACCGTGAATTACCAACAAGTGACGGCCGTCGGCGGTGATGTGTTCAGCTTCATCCACCAACTGGATATTTCCCAGCATCAGGCTAGTATACCCGCGCAGAAACTCGTCGTGGTTACCGGTGACATAAATCACCTCGGTACCGCGCTTGCTCATGGTCAGCAGGCGACGAATCACATTGGTGTGCGCCTGCGGCCAATAGATGCCCCCGCGCAATTTCCAGCCATCAATGATGTCGCCGACCAGATAAATCTTGTCAGCTTCATAGCGTTTCAGGAAGGCGGCCAGATGTTCGGCCTGACAATCTCGTGTGCCAAGGTGCACATCAGAAATCCACAGAGTGCGGACGCGTTGTTTGCGGCTGGGTTTTATCATCTGAGCACTGCTCATGGACAACCTCCGGGCGGGTTTTCCTGAGCTTGCGTGGTCGCTATGACCTGAATATGAAGCTCATATGGCAAATTGGTTACATGCAGCTCAAGGCAGACGCAAAACCGCCCAACGGCACTACAGCCCTGATAAACTGGCGCTTCTGCCGAGAGATTTGCTCATGTCCCTACTCACATTGCGTCATTACGATCAGGAGTTGCTCAGCCATAGCCACGAGCACTCGCAAGTGGTGTTTGCCCTGCGCGGCGACCTGCAACTCGAAGTCGCCGGACAAGAGAGCCTGATGGCGCCGCAAATGATGGCCGTGATTCCGCCCAGCGCTGTACATGCGTGTGGCAGCCCGCAAGGCAGTGATTGCCTGGTCCTTGATGTGCCCTCAGAGTCCTGGCTGACGCAACGTCTTGGCAGGCATGCTGATGCCAGTCGCAGCTTGCTCGAACAGAACCGCACCTGCGCCCTAAGCGCACGTCAGGGTCAATTGATCAACTGGCTGGCCAACAGCCCGATCAACGATCCGCTGATTGCCGAGCAAGGCACCATCTTGCTGCTGGCCAGCCTGACTGCCGAAGTGCGCAGCGAGCCGCACGGCTTGCCCATGGCGGCAATCACCGCCTACATCGACCAGCATCTTGCGCACCCGCTGCAAGTTCATGACCTGGCGCGCATCAGCGGCTTATCAACGGCGCGCTTTCATGCACGTTTTCTCGCCGAAAACAGCATCACGCCGATGGATTTTGTGCGCCAACGGCGTCTGCAACAGGGCCGCCAATTACTCATCAGCACCCAGTTGCCTGTGCATGAAGTGGCCGAACAAACCGGTTACAGCTCGCAAAGCGCTTTCACCGCCGCCCTCTCGCGCCACTGCGGTATGACGCCCCGACAATTACGCCGCCTGCGCGAGTAACGCGACAAACCGCGCGACTTTCGCGACAGACAATCCCACGCCCCGCCACCTACACTAGAGCCACTTGAGGCTGGAGGCGTTATGCAGGAAATACAGTGGGAAGATTTTCAACGGATCGATTTGCGGGTCGGCACCATCATCTCGGCGCAGCCAAATAGCAAAGCCCTCAAGCCCGCCTTCGTGCTGCAGGTTGATCTGGGCGAGCTGGGCATCAAGACTTCCAGCGCGCAAATTACCGCGCACTATCAAGCCGACCAGCTTATCGGCCGTCAGGTTTTGTGCGTGTGTAACTTCGCCGCCAAACGCGTCGCCGGAGTTCGCTCCGAAGTTTTAGTGACTGGCGTGTATGACGATCAACAGCGCGTCGTGCTTGCCGGGTTCGACAGGCCGCTGGCAAATGGCGCACGACTGGCATGAACGAGCGCAAGGCATTGTGGGCGATTCATCTGGGCGCCCTGCTCTTCGGTTTGTCGGGCATTTTCGGTAAGTTAGCGAACACCACGCCAATGGCAATCAGTTCCGGGCGGGCAATTTTTGCCGTGCTGGCGCTGGCTCTGTTTGCACAGCTGTTCAAGCAGTCTCGTGGACAACATCCCTCACTCAGGCAACTCGGTCTGCTCGCGCTTGGCGGGCTACTGCTGGGCGGGCATTGGGTGAGTTTTTTCCAAGCGGTCAATGTCTCCGGCGTGGCGATTGCAACGCTGGGCTTTGCCAGCTTCCCGGCATTTACCGTATTGCTCGAAGGTATTCTGTTCAGGGAGCGCACGCGGCCCAGCGAGTTTCTCATGGTCGCGCTGGTGTGTGTCGGTCTGGCACTGGTAACACCCAGCTTCGACCTTGCCAACGAGGCAACCGAGGGGCTGCTTTGGGCGGTACTTTCAGGCCTGCTGTTTGCGCTGTTGTCACTTCTTAACCGGGCAAGCACAAAAGGCCTGGACCCGGTCAAGGCCGCGCTGTATCAGAACTTCACGGTTCTCATCTGCCTGCTGCCCTTTACCTGGCAGCAACTGCCCAACCTCAGCGCGATCAGTTGGTTCTGGCTGGCCATGCTCGGCATATTTTGCACCGGCCTTGCGCACAGCCTGTTTGTTGCCAGCCTGCGCGTATTGAAGGCGCGCACCACGGCAGTGATCTTTGCCATGGAGCCGGTTTACGGCATCGCATTTGCCTGGCTGTTGTTCGCCGAGCAACCGACACTGCGCATGTGTATTGGCGGTGCACTGATCATTCTGGCAATTTTTGCCTCGGCGCGAATGGCCCGCTAAAGGAACCCGCTAAGCACTAGCCCCGCGCAACGCTTAGCGGTCGTTATGGCCCAGATCCCGAGTTGGGTCGATGACATCGCGCACGCGCTGCTTGAGCACCTTGGCTTCAGGAAATCCGCCATCGACCTTGCGCTCCCAGATCAGCACGCCATTACAAGTGATCCGAAACGTCCCGCCCGTAGCCGGCTCAAGACTGACCCTTGCCAATTCATCACTGAATGTCGACAGCAGTTCCTGCGCCAGCCACGCGGCGCGCAGCAGCCACTGACACTGCGTGCAGTAGGTAATGACAACTTCTGGCTTGGCTGGAGACATGATTCAGGCACCGGCAAAAACGTCAGGATAACGCATCTGCGGTCTGTCGAAATAGCCGTACAAAGCGGCTAACCACCAAGGCTGCGCAGCGGGGAGCTGCACAGCCTTGAGGCGGGGTCAGGCAATTTTATCAAGCAAAGCGCGAGCTTCTTTCTTCACCAGTTCATCGCCACCGTGGATCAACTCACGAAGAATCTCGCAGGCACTGTCGAAACTGCCTTGCTCAATATAAGCCAGCGCCTGATTGAGTTTGGCAACATTGGTTGGCTGGGTATCGGCATCGAGCAGGTCGTCAAAGTTGATTTCTTCATCCAACTCAAAACCCTGCTCACCTGTCGGCGTCTCCAACCAGTCATCCTCTTCGACCAGCATTGGCTCGGCGAATGGGCTGCGTGCATCCAAACCCATGGAGAAATCGCTGTCCGCCGCTGGCTTCTTCCCGGCAGTCGGCTTTTCTGCCGGCTTGTCATCGAACGGGCTGATCTGATCCCAGTCATCGTCGAGCGACAATTCATCCAGGTTGAGCTTGAAGTTATCGACCTGCTCAGCAGGCGCGGCTTTATCCTCTACCGGCAAAGGCGCAACCAAGTCCACGTCCAGCACATCTTCAAACTCAGGCTCAGGGGTCATGCCGGCTTTCAGCGCGTCGATGCGTTCGGCATCAAAGCCCTTGCCGCGCAAGATGGCCTCTTCTGCTGCAAAGGCCTTGACGCTGCCCATCTGGGCCAACACTTCCAGCAGGCGGAAACGCAAATCGGTGCGCTGCGGCTCCTCATCCAGCGCCTGACGCAAGGCGGATTCAGCCTCAGGCAGGCGCCCGTAAGCGATATACAGATTGGCACCTTCCAGCGGATCGAGTTTCGCCTCCGGGGCATTGTTCACTGCCGCGACTGGACGCAGTTGCGGCGCTGAGCTTTCCAGAGGATCGACTGCCTGCGTATTGGCGTTGACCACCGTTACCGGCTCGGTTGGCTTGCGCCGCGACCAGCCGAATGCGGCCAGCAACAGCAATAAAAGCCCACCCAGCCCGGTGTACAGCAGATTATTCTGCGAGAACCAACTGGTCTGGGTAGCCCTTGCGGCATTTTTGGCGCTCAGCTGTGCTTGCAAGGCAGCCAACTGCTCATCCTTGTCGAGCACTTGCGCTTGCAACTGTTCCAACTGAACTTGCAGATCAGCCAGACCTTGCTGCATTTGCAGGTTTTCTTCAGAACGATTGGCCAGCTCCTGCTCGACCCGATTCTGCTGCGCAGCCAATTGCTCGATACTCACATCCGCATCAGTTGCAACCACTGGTTGCTCACCTTGCGCGCCTGTCGTATCAGCCGAAGCCAGCGACGTTTGATCGGCAGCGCTGTTAGTGGCGGCGGTCGAGGTTTGTGCAGGCGCAGTACCAGCGGCGGCTGTGTCTGCAGTGGCATTTGTTAACGCTGGCTCTGCAATAGAAGATTCGTCTGCCGCAGGAATGCCTGCCACAGGTGCATCTGCCGAAGATTGGCCACTCGCATCGCTTTCAGCGAGATTCTGCTCAGACGCCGGGCTGTTATTGCTACCCGGCACGCTAACGCGGTCAGGCAGAGTCAGATTGGCACCGGCTATCAAACGATCCGGATTGCCGTTACTAAACGCCTGCGGGTTGAGGGCAAAAATATCGCGCATCAACGTATGTTGATTGATATCACCGTCGGCTCCGCGCATTTTGCCGGCAATTTTCCACAAGCTGTCGCCACTGGCCACCGTGTACTGTTTACCCAGCTCGGTGCTCGGCATTACCGGCGGTGCTTTGAATACCGGTGTCGTGTTTACTTTGGCAACAGGACGAGGGGCATAGTTGGGTGCGGCGGGAACAGAGGCTGTGCTGCGATATGCCGATGTACCCGGCGGATCAAGCAGCACGGTGTACTCGCGCAGCAATTGACCGTTGGGCCTTGAGACCTCAACGATAAAATTCAGATAGGGTTCGCGAACAGGCTGACTGGATGTCACCCGGATGATGCTGTTATTGCCTTTGAGTACTGGCGTAAATCGCAAGTCATTGAGGAAGATGAAGCGCTCAACACCCGCGCGATCAAAGACATCGGTCGATGCCAGTTTGATATTGAACTCGGCCGACGTCAGGTCCCTGACGTCATGCAACTGAATGTCCGCATTCAGTGGCTGATTCAATGCAGAGTGCAGGCTTATCTCACCCAGCCCCAACGCCGGTGTGAATCCTGAATAAAACGCTGAACTGGACGCAAGGCCAATTAATAAATGGCGAACTTGAATCATCCGTGCCTCCCTCTGCCCCGCTCAAAACTCCATCGCTATTACCCACTGGGCTTGCTCATCCTGAGAACTACGAATTAGAGCGGTGAATACATTTTTTGTTGGGATGCGCTTCCGTGCACCCCTTGTTTTATCGAGCTCACAGCCGCGTGAACTGGGTCTCAGTATAGACAAACTCGCAGACAAGGCATATCGCCAGTAACCACTAATTAGCGTTAATTCTTAGGTAATTACAGGACTTTTGTTGAGTTATCGACTCGACACTTGAACTTTCATCGCGGCCAGTACGGTAAGGGCGAATACCGCTGCCAACACTACGAAGCTCTGTTGAAAAGCAGTCGCCTCAGCCAGCGCATCGCCGCCACCGGCTGCATGTCGCCATTCAACAAAGAAGGTCAGTAGATTCACCCCGAATGCGCCACCCAACTGCCGCATAAAGGTGATGGTCCCCGCGCCCTGCGCCAGTTCTTGCGGGTTGAGAATATCCAGCGCACCGGTATTCAAGGCCGGAAGAATGAGGCCGAAGCCGATACGCCCGACACACGCCCAGAAGCACAACACGGCAAAGGAAGTACCGCTGGCAAGCACACCGAAGGCGGCGCTCGACACGGCAAACAACAGCAAACCTGTCACCAACAGCACCGCGGCGCTGATCCGGTCGCTCAACCAGCCGCCGGCAAACGAGGCCAGCCCGAGCACTGCCCCTGTCGGCAACAGCAACAAGCCGGCACGCCCGGCGCTATAGCCTTCGACAGTTTGCAGGTACAAGGGGATAAGATAGGTGGAACCGTAAAGCCCGACGCCCAGCGTAACGGCCACCCAGCAAGCGTTGCGGTAACCCCTGTAACGCCACAGTTGCACCGGCAGTAATGGCCGCGCCTGTTTCCGACAACGCTGAACAAAACCCAGCAACGCCAAGCCGCCAATCAGCCCAGGCACGTAGACACGCGGCGCACTCCAGACGAAGCGTTGCGCTTCCGCCAGCGCGCCCAGCAACGCAAAAAGCGCCACGCATAACAGCATAAAGGCCCATACATCGCACGTGGGCGGCTGCGCTTCACGCGTGTTAGGCATCAGCCAGCCCGCACCCAGCAGCCCGATGAAACACAGCGGCAGCGGCAACCAGAAGACCGCCACCCAGCCAAAAACATCAGTGAGATAGCCGCCTACTGTCGGGCCCACGGTGGGCGCCAGCATGATGCCCAGCCCATAAATGCCAAGCGCCATGCCCCTGCCGGCACCGGCATACACCCGAAAAATCAGAACCATGGCCAGTGGCTGGATGATCCCGGCGCAGAGCCCCTGAACAATGCGCAAGGCAATCAGCTGCCAGGCCGAGTCACTGATCAGAGCCAATAAAGATGAAAGAATGAAGACCAACAGGCCAAATTGTGAGGTCCGCCGCGCACCAAACCGGCCCAATGACCAGGCGCTGAGTAACAAACCGGCGGTCATGGCGGCTAGAAAACCGGTAGACAACCACTGCGCCAGTGGCCGGCCGATATCCAGGTCGTGCATGAGTGCCGGCAAGGCAACGTTGATGCTGGTCGATGCCAGCACCATCGCCATGGTGCTGATCATCAACAGGCTTAAAAGCCAACGGGGATAGTGCTTGCCGTAACGCTCATGCAACGCATCGAGACTTTGCAGACTCACCGCTTTTCCAGATTACTCAGAATCTGTGCGTGCACGCGCTGACAGCAACTGAGTTCTTCTTCACTGATGCCCGAGAACAGTTCAAGACGCAGTTGAGTGGAGATGGCTTCAATTTCAGTAATCAGCGGCTGGGCTTGAGGGCTCAGGGCGATTTTCTTGGCGCGGCGATCTTCCGGAACTGCCTGACGACTGACAAGTCCCTGCGCCTCAAGACCGTCCAGCAGGCGGGCCAGGGTTGGGCCTTCAACACCTACGCTTTGCGCAAGCTGGCGCTGGGTCGGCAGCTCATCAAAGCGGGCCAGGTGCAATAAAACCAGCCAGCGCGCCTGCGACAAGCCAAGCCCGGCCAATCGGCGATCGAGCTCAGCCCGCCAGGAGCGGGATAACTGGGCAACTTGCATGGCAAAACGGTGTTGATCAGACAACGACATCGGTAGCAACTCTTATAAGTATGAAATAGCAATTATTAGCAAGCTAATCATAACCTTTTAAAGTGCGCAAGCCTCTGAATCAAACAGTATTTTACAAGCTGTGCTGGCGTCCCAACCTCTTCAGCATGGGCAACTGCAAACAACCCGGTTTCGCCCCTGCTCCTTGGCCTTGTACAAGGCATCATCGGCGCGCTTGTAGAGGTCACTGAAGTGTTCATTCAAGTGTGGCTGGATCATCGCCACGCCGATCGAAACACTCACCCGCGAGGTTGCAGCGGACGTGCCGTGTTCTATGTTGACGCGGCGCAAGGTGTGGCAAAGCAATTCAGCCCGTTGCACCGCCTCTGCTTCCGTAAGATTGTAGTAAATCAACACAAACTCCTCGCCACCAAAACGCACCGCAACATCGAGTGGCCGGCGTGCCAATTCATTGAGAATCGACGCCACCCGCACCAGCACCTCATCGCCAGCCTGGTGCCCATAGGAGTCGTTGTATTGCTTGAAGAAGTCCAAATCACACAAAAGCATGCTGATCGGATAGGACTCGCGCCTGGCCTGTCGCCACAACCGCGTGAAGATACGCCCAAGACTGCGCCGGTTGTCCAGCCCGGTAAGACTGTCCTGCTCGGCCTGCAAGCTCAGCACTCGCTTGGTCAGGAAGTGTTCGCGTGATTTGAATTCCAGCAGGTAGCAACCCACTGCGCCGATCAGATTGGCGTTGGCCATGAACACGAAATTGTTGATCAACTGGTGCGTTGGCAACTGCACCCAGAGCTCAACAAACAGGTAAACGATCATGATGGTGGTCGAGCACACCAACGCTTCGCTGAGCCTGAAACCGACCAGAAAATAGGCCGCCATGCACACCAGAAACAAGCCTTCATAGGGGAAATTAGGCTGGGATTGATGGGCATTGCCAATAATCATGACTCCGCCGATACCGAGCGAGAGGATACATACATGCGACATCACCTGCAGTAACGGCAGATGAGTTCGCGTATGCACCAACCAGACAGTCAACAGTAGCGGGCTCAGCACTGCCATGCGCAATAACAGAGTCGCCCACAGATTGCCCGGCGCAGCGAGGGCAATATCGAGAAAGGTAAAGCTGGTCCACAAGATGATGCCCAGAAAGAGTGCAACGCGCTTGAGATCGACGCTTTCCTCTAACAGGTACTGGCGGTATTCGCCCTCGAGCACGGGCGAAAAACGCAGCATGCGAAAGCCTGCAACCAATTGCTGGGTGTACGGACTGTGCAGGACGTCGTCCAGACCAATCTCTTCAGAAGCCACAATTCCCTCGGCATATGTATCTCCAGCCAGCAGTCTAGTGGCCCGAAGCCACCAGCCACAAGACGCGATACTGGCGTCAATTATTAGTTTGTATGTAAGGGCCAATGGCCTAGAGCTGAAACTCCGCTTGCAAGGCCGCACGCACGCAATACAAAACGCCCTCATCCACCCGCTTGGCAAATTGCTCCGACACCTCTGAGACCGCCGGTAACTCGCCCTCGCCATCGAGGAACGCGTCCTGAATCTCGAGTAGCAGGTCTTCCGGCAAATCGAGCGCCTGATCCAGCGAAATCTGCTGAGCGGCCAATGCATCGGCCAACATGCTGTAAACGTTTTTCTGTGAACACTGCAACTGATTGGCAATCTGGGCCGGCGTCATCCCGGCGCAAGCCAGGCTGATCAACTCGTGCCGCAAATCGACAACTGCTCTCGGCGCCTCTTCACCGCCGCCCAGCACTTGCAGGAAGGCCTCACCATAACGCTCAAGCTTACGCGCGCCAACGCCACTGACCTGCGCCATTTCCGGCAGAGTGCTCGGCTTGCTGCGCAGCATTTCCAGTAGCGTCGCATCCGGGAAGATGACATAAGGCGGCACGCCGTGCTCTTCAGCCAGTTTGCGGCGCAAGGCGCGCAACGCTTCCCACTGCTCACGCTCATCACCGCGCACCAGTTGGCTGGCGGCACTGCTTGAAGCCTTGGCACTCTGCTGCGGCTTCAGATCGCGGCGCAGCTGCAAATTGACCTCTCCGCGCAATAATGGCCGGCAACTCTCGGACAACCGCAGCCCGCCGTAGCCTTCGAGGTCTACGTCAGCCAGCCCGCGTGCGACCAGTTGTCGAAACAGCGAGCGCCACTCGCCTTCGCTGAGCGCCTTGCCCACACCAAACACCGACAAGTGCTGATGGCCTTCCTTGCGCATCCGCTCGTTATCGCGCCCCAGCAGCATGTCGACTAAATGGCCGACCCCATAACGCTGACCACTGCGATAAATGGCTGACAACGCCTGGCGCGCGGGCTCTGTCGCATCCCAGGTCTGAACGCCATCGGTGCAGTTATCGCAATGCCCGCAGGGCTTTTCGAGAACTTCGTCAAAATAGGCCAGCAGCGCCTGACGCCGGCAACGGGTTTCCTCACACAGGGCGAGCATCGCATCGAGCTTGTGTTGCTCAACGCGCTTGTGCCGCTCATCGCCCTCGGAGTTGTTGAGCATTTGCTTGAGCAGCAACACGTCCTGCAGGCCGTAAGCCATCCACGCATCGGCGGGTAAACCATCACGACCGGCGCGGCCGGTTTCCTGATAATAGGCTTCCAGCGACTTGGGCAAATCGAGGTGGGCGACAAAGCGCACGTTGGGTTTGTCGATGCCCATGCCGAACGCGATGGTCGCGACCATGATCAAGCCTTCCTCATTAAGGAAGCGTTTTTGATGGTAGGCGCGTAACTCACTGGGCAAGCCGGCGTGATAAGGCAACGCCGGAAAACCTTGCTCAGACAGAAACGCGGCCACTTCATCGACTTTTTTACGCGACAGGCAATAGACGATGCCGGCGTCACCTTTACGCGCGCTCAAAAATCCCAACAGCTGCTTGCGCGGCTGCTCTTTGGGCACGATCCGGTAAAAAATATTGGGCCGGTCGAAACTTGAAAGAAAGCGTTCGGCGCGCTGTAAATGCAAGCGCTCGATGATCTCCTCGCGTGTGCGCATGTCGGCAGTTGCCGTAAGGGCAATACGCGGCACCTCGGGAAACAACTCGGCCAACTGGCCCAGTTGCAGGTATTCCGGCCGAAAATCGTGACCCCATTGCGACACGCAGTGCGCCTCGTCGATGGCAAACAGGGCAATATCCAGGCGCTGCAAGAAGCTCAACATGCGCGGCTGCACGAGACGCTCAGGCGCCAGATAGAGCATCTTGATTTCACGCCGGCGAATGCGTTCGGCAATGTCGCGCTGCTGATCGGCACTCAGTGTCGAGTTCAATGCAACGGCGGCAACACCCAGCTCATCGAGCGTGGCGACCTGATCGTCCATCAATGCAATCAGCGGCGAAACCACCACGGCGAGGCCTTCGCGCAGCAGCGCAGGCACCTGAAAGCACAGCGACTTGCCGCCGCCGGTCGGCATCAGCACCAGCGCGTCGCCGCCATTGGCTACTCGCTCGATAATCGCAGCCTGGCGGCCCCGAAAGCTGTCATAGCCAAATACGTCTTTTAATATGCGCTGCGCGTTTTCAAGCATCAAAGGCCTCCAAATCTAACCGCGCATTATACTCATGTGAGTCGCCAGCTGGTTTTTGATCTGTAATCACGTGCACATTGATCCGCGCCTATGGCCGCAGCGCCCGCTGTAGACTAGAATTCAGCCTCGTTTACTTCTTCAAGGTAGCCCCCCGATGTCCTTCGCCGAGCAACTGTCCCGCCTGCAAGCCTTCCTCGATGCCGATGATCTGCATGAAGAAGCTCTGGACTACGTCGCAGCTCATGGTTACCTCACGGCAATCTCCATTTGCCCGGAGCTTGTTCCGGAGCGCGAATGGATCGACGCCCTGTTCTCCGAAACGCCGCAATATCGCGACGATGCCGAGCGTGAAGAAATCGAATCCACGCTGATCCAGTTGCGCGCGCACATCGCCCGTCAGTTGGCGAGTGACGATGAGCCTGAAATGCCGTGCGATCTTGACCTTGGCGACGACCCGGACGAATCCGAGCTGCGCGGCTGGTGCATCGGTTTCATGGAAGGCGTATTCCTGCGTGAGTCGGTCTGGTTTGAAGATTCGGAAGATGAAGTCAGCGAGTTGCTGCTGCCAATCATGGTCGCTTCCGGCCTGTTCGACGAGCAGCCTGAATTCGACGAAATGGCTCAGGACCGCGACCTGGTCGATAGCATGGCCGAGCAAATCCCGGAACTGCTGACCGCCCTGTTCCTGCTGTGCAACGCACCCGATGAGAAGCCAGCCCTGCTCAAACCCCGCCATCACTGATCGCCACGATGGCGCAGGCGCCCAAGCTTAATCGCAATCCGCTGGTTCGTTACGCTCTGCTGGCCCTTGGCTGGCTGAGCGTAGCGCTTGGGGTCATCGGAATATTCCTGCCGGTGCTGCCGACCACGCCCTTCTTGCTGCTTGCCGCTGCCTGTTTCATCCGCAGCTCAGAGCGCTTCTATTTATGGCTGACCGGTCACCCGCACCTCGGCCCGTGGATTCGCGACTATCTCGACGGCGAGGGCATTCCGCTCAAGGGTAAAATCTACGCCATCAGCCTGATGTGGCTGAGCATTGGTTTTTCCTGCTATCTGGTGCCGCTGTTCTGGGCGCGCACCTTCATGCTCACCAGCGCGGTGCTGGTAACCCTCTACATTCTGCGGCAAAAAACCCGCGCCAACCTTTAGCGCTCTAAATTCCTGTAAATAATCGCCTTGCGCGCCTGCGAACCGGCACAACAGTGCCTAGACTTGCCAGGATCAAACGTAGGGAAACTCTTCATGCACAAAGTGCCAGGCCGCCAGGTGCGAGGCCAGCTATGGATAGGCGCAAGCCTGCTCCTGGCCTATGCTGCTGCGGTGGCAAACTGGGACTTTGCCCTGATCCTCAAGAACGCCGAAAGCCGCTACGGCAATCTCGGCGTTGCAGAGCAGCGGATCAAGAGTTGGGACAGCCTGATCAACGCCAGCACCGACCTGCCCGACACGGAAAAACTCAAGGTCGTAAATGGCTTTTTCAACAAGCAGTTGCGCTTCAGCGATGATCAGCGCAACTGGCGTCAGGCCGATTATTGGGCCACGCCGGTCGAGTCTCTGGTCAAAGGTGCGGGCGACTGCGAAGACTATTCAATCGCCAAGTATTTCACCTTGCGCCGCCTTGGCATGCCCGCCGAAAAGCTGCGCATCACCTACGTAAAAGCCCTGCGCCAGAATCAGGCGCACATGGTTCTCACCTACTACGCAACGCCCACCAGCGAGCCGTTGGTGCTGGACAACCTGATTGGCCAAATACGCCCCGCCTCACAACGCAAAGACCTGCTTCCGGTATACGCCTTTAACGCAGAAGGCCTGTATGTGGCGGGTTCCAACACGCGTAAGAGTGACACCAAGAAACTATCGCGCTGGCAGGACTTGCTTAAAAAAATGCGCGCGGAAGGATTCGCCATAGGCGAAGGCTAGGAGAATTTAATGTCCTTACTCAAACAGCTATTCATCGCCATCTGCCTGTTTTTGATTGTTGCGTTTACCGGCAGTTTCATCAGCAGCATGGAGAGCTCGCGCGAGCAGTTGCTCAGCCAGTTACGCTCGCATGCGCAAGACGCCGCCACGGCCCTTGGCCTGTCGATGACCCCGCATGTCGATGATCCGGCGATGATTGAGTTGATGGTCAGCTCGATTTTCGACAGCGGCTATTTCGCGCAGATCCGTGTGGTCAACATCGCCGACAACAAGACCATCGTAGAGCGGCGCACCACCACCACGCCCGAGAATGTACCGGGCTGGTTTGTCGACATGGTCGATCTGCAACCTCAGCCGGGCGATGCATTGATCATGCGCGGTTGGGAACAGGCGGCGCGGGTCGAGGTACTCAGCCATCCGCAGTTTGCCATCAATAAACTCTGGGACAGCGCCATCGGCAGCCTGCTCTGGTTGCTCGGCTGCGGAGTTGTCAGCGCCTTGCTCGGCGGCTGGCTGCTGCGCTCACAACTGCGTCCGCTCGACAATATGGTGCAGCAGGCCGAAGCCATTACCCGACGTGAATTCATGAGCCTGCAAAAAGTGCCACGCACGCCGGAACTCAAGCGTGTGGTGCTGGCCATGAACCAGATGGTCGAAAAGCTCAAAACCTTGTTTGCCGAGGAGGCGGCGCGCAGTGAAAAGTTACGCGAAGAGGCGTATCAGGACAGCCTCACAGGCCTGGCCAATCGCCGCCTGTTTGATATTCGCCTGGCCAATCAATTGTCAGCCAATGAGCAGAACACTGACGGTTATCTGATGTTCTTGCGGGTCAATGATCTCGGCGGGCTCAACCAGCGCTTGGGCGGCCAGAAGACCGATGCGTTGATTAAAAGTATCGGCATTCAATTGTCCCGTGACATCGAGAACAGAAACTCCACGGGCTGGCTGGCCTCGCGCAGCCGTGGCGGGGAATTCACGCTGCTTGCGCCCGGCCTGAGTGCAGAAGATTGCGACCGGTTGGCTCAGGAACTCAGCGAGCAACTCGAAAGCTTGCGCCAGACCGGCGCCAGTGACTGTAAACCGGTTGCCCATATCGGCATTGCCGCATTCCGTCCCGGCGAGGAGGTGCGTGACGTGATTGGCCGTGCCGATCAGGCTTTGGCGCAAGCGCAGAGCAATCCGGAACAGTGCTGGGCGCGGCTGGACGACTTTAATGTTGCCCCCGAGCAAGGCCTGCATGAGTGGCGCAACTGGATTGATGCAGCGCTCAATGAGGGCAAGCTCCAGCTCTACTTCCAGCCCGTGGCGCCTTGCGACGACACGACTCAGGTCATGCACCAAAAGGTTCTGGCACGCTTGCTCGACCCACAAGGCGAGGCAATTGCAGCGGGCCGTTTCCTGCCCTGGATTGACCGTTTGGGCTGGGCTGCCCGCTTCGATCTGGCAATGCTCGAGCACAGCCTTGAGCATCTGGCCAAACATCCGCTGCCGCTGGCGCTGAGTTTGGCCGCTGCGACGTTGCGCGACGAGGAAAGCTTTGCGCAGCTCA
This sequence comes from Pseudomonas sp. MS19, assembly GCF_013277615.1. Taxonomy (NCBI): domain Bacteria; kingdom Pseudomonadati; phylum Pseudomonadota; class Gammaproteobacteria; order Pseudomonadales; family Pseudomonadaceae; genus Pseudomonas; species Pseudomonas sp. MS19. The sequence continues at coordinate 321,630 of NZ_VBTO01000005.1, read as the reverse complement.
TTAAAGTACTCAAAGAGCATCCGCAGCACGGCGCACTGATGACGCTGGAATTGGATGAGCGTTATCTGCCCCCCGCCGCTGAGTTGGAAACGCTAAGCCTGCGCATCCGCGAAACCGGTTACAAGCTGGGCCTGCAACACTTCGGAGGGCGTTTCAGCCTTATCGGCAACCTCACGCATCTGGGCCTCGATTACCTGAAAATAGACGGCAGCTACATCCGTTCAATCGACCAGGAAGCGGATAAGCGCCTGTTCATCGAAGCATTGTTCCGCGCCTCGAATAGCATCGACTTGCCATTGATCGCCGAGATGGTTGAAACCGAGGGTGAACTGGCCGCGCTGAAAGAGTTGGGCATTGATGGCGCGATGGGTCGCCTGATTGGTGCGCCCGCGCCGTGGCCGGAGGATTAAAAGATCAGGTGCGCTTGCCCAGCCGTGAGCCCATTCGGCTGCGCAAACGCACTGTTACTGCAAGCTGCGACTAGGGGAAATGCTCTTCGTCGCTGCCCAGCAGGCCGGTGAGGTCATTCAGCTTGGCCCGGGTTTCTTCGCGCATGCTGAGTTTTCTCTGGGCAGCTTCGGGCAAGTCGGTGTAGCGGATCACACCCTTGCTGACCAATACGGTCACCAAGTCTTCAACCACCCGCACCATTTCGAGGTCGGAGCGCTGCAGATCCAGCAAGCGATCACTCAGTGAGTTGCTCGCTCGGAATGCTATTACCTCCGGGTCATCCTCTTGCATGGGTTGTGTCATGGCACTGAAAGGCTCGCCATCAACCCGGATAATTCTGTTGTGCCCATCGCGCTGAACGAAAACCATTGGAGCTCCTCTGCAGCAGTCATAAAAAAACCCGTCTCCAACATCAGAGACGGGTGATTTTATTTTAGTCGCAGTCCAGCGATTCGACTGAAATATTACGCAGCCAACCGCTCTAGCTCACCAGCGTGTTGTTATCCAGCATGCCCTGGATAATCGACGCACTGTCGCCGCCGGACAACACCGTGTTAGCCAGCGTGATGGTTTGATCCACCGCAGCCGTATCCTGCACATGGCCACTGCTGGACACATTGACCAGCGTGTCTACGCCATTGCTGGTATCTACGCTCAGGTACTGACTCAGCACATCGACACCGGCATTGGGATCGACGCCATCGAGCAAGGCCGACAAATTCAGCTTGTCGCCATCGGCCACATTAAAGTCATGCACCACATCGTGATAATTTCCGCCGCGATCGGCGGCATTCCAGACAAAGGTATCGGCGCCCGTGCCACCGTATAAGTGGTCGTTGCCTACTCCACCGATCAATACATCATCGCCGCCCTGGCCGAACAGCCAGTCATTGCCCGCGCCCCCATCAAGCAAGTCACCGGCGCCACGGGTATCACCCGCCACGTTCAGGGACGTTGCATTGGCTTCGATGTAGGCTTTGACCTGATCCAGCGTCGCGGTGCCGGTGGTTGCCGTCAGGTAATCGAGCAAGCCCTGATAACCGGCGCCGTCATGCGTGCCCGCTGCATTCCCGGCCCACGCCAGGCTGTCGGTATTGATGACATCGCCAAAGATGATGTCGTCGCCCTGTCCGCCAATCAGATGATCGGCTCCCACCGCCGCAAGCGTTGTGGTGGTGCTGCCTTCGACCAGCGCCGCATGCAGCTCATCGGCGGTATTAACGATTGTCGGGTCGCCGGTCTGGCCGGTGACAGGCGGCTTATTGTCATTCGGGAAGTCGTAAGCGCCCTGTCCGAGCGTGTTCCCGGTCAACGGGGTATTGTCGAAAAACTTGAGGAAGTCGGCGCTCACGCCATCACCAATCCCAATGGCGTGCATTTGCACCGCATCGCTCCCCGTGCCGGCAACCAGCGCCTGCACCGCATCAACCGACTGGCTCAACTCGTTGTATCCCGTGTTGCTGCCGCTACCAGCAGTGTTGCCGCTGCCGTTGAGGTACAACGTCGGGTTGCCGTCAGTGAGGAAGAACGTCAGCTGCTCGAAGCCATGCGCCGCGTCTTTTCCACCATTGACCTGGTCATTGAACCAGTTGACCGTGGCCTTGAATGCCGACTCATAGTTAGTGCCGCCGCTGGCTGTCAGGCCGTTGATTGCAGCAATCAAGGTCACGACATTGGTCGAGTTGAGGCCATTTATGGTGTAACCATTAGAGGCCGTTTCACCGAACGGAATCAGCCGCACGTTGACCACACCGCTATGCCCGGCTAACTGATTGGCCAGCGAGGTCAGTGCATCCTTGGCCAGCGCCAGGCGGCTCAACCCAGGCGTACCGGAAGCATCCGCCATGCTCCCCGAGCGGTCGAGGATCAGCGCGATGTTGTAGTTTTTGCCCGGTGTAAAGTTGCTGTTAACGCCGCCGACATCCCCCAGCAGAACATCCTTGCCGTAGGTGCCCATGATCTCACCGGCGCGGTCGGCATCTTGCGGATTCGGCACGGTGTGCTCAACCGCGGAGTTACCCTGATCGCTGGCATTGCTGCCCACCACCAGCGCTGAAATCTCCGGCCCGTCGATGCAGATGGTCAGATTGGCCGAGTCCGTATCGCCGTCGTTGTCGATCAGCGTGTAGGTAAAGACCTCATTGAGCTGGCCACTGGCGCCAAAATCCAAACCGCTGTGCGCCTGGAACTGATAGTCACCCGCCGCATGGCCACTGGAATCCGCCATATAGAACTTGAGAACGCCAGTGTCCGTATTGAGGGTCAACAGCTTGGTGCTCGCATCCCAGCTGTATTGCGAAGCGCTGGCAGCAGTCTGAATAGTCGTGCCATTGAGCGTGTAGGTTTGGCCATCCGCCGAAATAGACAGAATGCGGCCGCCATCGGCGCCAAATACATCGTCATCGCCGCCGCCCACAGCATTGTCATCGCCCTTGAGCACATTGCCCTGAACACTGCCACCGGTGACGACCTGCAGCAGTGACTCGACCAGATCTTCAAAATTGGCGACCTGGATCGGCGCACCCTGACCGTCCACATCGATGTCCTGCAAGCGGGCATTGTCGATACCGCCGCCCACACCGACTGCGGTCACGTTGATGTTATTGCCATTAACGAAATTGCTCCATTGCGCCGCCGTGGCGTTGGTCAACGAAGAGTTATTACCGGTCTGCTCATTGGGGTTGCCATCGCTGATGAAGAACACCTGATTGCTGGCACCCACCACAGGCTCGAATACAGCCATGGTCTCTTTGATTGCAGCCGTAAAGTCGGTATTGCCACTGTATGGCCGGGTACCGCCATCAGCCGGATTGAGCGTGTCGATAAGGTGCGAAAGGTCGGCAAAATTGCTCACCGCCGCATACGACTTTGCGGTGCCCGAAAAGGCCACGAGTTGAATGCTGACATCGCCATTGGTGCCATCAAACAGCTTCTGCCCTGCCGCTCGCACAGCTTGCATCATCACATTGAGCTCGCTGTTGCTGATGCTGCCGCTGAAATCGAGCACAAACACCGCGTTGTAATCGAGGCCACGTTCGGCGCCCACGCAGGCGGTGTCATCGTGCGCAGTGGGCACATCGTCGACAATTTCTATCACCAGCGTACCGGTGCCGGTATTGCCGTTGGCATCAGTCACGGTGTAGCTGAAGGTTTCCTGCGTCTGGATATTATTGCCGTTATTACCGGCCGGCAATTTGGGCGCACTGGTCAGCGTGTAAGTGTAATTACCGCTGGCATCCACCGTCAGGGTGCCAAAGTTGCCGTTACCATTGGCAATGCTGAACTGATAACCACCCGCGCCGCCGCTGCCAGTAAGTTGGCCGCTCGCCACTTCATCATTGCTGGTCGGATCACTGCCAATTAGATCCAGCGCGGCCTCACGCACACTGGTATCCGAACCACTTGCTACCTCGCCAACCACAGTGAAATTGCACACATCGATAGTCAAAGTGGTGGTGCTCAAATCGCCGTCACCATCAACCACGGTATACACAAAGTGATCCTGCGCACTGGCGTCCAGCGCATTGGCGGTTGAGTGGTAGGTGTATGAGCCGTCCGCTGCCAAAGTTAATGTGCCGTATGCGCCGGTGATGGAAGTGGCAACATTGCCGGAAGCGTCTGTAGCTGTATCCGAACCGGCGCGCACGCCCACAACGCTGGACGAGCCAAAACCATCGGCTCCGGCAACATCGTTAGCCAGCACGCCATTGGCAGCATTAACCGTGAGCGTTGCGCCTTCCTGCACCGAGCCAGTGTCGGCATAGGCCTTTGGAATGTCGTCGACGATATCAATCAGCAATGTGCCGGTGCCGGTGTTGCCATTGGCATCGGTAACCGTGAAGGTGAAGGTTTCCTGCGCCTGGATATTGTTGCCGTTATCGCCAGCTGGTGTATCAACCGGGCTGGTGAGTGTGTAGGTATATTGGCCGTTGGCGTTAACGCTGAGCGTGCCGTATTGGCCCACGCCATCGGCAATGCTGAACTGATAACCACCCGCGCCGCCGCTGCCGGTCAGTTGGCCGCTGGCCACTTCATCGTTGCTGGCCGGATTACTGCCAATTAGATCCAGCGCAGCCTCGCGCACGCTGGTATCAGCTTCGCCACCGACACCGCCAACCACGGTGAAATTGCACACGTCGATAGTCAACGTAGTGGTGCTCAAATCGCCGTCACCATCAACCACGGTATACACAAAGTGATCCAGCGCATTGGCGTCCAGCGCATTGGCGCCCACACCATTGGCAGTTGAGTGGTAGGTGTATGAGCCGTCAGCTGCCAAAGTTAATGTGCCGTAAGCGCCGGTGATGGAACCGCCGACATTGCCCGAAGCGTCTGTAGCTGTATCCGAACCGGCACGCACGCCCACAACACTGGACGAGCCAAAACCATCAGCACCGGCAACATCGTTAGCCAGTACGCCATTGGCGGCATTAACCGTGAGCGTTGCGCCTTCTTTGACCGAACCGGTGTCGGCGTTGGCGGTCGGCACATCATCGATGATTTCGATAACGATATTGGCCGGCGCCGACGACGAAGTGCCGTCGAATACGCTGATGACAAAGGTATCGGTCTCAATACCTGCGCCATCGATTGTCGGTGCAGTCAGTTGATACTGATAAGTACCCTGCCCCGTCGCCGCGTCGTAGCCGGTAATGGTCAGGGTGCCGAATTCACCGACAAACACATTCAAGCCGCTGTTCAGGCTGCCGATTGCCACGGTATTGCCGTTAATGGTCACGCTTTGCAAATCATCCAGGCCATCAACATCGCTCAAGGTGAAGGTGCCGGTGGTGAACTCGCTGTTGGCAGCGGCGTCACTGCCATTGGCCAGTCCGGACTCATAAACTTGCGCATTAGTGCCTTCACCAAGCGGTGGCACGCTGACCACGGGAATGTCGTTGGTGCCGGTGATGGTTATCGTCAGCATGGCCGTCGAGGTGTCACCGTCCGCATCCTGCATGGTGTAGCTGAAGGTTTCTGTCAGCGTCTCGCCCGTGTCGAGCGCCTGAATCAGCGGATTGTCCGAATTGAGCAGGTAGCTGTAACCACCGTTGGCGGTCGGCGTGAAGGAGCCAAAGGTTGCCGCGGTGCTTTGCCAGGCGACAAAACTTGCAGGTGAGTCGGCACCGACTTGGTCGTTACTCAGCACATTTCCGACAACTGGCGCGACGCTGTCCTCAGCCACGCTGTTAACGTCGTTGATAGCCTGCGGTCCGTCGTCATAAATGCTTACGTCGAGCACCGCCACCGGCGATACATCGCCATCGTTGTCGGTAACCCGCACATTGAAGCTTTCGCCAATCTGATCATCAGCACCGGTTGCCCCCGGTGTGCCATGCTGCACGCCGGCGGTCAGGGTGTAGGTCCAATTGCCCTGTGCATCCACCTGCAAAGTGCCGTATTGGCCCTGCACCGAATTGCCAGCGGTCACATTCACCCAGTTGCCGTTGGCATCCTGCACCTCAAGCGCACTTACGCCATCGGGTGAAACCACCTGAAAGCGCCCGCTGGCCTGTTCGGCATTACTCTGCGGGTTACTGCCACCCGCCAATGCACGCTCCTCAACCACAGCCGGGCTGGTGCTGATACTGCCGACAGCGTCCTGATAAATAACGCTGACGACCGGCTGGAAATCAACCACTTCAGGCTCTGCTGGAGGCGCTGGCGGAGTTGGCGCTTCCTGAACCAGCGGCGGCACTGGAATCACGATGGGTTCAGGATTAGGGAACTCTGGCCCCGTGCTGAAATTTGAAGTGTCAAAGCCCAGAACCGGCTCAACCGCCCCCCCGACGGTATCGAGCAGCACGAAACTGTGGCCGCCCCCTACACCGCCAGCGCCACCCGATCCGGCGCCACCAGGCCCTGCGGCTGTGGCTTCGGCTTCCTGAGTGGGGTCGGCGCCCGCTTCAATCGCCGCCAATAGTTGTTCGACGTCTGTTAAGTCATCAGCACTTGGCGCCGTGACAGGCGCATCCTGAGGCGCCTGACTGTCGTCCCCCTGGCCAAGCATTTGGGCATTCAGGCTGAGCTGACTCTCACGCCCCAAGGTTAATTGCTGACCATCGGTCATCGCTACAGCCACAGCACCCGATGCGCCCGTGACTAATTGCTCACCTGCAAAAACTTGATCACCCACACCCAGTGGGCGACGCGAGCCATCAGTTGCAACGGCGAAAACCTCACCAATAACCTGGGTGACTTTACCAATCAGAGTGGCCATAACGTGTTCCTCACTGCCACCGGCGTTCGCCGGTATCTCCTAAAGAAGGCATCAACAGTGCAAAACACAGATACTTCACCTAAGCGGTTGAGAAGACAGCAATTCGGCCCTTCGTAAAAACGACAAATTATTGTCGCCTCCTTGCTGCCTACCGTCCCAACTGCAACCCCGCCCTGTGTAAACAACTGCCTGTTTCAGGCCTATTTTCATCAAGCTTAGACGCGATGCGGCTTCCACGCCTACTTTCAGGGGTAACAATGTCCTCTGTCGGCTTTTTTGTATAAGAATATTTTTTCATAAATCTTGTGCTAAATTTTTCTGTGCCAACATAAATAATGATCTTCAATGCCTAGAGTGAGAACCCAAAAACGACGCCCGCCTTAAAAAGACATTTTTTTGGCGGAGAGGAAAGATCAGAGCACACAGCAAAGGAGTATTACCAATGCGTGCAGTCAACCCGCTATGGACAGGCATGCTTCTGGCCATGACTTTTTCACCCGTCCAAGCAATGACTTTGTCAGAGGCGATCCAGAGCACCATCGATAACCACCCGGAAATAAGCGCGGGCGTGAACCGTCGTCTGTCGTCAGACGAGGACGTGAAAATTGCCAAGGGCGGTTACTTGCCAACCGTAGATGCACTCGTCGGCTATGGCCGTGAAAATACCGACAGCCCGAGCACCCGCATCATCGGCGATCACAACAAGGAAACCCTCACCTACAGCAACACCGAGTTGCGCCTGCGACAGATGCTCTTCGACGGGTTCAATACCCCGAATGAAGTGGCGCGAACCCAGGCGGTAGTCAACTCACGTGCCTACTACGTGCGCGGCACATCCGAGAGCCTGGCCCTGCGCACCGCCGAGGTTTACCTCGATGTACTGAAACGTCGGGAAATGGTGGCGCTGGCCAAGAACAACCTGTTGGCGCATCAGCGCATCAACGACCAGATCTCACTGCGCAGCCAGCAAGGCGTTGGCAGCACGGCTGACCTCGACCAATCCAGTGCACGTCTGGCCCTGGCGGAAAACAACCTCTACACCGAGCAGGTCAACCTGGTCGATGCCGAGGCTAACTTCTTCAGCGCCGTGGGCCGTTATCCGGATGAGCTCTCTGCACCGGCGTCGGTCAAGGGCGAAGTGCCGGCTGACTTGCCAACTGCACGCCAGGTGATGATGGCGGACAACCCGTTCCTGAAATCTGCGCAAGCCGATGTCAACGCGGCCGAGAAACAATACGAGTCCGCCAAGGCGCCGTTCTACCCGCGCGTAGATGCTGAACTGGCAACCACTGCTGACGATAATATTCAGGGCGACGCCGGCCACTACAACACGTGGCGCGCAGGTGTTGTGATGAACTACAACCTGTTCAACGGCATGCGTGACAAGGCACGTCTGGAGTCTTCTTCACACCAGATCAACGAGTCTATGGACATCCGCAACAATGCCCTGCGTCTGATCAACGAGAACACGGCGCTGGCCTGGAACGCGATGGAAAATGCGCGGCTGCAAACCCCGAAAGCGCGTGACTATGCCGAATACACCGCCAGTGTTCGTGAGGCGTATCAGCAGCAATTCACCTTGGGGCAGCGCACCCTGCTCGACTTGCTCGACAGTGAGAACGAGTTGTTCACCGCCAACCGTCGCTACACCGATGTGCGCTACACCGAGGAGTACTCGATGTACCGCGTGTTGGCTGCCACCGGTCAGTTGCTGCGCCAACAGCAAGTGGTGCTGCCAGCCGAATCGGTTGCGCTGAGCGAAGTCAAAAGCGAGGCGCATCTGCCTGCTTTGCAATAAGTAACCACAAGGCCCTGCTCCGGGCAGGGCCTTGTGGCCACTGGCAACACAGGTTTCACGGATTTTTCAGTTGCGTGACTGGCCAGCACATGGCGCTGAAACCTCAGGGACAGATGTTTAGGAGTAGTCGCTAGTGACGAATATGGAGCACAGCAGTCCGGTTAATGACCCACGCCTGAGCCATGACGATCCGCTGCTTGATGGTTTACTGATTCTCTGTCGCCTGCATGATTGCAAAGTCAGCCGCGGCAGCCTGACTGCCGGCCTGCCGCTGCCGCAACAAACCTTGTCCGCCAATTTACTCAGTCGCGCTGCAGCGCGTGCCGGTTTGCAGGCACGCTTGCTACGCCGCGAGCTGAGCGCGATTTCGGCGCTCAATCTGCCGGTGCTGTTACTGCTCAAAGATGGCCGCAGTGCCGTGCTAAAGGCCTGGGGCGAAAATGAGCAGGCACTGATTCTCCCCTGCGAAACCGACGGCGGCGAACAATGGGTGAACGGCGCTGAGCTTGCCCACGAATACGCCGGCCAAGCGCTGTTTGCCCGGCCGCGTCACGAACTGGAGCAAGCGCGCAACCCGTTGATGCCCAGAGTGACAGCGTGGTTTCGCGACACCTTGAAGCTGTCACGCTGGCTGTATGCCGACGCCGTGCTGGCCAGTCTGCTGATTAACGTGTTGGGGCTACTGGTTCCGTTATTTGTGATGCAAACCTACGACCGCGTGGTGCCCAATCAGGCGACGGCGACGCTATGGGTATTGGCCATTGGCTTGCTGATCGGGGCGGGGTTCGAGTTGTTGCTGCGCGTGCTGCGCGCGCACCTGCTGGACACCGCCGGCAAAAAGACCGACATCGTGTTATCCGCCACGCTGTTCGAGCGCATCACCGGCATGTCTATGAAGTCGCGACCGGCCACCGTCGGCGGCTTTGCCCAGAGTATTCATGACTTCCAGGGCCTGCGCGAGTTTCTCACCGCCGTTACCCTGACCAGCCTGATCGACTTGCCGTTCGCGCTGTTGATGATTGCGGTTATCGGCCTGCTCGGCGGTTGGCTGGTGGTGATCCCGTTGCTGGCGTTTCCACTCACCGCCCTGTTCGCCTGGATCATTCAGGTGCGTCTGCGCGATACCGTGGAGCGCAGCCTGGTGCTGGCCGCACAACGTCAGGCGTTGCTGATCGAAACCCTCGGCGGGCTGGAAACCCTCAAGGCCTGTGGCGCCGAGAGTGAACGCCAGCATCAGTGGGAGAAAACCCACGGTTCACTGACCCGTCTCGACATGCATGCACGTTTTCTGGCCTCGCTGGCCACCAACGGCACGTTGTTCCTTCAGCAGTTCGCCGGCATGAGCACGATTATCGCTGGTGTTTACAGCATTATCGCCGGCAATCTCAGCGTCGGCGCCCTGGTTGCCTGCTACATGCTCGGCAGCCGCGTGCTGGCACCACTCGGCCAGGTTGCCAGTTTGATCACGCGCTACCAGCAAGCCCGCCTGACCATGACCTCAACCGATGCATTGATGGCGTTGCCACAAGAGCGCGAGGCCAAACAGCGACCACTGGAACGCACCCAGCTTAAAGGCGCGCTGGAAGTGCGGGGCGTCACGTTCAGTTACCCGGATCAAAGCACGCCAGCGCTGGCCGGGGTCAGCTTGCGCATGGCTGCGGGCGAGCGGATTGGCATCATCGGTCGCAGCGGTTCGGGCAAGAGCACATTGGCCAGATTACTCATGGCGTTTTACAGCCCGGATGAAGGCCAAATACTCCTCGACGACCTCGACCTGCGCCAGCTCGATGTCGCCGACCTGCGCCACCAGATCGGTTACGTCTCGCATGACCTGCCCCTGCTGGCGGGCAGTTTGCGCGACAATCTGACCCTCGGCGCGCGTTATGTCAGTGATGCGCGGATGCTTGAAGTTGCCGAGCTTACCGGCGTCAACGAACTGGCCAGACAGCACCCGCAAGGCTTTGACCGCCCCGTGGGCGAACGCGGTCAACTGCTTTCAGGTGGCCAGCGCCAGGCCGTTTTGATCGCCCGCGCCATGCTCCTCGACCCGCCAATTCTGGTGTTGGATGAGCCTACCAGCGCAATGGATAACAGCAGCGAAGATGCCCTGCGCGGCAAGCTGATGAGCTGGGCGAAAGACAAAACCGTGCTGCTGATTACCCATCGCATGTCGATGCTCAGCCTCGTTGAGCGACTGATTGTCATGGATAACGGGCACATCGTTGCCGATGGTCCGAAAGAAACCGTGATTGATGCATTGCGTAAGGGCCGTGTTGGCCCGGCTGCGGGGTGAGGTGATGACGACTGACAGCAGCTATTTCGCCAACCAGCGGCCGAACAGGAAAGACGCCGAGTTCATGCCCGAAGTCGAGGGCGTGATGCTTGAGGATTCGCCCTGGCTTTCACGCGTCACCCTTTGGGTGGTCTGTGCGTGCCTGGTTGCAGCCGTGGTGTGGGCCAAGTTCGCGATACTCGAAGAGGTGACTACCGGTCAGGGCAAAGCCATTCCATCAAGCAAGATTCAGGTAATCCAGAACCTTGAAGGCGGCATTGTCAGCGAGATATTCGTCCGTGAAGGTCAGGTGGTCGAGAAAGGCGACGTGCTGCTGCGCCTCGACGACACCCGCTTTCTCTCGAACAAAGGCGAAAGCGATGCCGACCGGCTCGCCCTGATCGCCCGGATCGAACGCCTGACTGCGGAGGCCGAAGGCCGCCCGTTGAAGATGCCAGAAGAAATTGCCAGCAAAGCCCCACAACTGGCACTGGATGAGGAAGGCCTGTACCGCTCCCGTCAGGATCGCTTGCAAAGCGAGCAACGCACGCTGGGCGAACAACTGCGCCAGAAGCAACAGGAATTGGCCGAGTACCGCTCGAAAGCCCAGCAATACAGCTCGGGGCTTGGTTTGGTTCAGCAGGAACTGAACATGTCACAGCCGCTGGTCAAGAGTGGCGCCATCTCGCAGGTCGAGATTCTGCGGTTGCGCCGCACAGCGGTGGAAATGCGTGGCTCGCTGGATGCAACCAAACTGGCCATTCCGCGCGCCGAGTCGGCGATTAACGAAATCAAAAGCAAGGTGGACGAGTCCGAGTTGGCGTTTCGCTCCGATGCGTTCAAGGAGCTCAATGATGCGCGCACAGAGCTTAAGAAACTCAGCGCCAGCACCGAAGCGATAGATGACCGCGTCAGCCGCACAACGGTCGTTTCACCGGTGCGCGGCATCGTTAAGCAACTCAAGGTCAACACCATCGGCGGCGTGGTTCAGCCGGGCAATGACATGATCGAGATTGTACCGCTGGACGACAATCTGCTGATCGAAGCCAAGGTGCGCCCACAGGATGTGGCCTTTCTCCATCCGGGACAGAAGGCCATGGTCAAGTTCAGCGCCTACGACTACACCATTTACGGTGGCCTCAAGGCCAATCTGGAACTGATCAGCGCCGACACCATCACCGATGATGAAGGCAACAGTTTCTACCTGATTCAAGTGCGCACTGAAAAAAGCCATTTAGGCGGTGATGACCACCCTTTAACCATTATTCCCGGCATGATCGCCACTGTAGACATCGTGACCGGCGAGAAAAGCGTGCTCGACTACTTGCTCAAGCCGGTGCTCAAAGCCAGAACCGAAGCCCTGCGCGAACGCTGATTCAGTCAGCCTGCTCAGGCGCATCCGGGCCGTTTTCAGGTGCCGCCGTTGCGGCACCGCCCGCGTGATTACGCTGATAGGTCTCAGCGCCCATCGCCGCGATCTGGCCTTCGATCAAGGCCTCGAATGGCCTGAGTAATTCGCCAAACTGCGCGGGTTTCTCTATAGCCTCAAGTGCCACCACAATCGCTTCAATTGTCGATAACGCGCCAGGCTCTGGCGCCTTGCGCAAGCGATAGCGTGAACTCAATCCGGACGGCAAAGTAATGCGCGGCAACGCTTGCAACAGCGGATTGCAGTAGAGCAGCTTGCGCGCCTTGCGCCACGTACCATCCGGCACCACCAGCAATAACGGCGTGGCCACTGCAGCCTCGGCAAAGTCTGCGACCGGCACAGCCTCATCCCCCGGAAACAGCAAGCAAGGGCGATAGCCCGGCAACGCCAACCAGTCATCCAGTTGGCTGAATGTTTCGCCGACCTCAAGCTGTGCGTTATTCAGCCCCAGAGCCGCTAACCGGGCGGTGTTCAGCGCATGCCCCGCCTCGCTGTTGTGCTGCAGGATCAGCACCCGCGTGCGGCTGTGCAAATGCGGAATCAAGGCGCACAAGCAGCGCGTCTGCGGCCGTTTACAACGCTCACATTCAGGCCGCGCCATAGCCGCCCCGCGCGTCTGACGACTTCTGAATCTGCTGACTGTTATTGCGCATTAAGCTGTGCCTTGAGCAAGTCGCGGAAGGTTTGAATCAGTGGTTCGCGCGTTCGTCCGCGGCGCAAAATCAGCGAAAACGGCGCCTGATAACCAAAGGTTGCCGGGAGCAAAACCCGTAATTCTTTGCGGTCGACCCAATACTGCGCGTAATGCTCGGGCAGATAACCGATGTAAGCACCTGAAAGCACCAGAATCAGTTGGGCTTCCATTGAATCTACCGTGGCCGCGCTGTGCTTGAAACCGTGCCGCGCCAGCTCGGCCTGACTCCAGTAGCCACGCCCCACCATGCGCTGCTGGGTAATCACCTCGGCCGGAATGCGCCGCTGGGTATAAAGCGAGTGACGTTCACTGCAATACAGCCAGTGTTGTTCACGGTAAAGCGGCTGATAAATCAAGCCAGTCATGCGGGTCGAGAACGCGCCAATGGCGATATCCAGGCGGTTATCGAGCACCGCCAACTGCAACTCATACGGGCTCATCACCGACAAATGCAGGTGCACGCCGGGGTGTTCGAGGCTGTAGGCGCCAATCACTTCAGCCAGGGGCAACGAGCTATCGCCCACGGTCGAGTCCAGCACACCCAGATTCAGCGTGCCGCGCAACTCGCCCTTGAGCGCTGCAGAATAGCGCTCGAATCCTTCCAGTTCACTCAACAGACGCAGTGTCTCTTGATAGAACAACTCACCTTTGCTGGTCAGGCTGAAACCACCGCGCCCACGGTGGCACAGCACGAGGCCGAGCTGGGATTCCAGCTGGCTCATATAAGTGCTGATGGCCGAGGTCGATAAATTCAGCTCAGGCTGCGCCGCTGCAAAACCCTGATTGCGGACCACACTGACAAAAATCCGCAGTAACTTCAGGTCGGGCAAGGATTGGCTCATGAACACTCCACACGAATCAGCGGCCTCTGGCGACGCGAAGGAACGCCGATGGGCCGGGACTGCAATTCATTCAACTGCAACGGCGCTAAGTGTACATGCCAATAGTTTAGAAAATCATGAACTAAGTTTTTTCTCCCAGCGATTTTTCCGCAAGCCGTCCTGACCAAGAATTCCCTCACTGAAATTTAAAACCATAAAAACTGTGAGGCCTCCATGGAAAAGAATCTGCACCAGCCACTTGGCGGCAACGAGATGCCACGCTTCGGCGGGATCGCCACCATGATGCGCTTGCCGCATATTCAGTCGCCTGCAGAGCGTGCTGAACTCGACGTTGGTTTCGTCGGCGTTCCCCTCGACATCGGCACTTCACTGCGCTCCGGCACCCGCTTTGGCCCACGCGAGATTCGCGCTCAGTCGGTCATGATCCGCCCCTACAACATGGCCACTGGCGCTGCGCCGTTTGATTCGCTGAATATCGCCGACATCGGTGATGTGCCAATCAACACCTTCAACATGGCTGAAGCCGTTCGCATCATTGAACAATCCTACGACCAGATCGTTGCCGACGGTATTCTGCCGCTGACACTGGGCGGCGACCACACCATCACTCTGCCGATTCTGCGTGCGCTAAAGAAGAAGCACGGCAAGATCGGTCTGGTGCATATCGATGCGCACGCCGACGTCAACGATCACATGTTTGGCGAGAAAATCGCCCATGGCACCACCTTCCGCCGCGCCGTTGAAGAAGGTTTGCTCGACTGCGACCGCGTCGTGCAGATTGGCTTGCGGGCTCAGGGTTACACCGCAGAAGACTTCAACTGGAGCCGTAAGCAGGGTTTCCGCGTGGTCCAGGCCGAAGAATGCTGGCACAAATCGCTGGAGCCGCTGATGGCTGAAGTCCGCGAGAAAGTCGGCGGCGGCCCGGTTTACCTGTCGTTCGATATCGATGGCATCGATCCGGCCTGGGCGCCGGGCACCGGCACCCCTGAAATTGGCGGTTTGACCACCATTCAGGCCATCGAAGTTATTCGTGGCTGTCAGGGCCTGGACATTATCGGCGGCGATCTGGTCGAGGTTTCCCCGCCTTACGACACCACCGGCAACACTTCGCTGTTGGGCGCCAACCTGCTGTACGAAATGCTCTGCATTTTGCCAGGTGTTGAACGCCGGTAATCGCAAGCAAACCAGCGCCCGCCCCATCCCGCAGCGGTAAGTGATGGGGCGCCGCGACCAACCCGATACACGCTCAAGCGGATTCAAGCCTATGACTACAACAAATGAGGCTACCCTGCGCCGAGATCTCGCTGCCGCTTACCGGTTAGCGGCGATGTTCGGCTGGGA
The DNA here is from genome assembly GCF_013277615.1 of Pseudomonas sp. MS19. Taxonomy (NCBI): domain Bacteria; kingdom Pseudomonadati; phylum Pseudomonadota; class Gammaproteobacteria; order Pseudomonadales; family Pseudomonadaceae; genus Pseudomonas; species Pseudomonas sp. MS19. Next base: position 306,584 of record NZ_VBTO01000005.1, on the reverse strand, counting down.
TGACACGCTCTACACCCACTTCTCTGCGCGTTTGCCCGGCGAAGAGCCGCGCTTTCTGATCAATCCATTCGGTTTGTTCTTCGAAGAAGTCACAGCCAGTGACCTGATTATTGTCGACATGCACGGCCGCGTTATTGAGGGCAAAGCCGATTACAATGTCGCCGGCTTTACCATTCACAGCGCTGTGCACATGGCCCGTGAAGACGCCCATTGCGTCATCCACACGCACACGCTGGCCGGCATGGCCGTCGCGGCTGCCGATAAAGGTTTGTTGCAACTCAACCAGATCAACGCCGAATTTCATCAGCGTGTGGGTTACCACACCTATGAAGGTATTGCGCTGGATCTGGGGGAACGCGAGCGACTGGTCGCTTCGCTCGACAACAATATCGCGCTGATTCTCAGGCACCACGGCTTACTCAGCGTTGGCGCCAGTGTCGCCGATGCGTTTTACGTCATGTATTACCTGAACAAAGCCTGTGAAATCCAACTCAGTGCTGCGGCGCTGCTGGGTGTCAGCGAAATGCCTGAAGCCCTCAGCCGGCATGCCTGCGAACAATTTCAGGGAGCTGAAGGGCAACGCCAGCTGTTATGGGAGGCCTGGCTGCGCAAGCTTGATCGTGAGTGTCCCGACTACAAAAACTAAAACCTGCTGCACAGCGCTGGCCGCGAATGCGTTTGGCGAAGCATTAACACCAGCACTGCCTATAAAAAAAATCAGAGTGAGTGACCTGAAATGACCTTAGATATCGTTGTAATCCTACTGTACGTCGCGGCCATGCTCGGGCTCGGCTTTTACGGCATGCGCCGTGCGAAAACCCGTGAAGACTACCTGGTAGCAGGTCGCAATCTGGGCCCTGGTTTTTACATGGGCACCATGGCGGCAACTGTTCTGGGCGGCGCTTCCACCATCGGCACCGTGCGCCTTGGCTATGTTTACGGCCTTTCCGGCTTCTGGCTTTGCGCAACACTGGGGCTGGGGATTGTCGGCATCAGCCTGTTCCTCGCCAAACCTCTGTTGAAACTGAAAATCTTTACCGTCACTCAAGTGCTTGAGCGTCGTTACAGCCCAACAGCGCGTACCGCCAGCGCAGCAATCATGCTGATCTACGCGCTGATGATCGGTGCGATTTCGACCATTGCCATTGGCACCGTGATGGGCGTTCTGTTCGATCTGCCGTTCTGGCTGTCGATTCTGATCGGCGGCGGCATCGTGGTGGCCTACTCGACCGTTGGCGGCATGTGGTCGCTGAGCCTCACCGATATCGTTCAGTTCCTGATCATGACCATCGGCCTGGTGTTCATTCTCATGCCCATGTCGATCAGCGATGCCGGCGGCTGGGACGCACTGGTCGCGAAATTGCCAGCCAGCTACTTCTCGATGACCGCGATTGGCTGGGACACCATCATCACCTACTTCCTGATCTACTTCTTCGGCATCTTCATTGGCCAGGACATCTGGCAGCGTGTGTTCACCGCACGCAGTGAAAGGGTTGCCAAGGTTGCCGGCTCCGCTGCCGGGATCTACTGCGTCCTTTACGGTTTGGCCGCTGCAATCATCGGCATGGCCGCGAAAGTGCTGATCCCGGACCTTGATAACGTCAACAATGCATTCGCCAGCATCGTGCAACTGAGCCTGCCAGACGGCGTACGTGGCCTGGTCATTGCAGCAGCTCTGGCTGCGCTGATGTCGACCGCAAGTGCTGGCCTGCTGGCCGCATCGACCACTGCCGCGCAAGACCTCTGGCCGCTGCTGCGCAAGGGTAAGGGCAATGAGTCGAGCGCTCATGAAAACCGCATCTTCACCTTCTTGCTGGGCCTCGTCGTATTGGCCATCGCCCTGGTTGTCAGCGATGTAATCAGCGCGCTGACCATGGCTTACAACCTGTTGGTTGGCGGCATGTTGATCCCGCTGCTGGGCGCTATTTACTGGAAGCACGCCTCCACTGCCGGCGCTATCGCCAGCATGGCTCTGGGCAACCTGACCGCGTGCGTGTTCATGTACATCGACGGCCTCGAAGCCAACACACCGATCTACTACAGCCTGGCTGCCGGTGGCGTGAGCTTTGTTGCCATCAGCCTCATGACCCGCGCCAGCACCAGCCGCATCAGCCTCGCATAAGGGCTGCTGCACTGATATGACCATCGACTCAGCCGCTAGCCGGCTGGGTCGATGTTTTGGTTTTACCCCTAATAAAAAGGTCTCGCCGCATCAGCGTGAACCTGAACCTTGCAACGATTGCTGTTTTTGAAATCTGCCACGAACGCTTAACCCAACAACCATAATCATAAAGACTCTGGGAGTAACCCTCGTGCTCAAGAACCTCACTAAACACTTTGGTCAGGATGGGCTTGCCCCGACCTCGGCCGACCACCGCAGCCTCGGCTTCAGCGGCACAACCGCGCTGTGGCTGGGCGCTAACGTGGTGGTCACAACCATTCTTACCGGCATGCTATTGGTGCCAGACCTTCCGTTTCTGCAAGCCATGATGATCGTGCTGATCGGCTCTGCGATTGGCATCTTGCCATTGGTGCTGGTCGGCCTGATGGGCCAGCGCACGGGCCTCACCACCATGGTGCTGGCTCGCGGTAGCTACGGAACCCTGGGCGCTAAACTGCCCTCTCTGATCAACCTGCTGACGCTGCTGGCCTGGAGCTGGATTCAGGCGTTGCTGGCGGGCATGAGCCTGAACTTTGCCGTCGAGCACATCACCGGTTATTCGAACCTGGCGTTATTCACCATCCTCTGTGAAACGTTGGTACTGCTGATTGCCCTGCGCGGGCATCTGGGCATTGAACGTGTAGAGCGCTGGGCCGCTGTCGGCATGCTGATTCTTGCCGCCGCCGTGTTCTATTCGATGAACCAGCACTTCGAGTTCAGCCAATTGCTGAGCATGAACGAGGAGCCGCGCAATGGCATTACTGCCGGCGTTGCATTCGACATCGTGATTGCCACGGCGTTTTCATGGATTCCGCTGGCCGCCGACTACAACCGTAACTGCCGCAGCCAGGGCATTGCCGCAACGGGCACCTGGGTGGGTTATGTGGCGGCAACGCTTCTGGCCATGGGCCTTGGCGCGACGGTTTCGGGTTTCAGCATCCTCACCGGCAGCGAACAAACCTACGATCCGGCGGTGTTGTTGTCTGGCTTCGGCTTTGGGCTGCCAGCGGCTATCGTGGTGTTCCTCTCGGTGATGACCACCAACGTAATGTGCGTGTACAGCGCCACTCTGTCTTACCTGAACATCAGCCCGAAAAGCACTTTCTGGAAACCCGCACTGATCATCGGTGTGCTGTCGATTCTCGGCTCGCAGATTCCGGGCATCCTCGATAATTTCCAGAATTTTCTGCTAGTTATCGGCAGCGTGTTCATTCCGGCATTTGCGGTGCTGATCGCCGATTACTTCGTGATCAATCGCGGCCAGTACTCGGTGAGCGACCTGACACGCGAAGACGGTGGCTGCTATCACTACAGCAACGGCATCAACCCGGCAGCATTCGTCGCCTATGCACTCGGCGCCGTGTTGGCGTATTACTGGGGCTGGGTCTCGCCGTTGGCGTTTGGCGCATCGTTGCCGGTATTCGTGATCACTGCCTGCAGCTACGTGGTGGTGCGTAAATGGTTGCTGGTTCCGCGCCAGCAAACCGCCTAAGCACGCCCAAGATCGGGCTTGAGCACTGCGCCTCAGGCCCGATCCCGACTGCACCGCCAGCAAGGAATTGCCGCATGAAAATCGTCAGCCGCGACAAATGGTTCGAAGTCGAGCATCGCTACGATGGCATCAGCCTGATTCATGAGCCGTACGTGCGGCCTTTCTATCGCTGCAATCTGTGGCATGTGCAGGGGCGTGATCGCGATGTGTTGATTGACTCGGGCTCAGGACTGGTCAGTTTGCGTGAACAATTGCCCTGGCTTACTGAACGCCCGCTGTTGGCCGTGGCCAGCCATTGCCATTTCGACCATATTGCCGGGCATCATGAGTTTGCCGAACGCCTGGTGCATCCGGCGGAAGCGGACATTCTGGCTGCGCCATCCGGTGCCAATACGCTGGCCAGCGACTTTGTTGGAGACGAGATGTTCGACGCGCACCCGGATTGTCCGTTGTGCTACGCCGAGTACAAGGTGCGTGCAGCACCCGCTACACGCTTGATTGAGGAAGGTGATGTGCTCGATCTGGGTGATCGCGTGTTGCAAGTGCTGCACACGCCAGGCCATTCACCGGGCGGTATCAGCCTGTGGGAAGCGGCAACGCAGACGCTGTTCAGCGGCGACATTATTTATGACGGCCCGCTGATCGAAGATGCCTATCATTCCAATCTCGATGATTACGCCAAGAGCCTGCAACGGCTGCGCAAGCTGCCGATACGCACAGTTCATGGCGGGCATTTTCAGAGTTTTTCCGGGCAGCGGATGCGTGAAATGATAGATCAGTGGCTTCTGGACCACTGATCAGCAATTGACGCTTTGCAGCAGGCGGAGCGGATTTCAGCGCTGACGGCGTGGCTCACGCGGGCGACGCGGATCATCAGTACGCACTGGAATGGGTTGAAGTTTTGGGCGGTCCAGCAAGCCCAACGCCACCAACAGGTCATGAAAAGCATTCTGCAACTTGGCGATCATAAGACACCCTCCTGCCAAGACTAACGAAAAGCACTGTTTACATGCTTGCTATGAGCATAGATTACCTTGAATGAATCTGCGCAAGCTTGATGTTCGTCAGTTGCGCGCCACTAACTCCACTCAAAATGTTACACGCAGCCCCGCATACACCGTACGGCCAGGGCCCGGCTCGAAATACCGGCCGTTTGCATCATTGATGCGCACGTTGTCGTAATACTCCCGGTCAAACAGATTATCGACCCCAACATAAGGCTCCCACAGCTGCCCGCCGGCCTTGAAACGTTTGCCTGCGCGCAAGTTGGTGAGCGCGTAGCCGGCCACCTCGACCGTGTTGGCGTCATTGGCATACATGGAGTCAAACGCCCGCAGATTCAAGCGTGCGTAGTAATCATTCTGCTCAAAGGCAATCTCGGTAAACAGGGTTTGCTGCGGAATCCCAGCCAGCGAGTTGTCACTGTAATCGGCGCCATCAAGCTGATACTCATCAAACCGAAAGCGGCTGTAGGTATAAGCGCCCGACAAGCGCCAGGCATCGGCCAGCTGCCAGCTCAGGCTCATTTCCACACCTTCGCGGTGCGACTCACCAGCATTGCGGTAAAAGTTGCGCCCCGACTGGCCCGGCAAACTGTACGCCACCAGTTCGTCATCCAGCTTCATGCTGTATACGGCCAGATCGTAACGTAAGGTTTGCCACTCACCTTTCAGGCCCAGCTCCCGATTGAGCGCATGCGAGGGCTGTAACGAGGGATTGAAACCACCTCCGGCAGGATTGGCCAGCTCGCTGATGGTCGGTGTTTCAAATGAGGTGCCGATCTTGGCGTAGATCGACTGATGGGCATCAAGTTGATAGCTCAAGCCGGCGCTGTAGTTCCAGTCCTCGAGATTGCGTGAGCCGGAGTCGTCACCGTCACTCAGAAAGCGGTCGTCGACCGACAAGCGCACGCGGTCGTAGCGCACGCCCAATGTGGCCTGCCAGTTCTGTGCAAGATCGATTTGATCTTCGACAAATATCCCGCTGCTGTCGGCATTCTCGTCCTCTTTGAGCGTCTCAGCGCCCCGCTCGCCGAGCAGGTTATCGTACCGACGACGATCATCGCGCTGGGTTTCAACGTCGAAACCAGCGGTAATCTTATGGGCCATGCCTAGCCACTGGTTGTTGTGACTGTATTGACCGCCAATCCCGGCGAACAAACGGTCGAAGGTTGTTTGGCCACCGCCGGTAAACGGCAGCCGGTTGCCAAACTCACGCTGGCCGACGTAGCTGCGTAGCTGATACTCATCGCTGCCGGTCGCGAAACCATCCCACACCGCGCTTAAGCGCTGCTGCCGAATGGTCTCGTCAGCGTCGTAGCGCAAGTTATTCGGTGCCGCCTGACCACGATCAGCGTCAACTTCACTGGCCTGCAAGCCGCCCGGATCTTCGGCGCGGTTGTCGATGGCGTTGAAGCCAATGCGCAGCCGCCCATAATCGCTGTACCAGCGCAGCTTGCCGGTCAGGCTATTGGTTTCGGCCCGCGCATGGTCACGATAGCCATCGGACTGGGTGCTGTTGAAGGACAGCAACCCGCCAATATCGCCAACACTGCCACCGGTTTCAACGCGCGCCCGCTGATAACCCAACTCGCCGGCACTGAGATCAAAAAAGCTGTAGGGCGTGGCGGGTGGCTGCCGGGTCTCGATATTCAAAACCCCACCAGCTGCGTTGCCGTAAAGCACAGAAGACGGCCCACGCAGTACCTCCAGCCGTTCGACCAAGCCCAAATCCAGCCCGTCGAGTTCAGTCTGGCCATCCGGCATGGTCAGCGGCACGCCATCGACCAGCACGCGCACGCCGCGCACACCGAAGTTGCCGCGCGCGCCAAAGCCGCGAATAGACGGCCGTAATCCCTGCGCCAGGTTGTATTGATTCTGGCTGAATACGCCCGGCACTGAAGCCAACAGGCCTTGCAGGGTAAGGCTCTTCTCGGCGCTGGCATCATTGCTCTCGACCACGCTGACTGCGGCGGGCGTGGTCAACCAGCTACTGCGGATGCGGGGCGAGACAATCAGCAGAGGCGCCATCTCGACCGCTTGCTTTGATTCGGGCTCGTTTGCAGGTGCCAGCTGCGCATTTGTACCCAGCAGCACACCGGCCGCTGTTGCCAGGGATAATCTCAAAAAAACCTCTGTATCCGGGGATTAGCCAGGTTTGCTGGCACGCGTTGGTTTATTCGGTCTTACGCCTGTAAGGGAACACATCAATTACTTTGCCGGTGTTTATCGCCTGCTGCAGGCTCTGCCAATACTCGGCATCGTAAAGTTCGCCGTGCAACTTGCTGAACAAGCGCCGCTGCTGGATATCGGCAAACAGAAATGGCGGAAACTCCTCCGGAAACACATCCATCGGCGCCACCGAATACCAGGGCTCGCTGGCCATTTCATCTTCAGGGTAACGCGGCGGCGGAATGCGCCGGAAATTAACTTCGGTCAGAAAACAGATTTCATCGTAGTCATAGAACACGACACGGCCATGACGAGTAACGCCGAAGTTTTTCAGCAACATGTCGCCCGGAAATATATTCGCCGCCGCCAGCTGTTTTATCGCCAATCCGTAGTCCTCGAGCGCCGCCTTGACCTGCAACTCGCTGGCACTCTCGACATACAGATTGAGCGGCGTCATGCGCCGCTCGGTCCAACAGTGGCGCACCAGCACGGTGTCGCCTTCAACTTCAACGGTTGAAGGTGCAACTTCCAATAGTTCGGCCAGGCACTGCTCATCAAACTTGGCTTTGGGGAAGCGGAAATCGGCAAATTCCTGGGTATCGGCCATGCGCCCTACCCGATCGACACTTTTAACCAACCGGTACTTTTCGATCACGGTCTGGCGCGACACGCTCTTGGTGTGCGAGAAACGGTCCTTGATGATCTTGAACACGGTGTTGAAGCCCGGCAGCGTGAACACGCTCATGACCATGCCGCGCACACCCGGCGCCATGATGAACTTGTCATCGGTCGAGGCCAGGTGATTGATCAGCGCGCGATAGAACTCAGATTTACCGTGTTTGTAGAAGCCGATAGAGGTGTAAAGCTCGGCTATGTGCTTGCCCGGCAAAATCCGCTTGAGAAAACCGATGAACTCGGCCGGGATGGCGACATCCACCATAAAGTACGAGCGGGTAAACGAGAAGATGATCGACACATCGGCTTCGTCGGTTATCAGCGCGTCTATCTGGATGCCCTGGCCTTCACGGTGCAGCAACGGAATCGCCAACGGCCATTGCTCATCATGGGTGTAAATCCGCCCGATCAGGTACGCACCTTTATTGCGATACAGCACCGAGTAGAACAACTCGACGGTTAAGGCCGGGTCTTTGCACACCCAATCCGGCAGGCTTTCGCGTAACTGGCCTTCAAGACGCGCCAAATCCCGGGGTAAATCCTCGAATGCCACCGAAAAACAGTAATCGTCGAAAATTGCCTGGAGCATCTCGCCGAGGCTGACATCGAGCCGGTAGACCCGCGTTTGCGCCACACGCTCCTGGCTGCGCAAGGCTGGCCGTGTGCTGTGAATGAACATACAGCCATCGCTGATCTGGTCGTGGCTGAACAGGCTGCAAAAGATCGAGTTGAACCATGTCTCGGACAACTCATCATCAAAGCGCAGATCAATCAGCTTGATGTAGGCACGTTTGACCAGCGGCCACTGCTCCACATCAGTCAGCCCCTGCTGGAAATGCCGTTTAAGGCGCTGGCTGCACTCGCTGACTTTATCTTCATACAGGTTGATCCGCGCCGCCGAGGCCTTTTGCGCGTCTTGCCAGAGCGCTTGCTCGAAGCGCGCGCGGGCACCGTCGGTGATCTGCCGGAAATGCTCACGATAATCATCAAAGCCGGTCAGAATCTGCGCGGCGATCTCGGTGGCTAGCGGTTGCTGCGACATGAAAAACCTCAGTGCGTGCAAGGCTGGGTGGCGGTGAACGTATCCAGTCAAACTAGCACGGGAAAGCCTCTGCATCGATTGCCAGCTGCCCGCACGGGGATTTAAAAGTCAGTTGTGTATTGCATTGGCTGCGGTGCGCAGCAACACTTCCCGCCTGCCACTGCCCGGAGCCTATTGTGCGCATTACCGACTTGCTCAGACTGCTATTGCTCGCCGCCATCTGGGGCGCCAGTTTCCTGTTGATGCGTATTGTTGCGCCGGTGCTGGGCAGTATGCCCACGGCCTTCTTCCGCGCCAGCCTGGGCGCACTTGGCTTGCTGGCAATTTTGCTGATCATGCGTGTGCCCTGGGATTTTCGCGGCAAGCTCAAGCAATGCCTGGTACTCGGCGTTATCAACGCCGGTCTGCCTTCGGCCATGTATTGCCTGGCCGCGCTGGTCTTGCCCGCCGGTTACTCATCCATCTTTAATGCGTTGACGCCATTAATGGGCGTGCTGATCGGTGCAATGTTCTTCTCCGAGGCGCTCACACCCAGCAAAACCACTGGCGTTGCGCTCGGGCTATTTGGTGTTTGGCTGCTTACGCAAACCGGCCCGGTCGCGGTCGACATGTACCTGTTGCTGGGCGCAGGCGCCTGCCTGATTGCGACTATCTGCTACGGCTTTGCCGGGTTTCTCACACGTAAGTGGATCGGCCAGCAAGGCGGCCTAGACAATCGCCTGACTGCATTCAGCAGCTTGTGCGGTGCCAGCCTGTTTTTGCTGCCGCTGTTCTTTGGCTCGCTGGCCGTACAGCCGCCGGCCTCGTGGGGCGGCTTGCAGGAATGGCTGTCTCTGGCCGGGCTGGGCTTTGTCTGCACGGCATTTGCCTACGTGCTGTACTTTCGTCTGATAACCGATATTGGCCCGATAAAAGCCTCGACCACAACATTTCTGATTCCGGTTTTCGGGGTTTTCTGGGGCTGGCTGCTGCTCGACGAGCCGCTGTCGTGGGCTTACCTCTATGGCGGCGCAGTGATCGCGCTGGCCTTGTGGCTGGTGGTGCGCCCGACCGAAACAGTCCAGCTCAATAATGCCGCGCGCTGAAACGTAAAAAGCCGCAAAACCTCGCGGATTTGCGGCTTTATTGGCAGCGGTTAAGCGGCGATTACTGCACCAGTTCCTGCTCACTGAACATGTCGCTGAACAGCATGCTCGACAAGTAGCGCTCGCCGGAATCCGGCAGGATAACCACGATGGTCTTGCCCATCATGTTCGGCTCGTTGGCCAGCTTAATGGCTGCCGACATGGCCGCGCCGCAGGAGATGCCGCAGAGAATGCCTTCTTCGCGCATCAGTCGCAGGGCGATGTCCTTAGCGTCTTCATCGGTTACTTGCTCGACCCGGTCAACCACGCTCAAATCGAGGTTCTTCGGCACGAAACCTGCGCCAATGCCCTGAATCTTGTGCGGGCTGGGCTTCACCTCTTCACCGGCAAGGGTCTGGCTGATAACCGGCGAACTGACGGGCTCTACGGCCACTGAGATAATCGCCTTGCCCGCGGTATTTTTGATGTAGCGCGAGACACCGGTAATCGTGCCGCCGGTGCCAACGCCCGACACCAGCACGTCGATGGCGCCTTGGGTGTCGTTCCAGATTTCCGGCCCGGTGGTTTTCTCGTGAATCGCCGGGTTGGCCGGGTTCTCGAACTGCTGCGGCAGGAAGTATTGCGCTGGATCGGAGCCTGCAATCTCGCTGGCTTTTTCAATCGCGCCTTTCATGCCCTTGGCAGGCTCGGTGAGCACCAACTCTGCGCCCAGCGCCTTGAGCACCTTGCGCCGCTCAAGGCTCATCGACGCCGGCATGGTCAGCAGCAATTTATAACCACGCGCTGCGGCCACAAAGGCCAGGCCAATCCCGGTGTTTCCGGAAGTTGGTTCTACAATAGTCATACCCGGCTTGAGCACGCCACGCGCTTCAGCATCCCAGATCATGTTGGCACCGATGCGGCACTTCACTGAGTACGCCGGGTTGCGGCCCTCGATCTTGGCCAGAATGGTGACGCCTTTTGGGCCCAGACGATTGATCATCACCAGCGGCGTATTGCCGATGGCTTGGGCGTTGTCTGCATAGATACGGCTCATAACGAATTCCTTGTGCGTGCGTTGCCGGTTAGCCTGCAAGCGTATGACGCGTTGGGTTGGCAGTCCAGTGCGTCACAGACCATGATTAAAACTTATTGCCATAACCTTAGTCACATAACTATGAGAAAACGTTTCGCTATTCCGTCCGGGATTATCCTAACGCTGGTCATAGCACTGGTGGTGCTGCATATTGCCCTGCCTTCTCTGGTCCGTGACTACCTCAATAAACAGATGGCTGACATGGGCGACTACCGTGGCCATGTCACCGACGTAGACCTCGCGCTTTGGCGTGGCGCCTACCGGATTAATGAGCTGAAGATCAACAAGGTCAACGGCAAGGTACCGGTGCCGTTACTCGACGCGCCGGCGATTGATTTATCGGTGAGCTGGAGCGCGCTCTGGCATGAGCATGCAATTGTCGCCAGCGTGGTGTTTGAACAACCCCGGCTGAACTTTGTTGACGGCGGCAATGCTGAAGCCTCGCAAACCGGTGAAGGCGTCGACTGGCGTGAGCAACTCAAAGCGTTGCTGCCCATCACCCTTAACGAGGTGCGTGTGGAGCAAGGCACGCTGGCCTTTCGCAATTTCACCTCGAAACCCAACGTTGACCTCGAAGCCACTCAGGTCAACGCAACCTTGCTTAACCTGAGCAACACCCGCAACAGCAAGGAGTTATTGCCCGCCAGTTTCCAGGCCACGGCAAACGTGCTCGGCGACGCACCGCTCGAGACCAGCGCCAAGCTCAACCCGCTGGGCAAACTCGATGACTTCGATTTGAAACTGCGCATCACCGACATTCAACTCAAGCGGCTCAACGACTTCACCCGCACCTATGCCGAGTTTGACTTTGTGAAAGGTCACGGGGATTTCGTCATGGAAATTAAGGCGCGCAAAGGCAAGCTTGATGGCTACGCCAAACCATTGCTTCGGGATATGGAAATTTTCGACTGGAAGCAGGATGTTGAAGCCAAGGACAAAAATATTCTCACCGGCATTTGGGAAGCGTTGGTCGCCAGCGGTGGCTGGCTGCTGAAAAACCACCAAAAAGATCAATTCGCCACACGCATCGAGCTGGCCGGCGACCTCAACGCCTACGACGTCAGCCAATGGCAGGCATTCAAGGCCATTCTGCGCAATGCCTTCGTCAAAGCCTTCAGCAATCGATTTGACTCCACAAGCGAGTAATCCCGTGCCCGCCGAGGCGGGTACGTTGCTGGCGTGACTCGCCATTCAGTGACTGAATGCCCCGTCTACGTTCACAGTCGACCGGCCTGCGCGGTATAGTAGTTTTTTACCTATTTGACCCGAGGTGCTTAGCCCGGGCGTTCGGTTCGAGGATTTATTGATGAAATTCGAAGGCACTCAGTCCTATGTCGCCACAGACGACCTTAAGCTGGCGGTAAACGCAGCGATCACTTTGCAGCGCCCGCTGCTGGTCAAAGGCGAACCCGGCACCGGCAAGACCATGCTTGCCGAGCAGTTGGCGGAGTCCTTTGGTGCCAAGCTGATTACCTGGCACATCAAGTCGACCACTAAAGCCCATCAGGGCCTCTACGAATACGATGCGGTCAGCCGCCTGCGTGACTCGCAGCTCGACTCGGACAAAGTTCACGATGTGCGCAACTACATCAAGAAAGGCAAGCTCTGGGAAGCGTTTGAGTCTGAAGAGCGGGTAATTCTGCTGATCGACGAGATCGACAAGGCCGACATCGAGTTCCCTAACGACCTGCTGCAAGAACTCGACAAGATGGAGTTCTACGTTTACGAGACCAACGAGACGATCAAGGCCGTTCAGCGCCCGATCATCATCATTACCTCGAACAACGAGAAAGAGCTGCCGGACGCGTTCCTGCGCCGTTGTTTCTTCCACTACATCGCCTTCCCGGATCGCACGACCCTGCAAAAGATCGTGGATGTGCACTACCCCGACATCAAGAAAGATCTGGTTGCTGAAGCGCTGGATGTGTTCTTCGACGTGCGTAAAGTGCCAGGTCTGAAGAAGAAGCCCTCGACCTCAGAACTGGTCGACTGGCTGAAGCTGCTGATGGCCGACAACATTGGTGAAGCGGTTCTGCGCGAGCGCGATCCGACCAAGGCCATTCCGCCGTTGGCTGGGGCATTGGTCAAGAACGAGCAAGACGTGCAACTGCTCGAACGCCTGGCCTTTATGAGCCGTCGGGGCTCTCGATAATTAGCGGTTGTCGGGCATGCGGCGCTGGCATTTGACTCAGTGTGCGCCTTCTCTGCTGTGAATGGCGCGCCACCAGCGCGTTCCGACATGCCTGATTGACGCTCGCAAGCCTTGCCTTGCGCGATGAAAGAGCACGGCTGGCCTCATTGGCCGCGCTCTGCAACCAACGAATAACGAGGGTGCAGCCATGCTGCTCAACCTGTTCAATGAAATGCGTGCAGCTAAAGTGCCGGTCTCGGTGCGAGAGCTGCTCGACCTGATCAACGCGTTGAAGCACAACGTGGTGTTCGCCGACATGGACGAGTTTTATTACCTGTCGCGAACCATTCTGGTGAAAGACGAGCGCCATTTCGACAAGTTCGACCGCGCATTTGGCGCTTACTTCAACGGCCTGCAAAACCTTAATCAGCACATCGAGGCGCTAATCCCCGATGAGTGGCTGCGCAAGGAGTTTGAACGCTCGCTGTCTGAAGAAGAGCGCGCCAAGATCGAATCACTCGGCGGCCTCGACAAACTGATCGAAGAGTTCAAGAAACGTCTCGAAGAGCAGAAAGAACGCCACGCCGGCGGCAACAAGTGGATCGGCACCGGCGGCACCAGCCCGTTCGGCTCAGGCGGTTTCAACCCGGAAGGTATTCGTGTCGGCGATGCGGGCAAGCGTCAGGGTAAAGCGGCCAAGGTCTGGGATCAGCGCGAGTACAAGAACCTCGATGATCAGGTCGAACTGGGCACGCGCAACATCAAGGTCGCCCTGCGCCGCCTGCGCAAGTTCGCCCGCCAAGGCGCCGAAGACGAACTCGATCTCGACGGCACCATCGACCACACCGCAAAAGACGGTGGCTTGCTCAACATCCAGATGCGCCCGGAGCGCCGCAACACTGTCAAACTGCTGATCCTGTTTGATATTGGCGGTTCGATGGATGCGCACGTAAAGGTCTGTGAAGAACTGTTCTCCGCCTGCAAGACCGAGTTCAAGCATATGGAGTATTACTACTTCCATAACTGCGTGTACGAATCGGTGTGGAAGAACAACCTGCGCCGCACCTCGGAACGCTTCTCCACCCAGGATTTACTGCATAAATACGGCGCCGACTACAAGGTCGTGTTCGTCGGTGATGCGGCGATGGCGCCCTACGAAATCACTCAAGCGGGTGGCAGCGTGGAGCACTGGAACGAGGAAGCCGGACACGTGTGGATTCGCCGCTTCATGGACAAATACAAGAAGCTCATCTGGATCAACCCGTATCCAAAAGACACCTGGGGCTATACGGCGTCGACCAATATCGTCCGCGAGCTGATCGAAGACCAGATGTACCCGCTGACATTGCAGGGTCTGGAAGACGGCATGAAGTTCTTGTCTAAATAAACCTTGATGGATTGCGCCGCAATGCGGCGCAATTCGCTCACGCCCGCCTTTGCTAACGCACAAATTCATTGTCCGGACATAAATCACCAAAACCGTCGTGGTGATACCGCATCAACTGATTCTCGCCCCCACTAGCCGCTCGTCTCCCGCCAGACTAAGCGACCTGCAGCACTCCTTCCCCGCCCCGCGCAGGCCGTTTCCTACAAACTTATTTCCTTTACCGGACGTCAATCGCTGTGCGACTTTGCGTGGACAAAACACTGTCCGCAAGCCGTAACGAACACGCCAGGCATCTGCAAATTTCATAGATATTTGCGCGAAAGGACTTCGCCAGGCAAAACGCCCCAAGGCTCGTTCAACGACATTGTTTGCGACGGCCAGCGCTACTTTTCACGGATGAAATGAGGTGCACAGATGATCCCATCGGCGCGCAAGGGTGACAGCCATGTTTGCCCGCTTCCCGGGCATGGCACCACGCCCATAATCTCAGCCAGCGACAACGTGATAATCAACGGGGATTGGGCGGCGCGAGTCGGCGATGCCTGTGGGTGCGGAGCCGTTATCATCGCGGGCTTCCCGTCGATCATTGTCAACGATCGGCCAATGGCTTATTTGGGTAGCCCGACCAGCCACGGCGGCATGATCACCAGCGGCTCGGAGAATGTCGGCGGCGATGTGGTCATGGCCGAAGTGCTTGCAGTACCTACCAACGATTGGGGAGGGGGCGTTAAGCCGCATGAGTGCAGGTAAACGCAAGTGGCGCATGCGCTGGTGGATGTGGCCAATCGTTGCATTCCTTGTGATGCGCTACGGCACGCTTTTGCTGCCGGGGGTCAGGGTCTATTACTCCGAAGATGCCACTGCTGCAATCGGCTATCTTTGGGTAGACAACGGAAGTTCATACGACAGTGCTATTGGCCCGGGCGGTTACACCACCGAAACAGTAGATATCGTCAGGGACGCGGACCACCGCGTTGAGTTTTTCTGGTGGAGGCTCGGCAAGGGGCGTGAGCATTGCGTCAGCGTCACCCCAAAGTGGCCACACACG
This sequence comes from Pseudomonas sp. MS19, assembly GCF_013277615.1. Classification (NCBI taxonomy): domain Bacteria; kingdom Pseudomonadati; phylum Pseudomonadota; class Gammaproteobacteria; order Pseudomonadales; family Pseudomonadaceae; genus Pseudomonas; species Pseudomonas sp. MS19. Next base: position 291,318 of record NZ_VBTO01000005.1, on the reverse strand, counting down.
ACTATCTACCTGGATGCCAATGCCGATATTGACTACAGCAAAGGCACCGACGCTGACCGGCTCCAGAGGTGCCCAAACATGACGGCTGATATGTAGCCCACACGGTTACGCACTTACCCTTGCTTACACGGCCACACCAGGCTGAATTTGGCGCCGCCTAGTGCGTTGCTGTGATCGAGCAACACCTCACCTTCATGCCAAATGGCAATGCGCCGCACGATCGACAGGCCCAGACCGTGGCCACCGGAGGCTCGGGTGCGGCTGTCATCGAGGCGCAGGAATGGGGTGAATATATGCTCCCAGGCTTCTTGCGGCACTCCGGGCCCGTCATCGTCCACGTCGATCCGACAGTGTTTAAGACCAATGTGCAAACTTATGCGCACCTGCGTTTCGGCATGACGCATGGCGTTGCTCAACAGATTCTGCAGGGCACGGTGCAGATAGCGAAAATCTGCATCAACCTGCGTACTCATTCCAGCCTCGGCCAACGACACCGGGCCTTGAGTAACCTGCACATCGGCGCGCAACGGCGCCAACTCGCCGATTACCTGATCGATTAACGTGTCGACCTCTACATCGACAAAATTCAGCGCCGGCGCGCCCTGCTCCAGCCGGGCGAAGGTGAGCATCTCGTCGACCAGTTTGTCGAGGTCCTGGATGTCATTGTCCATACCTTCCATGTACTTTTGCCGCGCTTGCTCACTGGGCGCGTCCTCGATCATTTCCAGGCCAAAACGCAGGCGTGCGACCGGCGTACGCAATTCATGCGACACCGCCCGCACCATTTCGCGCTGAATGCCCAATGAGCGCTGCAAGTGCTCGGCCATGTCGTTAAATGCGACGGCGAGGCGACCAATCGAATCCGGGCCGCGCGTCGGCACTCGCGCCTCCAGCCGGCCACTGGCGATCAAGGTGGCGGCGCCTTCCAGTTCTCGCAGGCGTTGCTCCAGCGGACGGACCAACAGGTAAACCATCAAGCCAATCATGCTCAGGCCCAGCGCACCGATCAGTACCAGCAACTCCGGCGGATAGGGATTCATTTGATACAGCGGGCCGATCTCCAATACCCATGGCGTATCGACGATGCCGGAGAACACATGAATGGTGTCACCGCCCTGCCCCAATGCCATCACCGTGTCGCCTTCGTCCACGCGGCGACGCTGATCATCATCGAGATTGGCTTTGTCGAGCTTGACCAGACGCAATTCGAAGCCGAACTGCTTCGATTGCTTCAACTCGGCCAGACGCCGTGGCTGCTCATCCACCGGATAACGCACCAGTTCATCAATCAACAGGAACGCGGTGGCGCGCGCCAACTGTTCGCTGACTTGCTGCACTTCGCCGGTGAGCAGCAACACGTTCTGCTCACCAATCAGGCTATATATATGTGCCGCGTGCGGGCCGGTCATGCGCACCACAACCTGGCTGCGCAGTAAGCGCCCGCGCTCACCGCTATTCAAACCAGCAGCGTCCACGGGCTCTACTTTAAGCGGCACGCCCAGAAGTCGTCCCCAGACAGCCACGGCGCGGCGGCGCTCAACATCGTCGAGGCCGGCCAGATTATCCGCCATCAGGCGGAACGTACCGCGCGCCAGGTCTTCGCGGTACTGGTCAGTGCGCACCTCGTTAACCATGTGCAAGGTCACCACGCCCAGCAGTGCCGCCAACACCAGAACGGCAAGCATGCCGCCGTAGATACGCAGGAAGATCGAGTTCATAGCAGCTCGACAGCCGCTTCGGCGACAAACAGGTAACCCTTGCCGCGCACGGTTTTAATGACTTGCGGTTGCACCGGGTCATCGCCGATGCGGGGGCGGATACGAGAGATGCGCACATCAATCGAACGGTCGAGGCCGTCATACTCGATGCCGCGCAAGGCGGTGAAAATTTCTTCGCGGGACAGAATACGCCCGGCATTGGCAGTGAGCAGCCAGAGCAGATCAAACTCGGCACTGGTCAGATCGATTCGCTCCCCCGCGCGCGACGCTTCACGCCGCGAGGCATCTATTAATAGCGAGCCGAACTGCAAACGCCGCGCCGGGTTATCAGCCAGAGCCACTTGCGGCGCATCGAGCCGACGCAGCAGCGCATTGATCCGCGCCAGTAACACGCGCGGGCGCACCGGCTTGTACATGTAGTCGTCTGCGCCCATGTCCAGACCCAGCACCTGATCCTGGTCATCGGTACGCGCCGTCAACATCAGAATCGGCCCCGAATAGCCATCACGCACCGCTTGGCAGATTGTCAGACCATCGGCGCCCGGCAGCATTAAATCCAGTATGACCAGATCGGGCTGCTCGGTTAAAATACGCTGAGCGGCAAGCGCTCCATCCGACTCCACCGCAACGGCAAAGCCGTTACCCTGCAAATACTCGCGGGTCAGTTCGGCCAGCCGCTGATCGTCTTCAACGATCAGAATTTGCCAAGACGCTTGCTCCACCACGACCTCCAGGGCTTACGAAAACCATATCTTCGGCGTGCATTGTAACCACGCGGCACGGCTAATCCGTAGCACTGAAAAAGGCCTAGCGCCGAGTGCGCTGCCAGCACAGCAAAACACACACCATATGCAGGGCTTCTATGACTATATGTAGTGTTTTTGTGACTGACTGATAACGCCTAAAAAGTCACTAAAAAAAACCTCCGGCGACTTCGACGAACGGCGAACAGACAACAATCCCAGCAACAACGCGGCTTGGCGATTGTTACCCCACGATAACCCACAGCTTTATCCACAGGCTGAGCGTTTTTATCAACTTGCCAACCCTCACCCATCGCACTATCTTGTATCCCCATCGCGTTAAACACCTACATATTGGGGTTTAACCTAAAAACAACCCAAACACATTTGCACAGTTTTAGTCCATATCCCGAACCGAAATTGTGCATAAAAAAGCATTACTGGCTGTTTGAGCACCACCTGTAGCAAGCGTAACCGGTAAGACGCCACTCGCGCGCACGGGCCTTCCACAGGCTGTTGAGCACGAACAGACAGAACACTACATGTAGTGGTGCCTGCGAAAAGCCGGCACTAGACTTAAGCAAGCTGTTAGAGGCGCTTTCGTCGCACCTCCAGATACCACCAGCAATATGCAATTGGCTCGGACTGTGTTCCGGGCGAGTGACGTTGTTAGAAATGGAATGAACGTTGGTACGTCGTAGCAATCAACCGCACAAGCGTCTAACTGAAATAATTATGAACACGGAGACATTCATGCACACCGACACTTCTCGCGAGAAATCGCAGGGCGCTGCACTGCAAAGCCCTGACGCCACTCAAGACCTGGCGGCAACCGCACCGGGCCAACTGCGTGTGATCAAGCGTAACGGTACCGTCGTGCCGTATACCGATGACAAGATCACCGTCGCCATCACCAAGGCGTTTCTCGCAGTAGAAGGCGGCACCGCTGCCGCTTCGTCGCGCATCCATGAAACCGTTGCCCGCCTGACTGAACAAGTCACGGCAACCTTCAAGCGTCGCATGCCTTCGGGCGGCACCATCCATATCGAAGAAATTCAGGATCAAGTCGAACTGTCGCTGATGCGCGCAGGCGAGCAGAAAGTGGCCCGCGACTACGTGATCTACCGCGAATCGCGTTCGCAAGAGCGTAAGCGCGAAGGCACCGATATTGCCGAGCCGCACCCAAGCATCCGCGTCACCCACGCCGACGGCTCGGTTGCGCCGCTGGACATGGGTCGTCTGAACACCATCATCACCGAAGCCTGCGAAGGCCTGGCTGAAGTGGACGGCGCGCTGATCCAGAAAGAAACCCTGAAAAACCTTTACGACGGCGTTGCCCAGAGCGACGTCAACACCGCGCTGGTAATGACCGCGCGTACCCTGGTTGAGCGCGAGCCGAACTACACCTACGTAACGGCCCGCCTGCTGATGGACAACATTCGTGCTGAAGGCCTGACCTTCCTCGAAGTTGCAACCAGCGCGACTCACCACGAAATGGCTGACCTGTACGCCAAGGCCCTGCCGGCTTACATCGCCAAAGGTATTCAGTTCGACCTGCTGGATCCGAAGCTGCAAGACTTCGACCTGGAGAAACTCGGCAAAGCGATCAACCACGAGCGAGACGGCCAGTTCACCTACCTCGGCTTGCAGACACTGTACGACCGTTACTTCATTCACAAAGACGGCATTCGCTTCGAGCTGCCACAGGTGTTCTTCATGCGTGTGGCCATGGGCCTGGCGATTGAAGAGAAGCAGAAAGAAGACCGCGCGATCGAGTTCTACAACTTGCTGTCGTCGTTCGACTACATGAGTTCGACCCCTACGCTGTTCAACGCCGGCACCCTGCGTCCACAGCTGTCTTCGTGCTACCTGACCACCGTTCCGGATGACCTGTCGGGCATCTACCACGCGATCCACGACAACGCCATGCTGTCGAAATTCGCAGGCGGTCTGGGCAACGACTGGACCCCTGTTCGCTCGCTGGGCGCATACATCAAAGGCACCAACGGCAAATCTCAGGGCGTTGTACCTTTCCTGAAAGTAGTCAACGACACCGCCGTTGCCGTGAACCAGGGTGGCAAGCGTAAGGGTGCTGTGTGCGCCTACCTTGAAACCTGGCACATGGACATCGAAGAGTTCATCGAACTGCGCAAGAACACCGGTGATGACCGTCGCCGTACGCACGACATGAACACCGCTAACTGGATCCCTGACCTGTTCATGAAGCGTGTCTTCGATGACGGCAAATGGACCCTGTTCTCGCCGAGCGAAGTGCCGGATCTGCACGACCTGACCGGTAAGGCCTTCGAAGAGCGCTACGAGTATTACGAAGCGCTGATCGAATACGGCAAGATCAAGCTGCACAAAACCATTCAGGCTAAAGACCTGTGGCGCAAAATGCTCTCCATGCTGTTTGAAACCGGCCACCCATGGCTGACCTTCAAAGACCCATGCAACCTGCGCAGCCCGCAGCAGCATGTTGGCGTGGTCCACAGCTCGAACCTGTGCACCGAGATCACCTTGAACACCAACAAGGACGAGATCGCGGTTTGCAACCTGGGCTCGATCAACCTGCCGAACCACATCGTGGACGGCAAGCTGGACACTGCCAAGCTGGAAAAAACCGTCAACACCGCGGTACGCATGCTCGATAACGTTATCGACATCAACTACTACTCGGTGCCACAGGCGCGTAACTCCAACTTCAAGCACCGTCCGGTCGGTCTGGGCATCATGGGCTTCCAGGATGCGCTGTACATGCAGCACATTCCTTACGGCTCGGACGCTGCCATTGAGTTCGCCGACAAGTCGATGGAGGCGGTCAGCTACTACGCCATTCAAGCCTCGTGCGACCTGGCTGATGAGCGTGGCGCTTACGAGACTTTCGACGGCTCGTTGTGGTCTAAAGGCATTCTGCCGCTCGACTCTCAGCAAATCCTGATCGAGCAGCGCGGCCAGAAGTACATTGATGTTGACCTCAACGAGAGCCTCGACTGGGCACCGGTTCGCGCCCGTGTACAGAAAGGTATTCGTAACTCCAACATCATGGCCATCGCACCGACTGCTACCATCGCCAACATCACAGGCGTGTCGCAGTCGATCGAGCCGACTTATCAGAACCTGTACGTGAAATCGAACCTCTCCGGCGAGTTCACCGTGATCAACCCGTACCTGGTTCGCGACCTCAAAGCTCGCGGCCTGTGGGATTCGGTCATGATCAACGACCTGAAGTACTACGATGGTTCCGTGCAGCAGATCGAGCGCATCCCGCAAGAGCTGAAAGACCTGTACGCCACTGCGTTCGAAGTTGAAACCAAGTGGATTGTTGACGCTGCCAGCCGTCGCCAGAAGTGGATCGACCAGGCTCAGTCGCTGAACCTGTACATCGCCGGCGCATCGGGCAAGAAGCTCGACGTGACCTACCGCATGGCTTGGTACCGTGGCCTGAAAACCACTTACTACCTCCGTGCCCTGGCCGCGACCAGCACCGAGAAGTCGACTGTAAGCACCGGCAAGCTGAACGCCGTATCCAGCGGCGGTGGTGATGGTTTGAGCGCCGCTCCAGCCAAGGCGCCAGCAGTTGAGATGTCCGCCGGTCCGGCGCCAGTGCCTAAAGCCTGTGCCATCGACGAGCCAGACTGCGAAGCTTGTCAGTAAGTAGTAACAGATGACGCGCGATGCTGAGAGGCATCCGCGTTGTTGCCGACTGGCCCTGCCCCCTCACGTACAGATGTACGCTCAGGGTTCAGTGCCAGCCGGCGCCTAACGGCTACTCTCTCAGCAGCACGCTGCATTTGTAGTGATGCGGGTGAGATCAAGAACACGAAAGCATTTTGGTTTGAGTGCACTTGCAGATGCAGTTGAGTGATTCAAATCAAGGTGCTTTGTCAGACACAAGAGCACTCTGCTGGCGCTGCATTTCGCGGCAGCAGCTATACACGACGTGAAGCGCCTAGCGCTTTAAGCTTCGAGTCAGGGACTTGCGAGCGGAGTTCAGGCAAGGCAGACGCGGTTGAGCGGGTGGCGTACAAGAACCCGCGATTATCGCGTTCAACGCAGTCTGGGCTATGCGCAGCAGGCCCACGAAATTTATATCTTAAGGAGCCGACTATGTTGAGCTGGGACGAATTCGATAAGGAAGACGGCGCAGAAACTGCAGCCGCCAGCAGCAACGCTGCTGCCTCGATGGCAGACATGAACATCGACAAACTGGATCAGGTTGGCGACGCTGCTGCCCAAGAAGCCCGCGCAGTCTCGGCTGACGACAGCGCTGCAATCGCACGCGCCAAAGCTGCACTGGACGAGCTTGACGTGGCTGAAGGCCTGGCCGAACTGGAAGGTGCCTCGGCCCGCGTCGCGGTTGACGAGAAGCGCATGATCAACTGCCGCGCAGACTTGAACCAGCTCGTACCATTCAAGTACGACTGGGCCTGGCAGAAGTATCTGGACGGTTGTGCAAACCACTGGATGCCGCAAGAAGTCAACATGAACGCCGACATCGCGTTGTGGAAAAGCACCGACGGCCTGACCGACGACGAGCGCCGCATTGTCATGCGAAACCTCGGCTTCTTCTCCACCGCCGACTCGCTGGTTGCCAACAACCTGGTGCTGGCTGTTTACCGCCTGATCACCAACCCGGAATGCCGCCAGTACATCCTGCGTCAGGCGTTCGAAGAGGCGATCCACACCCACGCTTACCAGTACTGCATCGAATCGCTGGCCATGGATGAAGGCGAGATCTTCAACATGTACCACGAGATTCCTTCGGTCGCGAAGAAAGCGTCCTGGGGCTTGAAGTACACCCGTTCGATCTCCGACCCGACGTTTGATACCGGCACCGTCGAGACCGACAAAGAACTGCTGCGTAACTTGGTGGCTTACTACTGCGTACTGGAAGGCATCTTCTTCTACTGCGGCTTCACCCAGATCCTGTCGATGGGCCGCCGCAACAAGATGACCGGCGTTGCCGAGCAGTTCCAGTACATCCTGCGTGACGAGTCGATGCACCTGAACTTCGGTATCGACGTGATCAACCAGATCAAAATCGAAAACCCACACCTGTGGGATGCGCAGATGAAAGAAGAAGCCACGCAGATGATTCTGCAGGGCACTCAGCTTGAGATCGAATACGCACGTGACACCATGCCACGCGGCGTACTGGGCATGAACGCGGCAATGATGGAGGACTACCTCAAGTTCATCGCCAACCGCCGCCTGACCCAAATCGGCCTCAAAGAAGAGTACCCGGGCACCACCAACCCGTTCCCGTGGATGAGCGAGATCATGGACTTGAAGAAAGAGAAAAACTTCTTCGAAACCCGCGTGATCGAGTATCAAACGGGCGGCGCGCTGAGCTGGGATTAATCAGCTCACTCGCTGAAAGTTGAGAGCCCCGCCTGAGTGCGGGGGTTTTTGTTTCTGCTACGCAGCTAACGCGTAAACCCAAGACAGGCAAACGTTGCAGCCTGAAGTTGGTGGATGAACACTGCTTCATCCACCCTGCTCTCTTGCGCCGTTAGCGTTTAACGCCCAGATCGGTTTGGGTCATGCGGCTGCGGACAGTAAATACACCATCGCCGGAAAGAATGGCACTGCGCGCGAACAGGCGGCCGTTCTCCCAGTTGGAAAGGCCCAGCTCCGGCTTGTTCAGCGCGTACTGGCCGTCTACCCAGCGGGTGATGCCGTTGCCCACGAAAGGCGCATTCACCTGCTCGTAGAAATGCGCATGTGCCTGCGCGCTTTCACTGATCAGCGACACGGTGAACTGCGGGCTGTAGCTATTGAACAAGCCAATGCCATGGTCCAGATCATCGACGATTTTGAGGCTGACTTCCGGCGTTTCTTCCCATTCCCACTCGCGGCCCAACTGATTTTCAGGCAGCAGTTCAACTTGCTTCTCGGTGCGATAGCCTTCGGCGCGATAAATCTCGACGCTGGCGCTCAACCAATCGGCTGGCAGATACGATTCGCTGCCTTCAACTACGTGCAGCTTGCAGGCCTGGCCTCGGGCCGCACCGGCCTCTTGCAAGGCGGCAAGGAAAAGCGGAACCAATTGCGCCGCGCGGTCACGGTGAATCAGGCAAACATTCAGGGTGTTGCAGACTTTGCGGTCGAGCGAGTTGCGCACCACGCTGGAGAAGCGCTCAGCATCAGCGTCATGGTTGGCAATCAGCCAGGCGCCGCCTGTACCGTGCAGGCTGACATCCGTGCCGGCCTGCTGGGCAATGCTGCCCAACTGACTGACCGCACGGCCCGAGCCACGGGCAACGGCCAGCGATAAACGCCGGTCGGCAAACATTGCCCAGCCCGCGGCGTGGTTGACGCTTTCGACCAGTGATACGGCGCCGACAGGTAACCCGGCTTCACTGAGCGCAGGATTAAGCGCATGGCTGACAATCGCTTGCGCCGTGCCCAAGGCGTCGCTGCCAATGCGCAGCACCGCGGTGTTGCCCGTGCGCAAAACACCGGCGGCATCGGCAAATACATTGGGGCGGCCTTCAAACACGAAGGCGACAATGCCTAATGGCGCCATCACTTGTTCGACCTTCCAGCCGTCATGCTCAACACAACTCAAGACCTTGCCACGTGTTGGCGCAGCGTCTCGCCATGCACGCAAGCCGGCGATCATGTCGCGGCGCATGGCCTCGTTGGCGAGCAACCGGGTAGTTGAACGGCCTCGCGCCTTGGCCTTTTCAATGTCAGCCAAATTGGCGGCTTCGATCAGCGCCCATGTTTCAGCGGATTCCAGACGCTGGGCAAACAGATCAAAGAATCGACTGATGTCCGCATCTGAAACGGCCGACATGGCCTTGAAGGCCAGCTGCGCCCGCTCAATCGCGACAGCTGCCGCTTGCTGGTCAGCCACGGGGATCAGCAGCAACTCGCCGCTGGTTTGCTCCACCAACAGGTGGTCACCCGGCTGGAAACGAGCGGCCAATTCGGCACTGACCAAAGAAACACGATTACCGGCGTAAGGTATCGGTGTACCGGCGATGAGACGTTCGAGCGCGAGAGCCATGAAGCAATTTCACCATTCAATGAGCGGGCTCGTAATGTATAGGAATCACTTTATAGCGTCATCTGACCCGGCATTTCGTTCGGCTGCGTATGCCGCTTTCACGTATGCCGGTAATAACTTGGCACTCTGTTAATTTGCGCGTTAAATTGTTGCACACACCTGCGTCATTCGAGGCCCTCATGAAAACCCCAGACTCCGACGTCGAACTGCATCTGGACAGCCAGTTGTGCTTCGCCCTCTACTCCACCTCGCTGATGATGACCAAGGTCTACAAACCCTTGCTGCAGGAACTCGGCCTGACCTACCCGCAATACCTGGCCATGATGGTGCTCTGGGAAGGCGACGGCATCACTGTCGGCGAACTCAGCACCCGGCTGATCACCGATCCGGGCTCGGTAACGCCATTGCTCAAGCGCCTGGAAGCAGAAGGATTACTCGCCCGCACCCGCAGCAGAACTGACGAGCGTGTGGTCGAGTTGCACCTGACAGAAAACGGCCGTGCACTGCGCGAGAAGGCCAAAGCAGTTCCCGCGTGTATCGTGCGCGCTAGCCAGCAGACGGTGGAACAGTTGCAGTCGCTCAAACAAGATTTGATCGTGCTGCGCAAGAGCCTGCAAGACGCTCTCTGAGCCAAGCGGCCGCGCCCTGCGGCTGCATTCACCTGCCTGACATTGCCCACGCAAACGCCCAGATCGCCTGCGTGCCAGGCGGAACCACTGCGTATCGTGCAGCAGCGACTATCATTCAAATGCTTGGCCAGTGCACGCTCGAAGCGCAGGGTTCTGCTCACCCGTGACAACCTGAAAGAGCCAAAGCATCTGGCTTAATAGCCGAATACTCTAAAATATATATTGCGCACTAAATAATTGAGCGCTAATGTTTGCCCATCGAATTTGATTAGCGCGCAAGAATCTGGCTCGCAACAAATCGAATGCTACCGATGAATCCAACCCTGGCGGTTAATCATTGGATAGCACAGAACCATTTCAGTTCGGCACCCCGAACACACGTGAAGAGGAATACTGCTATGTCGATCGAAACCATTGCTTATCGCGCTTACGCCGAAGCCACAGGTGGCCGTGACGGCCGTGCCATCTCTTCCGATGGTGTGCTTGATGTTGCCCTGACCACGCCAAAAGAACTCGGTGGCGCGGGCGGCCAAGGCACCAACCCGGAGCAACTGTTCGCTGCCGGTTACTCCGCTTGCTTCATTGGCGCCATGAAGTTCGTCGCCGCCCGCGATAAGCTGGCGATTCCAGCGGATGCCTCAATCGAAGGCGTGGTGGGTATCGGCGCCATTCCTGACGGTTTCGGCATTGAAGTTGAGTTGCGCATCAGCCTCCCGGGCGTGGACCGTGAGCAAGCACAACTGCTTATCGACCGGGCGCACATCGTTTGCCCTTACTCAAACGCCACCCGTGGCAATATCGACGTCACCCTGACGTTGGTCGATTAATCAAAGCGTAAGTGGCCGGAGTGCTTACCCAAAGCACTCCGGTCACATTTACATTCAGCGCTGAGCGCTGCTTTACAGCGCCACTCCGGCTGATGGCGGGGCCCTGCATAAACACTTGATGGGCCCCGTTATATTCTCTCGACTCTATATCGCGCCGGATCGACCTGACGGGGTCAGGCAGGCGCTGAGCATTTCCAGCATCGCACTGACTTTCGGCAGTTTCTCGCGGCTTTTCAGCCACACCAGATTGAGCGGCAGGCCATCAGTGGCCAACTGCGGCAGCACTTCAACCAGAGTACCCTGATCAAGGTGATGCCTGACCAGCCAGGTTGGCAGTTGCGCGACACCGTGCCCTGCCAATACCGCCATCACCTGGCCTTCTCCATCGCCGACAGCAATCCGTGCCGGGAGCACCCGTTGTTCCATCTCACCGGGCTGGGCTCCGGCAAAATACCAGGGCCTTAGCAAACCATCGGTCGCACCGTAGCTGATGCATTGATGCTGCTCCAAGTCGCGATCACTCTGCGGTTCGCCGTACTTGCGCAGATACGCAGGGGCGGCGCAGAAAATCAGCCTTTGCATGCCGAGAAATCGTCGACCCAACGTGGCCGGCCACGTATCTGCGCCGCCAATGCGCACTACAATATCGACGCCCTCCTCGACCAGATCGACGAATCGATCGGAGAACGATATATGCGGATTCAACAACGGGTGATCTTCAACAAACTGCAGAATCGCCGGTAGCGCATGCAGGCGACCATATGAGGCAGGCAAGTCGATGCGCACTTTGCCACGGGGCTCTTCGGCCTCGGCATGCAACGCCAGCTCGGCCTCTTCCAGATTGGCCAGCACGCCTGCGCAGGTGCGATAAAACTCGACACCGGCGTCGGTTAGCGACAAGCGCCGCGTGGTTCTGTTGAACAGCCGAACCCGCAGGCGGCTCTCCAGCCGGGCAATGCCTTTACTGACCGCAGAACTGGTCAGGTTCAAGCGCTCGGCAGCAGCCGTGAAGCTGCCGACATCGGCCACACAAACAAACACATCAATGCCTTTGAGCCGTTCAGACGAATACATCGTCGCCTCATTTGAGAATTTAATTCATAACAATTAATAAATTTAAGCCTGAATCAGCATTAAATTCTCTAATAAGCTGACTCAAATTCTTCTTTGAGTAAAGGTTTATGCAAACCTCGACGCTGACGCCGAGCGCAATCACGCCAGATACCTCACGCACAGGCTTACAGATTCTGATCATGGCGGTGGCCGCGTTTGTCATCGTGACCACAGAATTCCTGATTGTCGGCCTGCTGCCTGCGCTCGCGCGTGACCTGAACATTTCCGTCGCGCTAGCAGGCCAGGTGGTCACGCTGTTTGCCTTTACCGTCATGCTGTTCGGGCCCGTGCTAACCGCCAAGCTGGCGCAGGTTAATCGCAAGCACCTGTTCACCGGTATTCTGCTGATTTTTGCGGCTTCCAACGTGCTGGCCGCGCTCGCCAGCAATTTCTGGATATTGGCGCTGGCACGGTTTATCCCGGCGCTGTTTCTACCGGTTTTCTGGGGCACGGCCAGCGAAACAGCCGGACAATTGGCCGGGCCAAGCAAGGCTGGTAAAGCAGTCGCCAGGGTTTATCTGGGCATCTCCGCAGCGCTGGTGTTCGGTGTGCCGCTGGGCACCCTTGCGGCAGACTCAGTGGGCTGGCGCGGTAGTTTCTGGATTCTGGCGGCGCTGTGCTTGCTGATTGGCTTGCTGATGCACCTGTGCATGCCGACGTTGCCCTCATCGCCCAAACGCGCAGCAGGCGACAAGCAAACGGCGATTCTCAGGGAGCCGCGCTTTCTCGCCCACGTGCTGCTCTCTGTCGTGGCCTTTACGGCTATGTTCACGGCCTACACCTATCTGGCCGATACATTGGAAAGCCTCGCGGGCATCCCGGCCAGTCAAGTTGGCTGGTGGTTGATGGGCTTCGGCGCTATCGGCATGATCGGCAACCAGATTGGCGGCAACATGGTCGATAAAAACCCGCTCGGGGCAATGCTGCTGTTCCTGCTGATTCTTGGCGCGGGCATGCTCGCTGCTGTGCCATTGGCCACAAATTCTATTGGGCTGGTGATCGCACTTATCGCCTGGGGCATTGCCTACACCGCCCTGTTTCCGGTGTGTCAGGTGCGCGTCATGCAAGCAGGCGCCAAGGCTCAGGCGCTGGCGGCAACGATGAATATTTCGGCCGCCAACGCCGGGATTGGTTTGGGCGCAATTTTTGGCGGCCTGGGTATCCGCCATTTTGGCTTGGCGTCGCTGGGCATTATTGCCACCGGCATTGCCGCCCTCGGCGTGGTCATTGCATTGCTGATGCTGCGCCGCCAGTAACCGCTCTAACACGCAACGGTGGGCGAAGTGCCCACCGTTGCGCTGACTCGTCATCCGTGGGGTCGACGCACTACCCGTACTTTGCCGCTGTTTCCTCCGCCGCAAAAGAACAGCTCGCCGCCATCCGACTCAAGCCCGGAAACACCAACGCCCTCAGGCATGACCACGCGTTGCAAGACTTCGCCCGACTGTGGATCGATCTGGCGTAGCTCGCTTTCATCACCCTCCCAGGTCCCGTGCCACAGCTGGCCATCGACCCAACTCACGCCGGTGACGAAGCGATTGGAGTCGATGCTGCGAATCAATTTGCCGGTTTCGGGGTCAATCTGGTGGATCTTGCGCTCGCGGTACTGGCCCACCCAAAGCGAGCCCTCTGCCCACGCCAATCCCGAATCCTCACCGCCTCCCGGCGCGGCAATACTGGCCAGCACCGCGCCGGTTTGCGGGTCGAGTTTGTAGATCTGTGTTTCCGCGATCTGATACAGATAGCGCCCGTCGAACGCCGTACCCGCATGAGCCGCAATATCCAGCGAGCGGAGGATGACACCGCTTTGCGGGTCGAGCGCATTGAGTTTTGCACCAGTCGCGACCCACACATGCGTGCCGTCGTAACTCACACCGTTGACGTGATCAACACCGGGGAAATCGGAAAACTCACGAACAATTTCAGCACTGGAACGTTTCATCGCTTAAAACCTCATCAGTGATCGAGAAGTCCAGATTAATCAGTTGCCAATGAGACCGGGAGTAACAAGGTCGTCGCGAATCGCGGCACCGGTGAGGTGATCCAGCGACGCGCTCTGCCATTGCCGATTGGCTTGATCAGCCCGGACGTCTCCAATGCATCCAGTGCCCGCTGCACACTGCGCTGGCTGATGCCCAATGCCATGGCCAAGGCCGAGCTGGACCAAGCTTGCGCATCACTGAGCAATGCCAATATGGCGCCGTTTTTGTCAGTGACAGGTCGCGCCAGCACCGCGATTTCAGCAGCGCGCGGCTGCAGAACAAAACCGTTGGCAGTCGCCTTGATCGCGGCCATTTCGCCTAACAAACCGCGGAGCCGGCCGATCTCTACGCGCAGTCTGGCGCGGTGGGTTTCATCACTGAAGGTGCCGCGAAATGCGCGCTCATAAAGCGCTGCCCGGGCAATATCCGCAGGCCACGCCTCAGCCAGAGCATACGCCAGCGCAAACAACACGGGCCGGGTGGCCAGTGATACCCGTGTTCGCGAGTCGCTGATCGCATAGCAACAGGCATCAACCACCAGCGCCGAAGAGGCATGCAGCGCTTCTACCTCATCAAGCAACAGCGGCTGCGCCTGTCCGCCTTTCATCAGCCGGGCAACTGGTTGATTGATCACCCGCAAGGTGTTTTCCACCTCACTCACCAGTGCCGCAATAGCCGATTGCCGCGCAGAATGCAGCGCCCGCTCGAGTGCGTCGCGTGCGGGCTGCGCCTGTAAGCGCCGCATGGCAATGCCCGCAACAACCAACTCACAGGCTGCTTTCAGGGCCGCTGACAAACGCCTGCCATCAAGCTTGGCCAGCGCCTGCTGTGCCTCATCCAACCGGCCGAGCAATAGCCAGCGTCTGGCTTGCAGGTAATACGTGTGCGCCGCATTTTCAAAATCTGCATGAGCCTCCAGAGTGGCCCGCGCGTTCAGCAAGGCCTGAGTCGGCCAACTCAGATCTCTGTCGGCAAGGGCGACTTCGGCCTCAGCCACTGCGCAGCGTGCACGAGCCATTGTCTCCCGGGGCGAAAACGTCTGACAGGCTTTGCGCAGCAGTATTTTGGCCCGCGCCAAATCTCCCAGCTGTGCCATGGCAATGCCGCGCAACGCCAGTGCCGGCGCATCGTCACGCAAGGCAACCCGATTCAGCGCGCCTAACGCATCGCCCGCCGCCAGTGCCTGCGCCGCCGCTGTAATCAGTGAATCCATTGCTTCGCACCACGCCCGCAATCGTTTCGCCAGAGCCTTAGCAGAAAAACTCGTCGTGCATCATTCAAGCAGCGATTGCCGCCACGCTCCAGTTGTTGGCAGGCACGTGATGCAACAGGCTCACAGCAAAACGGGGACGGGCCCGGTCGTTTGCTGACCAGAACCGTCCCCGTCTCTTTGCTTGCATCATCAACTGCAGCCGGCTCAGCAGCTTTCAGACTGGTCCGATTCAGATCGATATGAGCGAAACTTTACCCAGCTGCCACAGCATCATTAGCCATTGCGGTGTTTGCAGCCAAACTGTTGATCAACTTGTTTGCTGGCATGGGCCGGCCGAGGAAATATCCCTGTAAGGTGTCGCAACCCAAACGCGTCAACAGTTCCTGTTGGCCAGTGGTTTCCACACCTTCAGCCACGATTCGCATGTCGAGGGTTTGCCCCAGCGCGATGATCGCTGAAACGATTGCAGCATCATCATTGCCTTGCGCCAATTCAGTGACGAAACCACGGTCGATTTTCAGCTCATTGGCGGGCAACCGCTTGAGGTACAACAGGCTGGAATAGCCGGTGCCAAAATCATCGATGGAAATACTCACGCCCAGTGCCGATAAACGATTAAGCACCTCAAGGCTGGCCTCGGCATCGCGCATGGCGGTGGACTCGGTCACTTCCAGGACCAGATATCGCGCATCGAGTGAATGCCGCGTCAAAGCGTCACGTACAACATCGACCAAGCTGGTATGGGCCAACTGAACTGTCGATAGGTTTACCGCTACGCTCCAGCTGGTATATCCCTCGTCATGCCATTGGCGCATCTGCCGGCAAGCTTCATCAATCACCCAGTTGCCAATCGGAATAATCAACCCGCTTCTCTCTGCGAGTGGCAAGAAAATATCGGGTTGAATCAGGCCATGCTCAGGGCTTTGCCAGCGCAACAGCGCTTCGACGCCTACCATCGGCCCTTTCGGTGCGAGCATTTTTGGTTGGTAGTGCAAAAGGAATTCATTGCGTTCAACAGCATGGCGCAACTCTTGTTGCAGCTGCATCTGCTCGTGCGCGTTGGCGTTCATCTTGCTCTCAAAGAAGCAGTATCCATTACGACCGGTTTCCTTGGCGTGATACATCGCCGCATCGGCGTTAATCATCAGATCGTGCGCGGTCTTGCCATCATGCGGGAATAGTGCGATGCCAATGCTTGCACTCACATTGAGGGCGTTACCGGCGATGCTGTAAGGCTTGTTGATGGTGTCGATCAAACGTTGCGCCAATGCCGCTGCGTCTTCAGGAGCGCTCGGATCAATCAACAACACGAACTCGTCACCGCCTATGCGCGCCACCGTATCTTCAACCCGCTTGGTATTCAGAATCCGCTGTGAAACTTCCATAAGCAGGCGGTCACCCGTGTGATGCCCATAAACATCGTTGACCGCTTTAAAGCCATCCAAGTCCATGAACAGCACCGCAAAGGGGTAACGCTCGCGTGCTGACTTATTGATCGCCTGTTCCAGGCGGTCGTTAAGCAGCAGTCTGTTCGGCAACTTGGTCAGGGTGTCATGCAGCGCCAACTGCAAGAGTTCGCTGTTGGCCCGGTCCAGGGAGGTGGCGAGGATATTGGTGCGCACATCCAGCATCGAAATAATCAGAGCAATGGCAAACACAGCCAGGCTCACAACAATCACCAGCACCGCCAACCACTTGGTATCAATGCCACTGTTCGCCGCGCCGCAGAAACTCCCCACCGGGAACTGCGCAGCCGCCATACCGGTGTAATGCATACCGACAATGGCGCAGCCCATCACCAGCGATGCACCAATACGCGCGTAGGTATTCTTTTTGCTGTCACTGCGCAGGCGGAAGGCAATCCACAACGATGCCCACGAAGCGAGAACGGCAATAACAATCGACAACACAAACAGCCACGGGATATAGACCACGCCTGGCGTCATCATCATTGCGGCCATGCCGGTGTAATGCATGGCGGCGATGCCTGAGCCCATCAACAAGCCGCCAACCCCGAGCCGCACGCCGGGAAGATTGTGCTGGCAAACCAGCCACAGCGCAAAGGCCGAGGATACGATAGCGATCAACAACGACAGCACTGTCAGCGTGACGTCATAGCCCAGCGGGATGGGCAAACTGAATGCGAGCATGCCGATAAAGTGCATCGACCAAATCCCAAAGCCCATCGCAAACGAGCCGCCCGCCAACCAGAGCGCAGATGATTTGCTGTATTGGGACGTGCCCGTGTGGGACTTGCCCGTGCGGGACGTGCCTGTAGAGGACGTGCCCGTTCGGGACATGCCAGTAGAGGACGTGCCCGTGTGGGACGCCCCTCTGGAACTGGAAACACGCCCAGCCATGTTCAGGGCAGTGTAAGACGCGAGAATGGCAACAATCAGAGAAAAGATGACAAAAACACTGTTGTAACTGCTGGCAAGCATGAAACACCTATTGGGTGCAGACGACGAAACGGCACCATTGACATCAAATAGCCACTATATACGCAACACCATTGCCAATCCCACAAAATTTACAGTGTTTTTTTAACGCCGAAAACTGTGCAATAGAGGCCTCGTCGGGCATATCGGCCTGCGCCTTGATTTGCTTTATTGAAGATTATGCAAAAGCGATCAACGGTAGAAAATCAGCCATTTCTCGGGGTGACTCAATGCTATTGGCCTAACAGCGAGTTGCTGTTGCTGGCGCAGATCACAGTTTTGCAAGCCTCTGGCAGTGGCACGCCTTGTGTAGGCAATTGTGTGATTGCAGTTAGCCCTCGCCAGCGCTGCAATCTCTAGAATTGGCGCATCGAGTCAACGACTATCGCGCTGATTTTCAGCATGGATTTACTCCACAAGGATTGTGCAATGCTCCACCTCCACGCGCTCTGTCTCACTTTTACCGGAATAATCACCGCCTGCCTGGCTGAACGAATTGGTGCTACGGGCATAGACAAATCGTTAATCCAACCGCCAATGGGCTCGGCCAGCATGGGGCTTACAGAAATCAAGGCGGTGAGTATTGAGCGCCGGTTGAGCCAGGTTGGCCGGAATACTCAGTTACTGACGCGCTTGATCGCCAAACCCGGACATAGCCACGAACCCAGTCATTTTATTGCCGCAGCCAAGACGCGCCATGAACGGGTGAGCTTTAATGTGACGTCGATTAAAACCATGCCGGCCCCTCATCCGGGTTATGTGCCAGGCGCGTTGCTGACGCTGCGCATCGGAATTTGATCACCGGCCAGCGCCCTGCATAGCTAATTAGCGGGCAAGGCGTATACTCGCGCCCCCTATTCCCCCAGCGCCTGCCGGATCATCATGACCACAAAACAACCGCCCGCCCAGTCACTCGAGCCCCAAGCGATTTCGCCGGAGGTCGCTATCAACGAGTCGACGCCTGAAGCGATTGGCGAACCCAACAGCAAACCGGTTATTCCTGCCTTCAAATTCCCGTTCTCACCCGCCACATTTGCGCCGGGCAAGAACGACAATCAAGCGTGGCACGGCAAAGGTCATAAATCCGCCCACGAAAAGAAGATCGGCCCCGCACCAAACGGCACCCGTCGCTCAATGGGCAAACGTTAAGGTCTGCATTCACGGCCACACACCGCGCGGATTGCCGTCATCCAAGCGATGTTTGAGGTTTATGTCGGAGGATGGAATCCGCATCGCGATTTGCGTCATGGCGGCGGGACTGTGTTGCGCGGATTGGCTTTGAGTTTTGGCGGTGCGGGGTTTTGCGTTGGTCTGCTGATTGGGCGATTGCATCGCCATGACGGATTGCGGTGCTGCGCACGCTATCCATCCTCCGGTTTTTCGATTTTTCGGTGTTCCGGATTTGGGTTCCGGTTTGAATATGGAGGATGGAATCCGCAACGCGGCTTCCGTCATGGCGGTGGGGCTGTATTGCGCGGATGGGCTTTGGATTTTTGGCGGTGCGGGGTTTAGCGTTGGTCTGTTGATTGGGCGATTGCATCGCCATGACGGATTGCGATGCTGCGCACGCTATCCATCCTCCGGTTTTTCGGTTGTCCGGATTTGGGTTCCGGTTTGAATGTGGAGGATGGAATCCGCATCGCGGCTTCCGTCATGGCGGCGGGGCTGTGTTGCGCGGTTTGACTTTGGGTTTTTGGCGGTGCGGGATTTTACGGTGGTCTGTTGATTGGGCGATTGCATCGCCTTGACGGATTGCTTTGCTGCGCACGCTATCCATCCTCCGGTTTTTCGGTTTTTCGGTTGTCCGGGTCTGGGTTCCGGTTTGAATGTGGTGGATGGAATCCGCGTCGCGGCTTCCGTCATGACGGCGGGACTGTGTTGCGCAGATTGGATTTGGGCATTTGGGCTGTGCGGGATTTTGCGTTGGTCTGTTGATTGGGCGATTGCATCGCCTTGACGGATTGCGGTGCTGCGCACGCTATCCATCCTCCGGTTTTCGGTTTTTTCGGTTGTCCGGATTTGGGTTCCGGTTTGGATGTGGAGGATGGAATCCGCATCGCGATTTGCGTCATGGCGGCAGGGCTGTGTTGCGCGGATTGGCTTTGAGTTTTGGCTGTGCGGGATTTTGCGTTGGTCTGTTGATTGGGCGATTGCATCGCCATGACGGATTGCGGTGCTGCGCACGCTATCCATCCTCCGGTTTTACGGTTTTTCGGTTTTTGGATCACCGGTTTCGGTTCTGGGTTGAATGTGGAGGATGGAATCCGCAACGCGGCTTCCGTCATGGCTCGCCACCGGTTATACGGGGTCGGCATATTATCGGCCGGCGATAAAATGTCGCTGCGCAACGCATCGGCGTTTGGTGGCTGATCGGCTTTGGGCTACGGTTTGCAGATGGACTTTAGTACTCTGAACGTCCGACCCTTGAACATCGAACAGGCGGCGATTTGCACACTCTTCGTATCCGCACTTTTTTGCACAAACTGGTTCGCCCGGTTACTGATCCGTACCGGCGTTATCGCAATGCGCGTTATATTCATGCGGGACGTATTTCGGTCGGGTTGCTGGTATCCATTTTGCTCACCACCGGCATCAGTGTGCCCCACGGTGAATGGGCTTCGGTGACTATGCTGGTGGTCATTGGCGGCTTGCAGCATCACGGCAATATTCGCCGCAAGGCCGCAGAACGTGCGGCAGGTACGCTGATCGGCGCCGGTTTGGGCTTGCTGTTGGCTATCCAGCACGACTACCTGCAAATGCCAGTGCTGACGTACACCTTGATGTCGCTGTGCTGCGGCGTGTTTGCCTATCACGCCATCGACAAGGGCGGCTACATCGCCCTGCTATCGGCCATCACCCTGTTTATCGTCGCCGGGCATGGCGATAATCCGCTGAGCATAGGCATTTGGCGCAGCCTGAATATTCTGATTGGTATCGTCCTGGCGCTGCTGTTTTCGTTTGCTTTGCCCCTCTACGCGTTTTATTCCTGGCGCTACAACCTGTCGGGCGCACTGCGTGATTGCGCGGCCATTCATAGCCGGATTATTTCCGGCAAGCCGGTAACGGGCGATGAGCATCAGGCGATTCTCAATCGCCTGAACAAGACCATGGTGCAACTGCGTTCATTAATGCCATCGGCGGCCAAGGAAATGCACATATCCATGACCCGAATGGACGCGATTCAGCGCAGTTTGCGCATGTGCATCAGCACATTGGAAATTCTCGCGCACACCCGACCGAATGACGAACAAGGTTTGGCGTTATTGCAGTCCGCGCTGGGCGCAGAGAATCGCAGCATCAGACGCTTATTGGTGGGCATGGCGCGGGCACTGCGCATCGGCTCGGCGAATGCGATCAGCAAGCAACGCCATCCGCTGGAAAAGCCGCTGCACTTTGAGGCCGACACCATTTCCAGCCTGGGCGGCTACATACTGCTGACGCATGAGTTGTCGGCAACACTTGAAGGCATGCGTGAACAACTCGCCGATACCGCGAAAAAGTGGAAGGCCCACTAAGCGCAAACACTGCGCGGGAGAAACCTCCCGCGCAGTAAAAGCGATCAAACCTGCAATAAGCGGTCGCGCAATTTCTGTATCTCGTCGCGCATTTGCGCCGCAGCCTCAAACTCCAGATCGCGTGCCAACTGGTACATCTTCTCTTCCTGCTGACGAATCCGCTTGGAAATCTCGCTCGGCGAGCGCAGTTCGTTTTCGTAGCGCGCCTGCTCCTCTGCCGCTTTGGCCATGCCTTTGCGCTTATTGCTGCGCGAGCCCGGCACCACAGCGCCTTCCATGATGTCTTTGACGTCCTTGAACACGCCCTTGGGCACGATGCCGTTTGCCGTGTTGAAGGCGATCTGTTTGTCGCGACGGCGTTCGGTTTCGCCGATTGCGCGCTCCATGGAGCCAGTCATGCGGTCGGCATACAGAATCGCCCGGCCGTTGAGGTTCCGCGCGGCACGACCGATAGTCTGGATCAATGAACGCTCGGAACGCAGGAAGCCTTCCTTGTCGGCATCGAGAATCGCCACCAGCGAGACTTCCGGCATATCCAAGCCTTCACGCAGCAAGTTGATCCCGACCAGCACATCAAACGCACCGATGCGCAGATCACGAATAATCTCGACCCGCTCAACCGTGTCGATGTCGGAGTGCAGGTAGCGAACCTTGATGCCGTGATCGCCGAGATAATCGGTCAGATCTTCGGCCATGCGCTTGGTCAGTGTGGTCACCAGCACGCGCTCACCGATCTCCACGCGCTTTTGGATTTCTGACATCAAATCATCAACCTGCGTCAGCGCCGGGCGCACCTCAATTTCCGGGTCGACCAGACCGGTCGGCCGCACCACTTGCTCAATCACCCGTCCGGCATGTTCAGCTTCATACGGTCCGGGCGTTGCCGAGACAAAGATGGTCTGCGGGCTGGCAGCTTCCCACTCCTCAAAACGCATCGGGCGGTTATCCAGCGCCGACGGTAAACGGAAGCCGTAGTTGACCAGATTCTCTTTGCGCGAGCGGTCGCCTTTGTACATGGCGCCTACTTGCGGCACGCTCACGTGCGACTCATCGATCACCAGCAGGGCTTCGTCCGGCAGGTAATCGTAAAGAGTTGGCGGCGGCATGCCCGGCCCGCGACCGGACAGATAGCGTGAGTAGTTCTCGATGCCGTTGCAGTAGCCGAGTTCGAGAATCATCTCCAGATCAAACCGTGTGCGTTGCTCAAGGCGCTGCGCTTCGACCAGCTTGTCGGCGCCGCGCAGGTACTCGAGGCGCTCTGCCAACTCGACCTTGATCTTGTCGATCGCCTCCATCAACGTTTCGCGAGGCGTTACGTAGTGGCTCTTGGGGTAAAAGGTGAAGCGCGGCATTTTGCGAATCAC
This sequence comes from Pseudomonas sp. MS19, assembly GCF_013277615.1. Lineage (NCBI taxonomy): Bacteria > Pseudomonadati > Pseudomonadota > Gammaproteobacteria > Pseudomonadales > Pseudomonadaceae > Pseudomonas > Pseudomonas sp. MS19. Next base: position 268,758 of record NZ_VBTO01000005.1, on the reverse strand, counting down.
TTCGCCGGTCAGCGGATCAAATGCCGAAATGCTCTCCACCTCATCATCGAACAGCTCAATGCGCACCGCTTCGAGGTCCGATTCCGCCGGAAAGATGTCGATTACATCGCCGCGCACCCGGAACGTCGCACGGGCAAAGTCCATGTCGTTGCGGGTGTATTGCAAGTCGGCCAGACGGCGCAGCAGTTCGCGCTGATCCATGCGATCGCCACGGTCAACGTGCAGGACCATCTTCAAGTACGACTCGGGGCTGCCCAGACCGTAAATGCACGACACGGTGGTGACGATGATCGCGTCTTTGCGCTCCAACAGCGCCTTGGTCGCCGACAACCGCATCTGCTCGATATGGTCGTTGATCGAGGCATCTTTCTCGATGAACGTGTCGGACGCCGGAACATACGCCTCGGGCTGGTAATAGTCGTAGTAGGAAACGAAATATTCGACTGCGTTGTGCGGGAAGAAACTCTTGAACTCCCCGTACAACTGCGCGGCCAGGGTTTTATTCGGCGCCAGCACCAGCGTCGGGCGCTTTACCTGAGCAATTACGTTGGCAATGCTGAAGGTCTTGCCCGAGCCGGTCACGCCGAGCAGGGTCTGGTGAGAAAGCCCAGCCTGGAGGCCCTCGACCATCTGCCGGATTGCTTCCGGTTGATCACCTGCAGGCTGAAAACGGGTGACTAATTCAAACTCAGACATAGCAAACCTCGACAAACGGTTGTGACGCGACCCAATAGAGTACGTCATAACGAGGGTCTATTGCCGTTTCTGCGTCAACTGGCGTTAACGCGGCAAAAGAGCCTAACGAAAAGCGTGCTTGCGCAGTCGCAGCACGTGCACAGGCCCGTTATACTACCGGGCCAACTACGTAACCCACAGCCCTTGCCGACTGCGGGTTGCTGCCCTCCACTCTTTGCCACAGAGTTGCCGCATCCATGAGTCTGTTCTCTGCCGTCGAAATGGCTCCGCGCGATCCTATCCTGGGTCTTAACGAAGCATTCAACGCGGATACCCGCGCCACCAAGGTCAACCTCGGAGTTGGTGTGTACACCAACGAAGAAGGCCGTATTCCGCTGCTTCGCGCAGTGGCCGAGGCGGAAAAGGCGCGCATTGAAGCGCATGCCCCGCGCGGCTATCTGCCAATTGAAGGCATCGCGGCTTACGACCAAGCGGTACAAACCCTGTTGTTCGGCGCCAACTCGCGACTGATCAGCGAAGGCCGGGTAGTCACCACTCAGGCGCTCGGCGGTACCGGCGCACTGAAGATCGGTGCAGATTTTCTCAAGCGCCTGCTGCCGGATGCAACTGTCGCCATCAGCGACCCAAGCTGGGAAAACCACCGCGCCCTGTTCGAGTCGGCCGGCTTCCCTGTGCGTAATTATCGCTACTACGATGCATTCAGCAACGGTGTAAACCGCGGCGGCCTGCTCGAAGACCTGAAGAACCTGCCAACCCGCTCAATCGTTGTGCTGCACGCGTGCTGCCACAACCCGACCGGCGTAGATCTGAACCTCGAAGACTGGCAAGCGATCCTGGAAATCCTCCGTGAGCGCGAGCACGTGCCATTCCTCGACATCGCTTATCAGGGCTTTGGCGACGGCATTGAAGAAGATGCCGTGGCTGTGCGCCTGTTTGCTCAGTCGGGCCTGACCTTCTTCGTGTCCAGCTCGTTCTCCAAGTCGTTCTCGCTGTATGGCGAGCGCGTCGGCGCACTGTCGATCGTGACCGGCTCCAACGACGAAACCGGCCGCGTTCTGTCGCAGGTCAAGCGTGTCATCCGCACCAACTACTCCAACCCGCCAACGCATGGCGCCAGCGTTGTCGCCACCGTGCTCAACACGCCAGAGCTGCGGGCGATGTGGGAAGCCGAGCTGGGCGAAATGCGCGACCGCATCCGCAACATGCGCATGGCCATGGTTGAACAACTGGCCGCCCTTGGCGCCAAGCGCGATTTCAGCTTCGTTGCCCAACAGCGCGGCATGTTCTCCTACTCCGGCCTCACCACCGAGCAAGTAGAACGCCTGCGCAACGAGTTCGGCATCTACGCCGTCGGCACAGGCCGCATCTGCGTAGCGGCGCTGAACCAGCGCAACCTGCCAGCAGTGACCGAAGCAATCGCCAACGTCCTGTAAGCGATTAAGAGGCGCAACCAAAATGCGCCTCCAGCAGAATGGGTGTCGAGACAATCGACACCCTGAAAACGGCTAAAGGCTCAGATTGATTCTAAATAATCTGGGTTTTTATGCCGTTTTTTTCTTTTCAGCAGCGCCTCACCGGCCAAAATTCTGCAGCGCCAGCTAAAATTATAAAAGAGCGAAAAAAATTGCATTTCAATGATCGGCAGAGTGTTGACTTTCCGTTCTGAATCAGTAGGATACGCACCGTTGTTCCGCGATAGCTCAGTTGGTAGAGCAAATGACTGTTAATCATTGGGTCCCTGGTTCGAGTCCAGGTCGTGGAGCCAAATTCAAAGCCTCGGTTTAATAACCGGGGCTTTTTAATGCGTGTTACAAAACCATTCCCCCAACGACGGATCAACCTGCGGTTCATCCATCCTCCGTCACTCGCCTCGGTCCTGATGGCAAAACCGGAGGATGGATAACACGGCTACGCCGGGTAATCCGTCATGGCGATGAAATCGCCCAATGCGTGCGCCCCCATTACACGCCAATCCCTCAATGACGGATCAACCTTCGGTTCATCCATCCTCCGATACTCGCCTCGGTCCTGATGGCCAAACCGGGGGATGGATAACACGGCCACGCCGGGTAATCCGTCATGGTGATGACAATCGCCTAAACCGGCCGCATCCATTTCACGCCAATCCCTCAATGACGGATCAACCTACGGTTCATCCATCCTCCGCCGCTCGCCTCGGTCCTGATGGCCAAACCGGAGGATGGATAACACGGCGGCGCCGGGTAATCCGTCATGGCGATGGCAATCGCCCAATGCGTGCGCCCCCATTTCATGCCGATCCCTCAATGACGGATCAACCTGCGGTTCATCCATCCTCCGCCACTCGCCTCGGTCTTGATGGCCAAACCGGAGGATGGATAACACGGCGGCGCCGGGTAATCCGTCATGGCGATGACAATCGCCCAATGCGGTCGCAGCCATTTCACGCCAATCCCCCAATGACGGATCAACCTGCGGTTCATCCATCCTCCGCCACTCGCCTTGGTCTTGATGGCCAAACACCGGGGGATGGATAACACGGCCACGCCGGGTAATCCGTCATGGCGATGACAATCGCCTAAACCGGTCGCATCCATTTCACGCCGATCCCTCAATGACGGATCAACCTTCGGTTCATCCATCCTCCGAGACTCGCCTCGGTCTTGATGGCCAAACCGGAGGATGGATAACACGGCGGCGCCGGGTAATCCGTCATGGCGATGGCAATCGCCCAATCTCGGGCCCGCGGCAATGCCGCACCTTTGCTCAACGGTCACCTAACCTGCGGTTATCCATCTTTCGGTGGGCTAGCTCTACTATTTTGCCGGGCAGCTTCGGTCTCCAAAGGCGTCGACGCCATACCACGTTGTCCTTTCCCCCAGCCCCGTATCGCTAATGCCCCGATCCATGCCTGTTAGACACCCCGTGCGCACATTTATGGACGGCGTATGACTCAAGCAAAAATTGCAGATTGGCATAGACTGAAGTGGCAGGTTCTTAATTGACGGAGTAAATCGCATATGGATATTCAGATGGATAAAAACCAATTGTCCGGCATTCTTTCCGATACATGGTGGATGCTGCTGGTGCGCGGCGTGATAGCAATTTTGTTTGGCGTACTGACGTGGATCCAACCGGGCATTTCTCTGGCGGCATTAGTCATTCTGTTCGGTATCTATAGCCTGACGGATGGGGTACTGGGGATTTGGACTGCAATATCCGGGCGTAAAGAAGACGATCACTGGTGGGCCTTTCTTCTCTGGGGGCTGGTCGGCGTGGGCATTGGTGTACTGACGCTCACTGCCCCGGGCATTACGACCGTGGCGCTGATGTTCTACATTGCGATCTGGGCGATTGCATCGGGGGTTATGCAGGTGGTTACGGCTATTCGTCTGCGCCGTGAGATCAAGGGTGAGTGGTTGTTGATTCTGGCAGGTGCCGCCTCGATTCTGTTTGGCGTGATCATGGTGGCGCAACCGCTTGCCGGCGCGCTGACCCTGCTCTGGCTCATCGCCACATATGCGGTTGTTTTTGGCGTGATCATGGTGGTGCTGGCGTTCAAGGCCAAGAAGTTCAAGAAACAACTGGTTAATGGCTAACGCCTCAGGCCCATAGCTCAACCGTTAATTAAGGGATCAGCCCGATGCAAATAGTCGGCTGATCCCTTTTTTGTGCAGCCACCCTCATCCAAGACTGATTGCTACTAAACGACCTGATCCTCGACAAAAAGTAAGTCCCCAACCGTAACGGGAGCCGCCTGATGCAACGCAACGCCTGGTATTCGCGCTTCGCCAAATCGGCGGCACACTTTTGCGGCCGCCCACGCGTATTCACCTTCGCTGCCGGGTTAATCGTCGTATGGCTGATCAGCGGCCCGCTGTTTGGCTTCAGCGACACCTGGCAGTTGGTGATAAATACCGGCACGACCATCATCACCTTCCTGATGGTGTTCCTCATCCAAAACACTCAGAACCGCGACACTGAGGCGATTCAGGTCAAGCTGGATGAATTGATTCGTGCCACCCAAGGTGCGCACAACGCGCTGCTGGACCTTGAGGAGTTGGAGGAAGACGCGCTGGATGCCTTCAAGCTCAAATATCAGGCCCTGGCCGCAGCCGCACGGGCTGGCCTGTCTTCAGGCGACCAGGACACGGGCACACCCGAGGCCTAAGCACGTGCCAAGCTCAATCTGTAACTTTTCAACAAACTTGAACCTGTGCTCGGGTAAAGTGCTCAGACCTTGTGCCACGGCCACGCAAACACTCGGTAGCAGCAGATGACTCCCAGCACACATTGGCGGTGTAAATGAATAGCAGATTTGTACTCACGGGCGGCCCGGGTGCGGGCAAAACCAGCGTACTGCATGCCTTGCAGCAACGTGAACTGGCGGTTGCACCGGAGTCTGCCAGGCAAATCATCCAAGCCCGTCTGAGTCAGAACCTGCCGCCGCGCCCAGACCCAAAAACCTTTGCCCAGGACGTTCTGCGCGCAGACATCGAGCAATATCACAAACTCTGGATCGAGGACGAGCCCACGTTTTACGACCGTGGCGTTCTCGATGCGTTGAACATGCTCAATGTCATCGGCGCCCTTTCACACCTCGACAAGGCCCGCAAAGTGGTTGCCCATCCGTACAACGAGGTGGTGTTTTTATTCGAGCCGTGGCCGGAAATCTACACGACCGACGCCGAGCGCGACCAGACCTTCGAGGAATCGGTGCAGGTTTTCGAAGGATTGAAACAGTGGTACACGCTCTGGGGATACACGCCTGTCGAGGTGCCCAAGGTGAGTATTGAAGAGCGCGCCGACTTCATTCTGGACGTAGTCGAAGATGTATTTTGACTCCCCGCACCAGCGGCTGTTGCAGGTAATCGCCCATGCCTGAGCTTAAAACCATCGGCCTGTTTGTACTGACCGCGCTGGCCGAAATAATCGGCTGCTATTTACCCTATCTGTGGTTGAAGCAAGGCAAGAGCATTTGGCTGCTGCTCCCGGCATTGCTCAGCATGAGCCTGTTTGCCTGGCTCCTGACCCTGCACCCAACGGCCGCAGGTCGCGTGTATGCAGCCTATGGCGGCGTTTATATAGCGACCGCGCTGATTTGGCTGTGGCTGGTGGACGGGATCAAGCCCAGCCACTGGGACCTGATTGGCGGCGGCGTGGCGCTGCTGGGCATGGCAATCATCATGTTTGCCCCGCGCCAGCTTTGAAGCGCCAGGCTGAACTATACAAAGCTTACACAACAACTCGCACAGGGAACGCGTGACCATGAAGCTGCTGCAAACCACCCCGATTCTGCGGATTTTCGACAGTGCCAAGGCTCTCGAATTTTATGTCGACTTCCTCGGTTTCACGCTCGACTGGCAACATCGCTTTGCCGCAGACTTACCGCTATATATGCAGGTCTCGCGCGATGCCTGCATCATTCACCTGTCCGAGCATCACGGCGATTGCTGCCCCGGTGCGGCACTGCGTATCGAGAGCGCAGACATCGATGCACTGCAGCAACAATTACTCGCCAAAGCCTACGGCTACAGTCGCCCGCACATTGCAGACATGCCGTGGGGCAGCCGCGATATGTCGGTGATGGACCCGTTCGGCAACCGCCTGACCTTCACCATGGCCACCGACACCTGAGAAATCAGGCCGTCAGACGTCGCCAATACGGACTGCAAACGAGCGATGCGCTATGCCTGGCGCAACTGGCGGAACGCAGACGCCAACAACCGCAGCGCGGCGCTTTTGATAGCGAAGAAGACTTTCCAACACTCGGACAGTTGTTTGCAGCACCAGGCGCAACGCAAGACTTCACAGTAAAATTGATAACACGCGACTAACCCCGGAGAGATCATGGACATCCAACGATTGGCGGCATTTGCTGATGGAGAAACGGGCGGCAATCCTGCTGGCATAGTTATCTGTAACGAACTGCCTGCCGCCGAGGACATGCAGCGTATCGCCCATGAAGTCGGTTACTCCGAAACAGCCTTCGCCGCGCCTCAAGGCTCGGCATGGCTCGTGCGCTATTTCTCGCCAGAATCGGAAGTGCCTTTCTGTGGCCATGCAACCATTGCACTGGGCGCGGCGCTGGCCATGCGTCACGGCAATGGCGTCTATCCGCTGGAACTGAATCTGGCATCGATCAGCGTCGAAGGCCAACAAACCGATGGGCAACTCTCAGCGGCGCTGCAATCCCCTCCCACACGCAGCGCGCCAGCGCCCGATGACCTGCTGGATCAAGCACTGGCGTTATTCGGCTATAACCGTGCAGCACTGGACACGCGCATTGCACCCGCGCTGGCAAACGGCGGCGCCGATCATTTGCTGATCATGCTCAACAGCCGCGAACAACTCGCTGCCATGCACTACGACCAGGAGGCTGGACGCAAGCTGATGAACGATGCCGGGCTGGTGACCATTCTGCTCGGCTATGCGCAAACACCGCAGTTGATCCATAGCCGGAATCCGTTTGCCTCGGGCGGCGTTTACGAAGACCCGGCAACCGGCGCAGCAACCGCAGCACTGGCGGGCTACCTGCGTGACATCAGCTGGCCACATAACGGCCAAATAGAGATCATTCAGGGTGAAGACATGGGGATGCGCTCGCGAATCACCGCGCAGATTCCCCCAACACCAGGCGCCTCCATCCGTGTTTCAGGCGCGGTACGAACCCTCTGAAAGCAACAACCAATCACTAACCAGCGTCTCTGGAGGCAACATGAAAGGCAGTTGTTTGTGTGGCTCAATCGAATACCAGATAGACAGCCTCGACAAGCCAATCGGGCATTGTCATTGCCGCACCTGCCGCAAGGCGCACTCAGCGGCCTTTGCCACCACGGCCGGGGTACTGCGCGAGCATTTTCGCTGGCTCAAAGGTGAAGACAAACTAGCAGCTTTCGAGTCATCACCCGGCAAACTGCGGCGCTTCTGCTCAGTCTGCGGCTCGCACTTGGTTGCCGAGCGCGACCAGCAGCCTCATGTGATTGTGCGCGTTGCCACACTCGATGAAGACCCTGGCGTGCAACCTCAGCACCATATCTGGACTGAATACGACGTGCCGTGGCTCGAATACAACGGCCTGCCGGCCTATGATCAGTGGCAGCCGGGGCGCTGAAACCCGTATGCTTGGCGCTTTAAGCCTGAGCGCAGAAACAGGAGCCGGACATGGAAGCGAAAGTGATAATTGCCATCGTGGTGATCGTGGCGCTTATCGGCCATTACTGGCTCTATAAATGGATCAAGTTCAAAATCGATGAAGGCGTGGTGCTGAAGTTTCTGCGAGACGCTGCCGGCACAAACCCTGAAACCCTCCACACCGCGCAAGACATGGCCGAAGCGTTACTCCTGCCCCCCGACCGGGTTCGCGCAGTTTGCACGCGCAGCCCGGAAATTATCGCCGTTCAGGGCGCGCCAGACACCTGGAGCCTGAAACGCTGATGGGTAACTCAGGTTGAGCTTAGACACGGCATCACTGTTGTGGGGTTTGCTGTTCGGCTCTATTGGCCTTGGCTACGCCATTTACGGCAAGAAACAGCGCTCGGCCGTGCCCTTTGTCTGCGGCCTTCTGCTGATGGGCCTGCCCTACTTCATCGAATCTGTTGTGCTGATGGTCGCGGTGTGCGCCGTGGTGGCGGCATTGCCTTACTTTTTCAGGCGCTAGGCTCACCAAACGCGTGTTCACCGCGATAAATGGATGCTGCAACCACTGCCAAGGAGCACAGCGATGCCGAACACCAACGCCGTACACCACGAGAACACCGACCTTACAGGCTCGACTTTTGACGACGTCAATTTGAGCCACGCCTGCTTCAATGACGTTCGCATAGATCTGGCGCAGTTCAACAACGTCTCGTTGCGTAACGCTACCCTGCGCAACGTCTGCCTGAGCGGGGTTCGTATCGAAGATGCCGACCTCAGCGAAATGACCATTGATGGCATTGCCGTCAGCGAGTTGTTTCGCGCCTACCAGCTGCTTCACGCGCGTTGAATTCGACCCTATCATTGGCGCTCGCGGCCTGAATCTGGCCTGACCTCGCAGAAACCACAGCAATGAATCCAATCCTCGTCTCAATCGGGCTTCTCGCCTGCAGCAATGTGTTCATGACCTTCGCCTGGTATGCCCACCTCAAGGAATTGAATAACAAACCCTGGATAATCGCCGCGTTCATCAGTTGGGGCATCGCGCTGTTCGAATACTTGCTGCAGGTTCCGGCCAACCGCATTGGCTTTACTGTGTTGAGTGTCGGCCAACTGAAAATCATTCAGGAAGTCATCACCCTGAGTGTTTTCGTGCCGTTCTCGGTGATGTACCTCAAAGAACCACTGAAGCTGGATTACTTGTGGGCAGGCCTTTGCCTGGTGGGCGCGGTTTACTTTATGTTTAGAAGCAAGCTCGGCTGATCCGGCTGGCAAAAGCTGAAAATTGTGGCTTTTCGGGTGATGCGCTTTACTCATGCGCTAACCCACTGGCCTCGCGGACCAGCATCACGCGCCACCTGACAGGAGCCGAAGATGAGCACAGCCCAGTCAAACAAAGAAACCGCAGTCGCCTTTCTCCAGCTGGCTATCTCGGGGCATAGCGCCAAAGCCTACAGCGCCTGCGTGCGCCACGACTTCATCCACCATAACCCGCACTTCAAGGGCGATGCCCAGTCGCTGATGCAGGCCATGCAGGAAAATGCCGAGAACAATCCTTGCGCCGCACTCGAGGTGCAGACCTGCTTGCAGGACGGTGACCGCGTGGCTGTTCACTCGCGGGTGATTCACAAACCGGGTGATCCCGGCATTGCGGTGGTGCACCTGTTTAGATTTGTCGATGGCCTTATCGTCGAACTGTGGGATATTGCTCAGGCGGTGCCTGCCCAGTCACCTAATCAACACGGAATGTTCTAGCTATCCCGATACGGAGGTTTCATGAGCGGTCTTTATCCCGACAAATTTCGCACCCTACCCCTCTACAGCGGGCGATTTGATGCCTACAAGCTGGCGGCAGACGGCGCCGATGTCCTGCTGGCCTCCTACGCCAGCGGCGACCATATCGAACCCCACAGCCACGACACCGATAACTATGGGGTGATTATTCGCGGCGAATTAATCTTGCATATGCACGGCGCTGTTCAGCGCTTCGGCATCGGCGACTGGTATCACGTACCGGCGCATGTTGAACATGCCGCCTCTTTCGAGCAGGACACCGACGAAATCGAGTTCTGGTTCAAGCCAACCGACATCGCAGCAGAATAGCCTTAGCGTTCGTCGGCGTAACACACTGGCGAGCTTGAATCGCCGCGCCTATCCAGCTCATCCTCAAGGAATTCGGCCAAGACCACGGCGTTATTCTGCTCCGTGTCCTTGGCCGCATACAGCAGCGTCAGGGTTTCACGTGCGGCGATCACCAGCAGTTGCTGCCAGTATTGCGGATGCGCCGCCAGTTCCTGACGATAACCCTTACGGAACTCAGTGAAGGTGTCGGGGTGTTGGTGAAACTGTTTGCGCAACGCATCACTCGGCGCCACCTCTTTGCACCAGTTAACGTCAGACAAATCAGCCTTGCTGATGCCGCGCGGCCACAGCCTATCCACCAGCACCCGCTGTCCGTCGTTATCGGTTACGGCTTCATAGACTCGCTTAGATTGAATCATCGCCATGCTGCCTCTTGTGAACACCGGGCGGGCTCGGTAACGTGGCCGCACTTGTCAGGAGACCTTGTGATGCAACTCAGCCGCGCCTTTGTATTTGCCCTGTTACCCATTTTTGCCGGTTGCGTGTACACCGGCAAGCCGGATGCGCCGATTCCTTCCAGTCGCATGCAAGGCGAAGTGAAAATGAGTGCCGGCAAACTGCTGTTCCAGCCGTGCGATGAGAAGCGTCAGTTTGTCATCAGCGACGATGACCCAACCGGTGTTGCTCAGGACGCCCGCCGCCTGATGGCCGACGGCGCTTCCTCGCTTCACGCCGACTTTGGCGGCCAGTTGACCGCCGGTGGCAACAACGAAGCCGATGGCCGATTTGTGCTCGACACGGTTTATCGCCTGCAGGCCGAAGGCCAAACCTGCCGCGACCTGAACTTCTTGCCAACCGTGATCAACGCCAGTGGCACTGAGCCAGACTGGAATGTGTTGGTCAGCAATAAGGGCATGCTCCTCAAGCGTCTGGGTAAAGACCCGCTGGTTCTGCCTTATGTGGTCGAGCAGTTGCCGGAAGGCCGCACCAGCATCGCCAGCGAAGCCAATGGTGAGCGCGTTGAGTTGTGGGTCACTCCGCAGCGCTGCATTAACAGCATGAGCGGCGGCGTTCAGCACCTGAGCGCAGAACTGCGCCTCAATGGCACGGTTATGCGCGGTTGTGCCTACTACGGCGGCGCATACGACCGCTGAATCGCAAGTGGCTGCTGGCGACCCCCGATGCTGGCAGCCGCTGCTTCGCAACACTTTCAGCCAAACGGCTGACCGGGCTCAGCGCCGGGCAGTCTCGCGGCGCGCAAATCCGCGTATAATCAGCGCCTTCTCAAGTTGCCGGGTTGCCTCCGGCCCTGAATGTGGACGCCCTCATGCTGCGCATTACCGAACTCAAATTACCCCTCGATCATCCGGAAGAAGCCCTGCGCCCTGCTATTGCGCAGCGTCTTGGCATCAACGATGACGCCCTGCTCGACTTCACGCTGTTCAAACGCAGCTACGATGCGCGCAAGAAATCCAGCGAATTGCAGTTCATCTACACCATCGACTGCGCCGTGCGTGATGAAGCCGCACTGCTCGAAAAATTCGCTGAAGACCGCCACATCAGCGTCAGCCCCGACATCAGCTACAAGCCTGCGGGCGTAGCCAAGACCGCGCCTGAACAACGCCCAATCGTTGTCGGTTTTGGCCCCTGCGGAATTTTTGCGGCCTTGATTCTGGCGCAGGCCGGTCTTAAACCAATCGTGCTGGAACGCGGCAAGGAAGTCCGCCAACGCACCAAAGACACCTGGGGTTTGTGGCGCAAGAATGTGCTTAACCCGGAATCCAACGTGCAATTTGGTGAGGGCGGCGCCGGGACATTCTCGGACGGCAAACTCTACAGCCAGATCAAGGACCCGAAATTTCTCGGCCGCAAAGTGCTCACCGAGTTCGTCAAAGCCGGCGCGCCGGAAGAGATCATGTACGTCAGCAAGCCGCATATCGGCACCTTCCGCCTCACCGGCGTGGTGGCCACCATGCGCGAAGAAATCAAGGCGCTGGGCGGCGAAGTCCGTTTTGAGCAGCGCGTCAGCGATGTCTTGATAGAAGACGGTCAACTGCAAGGCGTAGTGCTCGAAAACGGCGAACAATTGCTCAGCCGTCACGTGATTCTGGCGCTCGGTCACAGCTCGCGAGACACCTTCCGCATGCTCCACAGCCGCGACGTGTTCATGGAAGCCAAACCGTTCTCGGTGGGGTTCCGCATTGAACACCCGCAATCGATCATCGACCGCGCCCGTCTGGGCAAATATGCCGGCCACCCGAAACTGGGCGCGGCCGACTACAAACTGGTGCATCACGCAAAAAATGGCCGTTCGGTTTACAGCTTCTGTATGTGTCCGGGCGGCACTGTGGTGGCGGCAACATCCGAGCCCAATCGCGTGGTCACCAACGGCATGAGCCAGTACTCGCGTAATGAGCGCAACGCCAATGCCGGTATTGTCGTGGGCATCACTCCGGAACAGGATTATCCGGGCGGTCCGTTGGCGGGTGTCGAACTGCAAGAGCAGCTTGAATCTCACGCCTACATTCTCGGCGGCAGCACCTATGAAGCGCCAGGCCAATTGGTCGGTGATTTCATTGCTGGCAAGCCATCCACGGGACTGGGCAGCGTCGAGCCGTCCTACAAGCCAGGCGTGAAACTGGGCGATCTGGCGCCATCTTTGCCGGATTTTGCCATTGAAGCCATTCGCGAGGCGCTGCCGGCGTTCGAAAAGCAGATTCGCGGCTTCTCGATGCACGATGCAGTGCTCACCGGAATCGAAACCCGCACGTCATCGCCCCTGCGTATCACCCGCAACGCAGAACTGCAAAGCCTTAACGTCAAAGGTTTGTTCCCGGCAGGTGAAGGTGCAGGTTACGCCGGCGGGATTCTCTCGGCGGGCGTCGACGGCATTCGGGTTGCTGAAGCGGTAATCCATGACATGCTCGGCACCTCTCCTGCCTGAGCCCTTTTACAGCGCAATACAGCGGCGGGTGGCGTGTTCAACCCCACCCGCCCCGGCACAGATGCCACAAACGTTTTGCGTGCCGCGCCACCGCCTAAACTCGCTGAGGCATTGCGCAGCTATTCACATTCCTGCCGCCTATCTCCAGCAACCGGCATTGCGCCGGCGGCTGGTATACACCTCAGTCAACGATCAGTTTGTCGCGATTTTTATCGATGATCGAGGTGCCAATTCCTTTCACCTCCAGCAATTCATCGACGCTGACAAAATCGCCATGCGCGTCGCGATGATTGACTATCTCCGAGGCTTTTACCTCGCCTACACCAGCCAAAGACTGCTGCAAGGTTTGTGCATCGGCGGTATTGAGGTTTATCGCACTGTTGTTTTGCTCCTGAACGGCCGGTTCAGTACCGGCCACTGCCTGCTCCGGCTCGGCCATTACATGACAAGGGCCTGCTAACAGGAGGGTTGCAAAAATGAGCTGCAAAAAATGACTGCGCATGGTCGAACTCCATCTCGGTTAATATTGGCCGGCCTGGCCACAGTTGCGTTGGCGAACTGCAAGGGCAAACCTAGCTGGCAGCAAGCGGCTGTCAATCCGGGGCTTGTGTTTGCGCGCTCATATCGTTTAAGTAGAGCGTTCACGGTCGGTTAATCCGTCCATATCCGCGCCGCTGCGCTTGGGCTAATATGCGCCGCTTGTCCCTTGACTACCGCAACTATGCCAGCCAAAAAACCCTCTGTTCGCCTCGTCTACCTTGTTGCTTGCGCAGTCAGCCTCGCTCTCCTGACCTACCTTTGGTACGGACTTGGCCGCGCGGTGAACCTGCCCGATGTTGCCAGCGCCAGCCACAAAATGCAGTGCGCCTCATACAGCCCGTTCGGCAAGGACCAATCGCCATTCCAGCAGCCGCTGCAAATACACCGCGAGCAAATGGAGACCGATCTGGCGCTGCTGGCCAAGCAATTCACCTGCGTGCGCAGCTATTCGGTCACAGGCCTTGAGGCGTTGCCAGAAATTGCCCGCGAACATGGCCTCACATTGATGATCGGCGCCTGGGTCAGCCGCAGCCATGACGACACCCAAGTCGAAATCAACAACGCGATACGCATGGCCAACGCCAATCCGGATGTTGTCAAAGCGGTCATCGTCGGCAACGAGGCGCTGCTGCGCAAAGAGGTGACGCCGCGCCAATTGGTCAAGCTGATCGAGCAGGTCAAAGCCAAGGTCAAGCAGCCTGTCACTTACGCCGATGTCTGGGAGTTCTGGCTCAAGCATCCGGAAGTAGCACCGGCGGTAGACTTCATCACCATCCACCTGCTGCCCTATTGGGAAGATAATCCGGCGGGCATCGACACTGCGCTGAGCAAAGTCGCCAAGGTGCATGATCGCTTTGCCAAGCAATTCGCCCCGAAAGAGATTTTCATCGGTGAAACCGGCTGGCCAAGCGAAGGCCGCCAGCGTGAAACCGCAGCGCCCAGCCGGGTCAATCAGGCGCTCTTCATGCGCGGCTTCGTGGCGATGGCTGAGGAAAATGGCTGGGATTACAACTTGATCGAAGCGTTCGATCAGCCCTGGAAGCGCGCCAGCGAAGGCGCAGTGGGCGGTTACTGGGGGCTTTATGATGCCGACCGCAACGACAAGGCAATTCTGCAGGGCGATGTCTCCAATGTGCCTGACTGGCCCGTCTGGCTGGCGGTCAGTGGCGCTTTGGTGCTGATCGCCTTATGGCTGGGCGGTACAGTCACTTCGCGACGCAATGCCTTGCTGCTGCCTGCACTGGCCAGTATTGCCGGGGGTTCTATCGCGCTATGGGTCCAGTTGAGCTGGCTTACCAGCCGCTATTGGGGCGAATGGTTGTGGGCATTTGCCTTGCTGCTGCTCAATTTGATGGTTATGGCGCACGCCGCTCTCGCCCTTTCAAATCAACACGGCTGGCGTCAGCGTTGGTTTCAGTGGTTGCAGCGTCGCGCCCATTACTGGCTGCTGGGCGCAGGTTTTGCGGGGGCAGTAATGATGCTCGCGTTGGTGGTCGATGCGCGTTATCGCAGCTTCCCGAGCAGTGCTTTGCTGCTGCCGGCGTTGTTTTATGCATTGCGCCCAGTGCGCATGCCGGTTCGTGAGTGCAGGCTGCTGGCGCTGATCATTACGCTGGGCATTGCACCGCAGCTGTATATCGAAACTCTGGGCAATCAGCAGGCCATTGGCTGGGCGCTGGTCAGTGCACTGCTCGCCTGCGCACTCTGGCGCAGCTCGCGGCCGTTGCCCGGTTAAGGACTCGCAAACCCCGCAATGGTTTTGTGCACATAGCCATGAGTCGGCACATCAAGCGGCAGCGAAAGGCCGCTTGTTGTCACGCACCAAACGCAACAGCGCCAACACCGTAGCCAGCACACCGAGGCTGGCGCTGTACAAAATGAGCGCCGGTATCGCCAGCAAAAAACTCAGCCCTGCGATAACACGCCCTGATTTGCCCGGCCAGAAAAAAGCCACTACGGCGCTGATCAACGCGGCAGCCGACAAGACCCCGAAATGTATCCAAAGTCCCAGATAGGCTCGCAACTGGCACTGCCAGCTCACCTCGGGTTGCAGACAAATATCGACCCACTGCGGGCCTTCCATCAAGCTATAGCGCAGCCACAAACTGGCTGCCAGAACCAGCAAGGCACTCACCGCAAAGACCAGCCAACCGAGGTAACGAGGCATCAACATGCATTCCTATCAATCAAGCCCGCTAGAGTAATCTGACGGCCAAAGGATGCAAGTGCTGTTGCTCATTTGCCGGTAGCACGGCATTCTCTTCAGGCTAAGCCGTTAAGGAATGACCATGCACCAGATAAACACCCGCCCTGCTCAACCTCAAGACGTCGGATTCATCATCGAGTTGATTGGCGAGCTGGCCGAGTACGAGAAACTCAGTGATCAGGTGGTTGCCGATCCCGCGCAGTTGTCCGAACACCTGTTTGGCGCCAAACCCTATGCTGAAGTGCTGATCGGGGAAATCGACGGCGTACCCATGGGCTTTGCGCTGTTCTTCCACAATTATTCGACGTTTCTGACCAAGCCCGGCATCTACCTCGAAGACCTCTATGTGCGGCAGTCCGCGCGCGGCGTCGGTCTCGGCAAAGCATTGCTCGGGGCACTGGCCAAGCTGGCCGTCGAGCGTAATTGCGGTCGCCTGGAATGGTCTGTTCTCGACTGGAATGAACCCGCGATCGGCTTTTACAAGAAGCTGGGCGCAGTGCCGCAAGATGAATGGACGGTCTACCGGTTAACCGGCCCGGCCTTGGGTGAGTTGGCTGCCTATAACAATAAATAGCAGGCTAAGCGATCATTTCGCTTAATCGATTGTCATACATCCATAACTAAATTGCCCTGCTTGCTAAACAGGATTTTGCCATGCTGCGTGTTTTCTACTTTGCCGCTGTACTCTGCGGTCTGTTTTCCAGTGCGCCGGTTTTAGCACTGGATGTAGACCCACAGACTTACGGCTACCCGATCACCAATCCGTTCGCCGCCACGCTGGCCACCACCCCGGAAGCTCTGCGCCCGAAGCTTCCGGAGGACAGCGACATTGATCAGGATGACTACAAGATCCAGCTGCATCCCGAGCGCGCCTTTGAGTTGACTGACAACTTTTGGCCGGTCACCAAGATGGGTTACCGGTTGGCCCGGCAAAAAGGCGCTGCGCCGCTGGTATTCATCATTGCCGGCACAGGTGCGGCTTACTCCAGCAGCACGCCCGAATACCTGAAAAAACTGTTTTATGGCGCGGGCTACCATGTGGTGCAACTCTCATCGCCTACAAGCTATGACTTCATGGTATCGGCTTCGCGCTTCGCCACGCCTGGCGTGTCTACCGAAGATGCCGACGATCTCTACCGCGCCATGCAGGCGGTACGTGCTCAGCACCCGGAACTCAAAGTCACCGACTATTACCTCACCGGTTACAGCCTGGGCGGCCTGCACGCCGCGTTCGTCAGCAAGCTGGATGAAACGCGCCGCAGCTTCAACTTCAAACGCGTACTCCTGCTCAACCCGCCAGTGAACTTGTACGCCTCGATCAGCAACCTCAACAAGCTGGTGCAAACCGAGGTCAAGGGGGTCAGCAACAACACCAACTTCTATGACTTGATCTTCAAGAAGCTCACCCGCTACTTCAAGCAAAAGGGCTACATCGACATCAATGAAGCGATGCTGGCCGACTTCCAAAGCTCCAAGGAAGCCTTGAACGATGAGCAGATGGCGATGCTGATCGGCACGGCATTTCGCTTCTCATCCGCCGATATCGCCTTCACCTCAGACCTGCTCAACCATCGCGGGCTGATCACCCCGCCAGACGTCAAGATCAAGAAAAGCACCGACATGACGCCGTATTTCCGCCGTGCGCTGACGTGCGACTTTGACTGCTACATGACCGAACAGCTGATCCCCATGTGGCGAGCGCGCTATGACGGCGGCAGCCTCAATCAATTGATTCAGGACGTCAGTCTCTACAGCCTCAAGGACTACCTGCACAACAGCCCGAAAATTGCGGTCATGCACAACGCCGACGACATCATCCTCAGCCGTGGCGATCTGGGCTTTTTGCGCAGCACCTTTGGTGATCGTCTGACTGTTTATCCGCTCGGGGGCCATTGCGGCAACCTTAATTACCGCGTCAACAGCGACGCCATGCTGGAGTTCTTCCGTGGTTAAGAATCTTCTCCTGCCGTCCTTGTTACTCGCCACCAGCCTGGCCCATGCACAGCCTGATAGCGAAAAACCCGCTGTCGATGACGATGGCTTCAAGAATCCGCTGCAAGAACTCAAGTTCCGACCGGGTCTGGATCAACGCGTTTTTGAGCGATCAACCCTCGAAGCACTTGAAGTCTACGATCCGTTTGAACCGATCAACCGGGAAATCTACCACTTCAACTACCGCTTTGATGAGTGGGTGTTGTTGCCAACGGTGCGCGGCTATCGCTGGATAACCCCGGATTTTGTTGAAGACCGGGTGACCAATTTCTTCAACAACATCCGCGACTTCAGCGGCCTGATGAACAGCCTGTTGCAGCTCAAGGTCAAACGTTCGATGGACACCACCGCACGCATCCTCCTCAACACCACCATTGGTGTATTGGGCGCCTGGGACCCGGCGACCAAGATGGGCATTCCCCAGCAGCGCGAAGACTTTGGCCAAACACTGGGTTACTGGGGTGTGCCAGCCGGCCCTTACCTGATGCTGCCGTTCTTCGGCCCATCCAGCCTGCGCGATGGCACCGGCCTGCTGGTCGACTTCGAGACCGAAGGCTCTGTGGATTTCCTTGAGTTTGCCTCGATCAGCATGGACACCCTGCCCATGACCGCTCTGTGGGCAATCGACCTGCGCAAGACCACTGACTTCCGTTACGGCCAGCTCAACTCGCCATTCGAGTACGAGAAAATCCGCTACGTGGTGACCGAGGCACGTAAGCTGCAAATCGCCGAGTAACGCCGAAAGTTATGCTGTATCTGCCTTTAACCGGGGCAACTGAGCTCACCCGGTTAAAGGCAAACCATCAAACTATTCGATTACTAAGCCGTAAATTACTCACCCATCAATCGAATAAATCAGAATAAGCTAGGCACATCGCTCACTACGGAGGTGCCACATGGATAACCCTCGCTCCATTCTCAGCATTCAGCCCGGCCAGCCTGCATCGGATGGCGCTGGCGTGCGTCTAAACCGGGTAATTGGTGGCGCCGGTATCGAACGCTTCGACCCGTTTCTGATGCTCGATGAGTTCTCGACCGACAATCCCGATGACTACATCGCCGGTTTTCCACCGCACCCGCACCGCGGCTTCGAAACCATTACCTACATGCTTGAAGGGCGCATGCGCCACGAAGACCATCTGGGCAATGTCGGCTTGCTGCAAGCCGGTGACGTGCAATGGATGACCGCCGCACGCGGAATCATTCACAGTGAAATGCCCGAGCAGGAGCACGGCATGATGCGCGGCTTTCAGCTGTGGCTGAACCTGCCAGGCAAAGACAAGATGAACCCCGCCGACTATCGCGACATACCGGCCAAGAGCATCCCACGCATTACCACCGAAGCGGGTGTTGAGGCCGTGGTGATTGCGGGTACATTGCGCACCGCAAACATTGAACAGGCAGGCGCGGTGCAGCGGCCGCATACCGAACCGCAGCTGTTCGATCTGGCCTTGCCGGCTGGCTCGCACATCGCGCCGCTGCTGGCAGATGGCATCCGCCCGATGCTTTATGTGTATTCAGGTGAAATCCAGCTGCAGGGCACGCCGAACCGTAGCGTCAAGGCTGGCAACTTGGTGCGTCTGTCGGATAGCGGCAGCCTGACTATCTACAGCGAATCTGGCGCACGCGTGCTGCTGATTGCCGGCAAGCCGCTGGGTGAGCCCATCGTGCAATATGGGCCGTTCGTGATGAACAGTCGCGAAGAGATCGAGCAGGCCATGCGTGATTTTCGCGATGGCGTATTCGGCCAATAACGGACGGTATTTGCCAGCAATAAAAAAACCGCACAGCCGGGAGGTTGTGCGGTTTTTTTATCGAACCCTGAACGCGTTACTGGCTGTATTGGCGATACAGGCCAGGCGGAATCCCGCTGCTGTCGGTGTCGGTCCACGGGCCGTTCGGGCTTACCGCCCAGCTCCAGCCATTGTTCCAGCGGTAGTAGGTGCGTTCGCGGTAGTACATATCCCGCTGGCCACCCACGGCATACACGCCCAGGCTTGGCACCCATTCGCTACTCACGCCAGGCGGCGGTGCATAGCGCGGATGCGACGGCTTGGTCGGCAACTGGCTGGCCGGCGTAGTGCCTGGCGTCGTGCTCTGCACGGCGCACCCCGAAACAAACAACAAACCGGCGACTAGCGCCCCACGTATCAGTTTCATTGGACTTGAGTGTCTGCTGTGTTGATGGTCAGTTGCTGCAACTCGGCGGTGTCATTGTTCAAGGGTTCGCTCTGCCCCACCCATTCGCCTTCGCGGGCATTGCCACTACGCGAAATGCGCGCCACCAGTTGCACCTGTTTGAAACCGGAAATTTTCAGCATCGGCATCATTGCATCAGCGTCGGACAAACTCACCTCGGCTGGCAAATCTGCCACCGTCATGCGCTTGACGGCCAACGGCATTGGCGGGCCGGAAACGGCGCGGGCGAATACGAACACACTGTCGCCCGGCTGCACCTTGTCTTTAAGGTCGGCGGCCAGTGAAACCTTGACGTTAAGCTTGGCAGCGCTGTCAGTGGCAGCCGTTTGTGGCTCAGCCGACTGCGGCCCAGCCGATTGCGGCCCAGCCTGCTGATCAGCGCCGGCAACAGCCGGAGCCTGAGCGTCCGGATTGATCTGCGCACGCGCACGCTCAATACCGCCCTGAATCGCGGCACGCGAAGGGTCTTCAGGCGGCAGCACGGCCACCAGCTTTTCCCAATAGCCAATCGCATCGTTGAAGCGGCCTTCCTCGAACGCCGCGATACCCAGCAGCCCAAGGCTTGTTGCCTCTTCCGGGTCGGCCTTCAGTGCCTCGTCGGTGATGCTTTGCAGTTGCTCGGTCCATTGCTTGTCACTGGCAAAATACAACGCCTGCGCCCATTGGCCGAGTAATGCAGGGTCGCGGCTGCTCAACTCAATGGAACGCTCGAAAGCCTTGGCGGCCTCGCTGGCGCGCTCTTGCGCCATGTAAGTACGGCCGAGGAAATACCAGCCTTCTGCCGAGTTGGGGTCTTCTTTCAGGGAGTTCTCAAGCCGGGCAGTCATCTCCTCGATGCTCTTGGGCTGATTCTCAACCATGTCCACCGTGCGCTCGACATCGCCAATCGCGCCCCAGTGCAGATACATGCCATAGCCCATCAACGGCACCAGCAAGGCGATGATAATCGGCACCTGACGGCCCAGCACAGTTGTGCCCTTGCCTTGCAAGCCATCGGTATCAGCCAGCAGTTCGCGGGCGGCTTCATCTTTGCCCGCCTGCAACTGCTCGGCAGTCAACACGTTGGCCGCTGCCTGTTTTTCGAGTTCAGCCATGCGCTCCTGATAGAGCGTAACGTTGAGTGCAGTGCGGTCTTCTTCGGTTTGAGCCTTACGCCCGCGCACCAGTGGAACCAACAAGAAACCCAGAGCGGCCACTAATAGCAGGCCGGCTAACAGCCAAAATTCAATCATCAGTCTTTCTTATCCAAAGGCGCTTGAGTTAACAGGGCGTCAAGACGTTGCTGCTCATCGGCAAGCAGGCCAGTAGGCGCTGCGGCTTTCTTACGTCGACGGATGAGGATGACCGCCAGCACGATAAAGCCGCAGATCAGCAAACCACCTGGCCCATACCAGAGCAGCATGGTGCGCGCCGTAACTGGCGGGTTGTAGAGCACGAAATTGCCGTAGCGGGCGACCAGATAATCAATGATCTGCTGGTTGTCCTTGCCCTCTTCCATCATGCGGTAGATTTCCGCACGCAGGTCCATGGCAATCGGTGCATCCGAATCGGCAATGTTCTGGTTCTGGCATTTCGGGCAACGCAGCTCTTCGGTGAGCGTGCGATAGCGCATGCGTTCGGCGTCGGTCTTGAACACATAAGTGTCAATGGCCGCATTGGCCACGCCGATCAAGCTGAGGCCAATCACACAGGCCGCTAGCAAACGTTTCATGGCGTGCCCTCATCAACCAGCGCCTGATACAGCGGTGCCAGCTTATCGCGCCAAACCGACTCGTCGATCACACCGACAAACTTGTGGCGGATGATGCCGTTCTTGTCGATCAGGAAGGTTTCCGGCGCACCATAAACCCCCAAATCCAGACCCAGCGTACCTTTCGGATCGCTGATATTCAGTTGGTATGGGTCCTGGAATTCCCTGAGCCATTTCTGCGCAGCGGCGTTGTCATCCTTGTAATTGACGCCGTAGATATTGACGCCGGTCTTGGCAATCTCGTTGAGTACCGGGTGCTCGACTTTGCACGAGATGCACCAGGTCGCCCAAATGTTTACCAGCGCCGGCTTACCCTTGATGTCCGCCAGCGACACAGTCTTGTCGCCTTCAACTGCAGGCAGCTCGAAGCCCGGAAACGGCTTGTCGATCAGCGCCGAAGGCAGCTCAGACGGGTTGAGAAACAACCCGCGATAGAGAAACACGGCGACAGCCAGAAAGATCGCCAGAGGCACCAGTAAAATCAGTCGTTTCATGCTTGTGCTCCTGCCATCCCCAACGCCTCGCGCACGCGCGTTTTGACCTTGACCCGATAACGCCGGTCAGCAGCAGCCAGCAAGCCGCCCAGGCCCATCAGCAAAGCGCCGAGCCAGATCCAGCGCACAAATGGCTTAACCTGAACCCGCACGGCCCACGCGCCGTTTTCCAGCGGCTCGCCCAAGGCAACGAACAAGTCGCGGGTGAAGCCGGCATCAATCGCCGCTTCGGTCATCATCGACTGCTGAACCTGATAAAAACGTTTTTCCGGGTGCAGAACGGCAATCTGCTTACCGTCTTCAAGTACCCGCACGGTGCCACGGTCAGCCTGGAAATTCGGGCCTTCGCGATGGGCAGCGCCCTCAAACACGAACTGGTAGTGGCCCATGTCAACCGAGTCACCCGGCGCCATGCGCAGGTCACGCTCGAAGTTGCCAACGCTGGTCAGCACCACGCCCATGGCGCAGACCGCCAGGCCGAAGTGGGCCATCTGCATGCCCCAATAGCTGCGGCCCAGACCCGGCAATCCTTTGAGCAAACCCTTGTGCCGGGTTTTGTCGAGAATGTCGCGCACGCCCGCCAATACCACCCACGCCGACAGCATGAACACGGCCAGTACCGACCAGTTGAAGTCGCCCAGCAGCAGCGTGGCAATAACCGCCAACACTGCACTGGCCAGTGCAACCGGCAGCAGCATGCTGATCAGCCACTTCACCGGCGTGTCTTTCCAGCGCACCAGCACGCCTACTGCCAGCACGGCCATCAGCAGGCCAATCAACGGCACGAACAAGGCATTGAAGTAAGGCGGGCCGACCGACAATTTGGCGCCGGTCATGGCATCCAGCACCAACGGATACAGGGTGCCGAGCAGAATCATTGCCGCCGTGACGACCAAGATCAGGTTGTTGATCAGCAGGAATGTTTCCCGTGACCACAATGCAAAACCGACCTGACTTTTAACCACCGGCGCACGCACTGCAAACAAGGCCAGCGAGCCGCCTACGACGACCAGCAGGAACGCCAAGATAAACACCCCGCGCTCCGGATCTGTGGCGAACGCGTGCACAGAGGTAAGAACACCCGAGCGCACCAGGAACGTACCGAGCAGGCTCAGCGAGAACGCGGCGATGGCCAACAGCACGGTCCAGCTTTTGAACACGCCACGCTTTTCGGTAACCGCCAATGAGTGAATCAGCGCGGTGCCGACCAGCCACGGCATGAACGAGGCATTCTCTACCGGGTCCCAGAACCACCAGCCGCCCCAGCCAAGCTCGTAATACGCCCACCAGGAACCGAGCGCGATGCCTATGCCGAGAAATGCCCAGGCAATAATCGTCCACGGCCGCGACCAGCGCGCCCATGCAGCGTCCAGCTTGCCGCCGAGCAACGCCGCAATGGCGAAGGCGAAGGCGACCGAGAAACCGACATAGCCCATGTAGAGCATCGGCGGGTGAATGATCAGGCCAAAGTCCTGCAGCAGCGGATTGAGGTCACGGCCATCTGCAGGGATATTCGGCAGCAAGCGTGCAAAAGGGTTGGAGGTGATGATCAGAAACAGCAGGAAGCCAACGCTGATCATGCCCATCACACCGAGTACACGGGCGAGCATTTCTTCCGGCAACTGGCGCGAGAAGACCGACACCGCAAAGGTCCAGCCGCCAAGGATCAGCGCCCAGAGCAGCAATGAACCTTCGTGAGCGCCCCACACGGCGCTGAACTTGTAGTACCACGGCAGTGCGCTGTTGGAGTTGCTGGCAACGTAGCGCACCGAGAAGTCATCGACCATGAAGGCATAGGTCAGGCACGCAAATGAGAACAGCAGAAAGGCAAACTGGCCCCAGGCGGCTGGCTGGGCCAGACTCATCCACTGGCGATCACCCCGCCAGGCACCAATCATCGGCAGGGTTGCCTGCACCAGCGCCATGCACAGCGCCAGAATCATGGCCAGATGGCCAAGTTCCGGGATCATCAGACTGCTGTTCATGCTCCGCCCTCTTTGGTCTGTGGTTTCGACTTGCCGCTTTCATTGAGGGCTTTGGTCACCTCGGGCGGCATGTACTGTTCATCGTGCTTGGCCAATACCTGATCGGCCTCAAGCACGCCGTCCGCATTGAGTTTGCCCAGCGCAACAATGCCCTGCCCTTCACGGAACAGATCCGGAAGAATGCCGTGATAACGAATGGTCACGCTCTTGGCAAAATCGGTTACGACGAATTCATTGCTCAACGAATCACCCGAGCGTTTCAGCGATCCTTCCTCAACCATGCCACCGGCGCGAATCCTCGAACCGGTTGGTGCTTCACCGTTGGCGATTTGCGTCGGGGTGTAGAACAGGTTGATATTTTCCTGCAGCGCCGACAACGCCAGCGCGACAGCAATACCTACGCCGGCAACCAGAGCCAGAACAATATACAGACGCTTTTTACGGACCGCGTTCACGATTTTTTCTCCCGGCGCAAACGGCGCGCCTCGTCTTGCAGATAACGCCGTTTAGCTAGAATCGGCATGGCTATATTCAACGCGACAACCGCCAGACTGATGCCATACGCCGACCAGACGTAGGCTCCATGTTTGCCCATTGCCAGAAAATCCTGGAAGGAGTCGAAACTCATGAGCGCGCCTCCACCTGGCGAATAACTTCAGCCTTGGCCCAACTGCTCCGCGACTCGCGCTTGAGAACTTCAAGGCGCATGCGCAGCAACAGCACAACCACAAAGAAACAGTAAAAACCCAGCACCGAGATCAGCAGCGGCAACCACATTTCGGCGCTCATGCTGGCCTTGCCGGTAATCTTGAAGGTCGCCGGCTGATGCAGGGTATTCCACCACTCAACCGACTTCTGGATGATCGGGATATTCACAGCGCCCACCAGTGCCAGAACCGCACAGGCCTTGGCCGAGCTGTCACGATTACTGATTGCCTGGCCGAGTGCAATGACGCCGAAGTACAGGAACAGCAGGATCAGCATCGAGGTCAGTCGCGCATCCCAGACCCAATATGTGCCCCATGTGGGTTTACCCCAGATGGCGCCGGTGACCAACGCGATAAAACACAGCCAGGCGCCAATCGGCGCGGCTTGTTGCAGGGCCACGTCGGCCAGTTTCATTTTCCAGATGAGGCTTACAGCGCCGGCCAGCGCCATGGTGATGTAACAGGCCTGCGCAAGGAATGCAGCCGGCACGTGGATGTAGATGATCCGGTAGCTGTCACCCTGATACCGTTCGGGCGGCGCAAACGCCAGCCCCCAGACAAGTCCGACGACCATCAGGACGCCCGCCGCGACAGCCAACCAGGGCAGCCAACGGCCACTGATCTCGTAGAACCATTTAGGTGAGCCGAGTTTATGAAACCACGTCCAGTTCATCTATTTACTCATCAGTTCTTCAATTATTCGGTGGAGCTTCCCACCGGCACACAAGGCCGCAGGACGTTAGCTGTGTTGTCTATTCTGCAACACTTATCTTAAGTCCGGCGGCAATGGCAAAAGGTGTAAATGTTACGGCCAGTGCAGTCAGGCAAGCCAACCAGAGCAACTGGCCGACCGCCGGCAAACCTTGCAAACTCGCCTGCAGCGCACCCGTGCCCAGAATCAATACCGGGATGTACAGCGGCAATATCAGCAGCGCCAGCAACAATCCGCCACGCTTGAGCCCGACCGTGAGCGCCGCACCGACCGCACCCAGCAGGCTCAGTATCGGCGTGCCCAGCAGCAGCGATATCAACAGCACCGGCAGGCAGCGCACGGGCAAGCCCAGCATCATGGCCAGCAACGGCGCCAAAACAACCAGCGCCAACCCGGAAAAAGCCCAGTGTGCCAGTACTTTAGCCAGAACCAATAGTGGCAGGGGGTGCGGCGAAAGGACCCACTGTTCCAGTGAGCCATCCTCGAAATCACTGCGGAAAAGCCCGTCCAGCGAGAGCAGCACGGCCAGCAGGGCCGCTACCCAGATCAGGCCGGGGGAAATATTTTGCAGCAGTTCGGTCTCGGGGCCGACAGCAAGCGGAAACAATGCAATGACGATTGCGAAGAAAACCAGCGGATTTGCCAGCTCCGCCGGACGACGAAACAACAAGCGCGATTCACGGGCCAGTAACAGGCTGAAAACGTTACTCATGCGGCGCGCAATCCCAGATCAAGCTCACGATAACCCTGCGCCTTGATGGCCAGGGTGTGGTGAGTGGTCAGCACTACCGCACCGCCCTTTTCACAGTGGTCGGCCAGATGCTGTTCCAACTGGGTCACAGCGCGTTTATCCAGCGCGGTGAACGGCTCGTCGAGAATCCACAATTCAGGGCCTGGCAGGTATAAACGCGCCAGGCCTACCCGGCGCTGTTGGCCGGCAGACAACGTATGGCACGGCACATCTTCAAAACCGCGCAGGCCGATCGCCTCCAGCGCTTGCCAGATCTGGCTGCGCTCCACCGGGCTGTGCAACGCGCAAAGCCAGGCCAGATTCTCTTCGGCGGTGAGCAAACCTTTGATTCCGGCGGCATGACCAATCCACAATAGATTGCTCGTCAGTTCGTTGCGCTGGCCGTCAAGCGCCTGCCCGTTAAGCTTAATGTGTCCGGCTGTCGGCTGCATCAAACCGGCCAGCAGGCGCAGCAGGCTGGTTTTACCGCTGCCGTTTGGGCCGGAAACCTGCAGCATCTCGCCCGGTAACAGGCGCAGGTGCAGATCTTCGAACAACATGCGCCAGTCACGCTCGCAGGCGATGGCTTCAGCTTCTATCAGGGCGCGGGTCAAGGCATTGATACCCAAATTTGATTCAAGTTGGCAGACTGGTAGCCGTTAACATGCTAAGGCTCCAAGCTCAATTGGCGCAGCATTATACATAGCATGCCTGCACCACCGCAGGGCCATTTCCAAAAGGTTGTAACCCACCATGACCGAAATCAGCGGCCCTCGCCCAGCCACCCCGTCACCAGCCACGGCTCGCAGCGCCGCGCAGAATGTTGCGCAGACGCTGAAACTGCTGCAACCGCTGGGCGGCTTGCTGGCCAGCGGCGAGACCGCCAAGGCCGAAGTGGTGGGAGTCAAGTCGATCGAACAGAGCTTTCAGGTGTTGCTCAAGCTGACCCTCGAGAGTGGCCGGCAAACAACCCTTGAAGCGACTTCTTCTCGCCCACTGGCACTCGGCCTGAATACCGCCGTGACTGCCCTGTCCGATACCCGCCTGAGCGTGCTCTTGCAGGGCGGCACAGATAAGCCCCTTGGCCAGCTAGACCTCAACCAATTACCGGTTGGCACCCTGCTTCAGGGCAAAGTGCTCAGCCGTGAAGCCCTGCCGGGGCAAACGGGCCCGCAGGCAGTGTTCAAGACCGTGGTTATGCTGCTTAACTCGGCGCTGGCGGGACGCACACTCAACCTTGAAACCAATCTGGCGCTGCAACCGGGCAGCCTGCTCAGCGCCGAAGTAAAAGGTGCACAGGCCCTGAATTTCATTCCGCTGGGCTCGCGGCTCGACCAGCTGGCGTTAAACCAGCACCTTGGCGGCCAACAGACGCGCCAGGGTTCGCTGGATGGCCTGCTGAAAACCATGCAAAGCCTGAACAGCCAACCCGGTTTGAGTGAAGGCCTGCGCAGCAGTATCGACAAGTTATTCGCCGCCCTGCCCGACAGCAGCCAGTTGAGCACAGCCAAGGGCCTCAGTGGCGCACTGGAAAACAGCGGGCTGTTTCTGGAGAGCAAGCTGCTCGGCGGGCAAACCCAGCAGTTGCCCACCGACCTCAAAGCCAATTTGCTGCGCCTGCTCGGCCAACTGCAGCCCAACCTGACCAATCCGGCGCCACTGATCCCCGCCAATGCAGCGGCAAGCACGGCGCTGTCGCAAGCCTTGCCGGCGTTCGCGCGCAATATTCTGGGTAATCTGGCGCAGTCCAATAGCCGCCAACAGGCTTTGAGTTTCCCGCTGCATGCGGGGGCGGCGCTCAACTGTGAGGAAGAAGCCGACCTCGAAGCCTTGCTCAAACTGGCGGCAGCCGCGATTTCCCGCCTGCAGACGCACCAGCTTTCAAGCCTTGCACAAAGCCAGATCGGCCCGGATGGCAATTTACTGACCACCTGGCAACTGGAAGTACCGATGCGTCACGCGCAGGAGTTCTACCCGGTGCAGATCAAAGTTCAGCAGGACCAGCAACAGCAGCAAAGCCAAACAGATGAGCCGCGGGAAACCCTGTGGAAGGTCGAATTGGCGTTCGATATACCGCCACTCGGGCCGATCCATGTTCAGGCGCAGTTGGCGTTTGGCAGTTTGTCGGGTTGTTTGTGGGCGCAACAGAGTGACACCGCACTGTTGATCGACAGCGAACTCGACAACCTGCGCGAGCGCCTGTTGGCAGCCGGGCTGCAAGTCAGGGAATTGGCGTGCAAGCAAGGCACGGCGCCGCAGGGTGCGCGCACGACACTGGAACAACGCTGGGTGGATGAAACCGCATGAGCAACCCTCGCCAAGCCATTGCCCTCACCTACGACGGCCTCAACGCCCCGACTCTCTCAGCCAAGGGCGATGACCAGTTGGCGGAGACCATTCTGGCCATTGCCCGCGAGCACGAGATTCCGATTTACGAGAACGCTGAACTGGTCAGACTATTGGCGCGCCTGGAGCTGGGAGATGCGATACCCGCCGAGTTGTACCGCTGCATTGCCGAGATCATTGCCTTTGCCTGGTATCTGCAAGGCAAAAGCCCGGCCGGCTTTAACGCTGAGCAACCCGAAGCCAATTCACAACTGCTGCTCAATGCGCCACCCGAGTCGCCTGAGCAATAAGCCCGTTGGGCTCTTCAAAGCCCTTGGCCAGCGGAAAATCCAGTAACTGCCAGGCAAAATAGCCTTCGCGGAAGTAGTAAACCTGGCTGTAGCCCCAGCTTACGGCGAGCTTGGCGGCCTGCGCACCAGCACTGCAAATCTCACTCTCGCAGTAAATGACCAAGGCGATTTCGCGCGGCAAATCGGGCTGTTTAAGGCTCTTGAACTCGTCCGCCAACCCCAGTTGTACGGCGCCATTAACGTGCCCCCAGAGCCACTCACGCTGTGGGCGAACATCAACGAACAAAGCGCCCTGCTCATACAGATAACGCGCCTGCAAAACGTTGACGGTAACCGCACCAGGTACTTGCGCCGGGGCTTCCTGCGCATTCGCAGCAGACCAGCCGAGCAGGAGGACTGCGACAATAACCATTGCGCGCATGAGCTTGCTCCCGTGTTGGTTTCACACAGGTTCAGCTTAGGGGGTAGGACCGTTACGTAAAGGAATAAAAAGCGCACCTGCCGCGCAGGCTAAGAGCCTGGTGGACTAAAGGCACTGGAAAAAGCTGTGTGCGTCAGCGATTGGCTTGGCGCGACTGATGCAACTTGGCCACCAGCTCAGCCTCAGCCTTGCTCAAGCCACAGGACAAGGTCAGGTCGTCCACACTGGCACCCATTCCGGCGAGCCGTGCGGCCTGCGTGAAGGACAGGCTGCTGGGGTTACGCTGTTCGATCTGGCTGAGCTTGTCGGGAATTGGCGCGACGATCTGACGTAACTCATGCAGCTCTTCACCCATGGTGATGCTGCCGGTCAGATACGCGTCGAGGCGCTTCGACAACTCCTTGATGCGCTGATCACGCACGCCATCACGCTCGGCCTGCTGTTGCAGGGCGCGCTTGAGGCGTACATGCAGGCTGGTGCAAACGCCGACAAGAATCAGGCATAGGCAGGCCAGCGCTACCAGCGCACTCGTTACCATCACTCAGATATACTCCAGTTCAGACCACTCTTCTTCGCTCATCATCTTGTCCAGTTCAACCAGAATCAGCAATTCGCCGTTCTTGTTGCACACGCCCTGGATGAACTTTGCCGACTCATCATTGCCCACATTCGGCGCGGTTTCAATTTCAGATTGGCGCAGATACACCACCTCGGCAACCGAATCGACCAGGATACCGACCACTTGCTTGTCGGCCTCGATGATCACCACACGGGTGTTGTCGGTCACTTCGCTTGGCTGCAAGCCAAAACGCTGACGCGTGTCGATCACCGTCACTACATTGCCGCGCAGGTTGATGATGCCCAGCACATAGCTCGGTGCGCCCGGTACCGGGGCAATTTCAGAGTAACGCAGCACCTCTTGAACCTGCATCACGTTGATGCCGTAGCTCTCGTTATCGAGGCGGAATGTTACCCACTGCAGGATGGGATCATCAGCACTTTGCGCTGCACTTTTGTTCATAATTCAGACCTCATCACAAGCCGCCTGAGCGGCATTCGCGGTTAAACCCCGCAGTCAATTATCAGGTTGCGCCGACCTTTTTCAGGTCGCGCGCAATACTCCGTCAGCCATTGCCGACCAGTGCACGCTGGGCATTGCCGCTTTCGATCAGCTTGGCCAACGCGGCGACATCCAGCAACGCGCACATATGTTCAATAACCGTACCCGCCAACCATGGCCGCTGGGCTCTCTGCGAGCGCCACTTGACCTGATCGGGATCGAGACGGATCGAGCGACTGACCTGATGCACGGCCAGCCCCCATTCAAAACCTTGAATCGAAATCACGTACTGCAGCGTTTCGCGTAACTCATCGCGATAACGCTCGGGCATCACCCAACGCGCCGTATCCAGTACCCGCAAGTTACCGGCCTGACACGGCAGCAAGCCGAGGAACCAGTCCGGCTGAGCAAACAGCGGTGTCAGTTCGTGCCCCGCCAGCGGATAAATCGAACCGAGACACACCAGCGGCACAGCCAGAGTCAGGCCGCCGACTTCGAACAGCAGGCATTCAAAGGGTTCTTCTGCCCACTGCGGACGCTCATCCCAATCGACCGTAAGGCTCGCCGGCACTTCATTGTTGAGGTTGAAGTCAATCAGCGGCGCCTCAAGAGCCGGCGCTTGTTCGGCGGCTGCCAAATACTCACTGGCGGCCGGAGCCGGCATCGGAGTTTCAACCGGCGGCTCTTCGGCCACCGTCACCAAGCTCAACTCGACTGGGCGTATCAGCGGCGTACTGACCGCCGGTACGCTTTCGAGCAGGCGCTCGGCGTCGCGCAATTGCTCTTCCAGCACTGCGGCTTCGAAATCCGCCAACTCACTGCCGCTGTCCAGCTCGATAACGGCCTCTTGCAGCAAGCTGTCGAGATAAGACTGCAGGGCCACTTGAGGCCTGGTTGCAGTGGGCAAGGTACGATTCATGGTTCGAATTCACAGAGTTGACTTGCAACAGCTATCGGCAGGTTGCAGTAAATTCTTGAGGGCCGACACACACTATTGTTTGCCACTCAGGCTACCTTTTCACGCACGTGCTGTTCGAGCAGGTGTTTAAGCAGCGCCTTGTAAGCCAGCGCACCGCGGCTCTTGTGATCAAACTGCGAAGGCGTGACGCCGGCACGGCTGGCGTCACGCAAACGAGTATCCACCGGAATGTATGCCTGCCACAGGTTCTCGGGGTAGCTGTTGCGCAATTGGCGCAGCGTGGTCATGGACGCCTGAGTGCGACGATCAAACAATGTTGGCACGATGGTGAACGGCAATGCCTGACGGCGTGAGCGGTTAATCATGGCCAGCGTGCTGACCATCCGCTCCAGCCCCTTGACCGCGAGGAACTCGGTCTGCACCGGAATCACCAACTGCTGGCTGGCCGCCAACGCGTTGACCATCAACACGCCAAGCAATGGCGGGCTGTCGATGATGGCATGGTCAAAATCGCCCCACAGCTGCGCCAGGCTTTTCGAAACCACCAGGCCCAGACCGTTCTGCCCCGGCGACTGCCGTTCCAGTGTGGCCAGCGCAGTACTCGACGGCAGCAACGAAATCCGCTCGTGACTGGTTGGCAGCAACAACTGCTGGGGCAAGCCTTCAGGCACATTGCCCTGATTGAGGAACAGATCGAACGTGCTGTGCTCAAGGCTATCGGGATCATGCCCGAAATAGCTGGTCATCGAGCCATGCGGATCGAGATCGACCACCACCACGCGCTTGCCAGCATCCGCCAGCAAACCCGCCAGAGCGATGGACGTGGTGGTCTTACCGACTCCACCTTTTTGATTGGCTACAGCCCAAACTCTCATTGTATTTATCCTCTCGACTCTGGCACCGGCCGGTCGAGAACTGGCGACGGAGGGTTGACGTCTACATGCTGTGAAGCCGCATTTGCCGGCTCCTTCGACGAGACTGTTGCAGGTTGCATGCCAGCGCGTTTGAGCGTGGAATCGGGCTTGGCATTGGCACTGCCAACTCCACTTACGCTGCGGCGAACATCCAGATTGCGTGAAATAACCAACACCACCCGCCGGTTGCGCGCACGCCCCTCGGCGGTAGTGTTGTCGGCGATGGGCTGGAACTCTGCATAGCCCACAGCGGCCATGCGCCCCGGACTCACTCCATTCATGGCCAGTATCTGCACGATGCTCGCGGCGCGCGCCGACGACAATTCCCAGTTGCTCGGAAACTGCATGGTGTTAATAGGCCGGTCATCGGTGAAGCCTTCGACATGAATCGGGTTGGCATAGGGTGCCAATATTTTGGCAATTTTATCCACAATCGAAAAGGCCGCGTCATTGGGCAGCGCATCACCGCTGCCAAACAACAGGCTTGAGCGCAGTTCGATTTCGATCCACAACTCATTGCCCCGCACTTGCAACTGGTCGGCATCTATCAGATCGGCAAATGCCTCGCGCACGCTTTGCGCAATCACCGTGAGCTGATTACTGCTGCTCTCGATGTTGTCGTCCGCACCATTCTGATTACTGATGGCCTGGTCCATCGAAGTGGTTTTCGGCCGCGACTCGCCGACAGCAATCGGTACAATCGAGCGCTCGGGATGATTGAACACGCCCGTCAGGGTTTCCGAGAGAATCTTGTACTTGCCCTCGTTAACCGACGAGATCGAATACATCACCACAAAAAAGGCGAACAGCAAGGTGATGAAATCCGCATAGGAAACCAGCCACCGCTCGTGATTTTCGTGTTCTTCGTGATGCCGACGCCGCGCCATAGCCAACTCCCTGAGCCGTTCAGTCCATGAAGCCCTGGAGCTTGAGTTCGATGGCGCGCGGGTTTTCGCCTTCAGAAATAGACAACAACCCTTCGAGCAACATTTCGCGGTAACGCGACTGGCGCATGGCGATCGCTTTAAGCTTGTTGGCGATTGGCAGCAGCAATAAATTGGCGAAGCCAACACCGTAAATGGTCGCCACGAACGCCACGGCAATGCCGCTGCCGAGCATGCTCGGGTCCGCCAGATTGCCCATCACGTGAATCAGCCCCATCACGGCGCCAATGATGCCGATAGTCGGCGCGTAGCCGCCCATGCACTCGAAAAACTTGGCCGCCTGAATATCGCGCCCTTCCTGGGTGTACAAATCGACTTCAAGAATGCTTCGAATCAATTCGGGCTCAACGCCGTCCACCAGCAGTTGCAAGCCTTTACGCGCATACGGATCTGGCTCGCCATCGGCCAACACCTCAAGCCCGAGCAAGCCTTCCTTGCGCGCTACCATGCTCCAGCCAACCACGCGATCAATCCCGCCCGCAAGATCGATGGCCGGCGCGATGAATATCCAGCGCACAATCACCAGCGCCCGCTTGAAGACCGGCATCGGCGTCTGCAGTAACGCAGCGCCCAGCGTGCCGCCAATTACAATCAACGCCGCCGGGCCGTTGAGCAGCGCGCTGGCATGGCCGCCCTCGAGAAAGTTGCCGCCGAGTATTGCCACGGCAGCAAGCACAATCCCGATGAGGCTGAGGACGTCCATTACAGGCAGGCCTCGACAATATGCCGGCCAATGTCATCCAGCGGCAGAATTGCATCGGTGAGATTGGCTTTGACCACGGCCATCGGCATGCCGTAAATCACGCAACTGGCTTCATCCTGCGCCCACACCTGGCTGCCGCCCTGCTTGAGCAGACGTGCGCCTTCGCGGCCATCAGCGCCCATGCCGGTCAATACAACCGCCAGCACCTTGTCGTGATAGGTGCGCGCGGCAGAGCCGAAGGTGATGTCCACGCAGGGTTTGTAATTGACGCGCTCATCGCCCGGCAGAATGCGTACCGTGCCGCGATTATCAATCATCATCTGCTTGCCACCTGGCGCCAGCAGGGCGAGACCCGGACGCAATATATCGCCCTCCTCGGCCTCTTTGATGTTGATCTTGCAGAGCTTGTCGAGGCGCTCGGCAAAGGCCTTGGTGAAAGCTGCCGGCATATGCTGGATCAGCACGATCGGCACCGGAAAATTCGCCGGCAGTTGCGTCAGTACGCGCTGCAAAGCAACCGGCCCACCGGTAGACGTACCGATAGCGACCAGCCGGTAGGCCTTGCGCTTAACGGCCACAGAATGCCGCGCAGCAGGTGCCGATGTGGCGCTTGTAGGCGTGCTTGCAGGACGCGCAACCGCCGCACTCGGCGGCGTGCGCACGGCAGGGGCTGGTGTGTGTGCAGCGGCAGGCGAAGCGCTCGGCGTGGTCAGCCGGGCCATGGAACGATGATTGCTGCGGGCAATGCTATGGACTTTCTCGCAGAGCAATTGCTTGACCTTCTCGGGATTGCGCGAGATGTCTTCAAAGTTCTTCGGCAGGAAATCCACGGCACCTGCATCCAGCGCATCGAGGGTGACGCGAGCGCCTTCATGGGTCAGCGACGAGAACATCAACACCGGCGTCGGGCACCGCTGCATGATGTTTCGCACGGCGGTAATGCCGTCCATCATCGGCATTTCGTAATCCATAGTGACCACGTCCGGCTTCAACGCCAGCACCTGATCGATTGCCTCGCGGCCGTTGGTAGCGGTGCCGATAACCATGATGTTCGGGTCAGCCGAAAGGATCTCGGACACCCGCCGGCGGAAAAAACCGGAGTCATCAACAACCAATACCTTAACCGCCATACCCACTCCTAATAATCTGCCTGAAACCACTGCAGATCAGTCCTGCCAAATTTAACCGCGCCGCATCCACTGCCCTACAGGCGCGATCAGGAACGACGGGCGTAGCGCTTGAGCATGCTCGGCACATCGAGGATCAGCGCGATCCGACCGTCGCCGGTAATGGTCGCCCCGGAAATACCCGGTGTGCCCTGAAGCATTTTGCCCAATGGCTTGATGACCACTTCTTCCTGCCCGACCAACTGGTCGACAACAAAGCCGACGCGCTGATTACCCACAGTCAGAATCACCACATGGCCTTCAACCTGCTCTTCGTGGGCCGCCTGGCCAACGAGCCAGCGCTTGAGATAGAACAGTGGCAATGCCTTGTCACGGACGATGACCATTTCCTGACCGTCCACCACATTGGTGCGCGACAGGTCGAGGTGGAAAATTTCGTTGACGTTGACCAGCGGGAACGCAAACGCCTGATTGGCCAGCATGACCATCAGCGTTGGCATGATCGCCAGCGTCAGCGGCACCTTGATGACGATTCGCGAGCCCTGCCCCTTGACCGAGAACACGTTAACCGTGCCGTTGAGCTGGCTGATCTTGGTTTTCACCACGTCCATGCCAACACCGCGACCGGACACATCGGAAATCTCGGTCTTGGTCGAGAAGCCCGGGGCGAAGATCAGGTTGTAGCATTCAAATTCATTGAGCCGGTCGGCCGCTTCCTTCTCCAGCAAGCCTTTCTCGACAGCCTTGCGGCGCAGCACATCAGCATCCATTCCCTTGCCATCATCGCTGATGACCAGAAGGATATGATCGCCTTCCTGTTCGGCCGAGAGCACCACTTTACCGCCGCGCGATTTGCCCGCAGCCACCCGCTCTTCCGGGGTTTCGATACCGTGGTCAACCGCATTGCGCACCAAGTGAACCAGCGGATCAGCCAGGGCTTCAACGAGGTTCTTGTCGAGGTCGGTTTCTTCACCGATCAACTCAAGCGAGATTTCCTTTTTCAGGCTACGCGCCAGGTCACGGACCAGTCGCGGGAAACGCCCGAAGACTTTCTTGATCGGTTGCATGCGGGTTTTCATCACCGCGGATTGCAGGTCTGCGGTGACAACATCGAGATTCGATACGGCTTTGGCCATCGCCTCGTCGTTGCTGGTCGAACCCAGACGCACCAGCCGGTTACGCACCAACACCAGCTCGCCAACCATGTTCATGATTTCATCAAGCCGGGCCGTGTCCACCCGCACAGTGGTTTCGGCCTCATTGACCGGCGCGGCTTTTTCAGGCGCTGGGGCTTTGGCTGGCGCGGCAGCAACTGGTTTTGCTGCAGGCTTGGCCGCTGGCTTTTCTACCGCCTTGGCAGCAACGGGGGCGGCGCTGACGGCCGGCGTTTCCGAGAACTTGCCTTTGCCGTGCAGTTCATCCAGCAGCGCTTCAAATTCATCGTCATTGATTTCATCAGCGCTCGCCGCGCTGCTGGCAGCAACCGGGGCCACTGGTTCACTCGGCGTACTGGCAGCCGAAGCTGTGGCAGGCAACCCTGGGGCAGCTCCGCTGGCGAATTGACCCTTGCCGTGCAACTGATCGAGCAGGGCTTCGAATTCGTCGTCGGTGATTTCATCGGGCGCATCGGCCACGGCTACATCGTCATCCTGCTGAGCCTTAACTGGCTGACCGCCTGCGTTGGCCACAAATTGGCCTTTACCGTGCAACTGGTCGAGTAACGATTCGAACTCGTCATCGGTGATTTCATCACTGTCTGACGGTTGCGCCGCACTGGCTACCGGACTGGCAGGCGTTTTTTGCGCCTGCGCTGCGTTGTCTGCCAATGCGCTGAGCAGCTGCTCGAATTCATCGTCGGCAATAGCAGCATCACCTGCCACAGCACTGGCTGTCACAGGGTTGCCTGCCACAGCGTGTTCTGTAACAGGGGCTGGGGCTTCTTCGTCCAACAGTTCTTGTGGCTGGGCAAGATTGGCCAAAGCCGCGAGCAGTTCGGGCGTTGCCGGGGTCAGCTCGGCGCCTTCGCGCACTTGGTCAAACATGGCATTGACGGTGTCCAATGCCTCCAGCACGACGTCCATCAATTCAGAGTCGACACGACGCTCACCCTTGCGCAGGATGTCGAAGACGTTCTCGGCAATGTGACAGCACTCAACCAACGCATTCAGCTGGAGAAAGCCCGCACCACCTTTTACGGTATGAAACCCGCGAAAAATCGCGTTTAACAGGTTCATATCGTCAGGGCGGCTTTCAAGCTCTACCAGCTGTTCAGACAGCTGCTCGAGAATCTCGCCGGCCTCTACCAGGAAATCCTGGAGGATTTCTTCATCGGCGCCGAAGCTCATAATGGACCTGCTCCTAAAACCCTAAGCTTGATAACAAATCGTCGACGTCGTCCTGACAGGATGCAACGTCATCAAGCTTATCGGCATGAATCTGCGGACCTTCACCGTGACTTGCACTTTTTTCTTTGTGAGCCTTCTCAGACCCTGAAATTTCGCCGTGTTCGATACCGGCAAAGCGGTCTACGCGGCTGGCCATAAGCATCAGATTCAGCAGGTTGCTTTCAACTTCGGTGACCAGCTGAGTCACACGCTTGATGACCTGACCGGTGAGATCCTGATAATCCTGCGCCAACAAAATGTCGTTCAAATGCCCTGAAACCGCAGCGCCATCCTGCGCCGTGCGGGCAAGGAACTGCTCGATTCGACGGGTAAGCTCACGAAAACCATCGGCGTCCATTTCGCGGCGCATGAAGCGCCCCCAATCTTCGCTGAGGGTTTGCGCCTCGGTGCTGACCTGCGTGACTAAAGGGCTGCTCAGTTCGACCAGATCCATGGTCCGATTGGCAGCTTTCTCCGTCATCGTCACCACGTAATTGAGACGCTCAGTGGC
Source organism: Pseudomonas sp. MS19 (assembly GCF_013277615.1). NCBI lineage: Bacteria > Pseudomonadati > Pseudomonadota > Gammaproteobacteria > Pseudomonadales > Pseudomonadaceae > Pseudomonas > Pseudomonas sp. MS19. The sequence goes on along the minus strand of NZ_VBTO01000005.1, from coordinate 230,986 downwards.
GTCGGCAATTTGTGAGACTTCGCTGGCATGTGGCAAGCGCGGGTCGAGCTTGAAGTTGATGATGGCGTTGTGCAGCTCACGCGTCAGCTTGCCGACTTCGTGAAACAGGCCACGGTCGCGCGTTTTGTTAAGCTCATTGATGAGTTGCACCGCCTCGCCAATGTCGCCTTTTTCTAGGCTGTCGACTAATTGGCTGGCGTTAAGCTTTAAAGCTGATTCAAAACCAGCCTTACTGGAGTCCTGGTATTCCATTGCAACCTCGCGGCGTGGATCAGCCGTTGACTCGCTCAAAGATTTTCTCGATTTTTTCTTTCAGCACTTGAGCGGTGAAAGGTTTGACCACGTAGCCGTTAACGCCGGCCTGCGCTGCCTCGATAATCTGGTCACGCTTAGCTTCAGCCGTCACCATCAATACCGGCATACCCTTGAGGCGCTCATCCGCGCGCACGGCACGCAGCAAATCAATGCCGCTCATGCCAGGCATGTTCCAGTCTGTTACCAAAAAGTCGAAACTACCGCTCTGCAGCATCGGCAAGGCGGTTACGCCATCATCCGCTTCAGCAGTGTTGGTGAACCCCAAATCGCGCAGCAGGTTCTTAATAATCCGACGCATCGTTGAAAAGTCATCAACGATGAGGATTTTCATATTTTTGTCCAAGTCGACCTCCGAACAGTCCCAAACGCACCCAACTGATGGGCACGCCCCTTAATCAAGAAACCGGCTGATTGGCCCGCTTTCCAGCAATATGCAACGTTGCTCTGGCGCGCCAGAAATCTGTTTACTTCGCCCGCCACTCACTCAGCCGCGCCCGCAAACGAGCGGCACACTGGCTGTGTAACTGACTTACCCGAGACTCACTCACCCCAAGCACCTCACCAATTTCCTTGAGGTTCAGCTCTTCGTCGTAGTACAGCGACAAGACCAGGCGTTCACGCTCCGGCAGATTGCCGATGGCATCTGCCAGTGCGCTTTGAAAGCGCTCGTCTTCCAGCTCACGCGAAGGCCCGGGATGATGACTATTGACGTCTTCCTGCAATCCGCCCTGCTCACCGTCCTGTAAAAGGTCGTCAAAACTGAACAGGCGACTGCCCAAAGTGTCGCCAAGAATGCCGTAGTAATCTTCGAGACTCAATTGGAGTTCGGCAGCAACCTCCTGATCTTTAGCGTCTCGACCCGTTCTGGCTTCAATTTTTCGAATTGCATCACTGACCATGCGGCTATTTCGATGGACCGAACGGGGGGCCCAGTCGCCTTTGCGCACCTCATCGAGCATGGAGCCACGAATGCGGATACCGGCAAAGGTTTCGAAACTGGCGCCTTTGCTGGCGTCATATTTCTTCGATGCTTCCAGCAGGCCGAGCATGCCGGCCTGAATCAGATCGTCGACCTGAACGTTTGCCGGCAGTCTGGCCAGCAAGTGGTAGGCGATACGTTTGACAAGCGGCGCGTAACGTTCAATCAACTGATGCTGAGCGTCCATGGCTTGCGCCTTGCTATACATACGTAGGCCTGCGTTGCTCATGGCTCGATTTCCTGTATGGCGGGCTGGACCAGACGCTCGACAAAAAACTCGAGGTGGCCACGCGGGTTGGCAGGGAGCGGCCAGGCATCAACCTTCTCGGCGATTGCCTTGAACGCCAGGGAGCATTTCGAGCGCGGAAACGCCTCGTACACTGCACGCTGTTTCTGCACGGCTTTACGCACGCTTTCGTCGTAAGGCACCGCGCCAACATACTGCAACGCCACATCGAGGAAACGATCGGTCACCTTGCTCAGCTTGGTGAACAGGTTGCGACCTTCCTGCGGCGTGTGAGCCATGTTGGCCAGCACGCGGAAACGGTTCATGCCGAAATCGCGGTTGAGCAACTTGATCAGCGCGTAGGCGTCAGTAATCGAGGTTGGCTCATCACACACCACCACCAGCACTTCCTGAGCGGCGCGCACGAAACTCACTACCGAGTCGCCAATACCGGCGGCGGTGTCGACGATCAGTACATCGAGGTTGTCGCTGATATCACTGAATGCCTGGATCAGGCCGGCATGCTGCATGGGCGACAACTGCACCATGCTCTGAGTACCGGACGCGGCCGGAACGACACGCACGCCACCGGGGCCCTGCAGAATCACATCACGCAGATCACATTCACCGCTGATCACATCAGCCAGTGTGCGCTTTGGCGTCAGCCCAAGCAGTACGTCGATATTGGCCAGACCAAGGTCGGCATCCATAAGCATGACCCGACGCCCGAGTTCCGCCAGCGCCAGCGCGAGGTTCACCGACACGTTGGTCTTGCCGACGCCACCTTTGCCACCAGTTACCGCGATCACCTGTACGGGATGCTTAACCATTTTTTTCCGTTACCTTGTCAATCCGTCGTGAGCCCATGGCTTATTCTGCCCTGCAAACCACCCACTAGGCCAGATAGTGGGCCTATAACCGTGTAATTCATTCTACTAACTGGCGCGCAAAGCCGGTTGGCTGCCAATTGCACTGTACATTTGCGCCATTGTGTCTTCGCTGGGCTCATCTTGAGCCTGCATGCCAACGGCCCGGCTTACCAGCTGATGGCTGCGCGGAATCTGCAGGTCATCCGGAATCCGCGGACCATCGGTGGTGTACGCCACCGGCAGACGCTGACTGATGGCCAGGCTCAATACGCCGCCCAGACTGCCTGCTTCATCCAGTTTAGTCAGCACGCAGCCTGCCAGCCCACAACGCTTGTAGGTGTGAAAGGCGGCGGTGAGCACTTGATCCTGACTGGTGGCGGCCATAACCAGATAGTTGCGTGCATGCACGCCACGGCTGGCCAATGCCTCAAGCTGCATGCGCAGCGCCGGATCATTGGCGGGCAAACCAGCGGTATCGATCAACACCACGCGACGACGCGCCAACGGTGCAAGCGCCTGAGTCAGTGACTGGCCAGGGTCGACCTGAGTGACCGACACATTGAGAATGCGCCCCAGCGTGTTCAATTGTTCCTGCGCGCCGATGCGGTAGCTGTCCATGCTTACCAGCGCCACATTCTGCGCGCCGTACTTGAGCACATAACGTGCAGCCAGTTTGGCCAGCGTGGTGGTTTTACCCATACCAGCCGGCCCCACCAGCGCGATAACTCCGCCCTCTTCCAGCGGCTCGACCTTCGGCGTGTTGATAGCCTGCGCCAGATGCGCCAGCAACATGCGCCAGGCCTGACGTGGCTCATCAATGTTTGAGACTTTTTCCAGCAGGCTGCGCGACAGGTCGGCAGACAAGCCCATGCGCTGCAGACGACGCCACAAATTGGCTTGCTGCGGGCGCCGCGTTTGCAGTTGGCCCCACGCCAGCGAACCCAGCTGGACCTCGATCAATTCACGCAGGCCATTAAGCTCAAAGCGCATGGCATCCAGCGCGCTCTGCTCGAAGTGGCCACCAGCAGCTGGCTGGGCGATTGGCGCGGCCGCTACAACCGGGGCCGGGCCCAGGTCTTCTGCCTGCAGTTGCAAATCCTTGCTGCCAACTTCGCTGCGGGTGACCAATTCGGCATGCGCCGTAGCGATCAGCGACTGGGTTTTGCGCAACTCGGCTTCAAGCTCAGGATTGGCCTGGCGCGATGGTGCGGCCGGCATCTGGTAATCCAGCGCCGCTGTCAGCTCGACACCACCCGCCACGCGGCGATTAGCAATAATCGAGGCGTCGGCACCCAACTCATCACGCACAAGCTTCATGGCCTGACGCATATCAGCTGCGAAAAAGCGTTTAACTTGCATGCCTTAACCTCGTTTAGTTCTGCCCTACCGTCGCAACGATAGTGACCTGTTTATTGTCTGGAATTTCCTGGTAGGCCAGTACATGCATACTCGGCACTGCCATCCGCGCAAACCGTGAAAGCATTGCCCGTACCGGGCCCGCTACTAACAACACAACCGGCTTGCCGAGCATTTCCTGGCGTTGCGCGGCGTCAATCAATGAGCGCTGCAGTTTTTCTGCCATGCCCGGCTCAAGCAGGATGCCTTCATCGGCGCCTTGCCCGGCCTTCTGCAAGCTATTTAGCAATATCTGTTCCAACCTTGGTTCCAGAGTGATCACAGGCAGCTCCGGCTCTAGTCCCACAATGCTTTGCACGATTGCACGGGCCAACGAAACCCGGACGGCTGCGACCATAGCGGCGGGATCTTGACTCTTGCCGGCGACGTTGGCCAACGCCTCAGCGATGGTGCGAATGTCACGCACCGGCACCTGCTCTTGCAGCAGCGCTTGCAGCACCTTGAGCAAGGTCGACAGCGACACCAGCCCCGGGACTAATTCCTCGGCCAGCTTTGGCGAACTCTTGGCCAGCAGTTGCAACAACTGCTGCACTTCTTCATGGCCGAGCAACTCATGCGCATGCTTGTGCAGCACCTGATTGAGATGAGTCGCCACCACGGTGCTGGCGTCGACCACGGTGTAGCCGAGCGATTGCGCCTGATCACGTTGGCTCTGGTCGATCCATACCGCCTCAAGGCCAAATGCCGGGTCTTTACCGGCAATGCCGTTCAGCGGGCCAAACACCTGCCCCGGATTGATCGCCAGCTCGCGTTCCGGGTACACCTCTGCCTCGGCAACGCTGACGCCCATCAACGTCAGGCGGTAAGCATTCGGCTGCAAATCCAGGTTGTCGCGAATGTGCACCGAGGGCATCAAAAAGCCCATTTCCTGCGAGAGTTTCTTACGCACGCCCTTGATCCGCGCCAGCAGCTGGCCACCCTGATTGCGGTCGACCAATGGAATCAGCCGGTAGCCCACTTCGAGCCCGACCATGTCCACCGGGGTCACGTCATCCCAGCCAAGCTCCTTGGTTTCCTGAGCACGCTGAGCCGGCAGTAATTCCTGCTGACGCTGGACTTCCTTGATCTCGGTTTCCTTGACCTTGCGCTGCTTGTTGGCGATCCAGTAAGCCGCACCGGCAGCCACGAGGCCCAGGCTGATAAACGAGAAATGCGGCATGCCCGGCACCAGGCCCATGGCAATCATGATCGACGCGGCGACAGCCAGCGCACGCGGCGAGGCGAACATCTGCCGGTTGACCTGCGCGCCCATGTCTTCGGAGCTGGAAACCCGGGTCACCATGATCGCGGCAGCGGTCGACAGCAGCAGTGACGGAATCTGCGCCACCAAACCGTCACCAATGGTCAGCAAGGTGTAGACCTTGCCGGCGTCGGCAAAACTCAGCTGATGCTGGAAGATACCGATGGCGATACCGCCAATCAGGTTGATGAACAAGATCAGCAGGCCCGCAATCGCGTCACCGCGAACAAACTTGCTGGCACCGTCCATCGAACCATAGAAGTCGGCTTCCTGCGCCACTTCAGTCCGGCGCTTCTTGGCTTCCGGCTGGTCGATCAGGCCGGCATTGAGGTCGGCGTCGATGGCCATCTGCTTGCCTGGCATTGCATCCAGAGTGAAGCGCGCGCTCACCTCGGAGATACGCCCGGCACCTTTGGTCACCACCACGAAGTTGATGATCATGAGGATCGCAAACACCACGATACCGACCACGTAGTTACCGCCGATCACCACTTCACCGAAGGCCTGAATCACCTGCCCCGCCGCTGCGTGGCCGTCGTGACCATTGAGCAATACCACGCGCGTAGAGGCGACGTTTAGCGCCAGCCGGAGCAAGGTGGCGGCCAGGAGAATGGTGGGGAATACAGCAAAATCGAGCGGGCGCAGCGCGTAGATGCTCACCAGCAGCACGACGATCGACAGGGCGATACTGAAGGTAAACAGCACATCGAGCAGGAACGGCGGGATCGGCAGCATGACCATGCCAAGCATGACCAGCAACATCAACGGAATACCGAGATTGCCTTCGCGCAAACCAGACAGGTTACTGCGCACGTTCCCCAGCATTTGTGAGCGATCTAATGCCACTTGCCTACCCCAGACGATTCAAACTTTTGACGCATGAAGCGTCCTTGGGGTTGGTTTTGCAAAAAGCTGTCCAACTTTGCCGGATAAGCTGTATCCGGCAAAAACAATGGCTATTTTTGCGTTACTCGTCGCGGCGCAGATCGGGGGGAATAGGCAGATCCTTGAGCGGCGCCGGGCGCTTGGCCCGCCCTGCCTGGAATTGGCGAATCTGATAGACGTAAGCCAGCACCTGCGCCACCGCCATATACAGACCCGCGGGAATTTCCTGGTCGATGTCAGTGGAGTAGAACACCGCCCGCGCCAGCGCCGGAGATTCCAACAGCATGACGTTATGCTCTTGCGCGATCTCACGAATTTTCAGCGCGGTAAAGTCGGCGCCCTTGGCCAGCATCACGGGTGCATTACCCTTTTCGGGATCGTACTTGAGCGCCACGGCGAAGTGCGTCGGGTTGGTGATGATCACGTCGGCCTGCGGCACCGCCTGCATCATTCGCCGCTCGGTCATTTCACGCTGCAGTTGGCGAATACGTTGTTTGACCTCGGGCTTGCCCTCGCTGTCCTTGTATTCGTCGCGTACTTCCTGCTTGGTCATCATCAGCTTCTGCTTGTTATCCCAGAGCTGAAACGGCACATCGACCAAGGTAATCAGAACCAGCCCGCAGGACATCCACAGCGCGCTCCAACCGACAATATTGATTGCGTGCTTAATGGCGCCCTCAAGGGGTTCGTGAACGATTTTAAGCAGTTCCTGCTCATTCGATTTGAGCACGGCCAACGCCACGACCAAAACGATACTGAACTTGGCCAGCGCCTTGAGAAGTTCGATTAGCGCCTTGGCGGAAAACATCCGCTTGAGGCCGGGCCCCGGATTCATCCGGCTGACTTTGGGCGCCATGGCCTTGGCTGAAAACAGCCAGCCACCCAGAGCAATCGGCCCCAGAATGGAGGCGACCAGTAATACCAGCAAAAGCGGCATCATCGCCTCCAGGGCTACACGCCCGGAGAACATAAACAACATACCCATCATTCGATCATCCATGATCATGTCTCGCTTCAACGCGAAACTCGTGCTCATTACCTCGAGCATTGCATTGGCTAGATTGCCGCCGACGAGTAACAATCCACCTGTACCCGCGAGCATTACAGCTAACGTATTAAGCTCTTTCGAGCGTGCGACCTGTCCCTTTTCCCTGGACTCACGAAGGCGTTTCTCCGTGGGGTCTTCACTTTTATCGGCACCGCTTTCAGATTCTGCCATTTTATTTTTTAACTCGCCCGAACCAGTTCACGCATGAACTGCAAAGCCTCAGTGGCGAACACCTGATACTGCGAGAGGATATCCGCGGTACCAATCCAGACAATCCCCAAACCCAGCAGCAACGTCAGCGGAAAACCGATGGAGAAGATGTTCAACTGCGGCGCGGCCCGGGTCATGACCCCAAACGCCAGGTTAATCACCAACAACGCGGTAATCGCCGGCAACACCAACAGCAGCGAGGCGCCCATGACCCATCCCAAGCGCGTGGCAATTGCCCAATAGTGCTGACTGACCAGACTCTCGCCAACCGGCAATGAAGTGAAGCTTTCGGCCAACACTTCAAAGACCACCAGATGGCCATTCATGGCCAAAAACAGCAGCGTTACCAGCACCGTGAAAAACTGACCGATTACCGGCACGGAAACACCGTTGGTAGGGTCAACCATCGACGCAAAACCCAGACCCATCTGAGTCGAGAGTATTTGCCCGCCGATCACGAACGCATGGAAAAACAACTGCAGGGTGAAACCCATCATCACGCCGATCAGCACCTCCTGTGCAATCAGCAACCAAGTTTGCAAACTGAGTGCATCCACGGCCGGCATTGGTGGCAAACTCGGCACCAACACCACACTCACCGCCAGTGCAAGGTACAGGCGCACACGCAGTGGAACCAACTGCGTACCGATGACCGGCATGGTCATCAACAGTGAGGCGATGCGAAAAAGCGGCAATAAAAACGTACTGACCCAGCCGCCAATTTGCGCATCGCTAAGCTCTAGCAAAGGCATTGCAGCCACTCCGTTTCAGGCGCGTACATTCAGCCAATCATCGTCGGAATGCTCATGATTAAATTTTGCGTGTATTCCATTAATTTCTGCACAAGCCAGGGCCCGGCAACGATTAATGTCAGCAAAATCACGATCAGACGCGGCAAAAAGCTCAGGGTTTGCTCGTTGATCTGGGTCGCCGCCTGAAACATGGCCACGACCAGACCCACCAGCAAACTGGGCACAACAATAGTTGAAACAATCAGGGCCGTCAGCCACAAGGCATCACGAAACAGATCGACCGCGACTTCGGGTGTCATGCCTAAACCCCTCCGAAACTGGCAGCCAGCGTGCCCATGATCAGCGCCCAGCCGTCGATCAGCACAAACAGCATGATCTTGAATGGCAGCGAGATAATCAGCGGCGACAGCATCATCATCCCCATGGCCATCAGGATGCTCGATACAACAAGGTCGATGATCAGAAACGGAATGAAGATCATGAACCCGATCTGGAATGCGGTTTTTAGCTCGGACGTCACGAACGCCGGAATCAGGATGGTCAGTGGCGCATCATCCGGGCTGGCAATGTCGGTACGTTTGGACAAACGCACGAACAACTCAAGGTCACTGGAGCGGGTCTGCGCCAGCATGAAATCCTTGATCGGGCCTTCGGCCTTGGCAATCGCCTCTTGCGCCGGCAATTGCTGATTGAGATAGGGCTGTAAGGCGTCCTGATTGATCCGGTCGAACACCGGCGCCATGATGAACATCGTCAGAAACAGCGCCAGACCAGTCAGAATCTGGTTCGACGGTGTCTGCTGCAAACCCAGTGCCTGACGCAGAATCGAGAAGACGATAATGATCCGGGTGAAGCTGGTCATCAACATCAGGACCGCAGGAATGAAGCTCAGCGCGGTCATGATCAGCAGAATCTGCAGGCTGACCGAATATTCCTGCTGGCCCTGTGCATCGGTGCTCAGGGTAATGGCCGAGATCGACAACGGGTCTTCGGCGGCAAACACATGCGGCGCGGCCAGCATCAACAACGGCAACAGCAGTAACGCGAGAACACGCATCAATCAACATCCTTATTGGCGTTACCCGAGTGTTTGCCCAGTGCCTGCATCAGGCGCTGGGCAAAATCGCCCGAAGCCGGCGTACTACTCGCAGCAGAAACCGGCTCGGCCATCACATGCAGTGGCGCAATACGCCCCGGCGTGAGCCCGATCAGAACCTGCTCGCCTCCCACCTGCACCAGCACCAGACGATCACGCGGGCCCAGCGTCTGGGTGGCGACGATCTGGATAACCTGCCCGCCACGCGGGGTAATCTGCTGCACCCGACGCACCAGCCAAGCCAGCAAAAAAATCAGCCCGATCACCAGCAGCAAGCCCAGAACCAGCTGCGCCAACTGGCCGCTGACATTACTGGTTGCGAGGTTTTTGGCCGGTTCAGTTACAGCTTTAACTGCCGCCTCTTCGGCGAACGCCGGCACGGGCAGCAACAACAGCAGCGGCAGTATTTTCATCTCAACGGAGCTTCTTGATGCGTTCGCTTGGGCTGATCACGTCGGTCAGGCGGATGCCGAACTTCTCGTTGACCACGACCACTTCGCCATGGGCGATCAGGGTGCCGTTAACCAACACATCCAGCGGCTCGCCGGCCAGTCGGTCGAGTTCGATAACCGAACCCTGATTGAGCTGCAGCAGGTTGCGGATGGTGATGTCGGTGTTGCCCACTTCCATCGAGATCGACACGGGAATGTCGAGAATCACATCCAGATTCGGCCCTTCGAGATTGGTCAGCGCGCTGTTGCTTGGCGCAGCGCCGCCGTCAAATTCTTCCATTGGCGCACGCGGCGCCGCAGGCTTGGCGGTTTCGGCCAGCATGGCGTCGATATCGGCCTGATTGGCATCATCGTCGCCCGACTCGGCCAGCGCTGCAGCCCATTCATCAGCCAGCGCTTGCTCCTCGGCTGAGGTTGTTTGATTTTCGTCTGCCATGGTCTTTCCTCGGCTGGCGGATAACAGTTAGGCGTCTGCCAGGGGCGAAATGCCCCTTAGCGACGTTCGATAGGATCAAGCACCTGCAAGGCCAGATTGCCTTTGTTGGCACCCAGTTTGACCTTGAAGGCCGGCACGCCATTGGCGCGCATAACCATGTGTTCCGGCAGCTCGACGGGAATTACATCGCCGGGCTGCATGTGCAGAATGTCGCGAACCTTGAGCTGACGCCGCGCAACGGTGGCGGTCAGCGGCACGCTGACGTCGAGAATGTCTTCACGCAGCGCCTTGACCCAGCGTTCATCCTGATCATCAACATCCGATTGAAAACCGGCGTCGAGCATTTCCCGGATCGGCTCGATCATCGAATACGGGATGGTGATGTGCAGGTCTCCGCCACCGCCGTCCAGCTCGATATGGAAGGTCGAGACGACAATCACTTCGCTCGGGCTGACAATATTCGCCATGGCCGGGTTAACTTCCGAGTTGACGTACTCGAAGTTGATATCCATCACCGCGTGCCACGCTTCCTTGAGGTCGATAAAGGCCTGATCCAGCACCATGCGCACGACGCGTAATTCGGTCGGGGTAAATTCACGGCCTTCGATCTTGGCGTGCCGGCCATCGCCGCCAAAGAAATTGTCCACCAGCTTGAACACCAGCTTGGCGTCAAGAATGAACAAGCCTGTGCCGCGCAGCGGTTTCATCTTCACCAGATTGAGGCTGGTTGGCACATACAGCGAGTGTACGTACTCACCAAACTTCATCACCTGCACGCCACCCACGGCCACGTCGGCACTGCGCCGCAGCAGGTTGAACATGCTGATGCGGGTATAGCGGGCAAAGCGCTCGTTGATCATTTCCAGCGTTGGCATGCGCCCACGCACGATACGGTCCTGAGTGGTCAGGTCATATTGTTTGATGCTGCCCGGTTCTACTGCATCTTCGGGCTCGAGCAGGCCATCATCAACACCATGCAACAAGGCATCGATTTCATCCTGTGAAAGCAGATCTTGCACAGACATCTGAGCTCCTGACTACTGCACTACGATATTGGTGAACAGCACTTGCTCTACAGCCAGTTTGCCGATCTCTTTTTGCGCCAGTTCCTGCACGCTGGCAGTCGCTTGCTGACGCAGCATTTCCTTGCCGACCGGCGTTGCCACCGAAGCAAATTGCTGGCTGGAGAACAGCATCACCAGCTTGTTGCGCAGCACCGGCATGTGCACCTTGAGCGCATCCAGAGCCGCCTGATCACGCGACATCAAGGCAACGCTGACCTGCATGTAGCGGGCGCGGCCGTTGTCCGAAAAATTCACCACGAAGGCCGGGGTCAATTCTTCATAAATAGCCGGTTTACGCACGGGCTCAGCGGCTGCCGCTTCTTCGGCGGCGGGCGCTGGGGCGTCGCTGTTCTTGCCCAGAAAAAACCAGGTAGCGGCCACGGTTGCACCGACGATCACAAGCAAGGCGACCAACCCGAGGACAATGATTTTCAATTTGCCCGAAGGCTTTTTGTCTGCTGCCGGAGCGTCCTGCGCTGCCTGTTTCTTAGCCATGCCAATAATCCGTCGCTTCGCTGCGCGAAATACGCTTTAAGGGGTTTGGAGCAAGTGTTATGCCAGCTTGCGGGTAGAGCGGGCGCTACTTTATAGCAACGCAGCCATTGAAGCGTATATCGGCGTAGCAATTAGTGACTTGAGCGCACGTTAAACACGACAACGCCCGGCATGCATAAGCAAGCCGGGCGCCGGATTTATCTGCCGCAGGCTATGGATCAGGCGTAGTAATCGACCATGCTGCGCAGGCTCGCGCCGGTCATCTGGCGCGACTCGACCGCCACGCTCAGCGGCTCCAACTCATCGCTTGCCGCCAGAGAACCCCGATTGGAACCAGTGCCCGCGCCATCATCCGAGCCCTGCCCTTGCCAGCCGCGCCCCGATGACTGATCCGATACGCTGGCATCCATCAGGCCCATTCCCTGCTGGTTGAACATTTCGCGCAAGCGGTGCATCTGCCCTTCGAGCGCGTCACGCACCACCGGGTTGGCGCTGGCGAAGCTGACTTGGGTCTGATCGGCGCCCATGTGAATGCGCACATCGAGGCGGCCCAGTTCAGCGGGGTCCAGCTGAATTTCGGCAGACTTCAGATTCTGGCTGGAAAGCCACATGACGCGATCCACAACCGCCTCACTCCAGCCGCCCTGCTGCATGGCAATCGGCTGGCCCGGAACCAGAACCGGCTTGGCGACGCCCTGCTGCTGATTCATCGCCTGCGTCAGTGCATTGAGTTTGCTGACAAAGTTTTCGGGACGGCTATCTGTTGCGCCCTGCTCCAGACTCTTGAGCTGATCGACCGACAAATCGCCCAGCTTGATATCGCCCAGCTCACCACCTTCTTCAACGCCAGCGTTGAGGTCCTGGCTCATCGCGGCCATGGCACTGGCAAACCCGCCATCGGGACTGACCATCTTGCCAGTCGCCTCAGCGCTGCCTGTTGCAGTCGCCGCCGCTGCGGCAGCCTTGGCTTTGGCGCCAAGTTCCAGCGCCATCTTCACTGCTGGCAGTTGGTTCAGGGCATCAAGCTCAGGATCGAAGCTTGCGGCTGTCATGCTCGCAGGCCCCGAGCTTTTGAAACTGCTACTGCCAAGCTGCGCCTGCGCCGCCAGATTCTCCGGGGTTGCCAGCAACCCGGCATTTTCGGTGAGCAAGGTGGCGTCCGCCGTTGCATCGTCTGTGCTGGCGTCTTCGCCCGCCGATGCATCGGTGGCCGTGACGGTTTCGTCGTCAGTGGCCGCGACCGTGTCATCACCCGGCAAGGCATTGCCGCTGTCGGCAACCGCTGGCGACTGGCTGCCAGATGCAGCCGCATCATCCGTCGTCGCGGACTTCTTTTGCGCTTGATTTTTTTCCTGCTGGGCCGCCTTGCTGGCGTTTTCCTGAGCGATTCTGCTCTGGTCCTGACGCTCCTGCGCATACACATCAGCGAAGCTGGAGCCCTTACTGGCTGGGGCTTCTGCGGCGCGACTCGAGGCCCTGGCCGAGTCTACCCGGCTGTTGTTGACTGGAGCCGACTTCAATAGCAAATCGGGGGCGGCGGACATAAGCACTCTCCGTGCGAAATGGATCTTGCACAGGAGATAGCAAACGCTGGGCCAACTTTAAGTTGGCGGCACAGATACCACGTACATGAGCGCTTGCTCAGGCATTCAAGCGCTGAAGCTCGACCTCAAGCGCTCGATCCAGCCGCGCGCATTGCACTTGCAACTGGGCAACCAACGCCTCCAGTACTGCAAGCGGTTGGTTGTCGGCTGCCAGCTCCAGCTCGCGGCAAAGCTCGGTCAACTCGGTTGCGCCCATATTGCTCGAACTGCCTTTGAGGCTGTGCGCGGTGAGGTGCAATTGCGCCCGGTCCGCCTGCGCACAGGCACGCTGCAGCTTGGCAAGGCGCTCGGCGGTATCGATCTGGAAGGTTTTCAGCAGCAGAGGAAAATCAGCGCCCATCAAATCTTCAAGTGCCAGCAGAATATCCATGTCTATGGGTGAACTGTTCATCCGTTAATACTCGAAGAAGATGTTTCGATGGGTTGGCCCGACCATTTGAATTCGACCTGAATGCCATTTTCGGCATCGCTCCAGTCGCAGGTATCGCTGAGTTGCTTAATCAACGTCAGCCCGCGCCCGCGCAAGCTGTTGCTGGATACCCTTTGCCGGGCTACTGACTGAGCATTGAAGCCTGCCCCGCTGTCTTCAACCCGTATGATCAGCGAACCGCCCGAACCTTGCGGGCGCAGTTGCACATCAAAGCGCACGTAGCCCGACTCCAGCGTCGCCAGCCGCTCGCCACGCTGACGGTAATATTCGCTGAACCCCTGCGCATCGACTTTAAGGCTCGAGTCGAGCGCCAGCACGCCGTGCTCAAGCGCATTGGAATACAGCTCGACCAGCACGCTGTAAATATCGCCCATGCGCTCTTGCAGGCCGCGCGTGCGCAGGAGCATATCCAGCAACATGGGCAGAGGATTGAAACTGCGCAGCGTCTCGCCACGAAATTCAAAACGCGTGCCCCAATCAACCGGCCCTTCGTGACTGTCGTGAGCAAACGCCGCGCTGGCGCGACCGTGAGCGGGCGTGTCGATCATGCTCACTTCGATAAAGCTGACGTCGTCTTTGGCCTCGCCACGAAAATCGCCCAGGGCCTGCTGGATCGCAGTAAATACATTGCGCCGACCGTCCTCACAACTCAGCACTTCAAGCAGGCGGGCCTCGCCGAACAGCTCGCCTTGGGCATTTGCCGCTTCAAGCACGCCATCGGTAAGCAGAAAGACCCGATCGCCATCCGCCAGCGGGTACACCTCAAAATCGGCCCTGAAAGCTTTCGGGTCGAGCACCCCAAGCGGCAAGTGCTTCGAAACCAATGGCACCGGTTCACCGCCGTCATCTGGCAACAGATAGCCCTGAGGCAGCCCGCCATTCCAGACCTTGACGATTTTCTGCTGGAAACCGACATGCAGCACGGTCGCACAGCAGAATACATCCACCGGCAATATCTGCTTCAGCTTGCCGTTTATCTCCCGCAGGATGTCCTCTAGCGCATGCCCTTTGGCGGTCATCCCGTAGAAAATCTGCGCCAATGGCATGGCCCCGACAGCGGCCCTGAGGCCATGGCCGGTGAAGTCACCGAGCAAAATATGCATGTCGCCTGAAGGCTGATAAGCCGCCAGCAGCAAGTCGCCACTGAACACTGCGTAGGGCGATTGCAGGTAGCGGATATTGGTCGCATTCAGGCAACCCGAGTGGGCGACTTTATCGAATACCGCCTTGGCCACATGTTGCTCGTTCAGCAGATAATCATTGTGTGCAGAAATCAGATTACGCTGCTGCAACACGGTGGCGTGCAGGCTGCGCAGCCGGTCCATCGCCAGCAATTTGGCCTCGATGATCACGCGGTTGTAAGGCTTGGCCAGAAAATCATCACCGCCCGCCTCAAGGCAGCGCACCAACGCCTCGCCCTCGCTCAGGGAGGTGAGAAAAATCAGCGGCACCAGCTCTTCGCCCGAAGCCTGCTTGATCAGGCGCGCCGCTTCGAAGCCGTCCATGACCGGCATCAGAGCATCCATCAAAACCAGTTGCGGGCGCTCGCTGTGAAACAGGCTCACGGCCTCAAGGCCATTGGCAGCCGTGATCACGCGATGCCCCTGACGACTGACAATGGTCGACAAGAGCATACGGTCAGCAGCGTTGTCTTCGGCAATCAGGATGGTCAAGCGCTCAGCCATGCGTGGCGCTCACTCAACGAACGTCGAATAACTGTTCGAAATTGGAAATGGAGAGGATCTTGCGCACATCAGCGTTGCTGTTGATCACACTGATTTTCGCGGTTTCGCCACCGGCATAGTCGCGCAGCAGCAACAACATACCCAACGCCGAACTGTCGAGATAGGTCGTTTCCGCCAGATCAACCACATAGCGCGAAGGCGAGATTGAGGCTTTTTCATAGGCGTCGCGAAAATGCTGATGGGCGGCAAAATCGAACCGTCCCTGCACCTGAATAGTCAGCACTTTTCCATCAGTCGAGGGCTGCGAAGTGATAACCATGTGAACTCCTTTTGCTAAACGGCCTTGATGGATCAATCATCACAGGGTTTACAGCTTTCGCCTAGCTCTGCTGAATAAAATTGCCGCAAGACGCACGCACAAATCAGCCAGCCGGGCCGGACCGCTGTGGATGATAGACGCTTAATCGTGACGGTGCGCCGACAGGCGCTGGGAAAGCTCATCGAGTAGTTTCTGTTCGCGCTTGTCATCGGCGCGCTGGGCTTCATCCTGATAACGCTGCACCAGTTTGCGCAGCCCTTCGAGCCGGGCGTGGCGCTGCTGCCAGATTTCCCGGGCTTTGCCGAGGTTGTTGCGGTGCCAGTCGAGGCTGGTTTGCTGCTGATTGATCGCGGTGTCCAGTTGGCCGAGAAAGCGCTGATAGTTGATCAGCCACTGGCCGGAAACACCGCGCTGCCCCTCGGTGATCCATTGCTGCTGATAATCGGCGCGGTAGCTTTCGAGGGTGCCGAGTTGCACTTCGCCCTGCGTGACCAGGCCATTGCAATGGCCCACCTGCAAGGCGGCTTCACGCTCAGCTTTCTCCGCCATGCTGATAACCGGTAACAGACGCTTGGCGCGACTCAGCGACATCTATCAACCTGCCGGTTTGTTGGGAGGATTGAGAGTGGCCGACAGCTGGGCGCAACTGCGCAGAATATTTTCACTCTCGCCCAAACCCTGACGCAGATAACTGACCATCAGCGGCATCTTGGCGATGGCCAGATCAGTGTCCGCATCGCCGCCCGCCACATAGGCGCCGACGCTGATCAGATCACGGCTCTGCTGATACCGCGCCCACAACTGCTTGAAGCGTTGCGAGTCACGCAAATGCTCGGCAGACACCACTTGCGGCATCACCCGGCTGATTGACGCCTCGATGTCGATTGCCGGGTAATGACCCTCTTCGGCCAAACGCCGTGACAACACAAAGTGGCCGTCGAGCACACCCCGCGCCGCATCGGCGATTGGGTCCTGCTGGTCATCGCCCTCGGACAACACGGTGTAGAACGCGGTAATCGAGCCACCGCCCTGCTCGGCATTACCGGCGCGCTCGACCAGCTTGGGCAACTTGGCGAATACCGAAGGCGGATAGCCTTTGGTCGCAGGCGGTTCCCCAATGGCCAGAGCAATTTCACGCTGGGCCTGAGCAAAGCGCGTCAGCGAGTCCATCAGCAACAGGACATTCTTGCCCTTGTCGCGAAAATACTCGGCAATACGCGTGCAATACATCGCCGCACGCAAACGCAACAGCGGAGCGTCATCGGCTGGTGAAGCCACCACAACTGAACGTTTGATGCCTTCGGTGCCGAGAATTTCGTCGATAAATTCTTTAACTTCGCGGCCACGTTCACCAATCAGCCCGACCACGATAATGTCGGCCTCGGTAAAGCGCGTCATCATGCCGAGCAGCACACTCTTACCCACACCCGTACCGGCAAACAGGCCCAAGCGCTGGCCACGGCCCACCGTGAGCAAGCCGTTGATGCTGCGAATACCAACATCCAGCGGTTCGCTGATCGGGTGGCGCTTGAGTGGGTTGATGGTCGGCCCATCAATCGGCACCCAGTCTTCGGCCTTCATCCGGCCCTTGCCATCCAGCGCCGCGCCGGTGCCATCCAGCACCCGACCCAGCATGGACATACCCATCGGTAAGCGACCGGTATCAGCCAGCGGCACCACGCGAGCGCCTGGCGCTATGCCGGCGAGGCTGCCGACCGGCATGAGGAATATCTTGCCGTTGGAAAAACCCATGACCTCAGCCTCGACTTGCATCGGGTTGTAGCTGTCATCATTGATTACCAGACAACGGCTGCCCAGCGAGGCACGCAGCCCCTCTGCTTCGAGCGTGAGGCCGACCATGCGCAGCAAGCGGCCTTCGACAACCGGCACCGGCGGCAATTTGACGGCGTCGGCGTAGCCGCTCATGCGTTTGCTCAGGCTTATTCGTTCAAGGCGCATCCGGGTTATCCAGATCGACATTGAGATCCGGCGTCAGCGGGTGCACGGACTGTTCGCGCTGCTGATCAAAGAGCTGCTTGAGCGCCTGGCTCAGGCGTGTCTCGATGCTTGCATCAACGCGGCTGTGATTCGACTCAACCCGACAACCGCCTGGCAACAGGGCATCGTCTTCGATGATCCGCCAATCTTCTTCGTGGCGGTCACGCAGCGCCTTGATCTGGTCGTAGTCTTGCGGATTGAGATGAATACTGATGTTCTCAGCGCCACTCGGCAGCAACTTTAGCGCCGCTCGCAACACCTGACGCAGATTGCTGGAGTCGGTCGTCAACTCGCGCTGCACCACCTCGCGGGCGATATGACTGACCAGATTCACCAGGGTCATCTCAAGGGCGTGGTCTTGCTCGTTGATCGGCTCGAACAGCTGATTCATCACCTGCTCAAGTGCCGCCAGCTTGGGTTCCAAAGCAGCCTGCGCCTCTTGCCGGGCCTTGAGCTGGCCGGCATGAAAACCGTCTTTCTCGCCGGTGCTGAAACCTTCGTTATAGGCTTCCTGGCGAATGGCCTCGAGTTGTTCGAGGGTCATCGGCTGAACCGACTCGGGCTCCACATCCTCGATTTCGTGGGTAGCGGGCGGCTCGGCCTCGACTACTTCCTCGACAACCTCAGGCTCTGCCTGCGGGTCGTGCGAATCAAAACTTGGCAGCGCCCAGCGGTCAAATACGTTGACGTCCTGCGCGCGAATAACCTCGCTAACGGGTTCCTTGTTGGCCATGGCTTAGAGCATCTCCTCGCCACCTTTGCCGCCCAGAACAATCTCACCGGCGTCGGCCATACGCCGGGCGATAGTCAGAATTTCTTTTTGTGCCGCCTCGACGTCACTGACGCGCACCGGGCCCTTGGCTTCAAGATCATCACGCAGCAGCTCGGCCGCACGCTTGGACATGTTCTTGAACACCTTGTCCTTGATCGCATCATCCGCACCCTTGAGTGCCAGCACCAGCACGTCCGAGGAAACCTCACGCATCAATGCCTGAATGCCACGGTCATCCACATCGGCCAGGTTATCGAAGACAAACATGAGGTCTTCGATCTTGCTCGACAGGTCTTCGTCCATGTCGCGGATCGAATCCATCAACTGGCTTTCCACCGAGCTGTCGAGGAAGTTCATGATATCGGCCGCACGCTTGATCCCGCCGAGGCTGGCGCGTGTGGTGTTGGAGTTGCCGGAGAACTGTTTCTCGAGAATCAGATTGAGTTCTTTCAGCGCCGCCGGCTGCACCGTGTTCAGCGAAGACACGCGCATGACAATATCCAGGCGCACCTTGTGATCGAAATGACCGAGCACCTCGCCGGCCTGATCGGGGTCGAGGTAAGCCACCACAATCGCCTGAATCTGCGGGTGTTCGTAACGGATCACATCGGCAACCGCGCGCGGCTCCATCCACTTCAGGCTGTCGAGACCACTGGTGTTGCCGCCCAGCAGAATCCGGTCGATCAGGTTGCCGGCTTTGTCTTCGCCGAGTGCCTGAGTGAGCATCTTACGGATGTAGCCATCCGCGCCCACGCCGAGGCCGGTTTGGTCGCCGACAATTTCGACGAACTCGCCCATCACCTGCTCGACTTGCTCGCGGTGAATGTTGCGCATGTTGGCCATGGCCACGCCAACCTTCTGCACCTCTTTGGGCCCGAGATGGCGCAGCACTTGCGCGGCATCGGTCTCGCCCAGAGACAGCAGCAGGATTGCAGCCTTGTCGACCTTGTTCAGCTTAACTGCAGCGCGGTTCTCAGTCATCGTCGTTGATCCAGTCTTTAACTACGAGCGCTACTCGGCCCGGGTCTTCCGCGACCAGCCCCTTGATCGCATTCAGCTGCGCATCATACCCGTCTGAAGGGCTTGGCAAGAGCAGATTTTGTGTACCGCCAAGGCTTACCCTGTCGGCAGAGAGTTCACTGTTGAGCCCGCCCATTTCGCCCAGCTCGATATCACCGTCACGGCCACCTTCGGCAAGTTCGCGGCTCTTGCTGGCACCGGTGAGGTTATTCAGTACCGGACGCAGAACGCCGAACACCAGCACCAGAATGAACAGCACGCCGAGCACCTGCTTGACCACATCCCAGAACCACGGCTGGGTGTAGAACGGAATATCGGCAATTTCTTCCGGCGCTGCAGTACTGAACGGCGTATTAACCACGCTCACGCTATCGCCACGGCTGGCATCGAAGCCGACCGAGTCCTGCACAAGCCGGGTGAATCTGGCGATTTCATCGGCAGTCCACGGTGTACGCGTGGTCTCGCCGGTGGCCGGATCAACCTTCAATTGGTCA
This sequence comes from Pseudomonas sp. MS19, assembly GCF_013277615.1. Lineage (NCBI taxonomy): Bacteria > Pseudomonadati > Pseudomonadota > Gammaproteobacteria > Pseudomonadales > Pseudomonadaceae > Pseudomonas > Pseudomonas sp. MS19. The sequence continues at coordinate 211,181 of NZ_VBTO01000005.1, read as the reverse complement.
TCGACCACCACCGCCACAGACAACCGGCGCAAACGGCCTTGCTGTTGCTTGGTGTGGCTGATCGAGCGGTCCAGCTCATAGTTACGGGTTGCCTGCTCACGCTTGTCCGCCGGGAACGGCGCCAGCATCGGCTGGCCAGTCGCCGGGTCCATCACCTGCTGGCCATTGGCATCGAGTAACGGCTGACCCGCTGCAACCGCCCCCGCTGCGCCAGGCGCGGCGGCTGCGTTGGCTTGCGCCGGTGCAGCTGCAGGGCCAGGCGGCTGGTTGCTCAACGCACCAGGCACCCCTTGCGGCGGCAGACTGCTGCTGCGCTGCTCGTCAACTTTCTGCTCGCTGCGCAGTGCAGGCTGATCCGGATTGAACATCTCGGACGTCGACTCGACTGCACTGAAATCGACATCGGCCGAAACTTCAGCCTTGTAACGGCCGCTGCCCAACACCGGCTGCAAAATATTGTGCACGCGCTGGGTGAAGAGGCTTTCGAGGCGGCGCGAATAATCGAACTGTTTGCCGGCCATGGTCATGGCCGAGTTTTCCTGCTGATCCGACAGCAAGTTGCCCTTCTGATCGACCACAGTGACTTGCGACTTATCCAGTTCCGGCACGCTGGTCGCGACCAGATTGATAATCGCCATGACCTGGCTGGGTTCCAGCGCACGACCGGAATACAGCTCTACCAACACCGAGGCACTTGGCCGGCGCTCATCACGCACGAACACCGAGCTCTTGGGAATGGCCAAGTGCACACGCGCAGACTTAACGTTGTTCAGGCTCGAGACGGTACGCGCCAGCTCACCTTCCAGACCGCGACGATAGCGGGTGGTTTCCATGAACTGGCTCGTGCCCAGGCCTTGTTCCTGATCGAGAATTTCATAGCCCAGGCTTTTATCGACCGGCGCCACACCGGCAGCGGCCAGACGCATGCGCGCACGCGCCACATCACTGGCTTGTACCAACAACGCACCGGAGCTTGGCTCAACGGTGTAGTCGATATCGGCGGCGGCCAGGGTCTGCATAACCTGCGAGGAGTCCATGCCTTCAAGGCTGCCATACAGCGGACGGTAATCAGGTTGCTGCGACCACAGCACCACGGCAAAACCGATCGCCACGCTGGCAGCCAGACCGACCATGAGACCAACCTGACGGAGCATGCTCATGTCCGACAGGTTTTCCAGAACGGTAAGCCCGAATAACGGTTTTTTGGCGTCGCTGGCGGCGGTAGTCGCCGGGACGTTTGCTGCTAATGCTTCAGCCATGATTCAACCCGCCTTAAACCGGCATCTGCATGATGTCTTGATACGCCTGAACCAGCTTGTTGCGCACCTGCGTCATGGCCTGAAACGAAACGCTGGCCTTCTGCGAGGCGATCATCACGTCGGTCAGATCAATGCCGCTCTGGCCCATCTCGAACGCGGTGGCCAGTTGGTTGGACGCTTGCTGGGTTTCGTTAACCTTATTCACCGCGCTGCCGAGCATCTCGGAAAAGCTCGGTGCGCCCGGCTCTGGCGTGCTGGCAACGGGTTTGCGCGCCATAGCCTCGGCTTGCATGGAACGCATTTCCAGCATCAAGCGATTGAATTCGACACCCTGACTCATCACATTCCTCCGTTGGCCGCGCTTTTTTGACACTTGGCGGCGCTATAACAAGGTGATTGCAACAAGGGTGCCAGTTACGCCCTAACGCTTAACTGGCGAACAAATAAGCCTCGACATCCAGACCCGCGTCACGCATTTGGGCCAACTTGTAACGCAGGGTTCGCGGGCTGATGCCTAGCCGATCAGCCGCCTCTTTGCGCCGGCCACGCTCGGCCCGCAAGGTGTCAATAATCACCTGAAACTCGCGCTGACGCAGGTCGTCACCCAACACTCCTGCGCCCGTGACGGCCGGTTCGACTGGCGCGCTACGCACCAGTGCCACGGCAGGCGCGGCGGCTGGCGCAAGGTTAGGCATACCCGCCGGGCCCGGCAGACAGAGATCCTGCGGTTGAATCAAACCGCCCTGCTGCAAGATCAGCGCGCGCTGAATGGCGTTATCCAGTTCGCGCACATTGCCCGGCCAGGCATGTGCCTGCAGGCTGAACTGTGCGGCCTCGGAAAACCGAATGGGCGCGTGGTTCATTTTTTTGACGTGATTGGCCAGCATTCTCTCAGCCAGCGGCACGATGTCGGCCGGGCGCTCACGTAATGGCAACCAGGCCAACGGAAACACCGACAAACGATAGAACAAGTCTTCGCGGAAACGCCCCGCCGCCACTTCTGTTGCCAGATCGCGGTTACTGGTCGCCAGCACCCGAATGTCCAGCTCGATCGGTTTGCGCGCACCGACGCGCTCAACTTCACGCTCCTGCAGCACGCGGAGCATCTTGGCTTGCAGCGCCAGCGGCATTTCAGAAATCTCGTCGAGCAAGATAGTGCCGCCATTGGCCATTTCAAACTTGCCTGGCGCACTGGCAACAGCGCCGGTGAAGGCACCTTTTTCATGACCGAACAAAGTGGCTTCCAGCATGTTGTCGGGAATCGCGGCGCAGTTGATGGCAATAAACGGCTTTTGCGCACGCGGCGACTGCTGGTGAATAAACTGCGCCAGCACCTCTTTACCAGTCCCCGACTCACCCGTAATCAGCACGGTCGAATCGCTCTGCGCCACCCGCGTTGCCAGCGCCAGCAATTGCTGACTGGCCGGCTCGACAGCCACCGGACCTTGCTTGTCGCTGCTCGCCCACTGGCCTTTGGCATGTCGCGCCACCAGTTCCAGCAACGCTTTAGGCTCAAACGGTTTAACCAGATAATCGGCAGCGCCACAGCGCATGGCATCCACCGCACGCTCGACAGCACCATGCGCAGTCATCAGCAGCACCGGTAATTGCGGATAGCGCTCACGAATCACCGCCAGCAATTGATGGCCGTCCATGCCCGGCATGTTGACGTCGCTGACGACCAGCGCAAACGGCTCCTGCGCCAGCGCAACCAGTGCAGCCTCGGCGCTGTCGGCCTCACGAAACGTGTAACCACCCAACTCGAGGGTGTCGGCCAGCGCTTCGCGCAACGGGCGATCGTCTTCGACCAGCAAAACTTTCGCAGACATGGACTTACTCCTGAGTAACCGGTTGCGCCACTGGAATCAGCGGCAATATCAATAGTGCAGAGGTGCCGCGGCCCAGCCGCGAGTGCATGCGCAACTCGCCCTGATGTGCACGCGCAACCGCCTTGACCACGGCAAGGCCAAGCCCGGTGCCTGTGGTTTTAGTGGTGAAGAACGGCTCGCCGAGACGCGTCAATACAGCGGGATCAATGCCGGGGCCGTTATCGGTAATCGCCAGGCGCAGGGTATTGCCGCGCTGGTACAGATGGATCTTCAGGCGCGCATCACGTCCGGCCGCCTGAATGGCGTTTTCGACCAGATTGAGCACCGTGCCGATCAGCGTGTCGCGGTTGCACAGCAACTCGCCCGCCACCGCATCACACTGCCAGCGCACCTGCATGCCCTGAACATGCGACTCGCCAGCGGCACGCAATGCGCCGAACAAAGCCTGCGGTGTCAGGCGGTCCGGTAACGGTAAATCGCCACGGGCAAAAATCAGCATGTCGCGCACCTGATGTTCAAGCTCATGCAGGCGGTCTTTCAGGCGTCCGGCAAAGCGCTGCTGTGTTTCAGCCGGAAGCACTTGTTCAGTCAGATGGCTGGCATACAGCAGCGCGGCGCTGAGCGGTGTGCGAATTTGGTGGGCCAGCGAGGCGACCATGCGCCCCAGCGCCGATAGCCGCTCGTGACGCGAGAGCTGATCCTGCAAACGACGGGTTTCGGTGAGGTCGGTAAGCAATACCAATTGGCCCGGCTCGCCGCGCAGTGAACGGGTGGCAATCGACAAACGCCGACCATCCTTGAGCGAAACCTCATGGCCATCGTCGTCACGCGGGGCAAAACTGCGGGCAATCACTTCGCGCCAGAGCATCCCGACCAGAGGCTGACCGAGTAAGTTACGCGCCACCGGATTGGCTTCGCGCACCACGCCCTGGCCATCAATAACCGTTACCCCGCCCGGTAACAGATCAAGCAGGCTTTGCAGACGATGCGCCAGACGTTCTTTTTCGGCCAGCTCCTGCATGCGCTGAGCGCTGACAAACGCCAGTTCGCCCTTGAGCTCAGTGACCCGCGCTTCGAGCATGCTGTAAGACTCAGTGAGCTGCGACGACATCTGGTTAAACAGATTAAAGGCATGCTCCAGGCTTTCGCGGCTGGCTTGCTCCAACGGCTCGGCAGTTGCGGACACAGCAACACGTGGCGCTTCAAGGCGACCAGCGGACTCGATGGATTGAACAGGTAAGGCACTCGGTTTCATGCTTTTCTCTCGCGCGGCGAGCCGTCATAAGACAGTCAGTTAGCAGAGAGTTAGCAATACCCGTGCCTAAAAAAATATCGTTATAAATCAATCACATAAAAATAAAGCCGAAGATTCTGTCAAACCTTCGGCTTTATTTACGGGGGTCGCGCCAATCGCCTGACTCGACCAGTGGTTCAGAGCTTAGCTGACGCTGTCATCCATGCCGTCTTCGTCGCGACGATTCATGTTGTATTTACGCATCTTCTCAACCAGGGTCGTGCGGCGAATGCGCAACCGCTCAGCCGCACGCGCCACCACGCCATTGGCATCATCCAGCGCCTGCTGGATCAGGCCTTGCTCAAGATTGCCGAGATAGTCTTTCAGGTCGAGCCCTTCCGCTGGCAGCATCGCCGGCATGTCCATGCCCGGCAAGCCGGCGACGATTGCCGAACGTTCGTCCATCTCGTCGAAGAAAGTCTGGCTCGCCTGCTCGTCTTCATCATCCACATGGCGGAACTTCTTCGGCAGCTCGCTCACCCCGATCACGCCATAGGGATGCATAATCGCCATGCGCTCAACCAGATTGGCCAACTCACGAACGTTGCCCGGCCAGTCGTGACGGCAGAGCGACATGATGGCGGCTGAATTGAAACGGATCGAACCGCGCTTCTCGTGCTCCATGCGCGAGATCAACTCGTTCATCAACAACGGGATATCTTCGATGCGCTCGCGCAGCGGCGCCATCTCGATCGGGAACACATTCAGCCGGTAGAACAAATCTTCACGGAAGCTTCCGCTCTCGATCATGTCCTCCAGGTTTTTGTGAGTCGCCGCGATAATGCGCACATCAGCGGTTTGCGTCTTGTTGCTGCCCACGCGCTCAAACGTACGTTCCTGCAGCACCCGCAGCAGCTTGACCTGCATCGGCAACGGCATATCGCCGATCTCATCGAGGAACAAGGTGCCGCCGCTCGCCAACTCGAAACGCCCGGCGCGCGAGGTAATTGCACCGGTAAAGGCGCCCTTCTCGTGCCCGAACAATTCGCTCTCCAGCAACTCGGCCGGAATTGCGCCGCAGTTAACCGGTACAAACGGGCCTTCACGGCGCTTGGAGTGATAATGCAGATTGCGCGCAACCACCTCTTTGCCAGTGCCCGACTCGCCCAGAATCAGCACGCTGGCTTCAGTGTCGGCCACTTGTTGCATCATCTGCCGTACATGCTGGATGGCGCGACTGGTACCAACCAGGCTGCGAAACAGATTGGTTTCACGCTGACGGCCACGATCACGCGCCTGGTCGTGCATTTCGCGGTAAACCTGAGCGCGATGCAGCGTATCCAGGAGCTTGTTGTAGCTAGGGGGCATTTCGAGGGTGGCCAGAACCCGGCGGCGAATGTCTTCCGGCCACTCAGGCGCAACCGCCTCTTCCACCAGCAACACGGGCAGACAGGCGTCGTATTCGAATATTTGTTTGAGCAAGCCTATCAGTGGCTGTGAGGCTTCAACTTCACCGACCCAGGCACACAAAACATCGCGGCTTGATTCAAGTTTGGCCACAGTTTCGCGCCAGTCCTGACTGCCGCAGGCAACAAAGCTTTCACCCAGAAAACCAAGAATGACCGCCAGATCCCTTCGGCGCTCGATGTTGTCATCAATCAACAGAATTTTGGTATCACGCCACATAGTTTTTTTGGACTTCCCCGGGGTATTCGAGGCGCCCTCAAGAAAATGGGCCGCCAGCATGTTGCCAGTAGTTAAATCAATTTACCCCAGGCATGTCAATTTAATGGCGTGTTTTATTTGCAGAGTGATACGTGGAGCCGTTTTCTCAAGAACAACGGCAAACCAGCATGCAGGACTCTAGCGCGGGGATATGCGCGGAACATGCTGCTATAAAGCGGCTGTCAGCCAAACATCTGATAAACCTTGGCACCTTGATGCGACTGATTGAGCTGACGCAGCTCAGCCGCAATACGCTTTTGCTCGGCCTGGCAAACAGCGACCAACTCGCGATACAGGTCGAGCATCTCTTGCATGCGCAGGCGCAGCGACTCTTCGTCTTGCACGGTTTCGAGCATGGCATCATCCACCACCTGACGGCAGCGCAAGTCCAGCTCGCTGATTGCGCTCCAGTCGTGTGTCGCCAAAGCGCTGCGCAGTGCAGTACCGGTTTCCTCGAGGCGCTGGACAGATGAGCTCATATCGACTTCCTTACGTACAAATCAGGGTTGATCAGCCGATTGCATCCCAACCGGATTTAACTTCGCGTAGCAGTGCGGATACTTCATCCAGCGGCGCCAGCTCATTTTTGGAGTTGGCGTGCATCAGGCGAGTTTCCATGTAGGTGTACAGGTTGTCCAGATTAGTGGCCAACTCGCCACCCTTCTCGAAATCCAGCCCCTGACGCAGACCGCCAACAATAGCGATGGCCTTGCCAATCATTTCACCTTTGAGTGCCAGCTGCTGACGCTCCATGGCGCCGCGCGCTTGAGCGATGCGAGTCAAGCCACCTTCCATGAGCATCTGGATCAAACGGTGTGGGCTTGCGTCCACGGCACGCGCGTGCGTGTTGACTGTTTGATATTGCTTAAGGGCTGCCATCGCGTTCATTGTCGCTCTCGCTGTGTTGATTGCTGATACTTAAGGTATCGGCAAGGGTGCGAGATGCTTTAACGGAAATTTGCCAAAATTCGAGACGGAAAGGCTCAAGAACAGCCATTTTGTCCCGGCCTGATTAGCCGAGACTGCCCTTCCCTACTATCACTTATCTTTCTTGACGATACCAGGCAACGCCTCAAGCGATTGCGTCAAGCGGTCGCTGGTCTGCGACAACTGGCTTACCAGAGCATCCATTGCATTGAACTGCTTATAGAGTCGCTCCTGAAGTGACTCAATGCGACGATTGAGGTCTTCTTTTTGCTTATCGATATTGGTCAGCGTCGATTGCAAGCCATCCATACGCTGCTCAAGCACACCGCCGCCTTTGATGAAGCCATCAATTTTACTGTCGAGCCGACTGGTTAAACCCGTATCACCGGTGAAGAACGTGCCAATTGAATCGAAATTATCAGTGATCGCGGTTTGCAGCTTGGTATCGTCAATGGCCAGTGTGCCATCTTTTTGGGTGGTGATACCCATATCCGCAAGCGCATTTATTCCCGCTTGGTTTGCCGGATTAACCAACTCTTTGCGCACAGCACTGAGCAGGTTACGCACTGTCGCATCGCCCACCAAACCACCGGTAACAGGCTCTTTACCCTCGCCGACGCTAACGACTCGGGTCAACTCGTTACTGGTAGTGATGAGCGTGTTATAGGCGTCGACAAATTTCTTGATGTTGGCGGTGACGCCTGATGTGTCCTGCCCGACCTTGACGGTCGCATTCTTGCCCGACTCAGTCACAGCAACCAGAGACAAAGTAACGTCAGGAATCGCATCAGTCACAGTGTTGGTTTTGCTGTTCAGAACCAAGCCATCAACGCTGAACTCAGCGTCAGCAGATTGGGTAATGTAGCCCGCGCTGGCCGGATCCGCGCTATTCATGGCTTGGCTGCCGTCGGCACTCAGCGCAGATAGATTGCCAGTACCACTGACGATAATATCGTTGCCAGCGCCGGTGGTGGTCGAACTAAAGACCAAACGCGCTTCGCCCGTGCTTGGGTTATTGACGATGTTAGCGCTGATACCCTGGTCTTTGAGCGCTGTGTTCAACTGGTCACGCGTACTGGCAAGATCGGAGCCTGCAGCAATTTTGACTTCAGTCACTGCGCCTGAAGCGCCCAATTGCACAGAGAAGGTCTCTTCAGTTGCACCGCTTTCAAAGGTACTGGCTACAGCAGCCGTGGCAACTTTACTCGAAGTCGCCAAGCTGTTTACCACCACCGAGTAGGTACCCGGCAAGGCATTCTTTGACGCTGATGCAGTCAGCGAACTGGTATTGGAGGAACTGGCGGTGCGGTTCTCAAACAACGTGATATCGTTCAGCCCCGCCAACGCAGTCTGGAACTCACTCAAGGCACCCTTAAGTGTTCCCAACGCAGAAAACTTGGAAGTTGTGGCAGTTTCAAGGCGCGACAGTTGCGCTGTCTTCGGGGCTGAGTCAGCATTCACCAAAGCACTGACAATGCTGTCTATGTCCAGACCGGAACCACCAAGACCTGTTATTCCTACCATGTTCTCCACCTCGTCATGGGTTTGACGCTAAATCGTCTAGAGCCAATCTCCATCAAAAATCATGCCGCCTATCCAACATCTGCGATAACTGGATAGTAATACGGCTTTTTATGCTTCAGCTCTAAACAACAAGCTGCGGACGGCATCAAGGTTTTCAGCTAACTTGAGCGCATCCTCAGACGGAATCTGCCTGATTACATCACCCGAAGTTGAATCCGTTACCTTGACCACTACACGGCCGGAAGAGTCATCCACCGCAAAGTTCAAGTCTCGGCGAATTGACTGCACATAACTCTGAATCGAAGAAGCTGCCTGCTCAACTGTTTGAGCTGAGGCATCAGCCTTGATTCCAGTTTGGGCTTGTTCACTGGCCGTAATCAGATCAGTTTGAGCAGCTACCTGGTGACTACCAGTAGCCGCTAGCAGAGTTTTAGTTCCGCTGTTAACCAACGACAACGTATTCGTGGTTGCTACGTCCATCGTTAAATCCTCTGAATGGCAAGACGGGGAGAAGCGCTAAGCACTTCCCCCCGCGGTGTTTGCCTGACTAACCGGCGTGTTACTGCAGGAGGCTGAGAACGGCCTGTGGCAGCTGATTGGCCTGAGCCAAGATCGCAGTACCAGCCTGCTGCAGAACCTGGTTCTTGCTCAGGTTGGCAGTTTCAGCAGCGAAGTCGGTGTCCTGAATACGGCCTTTTGCAGCCGATACGTTCTCCGAAATGCTCTGCAGGTTGCTAATGGTGTTGTCGAAACGGTTCTGCACCGCACCGAGATCCGAACGCTGGGAGTCGATAGAGGCAATCGCCGCGTCGATGACATCGATAGCGTTCTGAGCACCGTAAGCTGTGCTTACGTCAACGTCACTAACGGTAGCCAGGATACCGGCTGGCTCGCCAGTCACTTTGGCAGCACCCGTACCAGACAGTGAGAACGCTGAAGATGAGCTCAGTTTCAGCGCACCGTTGGCAACAGCAGTACCTGCACCAATGTTAGAGGCGGTTGAGAGATCACCCGCGTTATCGCCATCCGAGTCTTCCGAAGAGCGAGCCTGAACGGTGATGTCTGCTGCGGCTGATGCAGTAGTGCCGTCTGCCTGGAGACCAGAGGCGGTAAACTTGATGGCAGCGCCACTGTCCGAGCTGATCTCAAGCGTTCCATCACCATTAACTTTAGCCTGCAGACCCGAACCACTTGAGTTCACTGCGCTTACGACTTGGTCGAAGCTGGTGAGACCTGCCAAATCAATGGTCGAATCTACTTTTGAGGTATCGGTGCCAGAAACTTCAATTTTCAGATTGAAAGTTGCAACTGTAGAGGCTTTGGTAAGCACTGCATCGGTACGAGCAGACGCTTTAACCGGGGTACCAGCGCTGTTAATTTTGCTTGCAACCGAAGCTGCTGTGTCAGTTGCAGTGAAAGCTTGAACGTCGGTTTGCTTACCGTTTGCCGAAATTTTCAGTGTGCCACTTGCGTCAGCGGCAGTAGCAGTAGTGATTCCCAGTGCTGTACCGGCTTTGTCCGAGGTGTAAGCACCGATTTTGTTGGAGCTGGCGTTGCCGATCGAAACGTTGATGGTTTCGTTAGCATTGGCACCTACCTGGAAAGCAGTGGAACCGAACGAGCCGTCGAGCAATTTACGACCACCGAAAGTGGTGGTTTCAGCAATACGGTTCAATTCGTTTTGCAGAGCGCCCACTTCTTTCTGCAGAGCAGAACGGTCGGTGGAGTCGTTGCTGCCGTTAGCGGCTTGCAGAGACAGGTCACGCATACGCTGCAGGATGTTGGTCGACTGCTGCAGTGCGCCTTCAGCGGTTTGCGCCAAAGAGATGCCGTCGTTGGCGTTACGAACAGCAACGCCCAGACCGCTGATCTGGCTGCCCAGACGGTTGGAGATCTGCAGACCAGCTGCGTCGTCCTTGGCGGAGTTAATGCGCGAACCGGTAGACAGACGCTGCAAAGAGGTGCTCAGCGCATTGGAAGACGAGTTCAGGTTGCGCTGAGTGTTCAGAGAAGCAACGTTAGTATTGACTGTAAGGGCCATGATTCATGCCTCCAATGGGCTAGTACTTTAGGTAACCGGGTGGTGCGAGCGTTTGGGTTGCTGTGTTGCGCTATCACCCAGTTACTTCGCATTCAAGAGTTGTATCGGCGCTACCTGCAATTGCTTTAGAAATTTTTTTGCAACTGCTTTCGGGCAAGACGTTTTAGCTTTGCCGTCAATATGTTATCGACACAATCGAAGCCAACATGAGGGGGAATTTGCCAACGCGCATGCTCAGCCCGGTGAATATTTTCCGCAGCTAACGCCCTTCCCCTTGCGTTTCAGCGCGCGGCAATCAGTCGCTCCGCGCCCTGCAAGCTGCACGCAGGCATTACAATGCCCCCGCCGTTTCAAACCAGAGAGTCTTCATGCCCGCCGCCTCCCCGCTCGCTGTCTATTTGCATGCCGTTGCCACTCAGGGCTTCCACGAAGACCCCGCGCAGCGCCAGGCTGCTGAAGCGCTGGAGGCATGCTTCAACGCACTCAATGGCCAGGCGACTGCAATAAACGGCGTGTATTTGTGGGGCCCGGTCGGTCGCGGCAAGACCTGGCTGATGGATGCGTTCTATCAAAGCCTGCAAGCAAGCGCGCAGCCGATACCGGCGCGGCGCCAGCACTTTCATCACTTTATGAGCTGGGTGCACCAGCGTCTGTTTCAACTCACCGGCACTGCGGACCCGCTAAAAGCATTGGCGCGCGAGCTCAGCACTGAGGTGCGGGTGCTGTGCTTTGATGAATTGTTTGTGGGAGATATTGGCGATGCGATCATCCTTGGCAACCTGTTCAGGGTGATGTTCGACTGCGGCGTGGTCGTGGTTGCGACCTCCAACCAGCCGCCCGAAGATCTCTATGCCGATGGCTTCAACCGTGAACGCTTCTTCCCCGCTATCGCCGCCATCGAGCAACACATGCAGGTAGTCAATGTCGATGGCGGACAAGATCATCGCCAGCATCCGGGAAAGCGCCAGCAACGCTACTGGTTAAGGGAGTCAGGCGCCCCGAGCGCCATGCCCGAGTTGTTTGCCAAGCTAAGCGGCGGGCAAACCGGCAGCGCAGAGCCGCTGATAATCGGCAACCGCACACTCTCATTGGTGCAACGTTGCGAGTCGGTGCTCTGGTGCCGTTTCAGCGACCTGTGCATGCAGCCATTGGCCGCGCCGGACTTTATCGCACTGTGCGATCAGTTCAGCACCATCATACTCAGTGAAGTGCCCAACCTGAGCGCCAGCCAACGCAAGGCCAAGATAGCCCGTGGCACTGAGGATGCGCCGGTAAAGGTGGATGCGGGTGACCGGCAATTACCGGCATTGTCGGTACACGATGACAGCGTGCGGCGTTTCATTGCACTGGTCGATGAATGCTACGACCGCAAAGTGCCGCTCTATATAGAAGCCGCCGTGGCGTTGACCGAGTTGTATACCGAGGGGTATCTGGCCTTCGCGTTCCGCCGCACGCTGAGCCGCCTGCAAGAGATGCAGTTACAGCGTTTCGGCCAGGTGGGTGAGGCGCAGGACAATATCACGGCACCTGCACCCACCGCCGAAGCAGTCGAGTAAGCGCTAAATGGCGCGCTGATTGACCCGCGCCGAGAGCGCCTCGGCAGACTCCTTGCGCTCCGAGTAACGGTCGACCAGATACTCGGACTGCCCACGCAACAGCAGCGTGAACTTGACCAACTCTTCCATCACGTCGACCACGCGGTCGTAGAACGCCGAAGGTTTCATCCGCCCTGCTTCATCAAACTCCAGAAACGCCTTGGGCACCGATGATTGATTGGGAATAGTGAACATGCGCATCCAGCGCCCGAGCACGCGCAACTGGTTGACCACGTTGAACGACTGCGAGCCACCACACACCTGCATCACGGCCAGCGTCTTGCCTTGCGTGGGTCGTACCGCGCCCATAGCCAGAGGCACCCAGTCGATCTGAGTCTTGAACACGCCACTCATGGCGCCGTGGCGCTCGGGTGAGCACCACACTTGCCCTTCACTCCAGACCATCAATTCGCGCAGCTCAGCCACCTTGGGATGGTCGTCCGGCGCATCGTCGGCCAATGGCAAACCGGACGGATTGAATATCCGCGTTTCAGCACCGAAATGCTCAAGCAGGCGCGCGGCCTCTTCGGTCAGCAAGCGGCTGAATGAGCGCTCCCGGTTGGAGCCGTAAAGCAGCAGAATGCGCGGCTTGTGGGTAAGTTGAGCAGCAGCCTTGAGCTTGTCGATATTCGGAATATCCAACAATTGCTCATCGGCATTGGGCAGATCCGTAGCAGACAACTGCTCGGTGTGTTGGGATATATCGGTCATCAATCAGTCCTTTGTTTGAAGTTGAGTCTCAGGGTCGAACCAGCGGCGCTTGAGCCAGAACGACACACTGACCAGCGAGATCAGTACGGGCACCTCAACCAGCGGCCCGATCACCGTGGCAAACGCCACCGGTGAGGCCAGCCCGAAGGTTGCAATCGCCACCGCAATGGCCAACTCGAAGTTGTTGCTCGCCGCGGTAAAGGCCAGCGCTGTGGTGCGCGGGTAATCGGCGCCGAGCCATTTACCCATGATAAAGCTGATGAAAAACATCACCAGAAAGTAGATCGCCAACGGGATGGCAATGCGCAATACATCCAGCGGCAGTTCCAGCACCATGTCGCCTTTAAGGCTGAACATGGCAACGATGGTCAGCAGCAACGCCACCAGTGTCAGCGGGCTGATGCGTGGCATGAAACTGTTCTCAAACCATTCCTGCCCCTTGCGTGCAATAAGCATTTTACGGGTTATAAAACCGGCGAAGAACGGGATGCCAAGGTAGATCAACACCGACTGGGCGATGTCGATAAAACTGACCTCGACCACGCTGCCTTCCAGGCCAAACAAGGGCGGCAGAACGCCCAGAAAAAACCACGCATAGACGCTGAAAAACAGGATCTGAAAAATACTGTTGAATGCCACCAACCCGGCGACATATTGATTGTTGCCCCCGGCGAGCTGATTCCAGACCAAGACCATGGCAATGCAACGCGCCAGACCAATCAGAATCAGGCCGGTCATGTATTCCGGCTTGTCGGAGAGAAATACCACGGCCAGCACGAACATCAGCACCGGGCCAATCACCCAGTTCTGCACCAGCGACAGCAACAGAATCCGCTTGTCCTTGAACACCTCGGGCAACTGCTCGTACTTCACCCGCGCCAATGGCGGGTACATCATTACGATCAAGCCCAGTGCAATCGGGATGTTGGTACTGCCGACCGACAAGCTGTCCAGCCACACCGGGAAACCCTCAAACACACTGCCAAGGGTGATGCCCAACGCCATCGCCAGGAAAATCCATAGCGTCAGATTGCGATCAAGAAAGGACAAACGGCTGTTACTCATTGCGCTATCTCCTTTGCCTAGAGCTGGCCAATTCGGGCCATCTGTGCATTGAGTTGGTCGCGATCCAGCTCTGCAAATGGCAACGCCATGAAAGCTTCCAGGCGGCGACGAATCTGTACCAGAGTTGCATCAAACGCAGCGACCATCTGCGCCTCTGACTCATCACAATCAGAGGGGTCTGCCAAACCCCAATGCGCCTTGTGCGCAGAACCGAAGTAGATCGGGCAAGCCTCACCCGCGGCGTTGTCACACACGGTGATAACAAAATCAGGCTGCAAATCTGCCAATGCTTCGTTGCCTTTGCTGTAAAGGCCTTGTGCGCTGATGCCGGCTTTCTCCAGAGTTTTAAGGCTCATCGGGTGAATCTGCCCCTTGGGCTGACTGCCCGTACTGAACGCTTGCATGCCGGCCGGCGCGATATGGTTGAACATCGCTTCGCACAGCACGCTGCGACAGCTATTGGCAGTACACATAAAGATGACTTTCATGGTTATTTCCTAGCAGCAAGACGTGAGACGTTGAGGGCGGTCACCCATGTGATCAAGGCGCTGTGCATCGGGCGCGAGCCAGTGCGCATTGGCCTCCAGAGTGATAGCGATGACGTGCTCGATCCAGGCTGGCAGCTCTGGGGTCAGGCGGTAATACACCCACTGCCCTTGACGCCGGTCGGTGAGCAGGCCGCAGTTGCGCAGCTGGGCTAAATGGCGGGAGATTTTCGGCTGGCTCTGCTCCAGCGCGCACATCAGTTCGCACACGCACAACTCCTGCTCACGGGCGATGAGCAACATCAAACGCACGCGAGTATCGTCAGCCAGACACTTGAAAACAGCGGTGGGGGTTAAGTCAGCAGACATAAAAAAACCCGCTCAGGGACAATATATGGAAATTCGAATATACGAAAAAACATATATACTGTCCAGCGGGTTTTACGATTCTGCAAAAATCAGGCGCCGATTGGCATCAGGCCAACTGATAAACCGCCTTAGCCTGATTGGCAGCCAGCAGGCGCATGACATAGCCGATTTTGAGTAATGCAGGCCCCAGAATCGTCATTGTGTGCGCTGCGATGAGCGGCCCTATTGCGAGTAAATGATCAAACCGGTACGCAGCTACCACACCGATCACCAGCATCAGCACGCCCAAACTGAGCAGTATCGAGCTCAGCTTATGCAGTGACCATGACGCAGCCGATTGAATGAACATGTTTAACCTCACTTAACCCAGTAATCACTCACGTGCAGGAAAAGCTGTAGCCTCAACCAAGGGCGGAGATAAGCCGCCCTTGGTTGGCTTTTACGCGTCGAGCGCGCTGGCAGGCCCGAAGAACTCGTAGTGGCACTGCCCGGTGGGCACGCCCAGCTCACTCAGATGGCGCTTAACCATTGCCATAAAAGGCTTGGGGCCGAGGAAATAGGCATCGATGTTGCGATCTTGCGGCAACCAATTTCCCAGGCATTCACGTGTCAGAAAGCCGCTGGCGTCACATTCATCGGCCGCTTGCGGCTCGCTGTAGCTCACGTAGTAACGGACCTGCGGGTGAGCGGCTGTCACCGACTCAATCCAGTTCTTGAACGCATGCACACTGCCATTACGCGCGCAGTGAATGAAGTGAATGGGCCGACCGCTGTTTTTCGCCGCCTCAACCATGGCCACTGCAGGCGTAATCCCCACACCGGCTGTAATCAGGGCAATTGGCCGTGAAGACGGTTGCAAGACAAAATCACCGGCTGGCGCAAACAACTCGATGCTGTCGCCCACCTGCAAGGTGTCATGCAGGTAGTTAGAAACACGCCCCTGGGCCTCACGCTTAACACTGATGCGGTACTGCTTACCGTCACTCAGGGCGGACAGCGAGTAGTTGCGGCGCACTTCCTCACCGTCGATTTCAAGCTTCATGCCGATGTACTGGCCCGGCTGATAAGCAACGACTGCACCGCCGTCAGCTGGCACAAAATACAGCGAGACGATCTCTTCACATTCTGCAACCTTGCGCGCCAGGGTGAAGGTGCGAGCGCCGCGCCAGCCGCCTTCAGCTTGTTCATTGGCTTGATACGCGCTTTCTTCAGCACCGATCAAGATGTCGGCAAGCATGCCGTAAGCCAATCCCCACGCCTCGATGACCTCATCCGTGGCGATCTCTTCGCCGAGCACTTCGCGAATGGCGCGCAACAGGCAGGTGCCAACAATCGGGTAATGCTCAGGCAGAATCTGCAACGCCACGTGCTTGTTAACGATTTGGTTGACCAACGGACCGAGCGCCTCAAGGTGATCGAGGTGCTTGGCATACATCAAGACCGCGTTGGCCAATGCGCGCTGCTGATCACCGCTGGCCTGGTGCGCCTGATTGAACAGCACACGCACTTGCGGGTATTCACTGAACATCAATTGATAGAAATGCCGGGTGAGTGCCTCGCCACCGGTTTCGAGCAATGGCACAGTGGATTTGATAATCGCGCGCTGCTGTGGAGTCATCATCAGTGTTCTCGCAAGTCAGAAATATCAGGGGTACGATGAGCAACGCCTCTACAGTCGAAATTGCGTGATAGCGTGCTCCTATGTATTAACAGTCAATCTTCGTGCCAGCTTATAAATCTAATAAATTCAATGACTTACAAAAATAGTGAGTCATTATGACAATTAACTTTTGCAGTCTTTTAGACTCACAAGAGTCATTATGACCAATCCACTTTTACACGCTCTCGTTCCCTTGGTCGCCGACCTTTCGCGTGATTTAAGCGACGAGGAACGCTATCGCCGGCTGCTGCATGCCTTGCGCGAGGTACTGCCATGCGACGCCGTTGCACTGCTCAAACTCGAAGGCGAAACACTGATCCCGCTCGCCGTTGAAGGCTTGAGCACCGATACCCTCGGACGCCGCTTCAAAGTCGACGAACACCCGCGCCTGCACGCGTTATTGGAGAATCAGGGCCCTACCCGTTTTGCTTCGGACTGCGACCTGCCAGACCCTTATGACGGCTTGGTTGACGGGCATCGTGGCCATTTACAGGTTCACGATTGTCTCGGCTGCCCATTACAAGTAAGCGGCGAGACGTGGGGGCTGCTGACCCTCGACTCGCTGGACCCGACACGCTTTGGCAGTGTCGATCTCGACAGCCTGCAAGCCTTTGCCAGTCTAGCCGCCGCCAGCGTCATGGCCAGCGAACGCATCAAGCAACTGGCACGCAGTGTTGAAGACCAGCGCCATCTGGCCGAGAGCTACAAACAGGCGGCCGGCCAACATCAGCCACAAGAGTTGATCGGCCAAAGCGCGGCGCACAAACAACTGCTGCACGAAATTCAACTGATCGCCAACAGCCCGCTCACCGTGCTGATCACCGGCGAAACCGGAGTCGGCAAGGAGCTGGTCGCCGAAGCCATTCATGCGCAATCCGCGCGCCTGCGCAAACCGCTGATTCGGATCAACTGCGCCGCCCTGCCCGACCTGCTGGTTGAGAGTGAGTTGTTTGGCCACGTGAAAGGCTCATTCACCGGCGCCATGAGCGAGCGCCAGGGCAAGTTTGAACTGGCCGATGGCGGCAGCCTGTTTCTCGATGAAGTCGGCGAACTGCCACTGGCAACGCAAGCCAAGTTGCTGCGGGTGCTGCAAAGCGGGCAGTTGCAACGCGTCGGCTCTGACCGAGAGCTGCATGTTGATGTGCGGATTATTGCGGCGACCAACCGCGACTTGGCGGGCGAGGTGCGCGCTGGACGCTTCCGCGCCGACCTCTATCACCGCCTCAGCGTGTATCCGCTGCCCGTCCCGGCGTTGCGCGATCGCGGCCGGGATATTTTGATGCTGGCAGGTTATTTTCTGGAACAGAACCGCGCGCGTCTGGGCTTGCGCAGTTTGCGCCTGAGCAGTGATGCCCAACGCGCGCTGCTAGGTTACGACTGGCCTGGCAATGTGCGTGAACTGGAACACCTGATCGGCCGCGCCGCGCTTAAAGCGTTGGCCAATAATGCCCCGCGTGCACGCATGGTCAGTATTGAGGAAGACCAGCTTGGCCTGAGCCAGCCCACGGCAGCAATTGAATCACCTGCCGCACTGGCGCCGGTTGTGTCGAGTCCGCCGGGTAAGGACCTGAAAACCTCGCTGGACAACTATCAGCGCACGCTGATCATCGAGGCGTTGAGCCGCCACAACCATAAATGGGCCGACGCCGCCCGCGAACTGGGCGTAGATCGCGCCAACCTGAACCGGCTGGCCAAGCGACTGGGCATTCGCCAATAAACCCTGAGTACAAAAAACGGCCTTTGCACAGGACAAAGGCCGTTTACGGGTTGGCATTTGAGTAAGCCTTAAGCGGGGCCCAGCGAACGACTCAATCGTCAACCTTGGCCAAGGAAAATACGCTGGTCAGCCAGTTCTTGGCGTAGCAAGTCGACAGTGGCGAGGTGCTGCATTTGCCAGAGTTGTAGGCCTGCTTGATCGCCTCGACATCGGCGTTCTGCACATAAGCCAGTGCATCTGCCATTCGCTCAGGATCGCCAAAACCGCCAGTGCGCATCTCACTGATGGCCTCGGTCTTGCTCCAGCCCTGAATAACCATGCGGTACATGGCCGCCATCAAACCAGTGCGATCACGGCCGTGCTTGCAATGCATCAACACCGGTCCTTTCTCACCGGCATCCTGCAGCACGTGAAGCACGCGTATGACGTCGGCATCGGTGACCCGATCCGCATGCAGCGGGATGCTCACGCGGCTCATCTGCGCGTTGCCCATCCACGTTTTGTCATCATCTTTGATGAAGGTAACAACAGTGCCGACATTCAACGCCTGGAGCATCGGCACGTTGTCGGCAGTCGGCAACGCGCTGCGGTACAGGTTGGGCGTCATCTGATAAAGATTAAAACCCTTGTCGACCGGCGTGGCCCAGATTTGCTGATGCTCGGTCACAGTGACCGGTTCAAGCGGCTTATAGCGCTGCAGACCGACAGTGGTTAAGGCGGCGACAGCGATCACGGCGACACTGACAGAGAGAATCACCTTGCGTGAGAGAAACGGCATGTGTGGCTCCTGTTTTAGAGCCAGAACGATAGAACTGTAAACGTGAAAAACTCATGAAATTACCGTCAAGAAAGCCTGCCGGAGCACCAAGATGTGAATCCATTGGCTAAATTCGCGCCTCTGTTGCGGCGTCGCTGCCTGATTACAGAATGCATCCAAACTATGAGTCTCAATTAACTTCACAACCATTGAGGCACCCGAGCTGCCGGCCTTCAGCGTCATTGCAGGCTTCGCCGCAAGTGGCATGGTTGCGCGCCCGCCTGAACCTTCGCAGATGCACTACGCTCTATTGTTGATGCATGAATTCAATACACCGTTGAGTGGACTCGGCGGTGAATGTGCAACGTCCATGGAGATTCCTGATGAGCAAGAAGAACCTGACCCACGCAACTGGGGCACCGGTCGTCGACAACCTGAATATTCAGACCGCTGGCCCGCGTGGCCCGGCATTGCTGCAAGACATATGGTTGATCGAGAAACTGGCGCATTTCGACCGCGAAGTGATTCCCGAGCGCCGCATGCACGCCAAAGGCTCTGGCGCTTACGGCACATTCACTGTTACTCATGACATCAGCCAGTATTGCCGGGCCAAGCTGTTCAACCAGATCGGCAAGCAAACCCCACTATTTCTGCGTTTCTCAACCGTAGCCGGTGAGCGTGGCGCGGCCGATGCCGAGCGCGATATTCGCGGTTTCGCGGTGAAGTTCTACACCGAGGAAGGCAACTGGGACATGGTCGGCAACAACACCCCGGTGTTTTTCTTCCGTGACCCAATGCGCTTCTCCGACCTTAATCACGTGGTCAAGCGCGACCCGCGCACCGGCATGCGCAATGCCACCAGCAACTGGGACTTCTGGACCCTGTTACCGGAAGCACTGCATCAAGTGACGATTGTCATGAGTGATCGCGGCATTCCCAAAAGCTTTCGGCATATGCACGGCTTCGGCAGCCACACATTCAGCATGCTTAACGCTGCCAACGAGCGGGTGTGGGTCAAGTTCCATTTCGAGTGCCAGCAAGGCATTGAAAACCTCACTGACGCCGAAGCTGAAACGGTCGTCGGCAAGGATCGGGAAAGCAGCATGCGCGATCTCTACGAGAGCATCGAAGCCGGCAACTTCCCCAAGTGGAAGATGAGCATTCAGGTCATGACCGAAGAGCAAGGCCGACACCACAAACACAACCCATTCGATCTGACCAAGGTCTGGCCGCATGCCGACTATCCGCTGATCGAAGTGGGTATGCTGGAACTCAACAAAAACGCCGAAAACCATTTCGCCGAGGTTGAGCAAGCCGCCTTTTCGCCCGCCAATATTGTGCCGGGCATTGGTTTCTCGCCGGACAAAATGCTTCAGGCGCGCCTGTTTTCATACGGCGATGCACAGCGCTACCGGCTGGGCGTCAACTTCAACCACATTCCGGTGAATGCGCCTCGCTGCCCGCACAACAGCTATCACCGCGATGGCGCCATGCGCACGGATGGCAACCAAGGCTCAACCATCGCCTATTACCCCAACAGCATGGGCGAATGGGAAGACCAGCGCGACATTGCCGAGCCGCCACTGGCCCTTGAAGGCGACGCCGCCAACTGGGATCACCGCGTGGATGTTGACCACTTTGAGCAGCCCGGTGCGCTGTTCCGCCTGATGAGCCCTGAGCGCCAGCAAGCACTGTTTGATAACACCGCTCGCGCCATGGACGGCGTGCCCGCGGCGATCAAGCAACGTCATATCGACAACTGCAGCAAGGCCGATCCGGCCTACGGCGCCGGTGTCGCCAAGGCAATGGGCATGTAAATGCACCTGCGGCCGCCAGACCATTCTGGCGGCCACGCAATCCTCAGCCCTGCATCGCCCAGCCATGGACACTCATGGCTGCCTGGCGAAGCGCTTCGGAACGGGTTGGATGCGGATGGCAAATCAGCGCAATGTCTTCCGCGCTGGCGGCAAATTCCATGGCTACGCAGTACTCACCAATCAACTCGCCCGCACTGGGCCCAATGATGTGCACGCCAAGAATCTGATCGGTTTTCTCATCCGCCAACACCTTCACAAAACCTTCGGCCTCATGATTGATCTTGGCCCGGCTGTTAGCGGTAAACGGGAACTTGCCGACCTTGTACGCACGTCCCTGCTCCTTCAACGCCTGCTCGCTGCTGCCCACGCTGGCGACCTCGGGCTTGGTGTAAATCACGCTCGGTATCACCGCGTAATTCACCTCGGCAGCGTGCCCGGCAATCCGCTCGATACAGGCGATCGCCTCATCTTCAGCCTTGTGCGCAAGCATCGGCCCGGAGGTGACATCACCAATCACCCAAATACCGGGTACTTCGCTGCGATGCTGCTGGTTGCCAAGCATGCCGCGCTTATCGGTTGTGATCCCCACCGTTTCCAGCCCCAGCCCCTCGGTATAAGGACGCCGGCCAATGGCGACCAGCACGTAATCGGCCGCAAGGGTTTCTGTCGCCCCACCCGCTGCTGGTTCAAGCGCTAACTCAACTGCCGCGTTTGAGGCCTGCGCGCTGACGACTTTACTGCCGAGCTTGAAGTTGATGCCTTGCTTGCCCAGCGTGCGTTTCAGCGCACCGGCTGTTTCATCATCGAGTCCCGGACAGATACGGTCGAGGTATTCGACCACCGTGACCTCACTCCCCAGCCGCCGCCAAACCGAGCCCAACTCCAAGCCAATCACCCCGGCGCCAATCACCACCAGATGTTTGGGTACTTCGGCCAAGGCCAGAGCGCCGGTGGAGTCGAGAATGCGCTTATTATCAATCGTCACGCCCGGCAACGGCATCGGCTCGGAACCACTGGCCAAAACAATATCGCGTGCCTGCAACGTGGTTTCAGTGCCATCGGCATGGGTCACCAATACCTTGCCCGGACCGTCAAGACGGCCCCAGCCCTTGATCCACTGCGCCTTGTTTTTGCGAAACAGAAACTCGATGCCCTTGGTCAACGCGCTGACGCTGGCATCCTTTTGCTTCATCATTTGCTCAAGATTCAACCTCGGCTGCACCTCAACGCCCAGGCTATTGAGTTCGCCGCTGGCAGCGGCCTCATAAAACTCGGATGCGTGCAACAAAGCCTTCGATGGCATGCAGCCGACATTCAGGCAGGTGCCGCCCAGGGTTTCACGGCCCTCGACACAGGCTACTTTAAGCCCCAACTGACCGGCACGAATGGCGGCGTTATATCCGCCAGGCCCGCCACCGATTATCACCACGTCAAATGTTTCACTCATGTCTCGTTCCTCTGCAAAGTGGCGAGTGCGCAGTGCCTGGCCGCGAAAACAGCCGCGCCCGACTGCGCGTAAACTCATTCGCCCAACTCAGGGCAACGCCGCCCCGACGGCCAGCTGTCGACGATTCAGGCCTTGAAAAATGGCCCAGGCAATAAACCCAAAACTGCCATTGAGAAAAACCATAGGCCAGGCGCTGCCATCTTGCAGGGCGCTGAGCAAGATCCCGCTCAACGTCGCTCCGGCCATTTGCGCGAACCCCATAAAACCCGCTGCCAGCCCCGCTCGATGGGCGTTGGGAATCACAGCACCAGCCACCGAGGCCGGCAATACCATGCCGCCACCCAGCGTCACCAGAACCTGCGGAATCGACAAACCGAGTACAGATAATCCGAACAAATGATACGTAGCCAGTGTCGCCAGCCCGCCAACGGCAACCAAGGTCACGCCAATACTGACCACCTTGTTTGGCCCCAGACGGGTGATGTAACTGCGGGTAAACAGCGCACCCGCAATCAGCGCCAGCACAATGGCGCTGAGCGTCATGCCGTATTGGCTCGGGCTCAGGTGCAGCAGGCCGATATACACAGCAGATGAGCCGGCGATGACTGCGAACATAGCGCCATAGGTGAAAGCCAAGGTCAGGGCCAGCGCGCGAAATGACGGAGCCTTGAGCAAGTCGAAATAGTCAGTAGCCAGTGAACGCATACGGCCGGCTTGCGGATTCAGATGAGGATTGCTTTCGCGGTAACGGCCAACCACGACCAGCAGGGTCAGCGTGGCAAATCCGAACGCCAACAGGATCGGCGCATGCCAGCCGCCAAGCCTGTACAACAAGCCGCCCAATGCAGGTGATATGACAATCGCGCAGAGCATGCCGATCACCGTTGCAGCCAACGCTGGCCCGGCTTTTTCTTGCCACACATCGCGCACAATGGCCCGCGCCATGACCAGCGCCGAGCAAGCGCCCAGACCTTGCAGGACCCGTGCGCCAACAAACTCAGGCATGCTCGAGGCCAGCAGCATCCAGCCAGTCGCAAGCAAGTAGACCAGAAGCCCAGCGAGCAAGATTGGCCGTCTGCCCAAACGGTCCGACAACGGCCCGAGCACCAACTGGCCGGCACCGAAGGCTGCAACAAACACCGACAGTGCCAGCAAGCTGCTGCCGGGCTTGGCGGCGAGAACCCACTCGATGGCAGAAAGACTTGGGATGATTAGCTGAGTCGAGACTTCCCCCAGCGCGGTGAGCGCCATCAATAACACGAGAAGCTGACGCGAAGGCTGAACGGCATTCGGCATGGCGTTGTTCCTACAGAGAAGGAGCTGACTTGAAACCGGCTATCGACTTGCACGACTTATATGATGGGTATAATTTACATCTTTAGATTACACCTGTAATTTAATAATTCAATCCACTTGATCGAATCCCACCGAGG
The DNA here is from genome assembly GCF_013277615.1 of Pseudomonas sp. MS19. NCBI lineage: Bacteria > Pseudomonadati > Pseudomonadota > Gammaproteobacteria > Pseudomonadales > Pseudomonadaceae > Pseudomonas > Pseudomonas sp. MS19. The sequence continues at coordinate 187,586 of NZ_VBTO01000005.1, read as the reverse complement.
TCCGCGTCATGTCCACTGAAACCCGTGATGAAAAACTCGCCAACTGGCTGTTGGCCGAACAAACTGCCCGCAACAAGTTGGCAGCGCCCGGCAGCATGACGCTTGCCCAGGTCTGCGAACTGTCGCCTCAGGAGTTCTTTGATGGGATTGGCGAGGGCCAACTGCCCTGCCCGCCGTTCGGCCACTTGCTTGACTACGTACCCATTGAGTGGTCGGCCGGCCTGTTTGTATTCCAGGGCTCGCCCGGCGCTCAGCACTACAACCCGCTCGGCATTGTGCATGGCGGTTATGCCGCAACACTGCTCGATTCGTGCATGGGTTGCGCCATTCATACGCGCCTGCAACGCGGCCAGGGCTATACCACCACAGACCTGCGGATCAGCTATATCCGTGCATTGACCGACAAGGTCGGGCCAATCCGTGCCGAAGGCCGAATCGTTCACGTCGGTCGCTCCACGGCAATCGCCGAAGGCCGCATTTATGACGTCGATGACCGCCTTTACGCAGTGGGCTCAACCACCTGCATGATTCTGGGAAGCCCCAGCTAGCACATTTAGACCACCTTACTCAGGAGCTTCAGCCCGCGATCAATGCCTGCCTGGGTGCAGCGGCAAGGCTATATAAGCGCACGCCGATAGCCTAAGATGTCAATCAGCATACAAAGCGCCAAATGAGGTAACCCATGCGTTATTCAGAAGACCACAAAGCCAAAACCCACCAGCGCATCATCGATGAGGCCGCACGCCTGTTTCGTCGGGACGGCATTGGTGCGACTGGCTTGCAGCCGCTGATGAAGACGCTTGGGTTGACTCATGGCGGGTTCTACGCGCACTTCAAATCCAAGGATCAACTGGTCGAAACGGCCTTGGCGCACACAGCCGAACAGCTCAAGGCCAGTACCGATGAGATTTTTGCCAATGACGCGCCTCTGCCGACGTTTATTCGCCGTTACTTGTCGAGCGCACATTGTGCCAATCCGGGCGATGGCTGCCCGCTGCCCACCATGTCGTCTGAGTTAGGACTGCGCGGTCAGGCCAGCGAAATTACTGATCAGGTGGTACGTGATCGCCTGCAAGCAATCGAAGAAAGTCTGGATTCCGAAGAGGCTGAGGCGCAGAGCATCATGATGATCTCGGCCATGGTCGGCGCTCTGGTGTTGGCGCGCAGCGTCAGTGATCAGCAACTATCCCAGCACCTGCTGAAAACTGTTCGCCAGCAACTGCTCGAGCAGGTTGAATCCGCCAGCTGACGTTGACCAAACTACAGCCGCAAAAAAGCCCCGGACTTCGCAGACCGGGGCTTTTTTGCAGATGCGGATTATTTGTAACGCGCCGCCGCCTGATTACGCGACAGATTCGGCCCAAGCTTGGTGCGCGCTGCCACAAGTGCCTGCCAGTCGGCTGAATCGGGCAGCGAAGGAATGGTCACCAGTTCAGCCTGATCAAAGCCTGCCAGCGCAGCATCGACCATCTCACCGACCTCCATGATCATCTCGGGAGGCAAGGCTGATGCATCCATGCCCGAACGCTCCCAGATCTCGGTTCGGGTCACGCCTGGCAATACGGCCTGAACCTGCACCCCATGCTTGCGAACTTCGCCGTGCAACGTTTGCGTGAGGCTCAGCACATAGGCTTTGCTGGCGCTGTAGACCGCGTTGAACATCTCGGGCAGCAATGCCACAACCGAGGCGATGTTGATGATCGCGCCACGACCGGCAGCGCTAAAAGCAGAAGCAGCGGCGGCCGAGAGTTGGGTCAGGGCCACGATGTTCAGCTGAATCAGGGCATTGGTTTTTTCCGTCGAACTTTCGGCCAAGGTGCCATTGACCGCCACGCCAGCATTGTTGACCAGCAGGCTAATGGCGCTATCGCTGCGCAAGCGCTGCTCGACAATCTGCAAGTCTGCACTGTTGGTCAGATCAGCCTTGAGCGTCTCGACCCGAACACCGCTCTCCTCACTCAGTTTGGATGCCAGTGCTTGCAGGCGCTCAAGATCGCGGGCGACCAGCAACAGGTCATAACCGCGCTTGGCGAGGCGTTGCGCGTATGTGGCGCCGATACCCGACGATGCCCCAGTAATCAATGCCGTGCCTTTTGCAGATGGTTGATTCATTGCCTTGCCCTCAGATGGAGATGGCTACGTTTGAGCCGGTGGAATCACTATCCACCCATTTAGATTACAAGCATAATATGATTTTTATATTACACCCACAATCTTAATTAAGCCCAAAGCCTGACGCGGACCTTGAAGGCCAGCAGCGCCGGGTCGAGAGATCAGAATAGCTGAGCACAGCGGGTTCAAATGCTGCGGATGAAACACCCGCGGGTGTGACTGCCGGCCAGCATTAAGGATGAGCAGGTCAGCTGCAAAACAAGCAGGCACAAAAAAGCGGATAACCCGTTGAGGTTATCCGCTTTGGCTCACATAACGCCGTCGATTCAGACGCTGCGAATCAGGTGATCGAAGGCACTCAATGAAGCCTTGGCGCCCTCGCCTACGGCGATCACGATTTGCTTGTACGGCACAGTCGTCACATCGCCTGCGGCAAATACCCCGGCAACGTTGGTCTGGCCTTTGGCATCGACGATGATCTCGCCACGCGGGGACAACTCAATGGCGCCCTTGAGCCAATCACTGTTGGGCAGCAAGCCGATTTGCACGAAGATGCCTTCCAACTCAACCGTGTGCAGCTCGTCAGTGTTGCGGTCACGGTAGACCAGCGCATTGACCTTCTGGCCGTCGCCCAACACTTCGGTGGTCAGCGCACTTTTGATCACCGTAACGTTAGCAAGCGTTGCGAGCTTCTTCTGCAGTACAGCATCGGCGCGCAGTTGGCTGTCGAACTCAATCAGAGTCACGTGGGCAACGATACCGGCCAAGTCAATCGCCGCCTCGACGCCGGAGTTACCACCGCCGATCACCGCCACACGCTTGCCCTTGAACAACGGGCCATCGCAATGCGGGCAATACGCCACACCCTTGCCACGGTACTCTTGCTCGCCCGGCACGTTCATTTCGCGCCAGCGTGCACCTGTCGCCAGAATCACGGCTTTGGCTTTGAGCGATGCACCGCTGTCAAAACGCACTTCGTGCAAACCGCCGGCGCTGGCGGCTGGAATCAGGGCACTGGCACGCTGCAGGTTCATGATGTCGACTTCGTACTGGCGCACATGCTCCTCAAGCTGACGCGCCAGTTTTGGCCCTTCGGTTTCCTGCACGGAAATAAAGTTCTCGATGGCCATGGTATCGAGTACCTGACCGCCAAAACGCTCGGCGGCAACGCCGGTGCGAATGCCTTTGCGCGCTGCATAAATAGCGGCTGCTGCACCGGCCGGGCCACCGCCGACTACCAGCACATCGAATGCGTCTTTGGCATTGAGTTTTTCGGCATCACGCGCAGCGGCGCCGGTGTCGATCTTGGCCAGAATCTGCTCGACATCCATGCGGCCCTGACCGAACAGTTCGCCGTTGAGATAGATGCTCGGCACCGACATGATCTGCCGCGCTTCAACTTCATTCTGGAACAACGCGCCATCAATCGCCACGTGACGGATATTCGGGTTGAGCACTGCCATCAGGTTAAGCGCCTGAACCACATCCGGGCAGTTTTGGCACGAGAGCGAGAAATAAGTCTCGAAGGTGAACTCGCCTTTGATGCCCTTGATCTGCTCAATCACATCCGCCGCAAGCTTGGAAGGATGCCCGCCGACTTGCAGGAGTGCCAACACCAGCGAGGTGAATTCGTGGCCCATTGGGATACCGGCAAAACGCAAGCTGATGTCTGCGCCGGGACGGTTTAATGCGAACGATGGCGTGCGTGCATCAGTGCCATCGGTCTTCAAAGTAATCTTGTCGCTCAGGCTGCGAATGTCTTCGAGCAAGCTGTGCAACTCACGAGATTTGTCGCTGTCATCGAGGGACGCGACGATCTCGAACGGCTGGGTGACCTTTTCCAGGTAGGCCTTCAACTGATTTTTCAGATTGGCGTCCAACATGATTTGACTTCCCTCTTTACGAATTTCAGAGACAAAAACGCCCGGACGGATTGCGCCCAGGCGCTTGGGGCACCGTCGCGGTGTGGCGACGGTGCGAACTACCTGCCGTTAGCGGGCAGCGGTGCAGCGATTTAGATCTTGCCGACCAGGTCGAGCGAAGGAGCCAGAGTGGCTTCGCCTTCTTTCCACTTGGCTGGGCAAACTTCGCCCGGGTGCGCTGCTACGTACTGAGCTGCTTTAACCTTGCGCAGCAGTTCCTGTGCGTCACGACCGATGCCGCCAGCGTTGATTTCTGCGATTTGGATCTTGCCTTCCGGATCGATCACGAACGTGCCACGGTCAGCCAGGCCAGCTTCTTCGATCATCACACCGAAGTTGCGGGTGATGGTGCCAGTCGGATCACCGATCAGTGGGTACTGGATCTTGTTGATGGTGTCGGACGTGTCGTGCCAGGCTTTGTGGGTGAAGTGGGTGTCAGTCGACACGCCATAGATTTCAACGCCAAGCTTTTCGAATTCGGCGTAGTTGTCCGCCAGATCGCCCAATTCGGTCGGGCAAACAAAGGTGAAGTCAGCCGGGTAGAAGAACACGACAGACCACTTGCCCTTGAGGCTGGCTTCGCTAACTTCGACGAACTTGCCCTGATGGTAAGCAGTTGCGTTGAATGGCTTAACTTCGCTGTTGATATATGACATCGATGAACTCCTTGGGTGAGTTGAAAACTTACACAACAAGAATATTCGCCAACGCCGCAAACAGCACATTGATTGAACGCATGGCCTCGATTGAGTGAGCTAATCGAAGACCTATAATAACTGCAGGAAAATCTATCAGCACGCAGTAAGCCCGCACGCAGAGTATTTGCGCGCACCTTGCAAAGATTAAAGGGCCGCCACGCGCCGTTAGATAGCAGCGCAGCGGCCCTATTGCCGGCTTATTGCCTTAGCTGAGGCTTTCGTCCACCACCAGCACAACCTTGCCGTTAACCTTGTTCGAGGCCAGTTCAGCAAAGGCCAACTCGGCATCCTTGGCGGCAAAGGTGCGCTCAAGTTGCGGCTTCAAACGGCCCTCGGCAAACAGCGGCCAAACTTGCGCATGCAGGTCGCGCAGCAGATCCGCCTTGAACTGATCATCACGGCTGCGCAAGGTCGAACCAATCAGTTGAACCCGCTTGCCGAGTACCTTGGCTAGATCGACTTCGGCCTTGCGTCCGCCCATCAAACCGATGTTCACCCAGCGGCCATCCAATGCAATGACATCCAGGTTCAGCCCGACATAGTTGCCGCCGACCGGATCGAGAATCACATCAAACGGGGCAAAGTCGCGCAGCGCATTCGGCCCGTCTTCACCACGCAGCACACCGCCTTGTGCACCCAGCGATTCGCAATAGGCCAGACGATCGGCCGAGCCAACACTCACCCAGCACGGATTACCAAACGCCTTGCACAACTGAATGCCGGCCGAGCCAACACCGCTGGCACCCGCATGCAAAAGCACCTTCTCGCCCGGCTTGAGCGCGGCCAGCTGAAATAAATTCAGCCATGCCGTTGCATAAACCTCGGGAATGGCCGCCGCTTCATGTAACGACAGTCCATCAGGCACCGGCAATGCATGTTGCGCATTGACCACAACCTCTTGCGCCATGCCGCCGCCAGCAAGCAACGCGCAAACCCGGTCGCCAACTTGCCAATCGCAGCCGGGGCCAACTTCGCTGACGATCCCGGAACACTCAAGGCCCAGCGTCTCGCTGGCGCCTGGCGGTGGCGGATAAAGCCCGGCACGTTGCAACAGATCAGCCCGGTTGAGCCCAGCTGCCGCCACTTTGATACGAATTTCACCTACATCGCAGGTTGGGATTTCTTGCTCAACCCACTCTGCCCGTCCTTCAACGCCTTGCAATGCTTTCACAGTGCCTCCATAGTGCATTTATACCGAGCCCGGCGCTGACGTCCGGGCTTTTGCATTGCGCCGATGGAACCTGGCGCCCTTACAGATGGCCTAATATGCGTTATCAATTGTCACTAAGTCGAATCTGCATGAAGCGTTCACTGTTAAGCGCCACCCTGGCACTCACTATAGGACTGGGATCTCTACCGTTATCTGCAAAGACTAACGATGCCGATCACTGGAACTATTTGCAGCCAGATCGAGAGCAAGTCATTGCCAGTTTGAATGTGGTGGAGTTGCTCAAACGCCATCACTACAACAAACCGCCGCTCAACGATGAGCGCTCGGAAATCATCTACAACAGCTACCTGAAGATGCTCGACCCGGCACGCAGTTACTTCACTGCGGGCGACATTGCCGAGTTCGACAAGTGGCAGGATCAGTTCGACGATTTTCTCAAAAGCGGCAACCTTGAGCCTGGCTTTGTCATGTACAAGCGCCAGCTTCAGCGTTTGCAGGGGCGCCTTGAATTTGCCCTGGCGATGCTTGAAAAAGGTGTCGATAAAATCGACTTCACAGTTGATGAAGATCTGCTGATCGATCGCGAAAACGCACCTTGGGCGAAAAACACAGCCGAGCTCGACGATCTGTGGCGCAAGCGCGTTAAAGACGAAGTGCTGCGCCAGAAAATCGCCGGCAAAGACCTCAAGGATATTCAGGAGCAACTGATCAAGCGCTACAAGCGCCAGTTAACCCGCCTGGATCAAACCCGCGGGGAAGACATTTTCCAGGCGTACATCAACGCCTTTGCCATGTCTTATGATCCGCACACCTCTTATCTGTCGCCAGATAACGCGGAAAACTTCGACATCAACATGAGCCTGTCTCTGGAAGGCATCGGCGCGGTCCTGCAAAGCGACAACGACAACGTCAAAGTCGTGCGCCTGGTTCCGGCTGGCCCTGCTGAGAAGAGCAAGCAAATCTCCCCGGCCGACAAGATCATCGGCGTCGCCCAGGGCGATGACGAAATGGTTGATGTAATTGGCTGGCGCCTCGATGAAGTGGTCAAACTGATTCGCGGTCCTAAAGGCTCGAAAGTTCGCCTGGAAGTCATTCCGGCAACCAACGCGCCCAATGACCAAACCAGCAAGACGGTAAGCATTACCCGTGAAGCGGTAAAACTTGAAGAGCAAGCGGCGAAGAAGTCGATTCTGCACCTCAAGCACGACGGTCGCGATTACAAGCTCGGAGTGATCGACATTCCAGCGTTCTATCTCGACTTCAAGGCCTACCGCGCCGGTGATCCGAACTACAAGAGCACCACGCGTGACGTTAAGCGCCTGCTGACTGAACTGCAGAAAGAAAAAGTGGATGGCGTCGTCATTGATCTGCGCAACAACGGCGGCGGTTCCTTGCAGGAAGCCACCGAACTGACCGGTCTGTTCATTGATCAGGGCCCGACAGTTCTGGTGCGCAACAGCGACGGCCAGGTTGATGTGCTGGCCGATGAAGAGCCCGGCATTTTCTACAAGGGCCCGATGGCGCTGCTGGTTAACCGCTTGTCAGCCTCGGCTTCGGAAATTTTTGCCGGCGCCATGCAGGACTATCACCGCGCAATCATCATCGGCGGCCAGACCTTCGGCAAAGGCACCGTGCAAACCATCCAGCCGCTTAACCATGGCGAACTGAAACTGACACTGGCCAAGTTCTACCGGGTATCCGGTCAGAGCACCCAGCATCAGGGTGTACTGCCGGATATTAAATATCCGGACATCATGGACACCAAGGAAATCGGTGAGAGCGCCCTGCCCGAAGCCATGCCGTGGGACACCATCAGCCCGGCGATCAGGCCTGAACGTGATCCGATCAAGCCTTACCTGAGCGAACTGCAGCACCGCTACGAGAAGCGCACCGCGAACAATGCAGACTTCACGTTTGCCCGTGAGCGCCTGTCGCTGACCCAGAAGCTGATGAAAGATAAAACCGTCAGCCTCAACGAAGCCAAGCGTCGCGCCGAGCATGACGATATCGAAGCCCAGCAATTGAGCATCGAGAACAGTCGCCGCAAGGCCAAAGGCGAAACCTTGCTGACCAAACTGAAGGTAGAGGACGAAGACGAACTGCCGGAAGATGACAGCAAGAAAAAGCCGGAAGACGATGCCTTCCTCAGTGAAGCCGGGCAAATCCTGCTCGACTACACCGGCCTCTCAGCGAGCGTTGCCAAGAAGTAAACAGCAACATGGAGTTCGGCGGTTCCCCGCCGGACTCCAGTTACTCCCGCCTAACGCTTTATCCCAAGTGTCATTAAACGGTCACCAATCTGTCGTCAAATACCTGAGCTGACATTCTCGTCAGCGCACACCTGACGATATCGAGACCCTACATGACTGTCACCGAGCAGTTGAGCGCTTTGGATAACATCCTCGCTCACGGCGACCTGCATAGCGTTTTCCAACCTATCGTTTCACTTTCGCAGCGCAGTATTCTGGGCTACGAAGCGCTAACACGTGGTCCCTCCAATAGCCCCCTGCACTCGCCTATCAATTTGTTTGCCATCGCCCGCCTGGCCGGCCGCCTGAGTGAACTGGAGCTGGCCTGCCGGGAGAGCGCCTGCAAACGTTTCAATCAGTTGGGGTTGAGCGGCAAGCTGTTTCTCAATATCTCACCCGACTCACTGATGGAGCCGGACCACAAACCGGGCTGCACCCTGAAAATGCTCCAGACTCACGGCATTGCGCCGAGCAATGTGGTGATCGAACTGACCGAGCATTCGCCCACTCACGACTTCCAGCTGCTCGACACCGCCCTGCATCACTACCGCGCCATGGGCTTCAATATTGCGCTGGATGATTTGGGCGCGGGCTATTCAAGCCTGCGGCTCTGGTCGGAATTGCGCCCGGATTTCGTCAAGATCGACCGTCACTTCATCGACGGTATTCACCTCGATCCGGTCAAGCGCGAGTTTGTCGGCTCAATCCTGAAAATGGCCAGCGCCTCGCGTGCCGAAGTCATCGCCGAAGGCATTGAGCTGGGGGAAGAGTTCGACGTATTGGCCAACATGGGCGTCGATCTGCTGCAGGGTTATTACATTTGCCGTCCGCAAGACCAGCCGCCACGAGATGCCGGAACAATCCTGCCGCGAGAAGACAGCGCCGCCGACCACACAAGCGAAGCCTCTTGCGGCCTGCAGGAGCTGTTGCACCCGCAAAAAGCCATTCGCCAACACACCACGACGTGTCAGGTGCTTGATGCCTTTCGTGCGGACTCTACGCTCAACACGCTGGCGGTTCTGGATGATCAGGATCAGCCAATAGGCATCGTCCATCGTCACTCGCTCTCTGAAGCGTTGTTAAAACCGTTTGCAGCCGAAATTTTCACCCGCAAACCGATAAGCCGCCTGATGAGTGAAGACTACCTCAGAGTCGAGATGAGCCAATCGCTGCAGCAGGTCAGCCGCCTGCTTACCAGCCGCGCCCGGCAACGCATAGAGGAAGACTTCATCATCACCCAGAACGGCCGCTACGCAGGCCTTGGGCGCGCTATGGACTTACTCAAGCTGATCACCGATGAGAAAATCCAACAGGCGCGCTACGCCAACCCACTCACCCAGCTGCCAGGCAACGTGCCGATTCAAAAGCGCTTGAGCAAAGCGTTGTCTGAGCCACGCGAGGCGCTGATTTGCTACGTCGATATTGATCACTTCAAACCGTTTAACGATCACTTCGGCTACGCCAGAGGTGATGAGGTTCTGCTGTGTCTGGCCCGCTGCCTGAGCAGCTTCATCAATCACAGCGAAGAATTTATCGGCCACATTGGCGGTGACGACTTCATTCTGCTGCTCGATGCCCGCAACGGGCCGCACAAGCTTGAACAGATGCTCGAAGACTTCCGCGCAAAATGCCGAAGATTTTTCCGCGCAGAAGATTTGCAGGCAGGATTTTTTAGCGGAGAGGACCGTGAGGGTAAGCCGCAGCAGTTTCCGTTACTGACGCTGTCGATCGGGGTGGTTCGCGTGCATGCCAATAACGGCTGCCGCCTCGACAGCGATGATCTGGCAAACCTGGCCTCACAGGCCAAGCATCAAGCCAAGGCTGAGCCCGGCTACAGCCTGCATATAATCGACACGCTGGCGTTGTCTGCCTAGCTCTACAGACGCGTTAAAGCCCCAATTGACGGGCCTTTTCAGCATACTGATCGGCCTGCGCTGCATCTGCTGGCAGGCCTTCAGCGCCTTCGCGGTAGAGATCCGCCACCCGCTTGGCTGCCAATGGATGGCCCGCAGCGGCTGCGATTTTCCAGTAGTGCACAGCCTGCACGGCATCGGGAGCGGTGCGCGTGCTGCCGGCCAGACTCACAACGCCAACCTGATAAGCCGACTTGGCGTCACCGGCTTCGGCCGCCAGACGCAGCAAACGGATGCCTTCTTCGCGCGCGCCAAGCCCCTGCCCACGAAACAGCAGGATATGGCCGTAGAAACTCTGTGCAGCCACATCGCCCAGTGCAGCCTTACGCGCAAACTGGCCTTCCATCCACTTCCACAGTTGCGGCTGCTTCACTGCCCAAGGCAGATGAAACAGTCGCCGGGAAACCCAGTAGCCCAAAGCGGCGCGCCACTTCATCAACATTAAGCGGTGGCCTCATAATCAAACTCAAACACCCGCACCACTTCGGATGCATGCCAGGAGGCAGCCGCAACCCCATCCGGTGCGCCACTAAAACGCCCCAGACGGGTGACACAATCGAAGAAGCCGGTGCGCGGCAGTCGGCTGGCACTCTGGCTGATCACTAGTGCACTGCGCAGCGGTCGCTCGGCCTGAGCATCTATCGCCGCCAGATGCTCAAGTGCTGCAGTGAGTGTTTGCATCGCCGGAACCGGCAGATCGAGGCGTTCGATCAGGGCACGATAAGTCAGCAGATGCCGTTGCCGCCGGGCGTCTTCGAGTGCCCCCAACAGCGCCTGCCAGTGCTGGCGACTAATGCTCACGCTCAAGAGTCTGACTCCGCGCGCTGAGCGCTCAGGTTCCACGCCAGCGCACGTTGAATCGCTGCATCCGGCTCGCGCTCGCCAGACTCAATCATGTTCATGTAATGCGGGCTGACGCCAACAGCCCGCGCCAACTGTTCGATACTTAATCCCTTGGCCTCACGCATGCGCTTGATATCGGCCAGCGCCGGCGTTGGCACCGCAACTTCGGCTTGGGGAGCAACAACCTGCTGCGAACCTTGTGCGGCTTCGAGCAATTTCAGGTATTGCTCCCACGGCAGCACCGCGTACTCGGGCTGACCGTCACGACTGATAATTTGTGGTTTCATGCTTTGCACTCCATGGCAAACGAACGACAGCTTCATCACTGAGTCTATTTTTTTTAATAGTAACAGCCCCACGCCAAAGCGGCGTATTTGCTAACTGATCTGACGTCAGATGAGCAAAGGAAGTGGCCGGTTAAATCACGTTTCCGGTACTTTGAATACACGGCTACAGCCGCGCAGAGGCAGCGCCTGCTTATTCGACAGGCAGCGCAGGGCTCTCATCCGGGTCGGGTATATGTTCGAGCAATAACTGTTGCTCGGGTGTTTGCTGCTCGCGCCAGAGGCGAAAAGCCTGCAACTCATCACTCCAGGTTCGCGCCACCCAAGCCAGCACGGCGAGGTCGTCAATGTAACCAAAACCGAGTATCCAATCGGGTAACCCATCGAGTGGTGTAACGAAATACAACAACGCCCCGACAGCCGCCAGTAACGCCTGGGTACTTATTGCCCGATAGTCACCCCTGAACCAGGCAACACATAGCGCCTGAAACAGTTTTAAATCGTCTTTGAGGCCAGATAGACGCATCGCTTGCCGATCACTCTTTCGTGCAACCGATGCGAGTAAAGAAGGCAACCTGCCACGACGGATGAATCCCTTGGCCAGTGCCAGATATCGACTGAAATTCCAAGGTGCTTTCATGCTGACTCCTCGACAACCCGCGTATTTGCAGGCCCGCTAGCGGTTATCCACCGAAGCTGTGGATAACCTTGTTAACAAATTCTTAATGAGCTTAGCAAACGCCCACCCCATGCGGGCTGGCGTCAGATCGGCGATTTTTTGGACAGCTTAAAAAAGTCAATAAAATCAACAAGTTAAAAATAACAAAGGTTTTTAATCGATCATTGCAAATGACTGATCAATGGTGTTCCCACAATGTGCATAACCGTAACACCTGTACACCAGAATGCCTCCGGAAGGTGCATTTTCGCCGCCAAAAACAACAACGCCCCGTATAAACGGGGCGCTGTTTAGTCACCGGCTGCTTTACTCGGCAGCAGGTTCTTCTTGCGGTGCTGCAGCAGGCTCTTCCTGCGGAGCAGCAGCGGCTGCCGGATCCTTGATGGAGATCAACTCAAGGTCGAAAACCAGAACCGAGTTGGCAGGAATTGCCGGGCTCGGGCTCTGCTCGCCGTAAGCCAGTTCAGCTGGAATGTACAGCTTGGCTTTCTCGCCAACGTGCATCAATTGCAGGCCTTCAACCCAACCTGGAATCACGCCGCTCACAGGCAGATCAATCGGCGTACCACGCTCGATCGAGCTGTCGAATACAGTGCCGTCAGTCAGCTTGCCTTCATAGTGAACGGTTACTGTGTCGGTCGGCTTTGGCTGAGCGCCATCAGCTTCTTTGATCACTTCAATCTGCAGGCCGGAATCGGTGGTGGTAACGCCATCACGCTTGCCGTTGTCTGCGAGGAATTTCTTGCCAGCTTCAGCGGCTTCTTCACTCATCTTGGCCAGACGCTCTTCCGAGCGCTTCTGCAGGGCTGCAAAAGCTTCTACCAGCTCGTCGTCTTTCAGACGCTGTTCTTTCTTACCGACCGCATCTTCGATACCCAGTGCAACAGCCTTGGAGTCGAGGTCATCCATACCTTCGTGCGCGAGGCTCTTACCCATGTTCAGGCCGATCCCGTAAGACGCTTTCTGCGCCGGGGTTTTCAGCTCAACATTGGTCTGAGAATCACAACCAGCAAGCACCAGCCCTACCAGGGCTACCGCAGCTGCTAAACGATGCTGTTTCATGCTAATTCCTTGTTCGGTGCGCCCAATTTAGGCAATTGAGTGAAAGCGCGAGCTTATCAGGCCTACGGGATCACTGGCTACATCGATCAGAACAGGAAAATGCTAATAAGTTCAGCTATTTGCGGGGAAGTACAAGGAACAGCAGAGAATATCGACAAGTCGATGAATATTGCAGGAAGAGGATTACAGGATATTAGGGGATGAAGCAGGAGGGGGAAAAAATGGCGCAGCGGACGGGACTCGAACCCGCGACCCCCGGCGTGACAGGCCGGTATTCTAACCAACTGAACTACCGCTGCGCGTAACTTCAAAAAGCGAGTTGGTGGGTGATGACGGGATCGAACCGCCGACCCTCTGCTTGTAAGGCAGATGCTCTCCCAGCTGAGCTAATCACCCTTCACTCTCGAAGTGGTGCGCATTCTAGATAGCATTTCGAACCTTGGCAACCCCCTTTGCAAAAAATAATTTATTGATACGCCAAAGACTTAGCTCAGGGTTGGCCTGAAGGCTTTAGGGGAGAATAATGCCCCCCTTTGTGTAAATGGAGAGTCACCCCGCCATGTGGTTTCGTAATCTGCTGGTTTATCGCCTCACCCAGAATGTTCCGTTTGATATCGAAGCACTGGAAACTGCCCTGGCAACCAAGGCTGCTCGCCCATGCGCAAGCCAGGAACTCGCCACTTATGGTTTTGTAGCCCCGTTTGGCAAAGGCGCCGACGCGCCTTTGGTACACAGCAGCCAGGGCTTCCTGCTGATTGCTGCCCGTAAAGAAGAACGCATTCTGCCGGGCAGCGTGGTCCGTGATGCACTAAAGGAAAAGGTCGACGAGATCGAAGCCGAGCAAATGCGCAAGGTTTACAAGAAAGAGCGCGACCAGATCAAAGATGAAATCGTCCAGGCATTCCTGCCCCGCGCCTTCATCCGCAAGTCTGCGACCTTCGCGGCAATCGCTCCGGCACAGGGCCTGATTCTGGTCGACGCCTCCAGCCCCAAGCGTGCGGAAGACCTGCTCTCGACGCTGCGTGAAGTCATGGGATCCTTGCCAGTACGTCCGCTCACCGTGAAGATCGCCCCGTCAGCCACCCTGACTGAATGGGTCAGCACCCAGAAAGCCGCCGCCGACTTTGTGATTGGCGATGAGTGCGAACTGCGCGACACCCACGAAGATGGCGGGATCGTGCGCTGCAAGCGTCAGGATCTGGCCGGTGAAGAAATCCAACTGCACATGAGCAGCGGCAAGCAAGTAACTCAACTGGCTCTGGCCTGGCAGGAAAAGCTGTCTTTCGTACTGGACGACAAGCTGGTCATCAAGCGTCTGCGTTTTGACGACCTGCTGCAGGATCAGGCTGAACAGGATGGCGGCGACGACAACCTGGGCCAACTCGATGCCAGCTTCACGCTGATGATGATGACACTGGTCGAGTTTCTGCCGCCGTTGTTCGAAGCATTGGGCGGCGAAGACACGCCTCAGGGCATTTAAGCCAGCCACTCCCCTATCAATAAGAACGGCGCACCCGACTTCATAATGAAAGGCCTTTGCAAAAGGTAGCGAGTCAATTACTCGCATACGTTCTGTGAGGTGCCACTTCGGGTCGCGCTGTCAAATTCGGAATGTCCTATGCGTGCACTCGCTGCTTTAAGCCGATTTGTAGCCAATACATTTGCTGTTTGGGTCTTGCTGTTCGCCGTGCTGGCGTTTCTGTTGCCAGCACACTTTCTGCCGCTCACCGCCTATATCGTGCCGTTGCTCGGACTGATCATGTTCGGCATGGGCCTGACCTTGAAGGTCGAGGACTTCAAAGAGGTCGCGCGCCATCCCGTGCGTGTGGCTGCCGGGGTGCTTGCGCAGTTCATCATCATGCCGCTGCTGGCATGGGTATTGTGCAAGGTCCTTAATCTGCCCGCCGAGATTGCCGTTGGGGTAATTCTGGTCGGCTGCTGCCCGGGCGGCACCGCATCGAACGTGATGACATGGTTTGCCCGCGGCGATGTCGCGCTGTCGGTATCGATCACCGCCGTGACCACCCTGCTCGCCCCATTGGTCACGCCCGCGTTGATCTGGCTGCTGGCCTCCGAATGGCTGCCCGTGTCGTTCGCGGCAATGTTTATCTCGATCCTGAAAATGGTCTTGCTGCCGATCGTGCTTGGCATCGTGGTCCAGCGCCTGCTGGGCGAACGGGTAAAACTGGCGGTGGACGTTTTGCCGCTGGTCTCGGTGGTCAGCATTGTGCTGATTGTCGCCGCCGTTGTAGCGGCGAGTCAGGCGAAGATCGCCGAGTCGGGCCTGCTGATCATGGCGGTGGTGATTCTGCATAACGGCATTGGCCTGGGTCTGGGCTATTTTGCAGGTCGCCTGATGGGCATGCCGCTGGCGCAGCGCAAAACCCTGTCGATTGAAGTGGGCATGCAAAACTCAGGGCTGGGTGCAGCGCTTGCCAGCGCACACTTCTCGCCACTGGCTGCAGTACCGAGCGCGCTGTTCAGCGTTTGGCACAATTTGTCCGGGCCGCTGCTGGCGAGCATCTACCGGCGCATGGGCGATGCTGATAAAGCCCAGTAGCAATAGAACCGGATAAGCCAAGGCGCTGGCCTGCCGGCGCCTTGGCTTGCCTTTGGCCCCCCAGTGTGGAAAATAGCGGGCTGAGGACGACCTCACACGCATGACGTGATTCATCCGGGGACGGCCCCTTAACTGCCCAGTTGAGGTGTGCTATGTCTTGGATCATTCTGTTTTTCGCCGGCCTGTTCGAGGTTGGCTGGGCTGTCGGGCTGAAATACACCGACGGTTTCACTCGCCCTCTTCCAACCGTTCTGACTGTTTCGGCCATGGTTATCAGCCTCGGCCTGCTTGGCCTCGCCATGAAACAACTGCCGCTGGGCACCGCGTATGCGATCTGGACGGGCGTTGGCGCTGTGGGCACCGTAATTGCCGGGATCATTTTGTTTGGAGAGTCGATGAGCGCGATGCGTTTGATAAGCGTCGGGTTGATTGTGTGTGGCTTGTTGGGTTTGAAGCTGAGCCATTGAGCCTGAGCGTCCGGTGTATTGGAGCGGAAGGTCGGGGGACTTGTTGATCTTGCGGGGGTTATGACGGATTGCGGTGCTTCGCACGCTATCCATCCTCCGGTATCGGCAGACATTGCGGGAATTTGGCTGGGTTGGGATTTATACCGGCGGGATAGGTGTTGGCTGGCGGACGTTTAATCCGAGGGATTTGTTGATCTTGCGATGGCTGTGACGGATTGCGGTGCTTCGCACGCTATCCATCCTCCGGGATTGGCGGACATGGCGGATATTTGGCTGGTGTGGGATTTATACCGGCGGGATAGGTGTTGGCTGGCGGACGTTTAATCCTAGGGATTTATTGGCCTTGCGAGGGTTATGACGGATTGCGGTGCGTTGCACGCTATCCATCCTCCGATATTGGAATGACCGGGGATTAGGGTGTTGGCGGTGTTTGGGTGGACGCCGCTTTGTTGTCCGTTGCCCACCCTGTGCTTCTCCGCCGCTGGCTAGCGGGTTGCGCCGCGCAGTTCGCTGACTTGCGTTTGCAAGTATTGTCGATTGGCGTGCTCTGGTTCGACAGGGTTGCCTGCAACCAAGGTAATCCGTGACCAAAGGCGCTTCAGCAAGCCCTTGTTCGGATCCCGGCTGAAGAAGCTGCCCCACAACCCCTGCAGCGCCATTGGGATGACCGGAACCGGGGTTTGCTCAAGTATCCGCTCGACGCCAGCCTTGAACTCATTGATCTCGCCATCGGCAGTCAATTTGCCCTCGGGAAAAATACACACCACTTCGCCATTGCGCAGGTACTCGGCAATTTTCTTGAACGCCGCGTCATACACCAGCAAGTCTTCGTTGCGGCCGGCAATCGGCACTGTGCCGGCGGTACGGAAGATAAAGTTGAGCACCGGCAGGTTATAGATTTTGTAGTACATGACAAACCGGACTGGCCGGCGAATCGCGCCCCCTACCAGCAGCGCGTCGACAAACGAGACGTGATTGCACACCAGCAGCGCAGCGCCTTCATCCGGAATCGATTGCAGGCCCTTGTGCTCAACCCGGTACATCGAGTGGCTGAGCAGCCAGATCATGAAGCGCATGGTGAATTCGGGAACGATCTTGAAGATGTAGGCATTGACCGCGATGTTCATCAGCGAGATAACCAGGAAAAGCTGCGGAATCGACAGTTCGGCCACGGTCAAGAACACAATCGAAACAATGGCCGAGACCACCATGAACAGCGCGTTGAGAATGTTGTTTGCCGCGATAACCCGCGCCCGCTCACTCTCGACACTGCGTGACTGAATCAGCGCATAGAGCGGCACGATGTAGAAGCCACCAAACAGGCCAATGCCGAGAATCGAGCCGAGTATCGCCCACCCTTGCGCGTACCCAAGCACTGCCATCCAGTCGTGCGGTTGCGCCGCTTCGGGGAAGCCGCCCGAGGTCCACCACAGCAGCATGCCGAAAATAGTCAGGCCGATTGAGCCAAAGGGCACCAGGCCGATCTCGACTTTCTCGCCCGACATTTTCTCGCACAGCATCGAACCCAAGCCAATGCCCAGCGAAAACACGGTAAGAATCAGCGTTACAACGCTCTCATCGCCGTACAGCCATTCTTTTGAGTACGCCGGGATTTGCGTGAGATAAACCGCGCCAAGAAACCAAAACCACGAGTTGCCGACCAAAGAGCGGGAAACCGCAGGCGTTTGCCCCAGGCCTAATTTCATGGTGAGCCAGGACTGGCGGAAGATATTCCAGTCCAGCACCAGCCCGGGCAATGCGGCCGGCCCGGCGGGAATTTTACAGCTGGCCAGATAACCCAGCACCGCCACACAAACGACCGAGCCTGCAACGATGCTGGCATAGTCACTGCTTGCCATGATCACACCGGCGCCGATGGTGCCAGCCAAGATCGCCAGAAACGTGCCCATCTCAACCAGTGCGTTACCGCCAATCAGCTCAGTCTCTTCAAGGTGCTGCGGCAGAATCGAATACTTGACCGGCCCGAACAAGGCCGACTGAGTGCCCATGGCAAACAGCGTAACCAGCATCAGCGGCAAATTGCCGAGCAACACGCCGGCAGCCCCAACCAGCATGATGATGATCTCGGCAAATTTGATCTTGCGGATCAACCAGTCTTTATCAAATTTCTCGCCAAACTGGCCGCCCAGTGCGGAGAACAGAAAGAACGGCAGGATGAACAACAGCGCACACAGGTTGACCAGCAAATCGCGGTCGGCACTGATGGTCAGCTTGAACAGGATGGCCAGAATCAGCGCCTGCTTATACACATTGTCGTTGAAGGCGCCGAGTAACTGGGTCAAAAAGAACGGCAAGAAGCGCCTTGTGCGAAGCAATGCGAACTGAGAGTGCTGGGTCATCTTCCGTGTACCTTGTGCGGGTTCGTTGAGCATTTGACTGTAACAGCCGCAAAGAAAGCCACACTCGTGTTGGATTATTTGCCAACAATTCTGCAAAAGCGCACGACTAAAAGCCTACAGCTTCCTGCCAATACAGCGTCCAGCCATGCCTATACAGGCAATTGGCCCATGGCCCAGCGCAAGAGAAAGAACACCAGCAAACCGCCGCCAATTGTCGCCAGCAAGTGCCGGGTCAGCGCCGCGATGGCAATGGTGATGAGCCCGGCGATCAAATAGGCATTGTTCACCGAAAACTGCCAGTGCTGGCCATCCGGGATAAGCATGCCCGGCACTACAATCGCTGTCAGCACGGCCGTTGGCACATAGTGCAAGCCTTGGCGCACCAGCGGCGGAAAACGTAAATCCGGGAATGCGAACAGGCTGTAGCGAATGCTGTAGGTGATGACCATCATGCCGAATATCAGTATCCAGTTTTCCATCAGGCCACCTCCCCTTCCACTGCAACTACGCGCCGTTCAAGGCACACGCCGACGATGATCCCGCTAAATGCTGCCGCCATCAGGCCCAGCTTGTAAGGCAATGCGTGACACACCAACGCGACGGCGGCGGCAACCAGTGCAGCGGCTATCTGCGGACGATTGCGCAGCATAGGCACAACAATCCCGATAAAGGTCGCCAGCATGGCGAAGTCCAGGCCCCACTCGCCCAAGTTGGGCACCGACTGGCCGAATACCATGCCAATAATCGTGCACGCAATCCAATTGACGTACATGGCGAGCGAGGCACCGAGAAAATACCAGTGCTTGTAGATGGATTCGTCGCGCAGCACATAGCGGTGCTGCACCACGGCAAACGCCTCATCGGTCAGCCAGAATGCCAGCGCCATGCGCCAGCGCGTTGGCAGGTGACGCACATACGGCTGCAAACTGGCGCTGTATAACGCGTGGCGAAGATTGACCACGAAGGTTGTAAGCAACAGGACCGTCAGGCCGACGCCGCCACTGAGCAGGCTGATGGCAATGAACTGGGCGGAGCCTGCAAATACAAACACCGACATCCCGAGGGTTTGCCAAGGCGTGAGGCCAGCCGCCCCCGCCAAACTGCCATAGATAATGCCGAACGGCAGCGCCCCTAACAGCATGGGCAACATGTCGCGGACACCTTGATTGAATTCCTGAAAACGGGTCATAGCTTTCTCCTTGACCCACAGCCTAGCGCAGCCGAATTGGTCGATCTTGAACGATATTGCTCACTTGCGCGTTTGTTGTGCGACCACTCAGAGCGAGGCTATTCCAGCGCTGGCATTGCGGTAAGCGCCCGGCCCCACGCCATACACCTGCTTGAACTGACGGCTCAGATGGCTCTGATCAGAGAAACCGAGCTGCATGGCCACCTGCGCCGGCATGCAGCCTTGCTTGAGCAGTGCCCGCGCCTGCACCAAACGCCGCTGCTTGAGCCATGCATGCGGTGGCAAACCTGTTGCGCGGCGAAAGACCCGGGCAAAGTGAAACGGCGAGAGATTCACCGCAGTGGCCAGCTCTTCAAGCGACGGCGGCGCGGCTAACTGGCTGTTAAGCAGCTCCTTAGCCAACTCAACCGCGCGGGTTTCACGGCCGGGCGCAGCGGGTTCGGCGACCTTGGCGTAGCGCTGAAATAGCAAAAGAATGGCCTCACGCCAGACAATCTGTTGCTGCAAGGCATCGGCACCGCCTTCAAGCAACTGATGCAAACCGGTAAAAGCGGCATGCAGTTGCGGGTCGTGCAGCACGCTTAGCGCAAAGCCAGGCAAGCCTGATCCCGCCAGATCAAGCTCTTGCAACACGCCCTGCACCTGGCGGTTGTCGGGATAAAAAGCCCGGTAGCGCCAGCCATCGTCATGCGCTTTGGAGCCGGTATGAACTTCGTCGGGATTGATCAGCACCATGCTGCCTTGCGGGGCAAGGTGATCACTGCCGCGATGACGGAAGCGCTGTGCGCCGTTCTGGATAACGGTAAACACAAACCCCTCATGAACATGCGGCGCAAACCGCTGCTGCACATACCGTGCGTGCAATAGTTCAACATCAGCCAGGCCCTTGGCCTGCCAAAACCGGGTTTGCTCCAGCGCCTCGTTCATTTTTGCTTAACCGCCGAATCCTGACTCGATCATTTTCTTCACCGCTGGCCACTCCTGATCAGTAATGCTGTACAGCACGCTGTCATCCAGCCGTCCTTCAGAGAGTCGGCGATGATTGCGCAAAATACCTTCGCGCTGCGCACCGATTTTCTCGATGGCAGCTTGTGCGCGCAAATTACTGGAAGCGGTTTTCAGCTGCACACGCACCATGCGCCAGCCCTCGAACGCGTGGCGCAGCATCAGGTATTTGATCATGCTGTTCAAGCCGGTGCCATGCTGGCCTTTATCCAGCCAGGTCCAGCCGATCTCACACGCGGGCAGCGTCGGCATAAAGTCGGCGTAGCGCGTGGTGCCGACTATTTCAGTGCCCAGGCGAATGGTGAACGGCAACGCGCGGCTGTTCTGCTGCTCGACGATGCCCTGCCGATACCAGTCCAGACGTTGTGCGCCGCCCATATAAATGAGTTCATTGCGGTTGGCTTCGGCGAGCGACACCAGCGCCGGAATGTCCGCGTCCATCATCGGCTCAATCCGCAATGCGCCGCGTTGCAGGGTAATCAACTGGGGTTTGAACATGCCGTCCCTCCTTTCACTCACGCAGACGGTGCCTGAATGCAAACCGGCAACGCTAACAGGCTGAGCGCTGGTTCACAAACCAAACAATCAGCGCACATATGAGTTTTAACTGTTTGCGACCTTAGTCGCGACTGACGAATGCAGCCTTTGCTGCGACACTATCCGCCACTGCCCGTTAAACCGTTGTCTGGTTGCCCAAAACATCACAACGCAGCGTATTAATTGACTGGGCAAGTCTTATTAAGTTTTGTGCTTGGAGTTTGCATGCCGTTGTCCAGCGGGCTGATTGCCGGAGTCGCCCTGATCTACATGGCGGTGCTTTTTAGTATTGCCTTTTACGGCGACCGTCGCCGCACCCCGCTAACGCCGAAAATTCGCGCCTGGGTTTATAGCCTGTCGCTGGCGGTGTACTGCACCAGCTGGACCTTTTTCGGTGCGGTGGGACAGGCCGGCGAGCAACTCTGGTCATTTTTGCCGATCTATCTGGGCCCGATCATTCTGATGCTGTTTGCGCCCTGGGTGCTGCAGAAGATGATCCTGATCAGCAAACAGGAAAACATCACCTCGATTGCCGACTTCATTGCCGCGCGCTACGGCAAATCACAGCCGCTGGCCGTGGTTGTCGCACTCATCTGCCTGGTTGGCGTACTGCCTTATATTGCCTTGCAGCTCAAAGGCATCGTGCTCGGCGTGAACCTGCTGATCGGCTCGGGCGCTGGCGCCACCGGCACCCGCGCGCAAGACACCGCGCTGATCGTGTCTCTGGTTCTGGCGCTGTTCACCATTTTGTTCGGCACACGCAACCTCGATGTCACCGAACACCACCGCGGCATGGTGCTGGCGATTGCCTTTGAGTCGATCATCAAATTAATGGCCTTTTTGGCTGTCGGCGCATTCGTCACCTTCGGTCTCTACAACGGTTTTGGCGACCTGCTTGGCCAGGCCCGCGTCGCGCCGGAGCTGAATGAGTTCTGGAATGTGGCGGTCAACTGGCCGTCGATGCTGGTGCAAACTGCCGTGGCCTTTATCGCGATTGTCTGCCTGCCGCGCCAATTCCACGTCACCGTGGTCGAGAACATCGAGTCCGGCGACCTGCGTCTGGCGCGCTGGGTGTTCCCGCTGTATTTGCTGCTGGCCATGCTGTTCGTGATTCCCATCGCACTGGCGGGCCAAATGCTGCTGCCAAGCGGCGTCACGCCCGACTCCTTCGTGATCAGCCTGCCGCTGGCCGAGGCGCATCCGGCGCTGGCACTGCTGGCCTTTATTGGCGGCGCTTCGGCGGCCACTGGCATGGTGATTGTCGCATCGGTCGCGCTGTCGACTATGATTTCCAATGACATGTTACTGCCCCTACTTCTGCGCCGACAAAACACCGAGCGCCCTTTTGAAGCGTTCAGACACTGGATGCTCTCTGCCCGGCGAGTGAGCATCGTCCTGATTCTGCTGATGGCGTACGTGTGTTACCGCCTACTGGGCTCCAGCACCAGCCTGGCCACTATTGGCCAGGTTTCCTTCGCCGCCATTGCCCAACTGGCCCCGGCGATGTTTGGCGCCCTGGTCTGGAAACAAGCCAACCGCCGGGGCGTATTTGCCGGCCTCGCGGTTGGCGCGTTCTTCTGGTTCTACACCCTGGTTGTGCCGCTGCTTGCCGAGAGCCTGGGCATTTCTTCTCACAGCGTGCCGGGCCTGCATGCACTGCTTTATGCGCCGGTAGGCTTTGAGGTCGACCCGCTTACCCGTGGCGTGGTGCTGTCACTGGCGGCTAACTTCACGCTGTTTGCCTGGGTCTCGTTCTTCTCGCGCACGCGTGTTTCCGAACACTGGCAGGCCGGGCGCTTTATCGGTCACGACTTTGGCCACAAGCCCAGCGGGCGCAGCATGCTGGCGGTGCAAATCGCCGACCTGCTACTGCTCTCAAGCCGCTTTGTCGGTGAGGACCGTGCGCGTCAGAGCTTCGTTCGTTTCGCTCAGAAGCAAGGCATCGACTTTCACCCGAGCCATCCGGCCAATACCGATTGGATCGCCCACACCGAGCGCCTGCTGGCGGGTGTCCTCGGCGCCTCCTCAACGCGTGCGGTGGTGAAAGCGGCAATCGAGGGCCGCGAGATGCAAGTTGAAGATGTTGTGCGCATCGTCGACGAAGCCTCTGAGGTCCTGCAGTTCAACCGGGCGCTGTTGCAAGGCGCCATCGAGAACATTACCCAGGGCATCAGTGTGGTCGATCAGTCGCTGCGGCTGGTGGCCTGGAACCATCGCTACATCGAGCTATTTGAGTACCCGGAAGACCTGATTCATGTCGGCCGGCCGATTGGCGACATCATTCGCTACAACGCTGAACGCGGCCTGTTCGGCGAGGGCAGCGTCGAGGCTAACGTCAGCAAGCGCCTGTACTGGATGCGCCAGGGCACACCGCACACCTCTGAACGCCTGTTCCCCAACGGCCGGGTGATTGAGTTGATCGGCAACCCGATGCCGGGCGGCGGCTTTGTAATGAGCTTCACCGACATCACCGAATTCCGCCGCGCCGAGAAAGCCCTCAAGGGCGCCAACGAAGGCCTGGAACAGCGGGTTGCCGAGCGCACCCATGAACTCTCGCAACTGAACTTTGCCCTGAGCGAAGCGAAAGCTCACGCCGAATCCGCCAACCAGTCGAAAACCCGGTTTCTGGCAGCAGTCAGCCACGACCTGATGCAGCCACTCAACGCAGCGCGATTATTTTCTGCGGCGCTGTCGCATCAGGAAAACGAGTTGCCGGGCGAGGCGAAAACACTGGTACATCACTTGGACAGCTCACTGCGCTCAGCCGAAGACCTGATCAGCGACTTGCTGGATATTTCTCGCTTGGAAAGCGGACGCATTACCCCGGACCGCAACGCTTTCCCCCTGAGCAATCTGTTCGACACGCTGGGCGCCGAGTTCAAGGTCATGGCATCCGAGTATCACTGCGACTTCCACATGCGCAGCACCCGCTTGCGTGTGGACAGTGATATCCGCCTGCTGCGAAGGATTTTGCAGAATTTCCTGACCAACGCCTTCCGCTACTCGCAAGGCCGCGTGCTGCTCGGCGTGCGCCGTCAGGCCGGGCATTTGCGTCTGGAGGTCTGGGACCGTGGCCCGGGAATTCCGGACAGCAAACGTGCGGTGATCTTCGAAGAGTTCAAACGCCTCGACAGCCATCAGACCCGCGCCGAAAAAGGCCTCGGCCTTGGCCTGGCGATTGCCGACGGCCTCTGCCGCGTGCTCAACCACAGCCTCGAAGTGCGCTCATGGCCGGGCAAGGGCAGCGTGTTCAGCGTTACCGTGCCGCTGGCGCGCAACCCGCAACCCAAGCCCCAGCTTGCACCTGCTCACACGGAACAACCGGGCCAGTTGCTTAACGGCACGCAAGTTATCTGCATCGACAACGAAGACAGCATTCTCACCGGCATGCAGAGTTTGCTCTCGCGCTGGGGGTGTCAGGTGTGGACAGCGCGCAGCCGCGCCGAATGCGAAGCGCTGTTCAATGAGGATGTGCGCCCGCAACTGGCGCTGATCGACTATCACTTGGATGAAGGCGAAACAGGCACTGAGCTAATGGGCTGGCTGCGCACGCGTCTTGGCGAACCCGTGCCTGGCGTGGTGATCAGCGCCGACGGGCGACCTGAACTCATCGCCGAGGTGCATGCCGCAGGCTTGGATTACCTGGCCAAGCCCGTTAAACCGGCTGCCTTGCGCGCCCTTTTGAGCCGTCACCTGACCCTGCGCTGATGTGTAACGAGGCTGTGTCCCATCTGCGCAGCTAGACTAGGGAGAACTTCGGTGATGGGACACCCGCATGACGCCAACAATCGAGTTAGCCCTGAATTTGCTTACAGCCCTGGCGCTGGGCTTACTGATTGGCACCGAACGCAGCTGGAGCCAGCGTAGCGAGGAAAGCAACAGACTGGTGGCGGACATTCGCACCTACGGCCTGGTCGGCTTGCTTGGTGGCCTGGCTGCATTGTTTGCGCAAAAGTTCGGCATTGCCGCGTGGATCAGCTTGTTGGTGGTCTTTGTAGTGCTCGGCTACACCAGTGAACAGCGCAAAAAGGGCGCGGGCGGCCTGAGCAGCGAAATCGCCATGGTGCTGACCTTTCTTCTGGGCAGCCTGGCGGTCAGCGAATACCGCGAAATCGCTGCCGGTTGTGCGGTCATCATCGCGTTGCTGCTCAGCCTGAGAGAACCGCTGCACAGAGTGGTCGGTAAGCTTACCGCTGCCGAACTCAGCGGCGCGCTGAAACTGATGTTCATCTCGCTGGTGATGCTGCCGGTGCTGCCGAATGTCGGCTACGGCCCGTGGCAGGTCTTCAACCCTTACACGACATGGTGGATGGTGGTACTGATTGCCGGAATCGGCTTCGCCGCCTATGTGGCGATTCGGTTGGTGGGCACCCGTTACGGCATCGTCGCCACCGCCCTGCTGGGCGGCTTGGTGTCGTCCACCGCGATGACCCTGACGTTAGCCCGCCTGCATGACAATAAGCGCTTACGCTCGATTCTCGCCTGCGGCCTGCTCGCCACCTCGGCCCTGATGTTTCCGCGCATCTTGCTGATCACCGCCGCCGTTAACCGTGAACTCCTCGCCCAGCTAATTTTGCCGCTTGGTTTGGCCGCGTTGGTCTATGCAGCCGGTGCACTGCTGCATTTTCGCACCGCAGGTGAAGAGTTGCAGGGCGAGGTCGAACCGCCATTGAAGAACCCCTTCGAGCTGGCGCCGGCATTGCGCTTCGCCCTGCTTTTGGTGGCCATTTTGTTCATGGTCGAAGCCGGTCGCTACTGGCTCGGCGATACCGGGGTGTATCTGGTATCGGCACTGTCCGGGCTTACCGATGTCGATGCCATCAGCTTGACGCTGGCGCGCAGCTCACTGAGCGACCTGAGCGCAACCGTGGCTTATCAGGGAATATTCATCGCCGCGCTGGTCAACAGTCTGGTCAAGGCACTCTTGATCATGCTGATTGGCGACCGGGCGCTGGCGTGGCGCACGGTGCCGATCATGCTGGCCGGACTGGCAGTCGGGCTGACTGCGCTGTTCTTGCAGTGAGCGTGCAACCACTGTTCGGGAGGTTATTCCTCCAATGGCAAACCTGCTGCCTGCTCAAGTAACTCGGGAGACAGGCTTTTGCTGGCGCGCGCGCCCAACAGCTTGAGGTTCTCGACCCG
This sequence comes from Pseudomonas sp. MS19, assembly GCF_013277615.1. Taxonomy (NCBI): domain Bacteria; kingdom Pseudomonadati; phylum Pseudomonadota; class Gammaproteobacteria; order Pseudomonadales; family Pseudomonadaceae; genus Pseudomonas; species Pseudomonas sp. MS19. Next base: position 161,393 of record NZ_VBTO01000005.1, on the reverse strand, counting down.
GCTGATGATATTGCCACGCCCCTCACAGAGCTTGTTGCGGGCGGCGCCATAGGCTTTGTCGAGTTGCTGCAAGCGTGAGCCCATTTCATCGAGGTCGACGATAAAGGCGTAGAACTTGTCGTAGAGTGCGCCCGCGCGCTCAGCAATTTCACGGGCGTTCTGGCTTTGCCGCTCCTGACGCCACAGACCGTCTGTTACGCGCAACGTCGCGAGCAATGTGGTCGGGCTGACCACCACGATATTTTGCTCGAATGCCTCCTGAAACAGCCCCGGATCAGCCTGAAGCGCCGCGGCAAATGCAGCCTCGATAGGAACGAACAGCAGCACAAAATCAAGGCTGTGCAGCCCTTCAAGGCGCTGGTAATCCTTCAGCGACAACCCCTTCAGGTGACTGCGCAACGACAACACATGCTGCTTGAGTGCTTGCTGGCGGGTTGTGTCATCTTCTGCGGCCACATACTGCTGATAAGCCGTGAGGCTGACCTTGGCATCGACCACCACTTGCCTGTCGCCTGGCAGATAAATCAACACGTCGGGCTGAAAACGCTCGCCTTCGGTACTGCGCAAACTGACTTGGGTCTGATACTCACGCCCCTTCTCAAGCCCGGCATGCTCAAGCACCCGCTCCAGAATCAGCTCACCCCAGTTGCCCTGAGTTTTCTGACCCTGCAGGGCACGGGTCAGGTTAGTCGCCTCATCACCCAGACGTTGATTGAGTTGCTGCAGGCGTTCAAGCTCCTTGCCCAGCGAGAAGCGCTCGCGGGCCTCTGTCTGGTAGCTTTCCTCGACGCGCTTCTCGAAGGCTTGTATGCGTTCCTTGAGCGGGTCGAGTAATTGCCCGAGGTGCTGCTGGCTGGTCTCGGCGAAACGCTTTTCGCGCTCATCGAAAATCTTCCCGGCAAGCTCGGCAAACTGCGCACGCAGCTCGTCACGTGAACCCTGCAAGTCCTGCAAACGCTGCTGATGGCTGTCTTGCTGTTCACGCAACTCGGCGCTGAGCGCAGCCCGTTCGGCTCCCAGACGGCGCAACTCGGCTTCCTGCTGCTCACGCTGGGCTTGCCAGGATTGCACCGCCTCGCGGGCGACCTGCCGCTCATGCTGCAACAGTTCTGTTTCGCGGCGGGTCGCCGCCAGCTCAGCTTGCTGGTCGGATTTGATCTCGCTGATTTCAGCCAGTTCGTGGCGGGCGTCTTCCAGTTGCGCAGTTAATCCGGCTTGCGCCAGTTGCGCCCCGCTGAGTCGTTCCTGGAGCAATTCGGTTTCGGAGCGGAGCGCAACGATGCGCCGCTGGAACACCAGCGCCAGCCCGAGCATGGGAATCCCGGCAGCCGCGAGGCCGATCATTAAGGAAGGCAGATCGAAAGGCATGGGCATCTCCGCTTGAATATAACTGGAAGTATAACCAGTAGTTCAAGCGGACGTCAGTGCCTCATTAAACCTCGTCGAGGAGTTTTTTGGCTTCTTGCGAACCGCGGGCTGCCGCCAGTTCCAGCCAATAGCGGGCGCGCTGTGGCTCATTGTGGCGTGGCTTCAAGTAGTAACGGCCCAGCTCCAGCGGAGCATGGCTGTCTCCGGCACGCGCGGCGTGGCGCAACAACTCCATGCCCATGCGACGGTCACGCGGGTTGCCGCAATCGCGGCAAAGCATTTGCCCAAGACGGCTTTGCGCCAACACTTCCCCTTCACGGGCCGGCTGCTTGAGCAGTCGTCCAGCGAAGCGCTTAACACTTGGCGCATGGCCAAGGCGTGGGCTGTCCAGCAACCAGATCGCAACCCGGGTGGGCAACTTGGAAGAGGCATTGGAGGTATCAGCAGTGAGACGTGGCAGAACGCGAGGCATGAGAAAACAGCGGTAGATGGAAAGGCGCGCAACTCTACTCCTTTTTTCTCAGAGGTAAACCCCTGCAAACAGCAATTTTTGCTCGGACCGGTAATGCCGCAAGACAATCCACAGAAGCTGTGGATAACTCTGGGGGTAAGATGGGAGCAATGCCTCAAAGCGCTGATGCTACGGGGCCTGAGGTTAAACTGACGATTTTTTCACCAGAAAAAAAATTGATATTTTTCATTGACTTAAAAAATGTTTAAGCAGAATCAAGGATTTACGCGCGGGACTGAATCAAGCGTCATAAGGCGCATCTTCTATGTGCACAAGTCAATTTAAAATAACTGTTTGATGCCCTTTTTCAGGGCATTTTCAGTCGCTTTATAACCACGGCTCATTACACCGCCAATCGGCCACCTCGCTGAAATCCACAGCCCAAGCGCATCGCGTAAAAATCAATAAAAACTTTATTAGCCTTTAGTGCGACAACACGACGCGCACAACAATATGACAATTGTTCGTGTGGCCAACCGAAAATGCCTGACGGGTAAAAAATCTTCCGGCTTTAAAAGCGCTATTGGCCCGTCGATTGCTGGCGATTCATTACCACTATTTCTTCCCTCAGCGTGCACTCTCCGCGCAGTTAAACCGCCCGCAGCTTTATTGCCGACGCCACTGATGTGGATAACTCCTGGCTGATTGAGGGTGGCAGTGCTGAGGTCAGTGGCGCAGACGCCCCGCTCTGCCCAGAATCACAGCCCGTCGATTGGCACATATCCCTGCATGCGGTAACGTCCACGGCACATTCAGCCCTCGGCTAAACTTGCAGCCATCTGCTGATCGCTTAAGGCCGTGCAAAGGACGCAAAGCCCTGATGGAACAATTGTTGTGAAAATTTGGCGACTTGGGCACAGCCTCATCGGCCTGCTGGTTTTGCTGATCGTGCTCGCTGTCCTGGCCTACATAAATACCCAGCGCGTGCTGCAAAGCCAGGGCATCGACGACATTGACTGGCAGGGACTGCAGATATCGCTGCAAGGCGTCCATGTCGGGCAACTGAGCCTCAGGCAACACGGCAGCGAGGGTGCAGCCTTGCAGCTGGAACTCGGCGAGGTGGATTTGCTGTGGCGGCAATTCAGCACCCTGCCGCCGTTCTGGCAACATCTACGTATTGGTCAGGCCACTGTTGACTGGCAGCCAGGCACGGCGCAGGAAACCACTCAAGCCAGCGCCGAAAGCGTCCTCAACCAACTGAATGAGATTGCCGGGATGCTGCCCCTCACCGGCCAAATCGACAACCTGCGCGCCACACTGCCCTGCGCCAGCGGCCGCTGCACCTTGCTCGGCTCTGCAACGCTGAACAAACTGGCAAGCTCGCCCGCCAAGCTGCAAGTGCAGCTCGACCTGCGAGAACAGCAACAACGCATTGCATTGTCCAGCGAGCTGGAAATTAGCCCGCAAACCCTGCAACTCCAGCTTGGCGTATTGGTAGACGATCAGCCGCAGCTGGGTCTGCACTTTACTGCGCATAATGCAGCCGACGGCCTTGCGCTGAGCGGCAATCTGGCAGCGCCCGATCTCAATCAGGCAACCACTTTACAACGCTGGCTCAGCCATTGGGTATTGCCGGCGAACACGGCATTGCCACAAGCACCCGGCGCGGCATCGCTGGCGGCCAATTGGGATTTGCACGCACCCAGCCTTGATCAGCTGATCAGCGCAACGGGCACTGTCGATGTACAAGCCAACCTGCCCGAGCCCTGGCCTGTGCCGGGGATCGGCCAGTTGCAAGGCATGCTGGTGTTGGCGGCAGACAGCAATGAACAAGGCTGGCTGATCAAGCGACTGGAGGCCGACCTTGGCCTTAAATACCTGCCGGCGGATCTACTCGCCAAGCTGCCTGCCGAGCTACAGGTCGAGGCTTTGCAGTTGCGCGTCCAACCTACAACGGCTGCGGCCAATCCAGCGCCCACACTGGCGGGTCGCTCACTGCCGCTGACACTCGATTTAGTCAGCAAGGGAGCCAGCAATATCAGCCTGCAAGGCAATCTTGCGCTCGCCAACTCCCTGCCATGGGCACTGCAACTGACCGACGCCACCCTGACTGCCGACACCCCGCGCCTTGAATACACGGGCTACAAACTGAGCACGCCAAAAGCGCAGCTGCAGCTGGATGCTTACGCCGATGCAGAGGCCATCGAGTTGAGTATCAAGAAAAACTCGACGCTAAAGTTGAGCCAGTTAAGTGGCGCAGGCGTAAAACTGAGCAACCTCGAAGCCAGCACCAGCGGCCTTGAATTCAGCGCAAGCACCCCTTCTATAGCCGATAGCTGGCAAATGGACGGCGCGCTCAAACTTTCTAGCAAACGCCTTCAACATGAACAGTTGCACAGCCTGGGCTGGGATTGGCAGGGCTCTATAAAAGGTGCCGGCCATGCCGGTGACACGCCATTGCAGTTGAACCTTGATGGCAAGCTCAGCGCCGATAGCGGCCTGCAACTGCCGGCAAAAATCAGCTACGCCAGCAACGGCCTGACAATTGAGGCCGAACTTGCTGAGCTGTTTTTGCGCGCCGGCAACCCTCTGGCCAAGACTCTGAAAAGCTGGCCCACCTTATTGGATCTCAATCAGGGCAAACTCAAGGCTGATGCGACGCTCAACCTGCCAGCCGGCAATGGCAAGCTGAAACTGGACGCCAACATTACTGGCAAGGGCGTTGGCGGGATTTATGATCGAACTGAGATCAGCGGGATCGATGGCAATGTGCGCCTGCAACTCGACGGCCAAAACCTGCGCGCCGATATCAAAACACTAAAAATCGAGGAAGCCAATCCGGGGATTCCGGTCGGACCGATCCAGCTACGCGGCAGCTACAACACGAAACTCAACACACTGGACACTGGCCTGCTCAAATTGAATCTTGCGCAGGCTGGCTTGCTTGGTGGCAACGTCAACATGGCCGCCGGCCAATGGGACATGAGCCAAAACCAGTGGCGGTTCCCGGTTAATGTGAGGGGACTGCAGTTACAAACGCTGTTCGCCCTGTACCCCGCAGAAGGGCTTTCTGGCAGCGGGCTGATTGACGGCTACCTGCCGATGATCGCGACTCGCCAAGGCGTGCATATCGACAAAGGCGAAATACACGCACGTGCGCCAGGCGGTCGCCTGCGCTTCAACAATGACAAGATCAAGGCGCTGGGCCAGAGCAATCCGGCGATGCAGTTGGTGGCGCAATCACTGGAGGATTTTCACTACACCACGCTTAACAGCGACGTTGGCTACAGCGAGCAAGGCAAACTGCAATTAGGCTTGCGCCTAGAAGGGCAAAATCCGGCAATAGAGAACGGTCGCCCCATCCACTTCAACATAAATCTGGAAGAAAACATACCCACCTTGTTGGCCAGCTTGCAGCTGAGCGATAAAGTGAGTGAGATTATTCAGCGGCGGGTGCAAAAGTTCATCCTGGAGCGCAACAATAAATCCACCTCGCCCAAAACCCCATAAGGGAGTACGCACTATGCGCATCAACTACGCACTCGCTGCGGTGTTGCTAGCTTTACTGAGCACAGCCTGTACCCCAACGGTGCAACTGGCGGTGCCGAACGAGCCGATCAATATCAATCTCAACGTCAAGATCGAACACGAGATCTACATCAAAGTTGATAAAGCACTGGACAGCATGTTCAGTGAATCAAGCGGACTGTTTTGAGGAGCCACACCATGACCCTGCCTAAACGAATTGCCAGCCTGATGCTGTTGCTCAGTTTGAGCTTGCCGGCCCTTGCCATGAGCCTCAACGAGGCCATGTCCGAACTGGGCAACGCCAAAGCCAATGGCTTGGTGGGCGAAATGCCCAATGGCTACCTCGGCGTGGTCAAGTCTGCTGGCGAGGCAGATGCGATCACCAAGTTAATCAACCAAGCGCGGGCCAACGAATACCAGAAGCTGGCTCAGCAGAATGGCATTCAGAAGACCGATGTCGAGGCGATTGCCGGTAAAAAAGCCATCGAGAAGACCCCGGCAGGCCAGTACATCCAGCTAAATGGGAAGTGGATCAAGAAATAACTGTGGCAGGCGCACCGGCTTCGGGCCGGTGCTTGCCCAGTAACCAAGGACCTCTATACTCAGCGCTCCTGCAGAATTAATTGTGCCTGCTTAACTTAGCCCCAATGGGGCCGATATACATACTAAGGATCAGTATTGGTTGACGCGCACGCTGTAGTTTCTGAATTGACAGGAAGCGGTATGAGTCCAGAAAGCCCAAAAGAAAAACAACACCTACTCTCACTGATCTGGCCCTTTATCGGCATTGCCCTGTTCCAGGCACTGCTGCTGCTCATCAGTCTGAATGTGTTGTCTTCGGTCCGCGCCTACGTCAATGGTGAAAGCCTCTGGTCCAAGGGCTATAAAGATGCAATCTTCTTTCTGGGCTTGTATGTCGATAAGCCGGATGAGATCTACCTCAAGCAATACCAGCAGGCCATTGCTGCCCCGCTGAACTTCCAACACGCCAAGAGCGCACTCGAAAGCCCGGTTTTTGATCCGCATGCCGCTCAAAAAAGCCTGGTTGCTGGCGGAATCGACCCGCAAGATGCCCCTGGCATGGTGACCCTGTACCGCAATTTCAGCCGATTCGGTTTCATGAGCAGCTCCATTACTATCTGGAATGAGGCTGATGCGTTCCTGGTCGAAATCGAGCAGCTGGCGAGTACGATCGAACAAACAGTTGCAAGCGGTCAGGTAAATGATCAGCAGATAGCCAACTGGAAAGCCCAGATATACAAGCTCAACCGCAACGCGACCCCACTCACAGAACAGTTCAGTGTTGAGCTGGGGAGAAGCTCGCGCTCACTTAATGAGGTCCTGATCTGGCTCAATCTGAGCATTGCTGCTGCTTTAATTCTGCTGGCCTTATCCCGCACCGCAAAGCTCATGCGCCAACGCAGCGAATTTGAAGACGCCCTGGCAACGGAGAAAGAGCGGGTGCAAATCACTCTGGCGTCTATTGGTGATGCGGTTCTGACCATCGACGATGCCGGCAAAATTGACTACATGAACCCGGCTGCCGAGCAGCTTACCGGTTGGCGCGGAGCGAACGCCTCGGGTCTGGCACTGGACAAACTGCTACCCGATGCCGGAACGCAGTCAGTCGCACCGGCGACCGCGATCCTTGAGCAGATGTCATCAGACAACAACGAGACCGCTGCACATAAGCTCATGCGTGCCGATGGCAGTGCCGTGGTGGTCACGCTTATGGCAGCGCCGATCCGTAATCAGGACAAAATCAGCGGCATGGTGCTGGTTTTGCACGACATGACCCGCGAGCATCAATACATCGCCAATCTCTCATGGCAGGCGAGCCATGATGCCCTCACCGGCCTGTTGAACCGCCGCGAGTTTGATCGCCGGCTATCGCGCAGCCTCGAAAATCTGCAACAACAGCAGAGCGAGCACGCGTTGATGTACCTCGACCTCGATCAGTTCAAAATCATCAACGACACCTGCGGCCACGCGGCTGGTGACCAGTTACTGCGCCAGGTTTGTACTGCGCTGCAAAGCTGCCTGCGTGAAAACGATACGTTGGCCCGCCTCGGCGGCGATGAATTTGGTGTGCTGCTGGAAAACTGCCCGGCGGCGATCTCGACAAAGTTGGCCGAACAATTACGCCTGGCAGTAGAGGCATTGCGCTTTAGCTGGAATGGCCGCAGCTTTAATGTGAGTGCCAGCATTGGCCTGGTCACGTTGGAACAGAGCCAGATCACGCTCGAGGACTCTCTGCGTGCGGCCGATGTCGCCTGCTACATGGCCAAGGATAAAGGCCGCAACCGCGTGCAGTTGTATCATCCGGAAAACACCGAACTGTCGTTGCGCTTCGGAGAAATGGCCTGGGCACAGCGTATTCACCAAGCCCTCAAAGAGCACCGCTTTGAGCTCTACGCCCAGGAAATCATGCCCGCGCAGAAGGACCTCGACAACGGTATTCACATCGAGTTGCTGCTGCGCCTGCGTGACGAAGACAATCAACTGGTCGCACCCGGCCACTTCATGCCCGCCGCCGAGCGCTACGGGCTGATGCCAATGCTCGACCATTGGGTGGTAGAAAATGCTCTGGGCATTATCATCGAGCGCAAAAATGCCGGGCTAGAACCGATACAAACCTGTGCAATCAACCTCTCGGGCAGCACCATCGGCGACCCCGAATTCCTCGCGTTCCTGCGCCAGCAACTCAAACGACCCGGCATTGATCCGCGGCAAATCTGCTTTGAAATCACCGAAACCAGCGCCATTGCCAACCTCACAGACGCCATGCATTTCATCAAAGAACTGCAGGTGCTGGGCTGCAAATTCTCGCTGGATGACTTTGGCGTCGGCATGTCTTCATTCGCCTACCTGAAGAACCTGCCGGTCGACTATCTGAAGATCGATGGCGGCTTCGTCAAAGACATGCTCAGCGATCCGATTGACCGGGCGATGGTCGAGATGATCAACCGAATCGCCCAGGTGATGGGCAAGGCAACTATTGCCGAATTCGTCGAGAACGAGCAGATCCGCCAAGAGCTTGAAGATATCGGTGTCGACTACGTACAGGGCTACGGCATCGCCAAACCCCACCCGTTCAACAAGGAAAGTACGCTTGTCAGTGGTGCTGCTTTTGCAAATCGTAAGCACGCGGTTCAGCCGAGCCATTGAAGGGGTGCGGCCCGCCATCAGTTGCATTCAAATAAGCAGTAAACGCCGAAAGTGATTTTTGCCCAACTGCGACCAACTCTGTTTCTACGATTCACCGTCAGCGCTGACGTCTACTACAGGAATGGGCTCGATCGCCCACGCTTTGGCGTTATGCCGCTCGGGGCTGGGGATTGCGCAGGCCTTACGCCCGGTAAATTCCCGGGCGAGACGCGCCTCATCAATGCGCCAACCCTGTTGCTCAAGTTGCTGCACACGCTTGCGAAAGGCAATTTGCAGCGCATCCGATTTAACCGAGACCTCCGTCTGCCAGGTGTCCGGGACTCGCTCCGGCCGCACATTTTTCAGCACCGTATGGTCTTGGTCGAAAATGCGAATATTGCTGGCGATAAATTTTCGATCCAGCAGATGCGAGCGCATGAATGTGCGCCCCATCATCCACCAGGTGCGCGTGTGGGTGGCGTCGATTGGGGTGTGCGCAGAGACAATATAAATCCGCCAGCCCTTGGGCAGTTCTAACGCCAAGGTGGTACATGGGCCGGATAAATGAAAGCCTGGCACCGTCCCGACACTGACCCGCTCTGTTGAAGATTTGCGCCGCAACATACCCTGGCGTTTTGGCCTGTGCATGGTCATGTGCGCCTGAGCGCTCCAGTCGGCAAGCTCAACATCGAATGCGTCCATTTCCGGATGCTCGGCATCACCAAATGTAGAGCCATGGACAAACGGCGCGTGCGCGAAATCAAGGCCGTTTTCGATAATACGGTCCCAGCTCGCCTGCCAATCGTAATGCCCGGACACCACGCGTACTTCGGGGTCTTCCAGCCAATCGAGTGTGGGCAACGGCGGACGCTGCGACTCCGGCAGATCGCCCAGAAATGCCCAGATCCAACCATAGCGCTCCACGGTTGGATACGCATCGACCCGCGCCTTAGCCGGAATGCGCAGCTGCGGCTGCGCAGGAATATGCGTACAAATCCCATCTGCACCAAAGCGCCAGCCGTGATACGGGCACTGCACACTGTCGCCTACCTTGCGCCCAGCAGACAGCGAGCCACCACGGTGCACACAAATATCTGAAAGCAATTGCGCCCTGCCCGCCCTGTCGCGAAACGCGACAAAACGCTGCCCGAGCAACTGCACAGGCGCTAATTCAGCGGTTAGCTGTGACGCGGGAAGCACGACGTACCAGAGGTTTTTCAACATAGGCGCTGCTCGATCAAAAAGGTTTCAACGTGAGCGGTTCAAGTCTTATGAACCCTGGCAGCGTGAGCAGTTCATTAGCAGGCCAAACAGCACTGAAAACACCCGCCATTCAGAGGGCAATTAGCGAGAATGTATGACCTTCTACAACTGACGCTCCATGGGTAGCCAACCCAATATGGTGGACATCACTCTGCGCCCGATTCCCGCCTCAGGTTCGCTGTCATGCCCGATGTTGCCATCAGTCCAGTGAAGCTGATCGTCTCGCAGCTCCAGGCGCCATGCGTGCTGCGCATCTGATTGCACGCGGAACAACGCTTCAAGTTGCTCTGCCACCGTGCCCTGACGCATAAGAACTCCCTGTTCGGTATTGAGCTCATTGGATCTGGGGTCGAGGTTGTAACTGCCCACGAATACATTTTGGCCATCGACCACGAGCGCCTTGGCATGCAAGCTGGCGCCGGACGAGCCAAACAGACTCGCCCGGGGTCGCTTGGCCGATATCGGTTTGAGCTCCCAAATTTTCACCCCGGCTTCCAGCAAACGCTTGCGGTATTTCTCATAACCACTGTGCGCGGCCACAACATCATTGGAAGCGAGCGAGTTGGTTATCACCCTGACATCCACCCCTCGCCTGGCCAATTCAGTAAACACTCTTGTGCCATTGGGCCCTGGCACAAAATAGGGAGACAAAATCCATAGTGCCTTTTTAGCGCCCTTGGCCTGAGCCAGTATCTGGCCGTATATATCTGAAACCCCATCAGCAGCAAAGGCTTTGAGCGGCTCGTCACTGAGGAACCTGAACTGATCCGTCCAGTGCAGACGCCAGTTACCCAAATTTATCTTCTCAACCAGCGGGTCACGTCGCAGCGTATCAGCCAATTGCGTGGCTTCTTCTGACTGTTTGAGGCCGCTTAAGGTATGCCGCAAGGCTAACAAGGACTCGTGATTGACGTGGTCGGGAGCCAGCAACCCGGCTGGATAACTCAAGGATGAATTCCAATAGCGATCAAATGAATCGGAGGCTTCGCGCACCACCGGCCCGACTATAACCAATCCAAGGTCAACGAAATTCACCTCATCACTCGCGCCAAAGTACTCGTCGCCAATATTTCTGCCCCCGACAAAGGCAATGCGGTTGTCGACGATCCAACTCTTGTTATGCATTCTCCGGTTAACCCGCTCGAAATTGGCAACCATCTCGGTAAATTTGCTGAAGGTGCCAGAGCGAGCACTGAACGGATTGAAAAAGCGCACGGAAATATTCGGATGTGCAGCCATGGCCGAGAAGCTGAGGTGTTCTTCTCGCGCATCCATGTCATCGACCAAAATCCGCACCTTTACCCCGCGATCGGCAGCGGCCAGCAGGGCATTAACGATGAAAGCCCCTGTGTTGTCCGGATGCCAGATGTAGGTTTGCACATCAATACTGCGCTCAGCGATGGCCGCTGAAGCTGAGCGCAAGGCGAATGCTTCATATCCATCAGCCACCAACCGAAATCCACTTGCTTGCAGATGTTGCTTTTCTACTGATTCAAGTGCTTGATCAAGATTCGTCGTTGAGCCAGGGGCTGAAACCGACTCAAAGGGACGATTAGCAGGCAACTGCGGAAGCTGAGCGCACGCACTTACGAGCACTACGATGATGAGCGCAATGAGCTTGTCTATGCACTTCATTGCTAAACCTTGCCTAACCTGCACAAGCCAGAACCCGCCCGACAAGACCTTGGGTAAAGCGCCAGATTGCCAGAATTGGCGGCGAATGTTTGGTAACTACTGGGAAATTCTAGACGGGTATTGCCTGTTGCATCCGCGAAGCAAAAGCCGGCAGCCAGATCAGGCTTCAGATTCATCTAAGCGATTACAATGTTGCCGGACTTGCTTAGTCACTTCGATGAGGCTCAAGGCATCAGCGGCACATTGCATGCCCAGATAAACAAAAGCCTGAAACGCGATTCTGCGTCTGCATGAGCGTGTTACAGGCCCCTGAAAAGCAATGAGGTATAAAACACCTTCAGGCTTGGCGAGAGCAGAATACTCCTGCTGCTACACCTGAAGGTGTCGTAGAAATCACATCGCTTGTGGCAACTGTTTTTTATTGAAACCGCCGCACTCTTTTCCAGGCTTCTGCGTCTCTTTCGCGTCTTCCGACTCTCGACAAGAAACACTGCCGGTCTCGCGCAACAGAAAATGCGACAACGCGGGAATCAGGATCAGTGCACCGAGCATGTTCCACAGGAACATAAAGGTCAGAAGGATGCCCATGTCCGCCTGAAACTTAATCGGTGACCAAGCCCAACAGACCACGCCAGCGGCCAGCGTGATACCGACCAGGCCAACCACTCGCCCTGTAAACGACACCGCTTTACGGTAAGCATCCGCTAGCGATAGCCCCTGTCGTTGAAAACTCAACTGCACGCTAAGCAGGTACAGCGCGTAGTCCACTCCGATGCCAACGCCCAGTGCGATCACGGGCAAAGTCGCCACTTTAACGCCGATCCCCATGCCAACCATCAAGGCTTCACACAGAATCGAGGTCAGCACCAGCGGCAGCAAAGCCACAACTGTTGCGCGCCAACTGCGGAAGGTGATCAAGCAGAATATGGTTACGGCTGCGTATACATACAACAGCATGCTTCTGTTGGCCTCGCGCACCACAATATTGGTGGCGGCTTCGATACCCGCGCTGCCAGCAGCCAACAAGAACTGACGATCCTCCGTGCTGTTCTCCTGCGCAAACTTACTGGCGATGGCCACCACGGCGTCCAACGTCTCGGCCTTGTGATCTTTGAGATAGGCAATCACGGGCATTAGCGAGCAGTCTGTATTGAACAACTCGGGCGAGTTGACCGAGGCTTGCTGCGCTGCGTAATTGAGCACGTTCTGATTACGTTGAATGCTATTGAGTTTGGGGTTGCCCTCGTACGTACCCGCCGTAATTTGACGCACCGCATTAACCAGCGATGAAGTTGCCTGAACACCGGGGTACTGCTGTAACTCCCAAGCCAGGCGATCAGCAAGTACCAGTGTCTGATAGTTCAAACAGCCTTCCGGCGGAGTTTTGACCATCACCGCGAATAAGTCACTGGAAAGGGCATAGTGGCTGGTGATGTAGGCGTTATCCCGGTTGTAGCGCGAGTCCGCGCGTAACTCTGGCGCTCCGCTGTCGAGATCACCGATTTGCAATTGCAGGCTGATTACATAACCGCCTGCGCCCAATAGGGTTGCGACGAGTACAGCCCCTGTCGCCCACTTACGTGTGGTGAAGCGATCGAGCAAACTCCACAGCCTGCCAAAACCGTGATCCCCTGCTGACTGCATATCGATTTTCAAAGCACGCTCAGCCGCCTTGCTGCCGACGCCTACGTAAGACAACGCCACAGGCATGAGTAACAAGGAGGTGAAAATCAACACGGCAACACCGATGCTGGCGGTGATGGCGAGATCCTGAATCACCGGAATATCAATCAGCATCAACACCGCGAAGCCCACTGCATCGGCGAGTAATGCAGTAACGCCCGCAATAAACAGACGCCTAAATGTGTAGCGTGCAGCGATCCATTTGTGCGTGCCTCGCGCAATGTCCTGCATGATGCCATTCATTTTTTGCGCAGAATGGGACACGCCAATGGCGAATATGAGGAAGGGCACGAGCACAGAATAGGGATCAATGGCATAGCCCAGCCAGGCGACGATGCCCAACTGCCAGATCACAGCGATTAGCGAGCAGCCCACAACCAAAAAAGTGCTGCGCCAACAGCGCGTGTAGAGGTAGATGATGAGTAGCGAGGTGAACACTGCCAAGCCGAAAAACATCATGACCTGAACTAAGCCATCAATCAGATCAGCCATCAGCTTGGCAAAGCCAATGACTCGAATTTTATACGGGCCATTGCCCTCCGCACCGGATTGATGCGCGGTGGTGTCGCCAGCAAACTCAATTTTTTTGCGCAACTGCTCCTCCAGCATGCGCGAGAACTGCTGGTAATCGATGGCCTGCCCTGTCGCCGAAGCTTTATCCAGCAATGGCACAATCAGCATGCTGGATTTGAAGTCACTCGCCACCAAACTACCAACGATTCCGGCACGGCTAATATTACGCCGCAGTTGCTCCAGGTCCTCGGGGGTTCCTTTATAGGTGTCGGGCATCACCGGCCCGCCCTGAAAACCTTCCTCTGTTACTTCAGTCCAGCGAACTCCGGGGCTCCACAACGACTTCATCCACGCGCGGTCGACTCCATCAGTGAGAAACAACTGATCGTTAACCTGCTTGAGGACTTCAAGATACTCAGGGTCAAAGATATCGCCCTGGGTATTCTCGACTACCACCCGTACCGAGTTACCCAGCCCGCGCAGTGACTGACGGTTATTCAAGAAGTTTTGAATGTACGGCTGGCTTTGAGGAATCATCTTTTCGAAACTGGGACGAATCTCAAGACGCGTGACCGCCATGTACCCGAGCACCAACGTGACCAAGGTCATGAGCAGCATGAACAGCGGCCGATAGTTGAATACCCATCGTTCCAGCCTGTTTCCGGAGTGCTGATCGAAATCGCTTAAATCACGAATCACCGGCATGAGGTCTTGCTTGATATTGCCCATGTCTGGGGTACTCACTCTTATTATTCGAGATCTTATTGCGCAGGCAGAGTCTGTGCGCCACGGTTGCCCACCACCACTAGCGATCCATCAGGCGCAATTGCAGCGCCAGCTACCGGGGACAGGGGCTGCTCGGCGAGCGGCTGTAGATTTGCAGCGCCGGCTTGATCAATCAGCGCATCACCGGCCTGCGAGAAAAATTCATACTGGCCCTGCGCATTGATAACGACGGCCGTGATACTGACCTGCGTGTTACTCGGCACATCGCGCCACTGCTGGCCACCATCAGTACTGCGCACTACGTTGCCACGCAGGCCGAAAGCCATGACGTCGCCAGGCTTGCCAATCACACCGAAAAAACTGCCTTGATACGGCGTCTGCAAGGCGTTGAAACGCTGCAAGGCAGCATCCCATTTGAGTAGTAAGCCCTGCTCGCCAGCGATATACAGCGCATCGCCAGTGGAGGCGATAGCGTTAAGGTGAAACCCTTGCGGGTTATCAGTACGGTCCTGAAACGGCGTCCAGTTTTGGCCACCATCTTCGGTGCGCAATATCAGGTTGAACACACCAACTGCATACCCAAGTTTGTCGTCAGCGAACCAAACATCGAGAAACGGCTTGTCGGCGCCCTCCTCAACCAAACGCTCACCCTCACTGACAAAGCCTGGCCAGCTTTCGTTGTCCGGCTGCGCCTGGGCTAACGCTGAATAATATTTGACTACCAAGTCGCCGATTTGCCGTCCATCCAGCTGTTTGCTCCAGGTCGCTCCTGCGTCACTGCTGTGCAAGACAACACCATCGTTACCGACGGCCCAGCCCTGTTGAGGGGTTGGAAAATCTACGGCGTTCAGATCACTACTGACAGGAACCTGTGCCTGCACCCAGTGCTTGCCTGCATCATCTGAATAAAGAATGTGCCCGCGCTGCCCCACCGCCACCATGCGTTCCCCAGCCCGTGTCACACCGAGCAAAGGGCTGCGCGTAGCCAGAGCCGTTGGTTTGGCAGGCATGTCCAGCACATCGACATAGCTGCTCGCCTGAGCGGCGCACGGCACTAATCCGCACGCTGTGCACAGAATTGCCAGCAGAGTGTTTTTCAAGGAATCCATACAGCACCCTTTGAGGGAGCGACGCCGAAATGCACTCAACGCACACACCAGCATCGAAATCGCTTCGCCACGATGAGCGACCGTTATTGCGCCCATCGACCCGTCATGTTGCCGGGGCGGTGCCCCGGCCTTGAGTGGCTATTGCTTAGCGAATGCCCGCGCCCGCCAATGCATCAGGTGCCCACTGCACTTTCGACAAAGGCTCGCCGTACTTGATGCCGCCGTATGGCCCAACCACGCCGTTGATGTTGTATGACCCACCGACCAGGTCATAAATAACGAACGGTGAAGTATCAGGGGCTTGCTTGTCATAACTCTGAGTCAGAAAGGCAAACGAGCCGCGATAGAGTTTGCCGCTTGAGTCGTACTGATCAGAGGCCAGTGCGATCCAGCTGTCTTCATCTATGTAGAAGCGGCGCTTATGGTAGATGTGTCGGGCGCCCTCTTTAACGGTCCCTTCCACAACCCAGACGCGGTGCTTCTCCCAGCGCACATAATCCGGTGCGAGATGATTAGGCGTTGTCAGCTGCTTGGCGTCCTGAGCGTAAGTCAACTTATAGGTGTTGTAAGGCACGATCATTTCCTGCTTGCCGATCAGCTTCCAGTCAAAGCGATCAAGCGCGCCATTGAACACAAATACGTCATCGTAAGTTCCTGCGCCGGCAGTACCCGGATTAGGCGTGTCGTAAGCAAGATTTGGTGCCAGCTTTACCCGACGCTGACCGGGCAAGTACTGCCAGGCTTTGCGCGGTTGCGCTAACGGGTTGGCAGAGTCCTTGAGCATGATTGCCTCACCGGCTCGGCGCGCTGGGCCGGTGTAATACAGCTTCATCTGATAAAAAATATCATCGCCACGGATCGGTTTATCCATGTCTTCATAGATGGGATAGCTCATGTATGAACGCCCGGTTGTGGCAAGCGTTGCAACACCGGCCGAGTCCACATTCCATGAGTCGTACTTGGTGGAGAGACTGACGCCCAGGTAGCGCAGTAAGTGATTCCACATGGCTTCGCTGCCTGAACTCGGGATCGGAAACGGCACGCCCGGCAGCACATTATCAATCGACAGCCCACCCTCTAATGACTTTGCACCAGTGGCGTTTTTCAGGGTGTTATCCACCACCTTTTCAGGCAAGGCCACGGTGCGGTGGCTCGGGTATACATTGACGCGGAAAGTCGGGAATCGCTTAGCCAACTCCACCGTGGTTGCCGTCAGCAAACTTGCATATTGATCAACATTTTTACTGTCGATCACCAAGAGTGGTTTCTCGTCGACAAAAGGGTCCGGGCGCATGGTGTCACCCGCTTTAAAACTGGCAGGCGGGGTCGTCATACCCCCGGTATAGGCGGGTATGGAGCCATCAGCATTGCCCGCCATTTCAGCGCCGATCCCGGTAAGGCTGGTGCCCAGCTTCGCTGCGTCCTCGGCGGATACAGCCGCCTGAACTTGAGTAGTCATTAATGCCGCCACCGCAGCAGCCAGCAGGTTTTTAAGACATTTCATCTGAGTTCTCTCCGGTTATTTTTGTAATCTGAGCGTCAATCAGAAGGTGGTTTTGAACGAAGCCGTGACCATTCCCCGGTCCTTCAGCAAGGGGACCAAACCTGCCTGCGAAGTAATCTGTCCGGGAATGCACTGGTATTGGCCATTAGCGCCAGGCGTGTTGTTATCGAAGCCGGTTTCACAGGTATCGAATGGGCCGAAAGCATCCACATACTTCAGGTCAAACCGGTACTTCTGGTAGACGTCCGCCGAGACGCCGACGGAATAACTGCCGGCATCTTCGTTGCCGCCCAGTTGAATGGCAGAGTTGCCTTTGAGCCCCACGTTGTAGGCCATGGGCATGGACATATCGACACCCGGGAATACCTGATACCAAGTCGGGGTAAAGTTGGCTGCGATGGTGTATGCGTTGGTATCAACCTTGTCGACGCCCTGATAACTGGAGTCGCCTTTGAAGGTCTGCTGGCCTTTATCCACGCTGACTAAGTGAGTCATTGCGCCTTCTACAGCGAGCGATGAAGCATCCCACAACGGGGTATCACCAAATGTCGCCAAACCGTTAAGCACTACATGGAAAGTCTTGCCGCGCGCCAGCCCCGTTTCACCATTGTCCGGAACTGCCCCAATAAGGTTGGCGCCGTTAATCAGCCCTGCTTCTGCTGCTGCATTGAGCGAACCATTAATGGTGCTGAAGTTACTCACCAACGGCATGTTTTCACGGTAGTTCAGGTCGAGGCCGACGCTGACTGGCCCCACGCTTTTCGAAAGACTCAGGCCATAGATGTCGATGTCATCGGCGTATGCGGTGAGATACTCAACACCTTCAAAGCCCGCAACTCCCGGCTTGTGCAAGTTCGGGGCATTGATCAGCACCGCCGGTAAAGTGTCCGACGTATTGCGGTAGTAAAAGCCTAAGGTTCCGTTCAGCCAGTCCGGGCTCCACTTGGCCATTAAGCCGAAATCGCCCGAGTTGTGCGGTTTAACGTCGTGGCCTCGCGGCGCACCGTAGAAGGCACCTGCCCCGCCCAATAACGCCGGGACCGGCAGCCAGAACACATCAGCGCCTTCATCGAGCATGTCGTAAGCACCCATGTAGGTGCCTCCTTCGGGCAATCTGGAGTTCTGAAATTCCAGGAAGTATTGCGCGCCTAAGGTAAGTTCCGGGTTGACCGTGAATGACATCGATAGCTGATTGCGCGGTAGAAACAACTCTTTGGTTTCAATGCCCGGCACGTTATACAGCTTGGCCAAGTCCAGAGCGGACTGACCGTAGTTAATCCCATTAGCGGCGTTGAATAAGGTCTCTCCCCAGTAGATGTTGTGCTTGCCAAGCTTTGCGCTCAGCAACGATTCATCACCAATCTCTGTGCTGTAAAACACAAAGGCATCGAGGATTTCACCTGAGGGCCCATTGTAGTAACGGTCGGTATAGCGACTCAGGCCATGCTTGCGTGATCCATGGCCATTGAGCGAGTCACCGGCTTGAATAACACCACCAACAGGCCGGGCGGCAACCAGATTCCCGGCATTATCTCTATGGCCAGGGAACGGGTTGGAGTTTGAGCCGACGCTATCATAGGCATGGTCATACCAACTGGCGGCGCTGACCCGAAAGCCCATTCTGCGCTTGAAGACCACATCCAGCTCAGTCAGTAAATCGAGCCGTTCGGTCACAGCACTGCCGACGCTAAAGTTCTTGTCACCGTCGTTGAGATTGGCGGTGTTGGCGATCTTCGCGTTCTCACCCTCAACCCGCTGGCCATAACTGGCTTTGAGGGTGTTATCGAATCGTATAGTCCAGTCATCGCTGCTATTTTCGACTTCAAAAGCGTGAGCAGCGGGTAAGGCGGCGAGCATCACGGACGTAGCCAAGAGACTCTGCCGAAGGTATTTATTAGCGGCTGTATGTTTCACGATGTTGTCTCCGTTTTTTTGTTTTTGTTGTTTTTTGTGCGAACAACGCCAGCACCCGGCATTCGGGCGATGCGAGCTCTAAAGCGGTGTTTGTGCTACTGAGGCTTAGCCGTCCAACTGATTGATCAACGCATTAGCCTCAGGCCACTCGCCAAAACCGGCGGCTGGATTGAGATGGCCAACTGCACCGAGGTCTACCCGTTTGCTGCCCCAGTCTTCAGCCATTTGGCTAGCGGCTTGCAGGCTGCAGAGTGGGTCGTTACTGCTGACCGCTAAAATGGATGGGAATGGCAGAGGCTCTCGCGGTAATGGAATCCATCCGTTGGCTTTGAGGGTTTGCGCGGTTGGATAGCCTGGCGGCCATTCGGCCTCAAGATCAGGTGGCGCAACCAGCAGAGCACCCTTGATCGGACGTTGATTGAGCGCAGCCCAATGCACAGTCATCAGCACACCCGCGCTGTGAGCCACGATAATCACCGGCCCGTCAATCTGATCCAGCTCGCGTTGAATAGCCTCCAATCGTGCGACGAGGCTGAGCTTGTTATCTTCCAATGGAGGCACTGAGCGAACCCGTTCAAGCTTTTTCGCCAGCAAGGTTTGCCAGTGATCCGGCACCTCATCACGCAAGCCTGGAATAATCAAAACAGTGGTTTCACTCATCGCCACATCCGCCTTTGGATACGTCACCGATCGGTCCGCTGATATCTCGAACCCTGTAAGCAGACAGTAGATTTCGCCTAACCCTGGCGCTTCACATTTAGCGTCAGGCGCTTTTCATTTGGTGACACATCACTCTGATGAATTGATTAAGTCATTCTGACTTTCCATCCAGCGACAAACTCTCTATAAATGGCGGACAAAAACGACACAGAGACCTTCTATGTCACTTGATTGAAGGTAGTAAGCCATGACCGCACTCTCTCGTTCTGCCGTGCTCACCAACTACTTGGAAGTAGCCCGCCACCTGCAACTCAACGTAAACACACTGCTGGCAGACGCTGGCTTGAGCGTTGCGATTCTCAGCGACCCCACACAGCAAATCTCGGTCAGTGCAGCTATCGACTTGCTGGAGCAGTCAGCCAAGCTGAGTAATTGTGAAACCTTCGGCCTGCGCATGGCCGAACTTCGTCAGTTATCCGACTTTGGTGAAGTGAGCCTGCTGCTCAGCCACCAGAAAAATCTTCGCGATGCGCTGCAGGTGATCGTGCAGTACCGTCATCTGCTCAATGACTCACTGGCGATCTTCATCGAAGAAACCGGGAAAACCGTGATTATTCGTGAGGAGTTGGTGACTGAGAGCGGTACAGACAACCGCCAAGCGATTGAGCTTGCCATCGGCATCATGCATCGTTTTTGCGCCGCGCTGCTGGGCGCTCACTGGCAACCGATGAACGTATGTTTCACCCATGAAGCACCAGCCGACCTCACGGTGCATCGGCGGATTTTCGGCTGCAAGATTGAATTCGGATGCGAGTTTAATGGCATCGTTTGCCCATCGGCCAATCTTGACACCACCAACCCTCTCGCCAACGAAGCGATGGCCCGCCACGCTCAACGCTACCTTGACTCATTGCAAGGCAAGGTCGACCACTCGCTGGCATTCGACGTGCGCAAATCCATTTACCTTTTACTGCCAATGGGGCGCGCGACCATTGAGCAAATTGCTCAAAGCCAGGGCATGAACGTGCGCACTTTGCAGCGGCGCCTGGACGAAGAAGGCGCCAGTTTCAGCGATTTGATTAATGGCGTTCGCCGCGATCTGGTGATTCGCTACCTGGAAAACCCTTATTACTCACTGGGGCAGATCACCGACATACTGGGCTACTCGATGCCCAGCTCCTTCACGCGCTGGTTTATTTCCCAATTTGGCATGCCTCCAGCCTCTTGGCGTAAAGCGCATAATATTGCACCGCGTAAGGAAGGCTAAACACCCAGCCTTCCTCCAGCGATTTGTACTCGCCGAGTGCATAAAAAGCGTAAACCGCTGGGGGCGTTATTCGACTGAATTTGCCCCCACTCAACTCGCTACATTTCTACAGGCCCCAATGCATTAACAGTAAGACCAGAGCTACCAGAAATACTGTCTCTCCAACCATCAGCAGAATGGGTTTCAGACCTACTGCAGCCAGTTCCTTGAGCTGAGTCTTCATCCCCAGCGCGCTGATTGCGACGACCAAGCACCAGCGTGACAGATCATTGGTGAAACCCTGAATCACCGGGGCAACCCATCCTGTGCTGTTTACACATGCAAGAATCAAGAAGCCCACCGCAAACCATGGCAATAGTGGCGGTCGTTTGCCTGCAGGATCAGCCCCCTGCATGCGGGTGATCATCGCGGCGCAGACTATGACGGGAAGTAACATGGCCACGCGCATTAACTTGACGACCGTGGCGGTATCACCGGTTTCGGTCGACATGCTGTAACCCGCGCCGACGACCTGAGCAACATCATGAATGGTGGCGCCCAAAAATACGCCCGCCTGTTCAGGCGAAAGCCCAAGCCCATTAGCAATCATCGGATAGATGATCATCGCCAGCGTCGAGAGCGCTGAGACACCAATCACCGTGAATAAGGTCGCACGCTCCTTCTGCGGATGATTTGGCAATGCTGCCGCCAGCGCCAAAGCTGCAGAAGCCCCGCAAATCGCCGTAGCACCACCGGTGAGCATGCCGAACAAACGCTGAAACCCCATGAGTTTGGCGGCTACCACTGACACCAGAATTGTCACCACAACCAGTGTCACCACCAGCGCCACCGGCTTCCAGCCGAGCGCGGCAATTTGCTCTAAGGTAATGCGCATCCCCAGCAGAGCAACACCTATGCGCAACACGGTGCGCGCGGTGAACTCGATGCCCAACTTGCAGCTGCTATCAGCTGCAAGAAAATTAAGAGCCATGCCGAGTAACAAAGCAAACAACATCACGGGGGCGTCGTAGTGCTCCGAGAGAAAGCTGGCAGCGGCGGCGACAATCAGGCTGACAATAAAGCCGGGCAGCAGTTCGCGAGCGCGAGAATGCACAGAGACCAAAGCGAAGGTACTCATACCGCACATTCCTCAGCATCAACGATGATGAACACATGGTCGTCTTCTATTTCGACCGGGTAGTTGGCCACTTTGAAGCTGGTCGAGTTGACTAAGTAGCCACTCGCAACATCGAAGCGTAAACCATGTGCGCAGCACTGAATCACCCGGCCTTCCAGGCGCCCGCCACACAATGAAGCGCCCTGATGCGGGCAACTGTCATCGATTGCATAAAGCTGCCCATCAATATTGAATACAGCCAGGCTTTTATCTGCTGATCTCAACAACGTGCGCATTCCAAGCGCTGGAACTTTGTCTTTCGGCACTGCAATACGCTGACTCACGCCTGCTGCCCCCCGACCGAAACGTGATCAAGCGCTTCATGCATCGCCTGCAACAACACGCTTGCAGACTGAGCACCGCTCACTAAATACTGATGATTGAAGACAAAGTGAGGCACACCACTGCTGCCCCTGTTATTCGCCTCCATCGGTTGCGAGCTACCCGCCATGTATTCATCCAAAGTTGCTTTCGAGAAGCCGCATTGCTCAGCGATTGCCAACAGCGTGGTGCGCTCACCGATATCCTCTCCCCGCACAAAATAGGCAGCGAACAGGCGTTCCAATAAAGCGTCACGCTGCGCCACAGTCCCCAGACTTGCAGCACGTTCAAATAGGCGATGCGCCAGGCCTGTATTGGGCATTTTTTCAATGCGGCTCAAATCAATCTGTAAATCGACGGCTGCAGCGCTTTGTTCAACCTCTGCCTGGCGCATGCGGACCGCTTCGGCACTGCCAAGACGCTGAAGATAAAACGCGGCAAAGGGCACGCCGTTTTCGGGCAGATGGGGAAGCAACTGCACGCCGTGCCAGCTCAATACGACCTCAACATCAGGGCGGCTGGCAGCCAACTGAGCCAATGCCCGCGCTAGTTGACGCTTGCCAATCAAACACCACGGACACACAAAATCGAAAAATGCATCAATCTGTAAAACAGCTGTCACGACATCACCCCAACCGACTTTTTAAGGCACGCCTCAGACGACTCGTCACCTTTGGGGCGCGCGATGTCGGCGTTGTAATGGCGCTTGATATAGATGAACACCGCCGCAGAGCCAATGCTTATCAGCGGTACTAACTGAAATGCCTCGTGCAGACCGATGAGGTCAGATACGCGCCCGGTGATGAACGGCCCTGGCGCGAGCCCAAGCATGTTATTAACCAGGGTCAACGTAGCAAACGCCGTGCCGTGCACTTTGTAGTGGGTCAAATTCGCCACCATCGCGCCTGTTGTGCCGTTGGTGCCTGCGGCGATTAGCATTCCCAGAGCAATCAGGATCACCTGCAATGGCCCCGCCGTAAGCGCGAACGCCAGCGAAAGCAGCAGGCAACTGCCCAGGCAGTAGGCAATCGAAAGGTCAACTTTACGGATCTGCGAATGGCGACACAGCCGATCACTGAGCATGCCGCAACACACTGTGCCAGCCCCGCAGCACAGCACAATCAAAGCGGCGAGCCCGCCAGCCTTGCCCTCGTCCATCGCGTAGTAACGATTGAAATAACTCGGCAGCCACACAAGCACCGTGCCCACCACAAATAGCTGCAGACCACTGCCCACATAGGCGCCTATAACTGAGCGCGTGCAGTACAGCGTGCGCAATGGACGACTGATTGCCGCTTTGCTCTTTTGGCTGATAGCGCCAAGACGCTTGGGGGCGATACGCGATTCTCTGACGATGATCGGATACAGCACCGCCAGCACCAATCCAAACAACGCCATGCTCGCGAATGACCAACGCCAGCCCAACTTCACCGCAATAGCCCCGCCGAGAGCCATGCCTAAAACCGAACCGAACAAGCCGCCCGCCATAAAGGCGCTGGCAAGGGTTGCGCGCATACTTTTAGGAAAAACCGACATCACTACGGCAATACCCACGCTGCCATAGGCGGCCTCGCCAAGCCCCACCATAAAGCGCGCTATCAACATGTGTTGGTAGTTCTGCGCCAGCGCGCATCCCAACGTTGCGAGGCTCCACAGCAACGCCATCAACGCAAGGCTTCTGACGCGACCGAAACGGTCGGCTAACAGCGACAATGGAAAGGTCAGCAACCCGACCATCAAGGCAACAATGCCGCTGAGTAATCCGAGCTGACTGTCACTCAGCAGCCACTCACTCTTAAGCACCGGGAACACGGCATTAAGCACCTGCCGCGACATGTAATCTGAAATCAACAAGCCAAAGGTCAAAGCGAAAACGATCCACGCGTACCGACGCGGGATACCAATAGACGTATCCTCTTCATCGTCCACAGCGCTGTGGTGAAAGGCCATGATGCCTCCTGGGTGTGTTGCACCCGTTTTTATTGTTTTGAATATTTTTAACACGCAGCAGGAGCCTGCCCCCTGCTGCGCTAAGCATCAGCCGCGTTGCGGGACGCCTTTCTGGCCTTGCTTGCGATTTGGAGCCATCCCGTTGGCTAACAGCGTTTGCTCAATGCTTGAGTACTGCACACCAATGCGATAAATCTCACGGGCTTCTTTACCGTTGGCAACCTCACGGCCCAACTCATGAGCGATGCGTACCGTTTGCTGGATCTGCTGCACGGAAGTGAAGCGCTTGCCGTGCTGATCGATAATGGTGTCTTCAGTGCCGACCCGAGGGTGCAGGCCCATGGCCAGAGCCATGGTATTGAGGGGCAACATGTTTTTCAGCAACGACTCGGAGGTCAAGGTGCAGCCATCCGGTACGCGGTGAATGAAGTTGAAGAAGTTAAATGGGTTCGGGCCGTCAAAGCCACCACCAATGCCAATCCACGTCAGGTTCAATGGCCCCATGTAAATGCCTTTGCGCACCAGTCGCTCAAGGGTTTCGAAGGCATGGATGCCCGTCAGCTGAAAGTGCGGCTGGATGTTGCTGGCTTGTAAGCGCTTGAGGTGCTCGGCGACCCAGGCAGGGCCAGCAGGAACCGTCATTTCACTGTAAGCAGCCTGATAGGCAGGGTTTGCCAGGGAAGTACCTTCCAGATACTCCGGATAGAGCAACTCCATGATGTTCATTTGCGTGGTGTTGATCGCTACGGTGACTTGATCCGGCTTGGGTGACAATTCCGCCAGCATGTGCCGGGTATCGTCAGACAGCCACAAGGCAGCCTCACCGTCGCTCTCTGGCGCGAAGGAGATCGAACCGCCCACCTGAATAATCATGTCGGGTACGGCCTCACGTACCCCAGCAATCAATTCATTGAATTTAGACAGTCGCTTGGACCCCTTGCCGTCCAACTCACGCACATGCAAGTGCAGAACAGTAGCGCCCGCTTCATAGCAGTCAACCGCCTTCTGTACCTGCTCATCCATGGTTACCGGAATGTCTTCCGGGAAGTCTTCTGGCATCCACTCCGGGCCGTAAGGTGCGACGGTAATCACGACCTTTTCCATATTTTCCGGGTGCAGGGAATCATCGAAAAACTGCATGTTCGTCTCCTTTTTTTATTTTTGCCAAACGGCTTTAATGCGCGCGATTGTGCGCTTGATAATTTCCGCCAGACTGCTCAGTAGGTCTTTTCGCCAATCACACCAGCGCGCTCCATCTTGCGATGGCAGGCGGGGTAATCCATTACGGCGTAATGCTGAGTGCTGCGGTTATCCCAGATAGCGATGCTGTTGGGCCGCCAGCGCCAGCGCACCTGATACTCGGGAATACAGGCCTGGCTGACCAAATAGCGCAGCAACTCAGACGCGCCATGGCTGAAGTCCTGGCCAAACCGAATCCGCTCAGGCGTGTGGAAGTTCGTGAAATGAGTGGTGAAGCTGTTAACAAACAACACCTTCTCACCGGTTTCAGGGTGAGTACGCACCACGGGATGCTCTGCGTCCGGATATTGTGCTTTCAGCGCCAGACGTTTCTCGATTGGCATCGCCGCGCCAAAGCTCGCTTCAATGCTATGACGCGCGCGCAGGCCTTCGATTTTTTCTTTCACGTCTGCCGGCAGTCGCTCATAAGCCACCACCATGTTGGCCCACATCGTGTCACCGCCTACCGGCGGGCATTCAACGCAGCGCAGCACACAGCCCATGGGAGGTGCATCGCGCCAGGTTGCATCGGTATGCCATGAGTTTTCGTAGCGGTCTATCGGGCTCTCCGGGCTCTTGTAAACCTGAACCAGCCCGGGATGATCCGGATGGCTGCCGACAACGGGATGATCTTCCAATTCGCCAAACAAGCGGGCAAAAGCTACATGCTCAGCACGGCTAATATCTTGATCTCGCAGAAACAGCACGCGATGCTTAAGCAATTGGGCGCGGATCTCAGCGAACAGGCCAGCATCATGAATTGCATCGGCAAGATTAACGCCCAGCAACTCTGCTCCAATGTTGCAGGTCAGTTGTTCAACTTGCATGACTAATGATCTCCTTAAATGATGAAAATCGAAGAGCCTGTGGTCTTGCGTGACTCCAGGTCACGATGCGCCTGCACGGCGTCCTGCAAACCGTAGTGCTGGTTAATCTCGATTTTGATTTTGCCGCTGCCGACCAAGTCAAACAGCTCGCCGGCCAGATCAGCCTTTTCCGCCGGATCGGCGATGTAATCAGCCAGTGCTGGGCGAGTCAGATAGAGCGAGCCTTTCATTGCAAGCTGTACCGGGTCGAATGCTGGAATTGGCCCTGAAGCCGTGCCCACATAAACCATAAGACCGCGACGCTTCAACGAGTCGAGTGAACCCATGAATGTGCTCTTGCCTACGCTGTCGAAGACGACGTTTACACCTACCCCGTCGGTCAACTCCCGCGTGCGTTTGGCCACATCTTCATGGCTGTAATTGATCACATGATCACAGCCATGTGCGCGGGCAATGTCACCCTTGGCGTCACTGGATACGGTGCCAATCACGCGCAAACCCAATAACTTGGCCCACTGCGAAACAATCAGACCAACGCCGCCGGCAGCCGCGTGCAATAAAATGCTGTCACCGGGTTTGAAGTCATGGATGCGCCGCAGCAGATACGCGGAGGTCAGGCCGCGCATGGTCATCGCCGCTGCGGTCTCGAATGAAATGCTCTCTGGAAGTTTGATCAACGGCGCAGCCGGGATCAGACGCTCAGTGCAATAGGCGCCGAGCGTATTGAGGAACCCGGTGTAAGTGACACGGTCCCCGACACAAACATTGCTCACGCCCTCACCCACGGCCTCTACGACACCAGCGGCCTCAACGCCCATGCCGTTTGGCATTGGAATTGGGTACGTGCCGTTGCGAAAGTAGGTATCGGCATAGTTAAGCCCCACAGCAACCTGACGGAGTCGTACTTCACCCGGGCCGGGATCGCCAACCTCCACGTCCTCGTACTGCATAACCTCAGGACCACCGGTTTTATAGAAGCGGACGGCTTTTGGCATTTACTTGATCTCCAATCTGCGCTCGGGACGCCCTATGGCGTATACGTTGACTGAAATGTAATACCCAGACGCTTCATCCGCTTCTCATCGAACGACAATGACTTTTCATTTAATGACAAACCCGTTCAGAGTTACCGCCGCCTCTGCATCACGCCCCAAGCTGGGTCAGCGCAAACGTCGCGGACGCCGTCGCTCAGGCGTAACCCTGAATGGCTTGAAACTGAAAGCTAGATTTAGCTTGCCGCGAGCCACAAACAAAAAAACGAGACCCGTTTACCTCGGGCCTCGTTTCACTGTGAGAAATGCTGAGGGTTAGTTGCCGTGTATAAACCAACACCCCTCTGGTTTTACAAAGCGCGTTAGCTGCTGGCGACTTTGCGCACGGGCGCATTGCTGCGCTGACGGGACTCCCAACCCTGCGCAAGCCCAACTTCAATATCGACCGGCGGCAATGTCGGCAGGCCTCGGACGAGATCAGCAGCGCGCTCTGCCAGCATGATCGTCGGCGCATTCAGATTGCCGTTGGGCTCGGTCGGAAACACCGATGAATCAATAACTCGCAAGCCTTCGATACCGCGTACACGTAGCGCTGAATCAACCACGGCCATTTCATCCTCGCCCATTCGGCACGAACCACAAGGATGCATGGTGCTTTCCATATTCTTGCGCACAAACGCATCGATCTCCTCGTCGGTGTTGACGTCAGGGCCCGGAGCAATTTCGTAATCGCGATACGCATCCATTGCCGGCTGACCAATAATCTCCCGGGTCAGGCGCACACAGCGACGGAAACCCTCGCGGTCCTCTTCAGTTTGTAAGTAATTGAAGACAATTTCCGGGTGCGTGTATGGGTCTGCCGAACGCACACGGACATAACCGCGGCTGGTTGGTTTATTCGGCCCGGTCAGAACCATGAAACCATGGCCCTTCAGCGGTTTGCCACCGTCGTACTGCATCGCGGCGGGGAGAAAATGAAACTGAATATCGGGCCAGCTCAGTCCCACCTCAGAGCGAATAAAACCACCCGCTTCGAAGTGATTACTTGCCCCCAGACCATCTTTGAATAACAACCAGCGCAGGCCAATCATGGCCTTACTTAACAGGCCCATCTTGCTGTTCAAAGTGATCGGCTGTTTGCAGGCGAACTGGATATAAATTTCCGAGTGATCCTGCAAGTTTTCACCGACACCGGGCAGCTCATGCTTCACTTCGATACCGGCGTTGCGCAGCACTTCACCGGGACCAATCCCGGACATTTGCAGCAACTGCGGTGAGCCAATCGGCCCCGTCGAAAGCAGCACTTCGCGGTTGCAATGCACGGTGTGGGTCTGGCCGTCGTGATCGTAGAGAATGCCAACAGCTCGTTTGCCTACCAACAACACCTGACGCGTCATTGCGTGGGTGATCACGGTCAGGTTTGGACGTTTCATCGCAGGTCGTAAATAGGCGTTGGCGGTTGACCAACGCACACCATTTTTGACCGTCATGTGCATCGCGCCAAAGCCTTCCTGCATGTATCCGTTACAATCCTTGGTTTCGATGTAACCGGCTTGTACGCCCGCCTCAACCCAGGCGCCATACAATGGGTTTTGCATGTTGTTGCCATTATTGGTGCTCAGCGGCCCCCCTTCGCCACGGTAATCATCGCCGCCAAACTTGTAATTCTCGGCACGCTTGAAGTACGGCAGGCAATTGCGATAACCCCAGCCCTCAGCACCCAATGATTGCCATTGGTCGAAGTCTGATGCGTGCCCGCGGATATAAACCAGCCCATTGATTGAAGAAGACCCACCGAGTACCTTGCCGCGCGGACAATGCAGGCGGCGGTTATCGAGGAAGGGTTCAGGCTCGGTCTCGAAGTGCCAGTTGTACTTCTTGGTGTTCATGGGCATTGAGAAGGCACTGGGCATCTGGATCAACACACTGCGATCGCTGCCGCCATACTCCAACACCAGTACCGAGGTGTTTGGGTCTTCACTCAGGCGGTTGGCTAATACGCACCCAGCAGAGCCCGCGCCAATAATGATGTAATCGTATCGTTTAGTCATGGCTCAAGCCTGTGCATCTAAATTCAAAGAGTCGTGCTGACGCTTAGGGCGCGGAGAATAGGCGCCCCAGCCTAAACGCTCGGCAAAAGCCCGGGTCAGCACAAAATGGATCACGCCGGCCAGCAGGCAAGACGGAATGGAAGCGGAGATGAAGCGAAACCAGGACGCGTTGGCCAGGCTCTGGGGATTAAACAAGAACACGTACACCCCAACACCCACTAACAGCGCGAATAAACCAATCGGATTGAAGCCCTTCCAGTAGCGATAAGGTGACAACGCCTCACTAGCATACAGATGACGCAGATTCATCCGCTGCTGGCGCAAGAAGTAGTAATCGGCGATTCCGATTCCTGCCAGCGCGCTGTTCAACGCCGAAGTCCACACCAAAAATATGAAGAAGCTGTCATAGACTTCAGGCGCAAAGCTGACAATCAACAATGGCACAGCGCAGAACATCACCACGAGCAGGGTCCAGCTCATGTCGCGGAAGGTTTTTCCCGCCAACTGACGCAAGCCCACAATAGAGGTGTAGAGGTCGTGTTTAACCTCAGATCAGCAGCCCTAAACATTCCTTAAACTGAAGGAAGCAAATATGCCGCAAGTTATTGTCTATGCCGCCGCAGGGAAGACCGAAGCGCAGCACCACCAACTGTTGAAAAAGATCACCGAGGCCGTAGTAGAAAGCTACGAAATACCGGCAGAAATTGTCACCGTGCAAATCATCGAAGCACTAACTCACTTAAAAGCGAAGGCAGGTATTCGCTTCTGTGATCGATGATCTGGTGAAACTGGGAATAGCCGGTGAGCATCGCTAGCGCAGAAAATAAGTGCAGAACATTAATTGAAGCAATCAAAGAAGAGGTGTGCTCAGCTTCGCGCTAATCAGCATATCTAGATTGCGACATATCACCTCCACCCCCCGCAGCCCAGCATTGCGCTTCTGCCTCGGCATCAAAGGACGATGTATGCATTGGGGGAGCCCTCTCGCCTAATTTTGGCGCGCAAGACTCCACCGCGATTTTCGTAACTGGCTATCGAGGAACTGTGGATTGGGGATTTTGGGGGAATGACACGCGAAGTCATTCCCCCAAAATTGCGCCAAACGAAAAAGGCTCCAGAGGCGTAAACCTCTGGAGCCCTTGAATAGTGGCGGGAAGATAGGGACTCCCCGACATGGTACCTGAAAGCCTTTAAATACCGTATTAATTGAGGTTGCTCGATGTTTTACGTAGAATCTCTACGTAGAATAACTGCGTAGAACGGTATCATGGCAGACAACTTACAGCTCCAAGGCAGCACGTGGCATGTACGCATTGACATCCCAAAAGATGTACGGCTAGCGTTTGGTAATCGACGCGTACTTTCCAAGAGCCTAGGCACTGGATCGCGCGCTGAGGCCATGCGTACTCGATTACCGTTCCTCGCTGTGTGGCAGGCTCAGATTCAGGGAGCGCGTGAAGCCAAATTAGCCTCGGGTGATGCATGGCTGGAAGATGCTCAGTTTTTAGGTAAGCAAAACACCCAGATTAAAAGGTCGCTCGTCCTCGCTGCTGCAGGGATGTCCGATACAACCCCCTTGCCTGATGGTGTCACTCAGGAAGCGCTAGAAGCTGCTAGAGCAAATTGGCAGACACCTGAAGGCCAAGCAATTGTAGAAAAAATACTCTCTGTACTCAAAGGCACCTCGCCCACCGAGAAAGCGCTTGATGCAGGTTCCTTTATGGGACAACTTGCAGGCTTGGCAGCGGGCAAAATGCACAGTCTTTCAAATGATGAATCCCAAGTTGTAGCCGGTGTCATATCGAAGCCGGAAAGCTACAAGCCCAAGTCACTTGTCACTGAGGCCAAAATTCAGAGCTTCTTGGGATGGCAGAGAGAACACGGCACTGCCTCTAAAACCGTCGCCCATCATCAAACGCGCTTGAGGGCTTTTGCCAAATGGCAGACGGAAACAGAGAAACCGATTGATTGGGATAGCGTGGTGTTGTGGCTGCAATCGTTGGTAAGCATTACCTCAAAAACAAAGCAGCAGTACCTTTTTAGCTGCTCGGCATTCTGGAAGTGGGCAATAGCCTATGACCATACTCTCAGGGAGGTTTGGAAAGGCAAGCCGAATCCATTTGAAGGGCATACACTGCCCAAAGCAAGGCGTGGAACTCCTAGCACTAGCTACCACGCATTCAGTCGAGATGAAGTGCAAAACCTCTACGCTCAAGCTCTCGTGAAGAAAGATCAATCGCTAGCTGATTTGATTCTCATCGGAGCGTACACAGGTTGTCGCTTGGAAGAGATTGGTCGGATTCAAAGCAAGCATGTCCACGAAGAAGGCGGCACCAAATACTTTCAAATTGACGATGCGAAGACACGCGCTGGTATCCGTGCAATCCCTGTACATCCAGCCCTACTTTCAAGATTTAACATGATGCTGCATAGCTCTACAGACGGCTTTTTGATCTCAGGGATGAAACCAGACAAACATGGCAACCGACTGCCTGCCCTTGGCAAACGATTTGGCAGACTCAAGAAAGCAGCGGGATTTAGTGAAGCCCATGTGTTCCACAGCATTCGAAAGACAGTGACGACACTTCTGCACCGTGCAGGAGCAGACCATATCGTCATGACTGAAATTCTTGGTCATGAAGTCGGACAGATGACATTCGATATTTACAGCGACGGGGCGTCGCTTCAGCAGAAGGCGCAGGTTATTGATCTGCTTTACTATGACTTTAGTTTTCCCGCGGAACAAAACCAATCCACAGGCCAACTATTTTAGCTTCAAGGAAATAAAACTAAACAAACTTACTGAAATCGAGATTGTTTTAAATCTAACTCAAGAGAAAAAGTTAAACACAAATGACAAGGTCAATCACAAGCTAAGATATCGACCTTATTTCATTTCGCGAACAGGTATGATTATTAAAAAACACTCATCAAATAGCGGCTATGTTTAGCAACTTTGCGGGCCATCGTTTATATAAATTAGAGCTGTTTTCAGAGCTTTCTATTACAAGCCGAATGAGTAAGTAATTTAAATTAACGACATCCCTACAAGCGACAAAAAAATTGTACGCTTCAAGAGACTCTTTCCATATTGCTGTCGACATATCTTCAACATCCTTCCATGATGCTAGATATGTGACAACCTTCTCGGCTTGTATTGAATTTTTACCATAAGGGTGCCACAAGTCATGCTCTTGGCGATAATTAACAGCATTTCGAAATTGAGATAAATAATTCCCTTTAACTAGTCGCCCCTTATCAGTTAGTTTAAAAACAATATCAGTTAAGCTTGCTGAAACCTGCTGCTTATGAACGCTCAAACCTGTAACCATTAAAATATCACGACTGACTTTTTTAAGGCACTCATTAAGTGTTGCCCAAGTGTCCTCATGAGTATTTTTCATTTTTGTTATGCGATGTATTCTAGACCCTCGATCATAGACACCAGAAAAAAAACCAGCTTCCGCTTTAATGATTTGTGCTAAGCCAATCGTTTGAGCGTAACCATTAAGCTGCATTGCATGCCCTTTTTCTAACTGGCTGCATGTGTAGCCAAAACATCGCATAATTGAATGCGCTGAGAAAAAAGCTGCGTAATATGACTTGATCGCAATCCAGCCAATAGACTTCGGAAGAGCGGTAGATGACTGGATGTTATGCATGGTTTCGAATGCTGCAGTAGCCATTCTACAACTATCATAAGCAATCATATGATTGAATGCATAATCATTATTAACTTCGATATCAACGGAGTTAGAGCTAATACCTCTAAGCAGATAGTTACCCGATGATATCCAATTTTTAAAGTCACATCGATCAGTTGGTACTTCAGTTCTCAGCAGGCCCGGCAATATGAGAGGCCTGAATAGTTCGCAATGTTTCATTATAAGGTGAACTCTGACTTTATATTATTCTCTAGGTAGTCAGCTAGCGCCTTATATGAGGTGCCTGGAGTTTTAAATTTGGCAGGTTTCGTACGCAAAAACATTCCTTCCATGGTGGAATGAAAATTATCCACGGAGTACTCAGAGCCGTACCTGTCTTTTAATTTTGACGCTGCTATTGGGAAAAAACTGGAGATGGCACGGAAGACAATCGCTCCTTGCATTGTATCTTCACAATCTAAAGTTTCTAGACCCACCCTAAATGCCAAAAAATATCCATTTAGAATAGAGTATATTTCTTCTGCATCCTTCCCTCTAAACACATTTAGAAGCGGCTTTACTGCGCCATTGAATGTTACCCTTGTAATCTTGTTTTTTGCTCTTGATGCTGCTGAGAATTTATTAAAAAATGCACTTTCCGAATCGCTATTAAATAGGTCGAACACCTCTCTTAATAAATTTTCTTCATCATTTTCATACTCTGCCATGTTTTTTATATCAAGTAATAATTCATTCGGCACGCCGCGCTGCTTAGAGTTTATATCAATAAACAACCTTGATTCATCGCGACGACTTAAATCATTATAAATTACCACTGGTATTCTAAGGCTAGACTCGGCAATAGAGAAACCATAAACCCGATGCTGGCCATCAAGTATTAAAAAAGCTCGAGGACTATCGTTAAACTCGACAGTTTTTCCTTTGCCAATTATTTTTAAATCGGCTTCCTGTTGAGCTGACATAATAATAGCACTTGGAATGGTTCCAAGCCCTTCATCAATATACTTTGCAATTTCTTGAGCTCGACCTTTATCTAAAACTCGCTGAAATCCAGACACTGGGTCTTCATCTCTTGTGGATACAAAGCAGCATTTTGCAAGCACGTCACTCGGAATTGTACATGTATAAAATTTATGCCGGCCTTGCGTTACTTGGCTAATCGAAAATCTATGTGTTTTTTGAGTCATAGTGTATCCCAACTATCCGATAATTTATTATAGCTTGCCTATTATGAGCACTTAGCAAGCACAAAAAGAACTGCAAGCATTTAAAGCTCGCAAATCTAACCTGTAGATCAAAAGCTAAAAATATATATTGATTCCATTGCGGAGTCACGGGCTTTTTTACAATGTCTCTACAGCAGTAAGCGCGTCAATTCCAGCTGTGCAGCTTAACAAAATAAAACACCGGGTGGGGATTCCACTTAGTGAACCTCGAATATCAATAACAGTAATACATATGGGCTAGGGGTTCGTATTGAGCCTGCCTGACGCGCAAAGTACAAAGACTCCCGGAAGGCGCCTTGATACGCTGTAGTTTGCTCGCGTTTATCTTGGGTCTGAAAGCCAGCGGTATAAGCTAGCCTTGGAAACTCCGAGACGCTTGGCAATCTCGACAGCAGGCAGGTTTTCAGTCTTCAGGGCTTCATATGTTGCCTTGTCGATAACCTTGACCGGCCTGCCTAAGTGTTTACCTTTCAGCTTGGCTGCTGCAATGCCTTCAGCTTGGCGTTCTTTAATCATTGAACGTTCGAACTCAGCAAAGCTACCCATCATCTGGAGCATCAGCTTTTGCATGCCGTTGTCTTGGCCTGTGAACGTGAGGTTTTCTTTATGAAAGTGAATCGTCACACCCTTGGCTGTAAGCTGCTCAACAAGGGCTAGAAGGTCAGCCAGTGAGCGAGCTAGGCGGTCTATAGAGTGAACAGTGATTGTGTCGCCTTCACGCGTGTACTCAAGCATGGCTTGAAGCTGTGGACGGTTAGTAGTTCCACCACTCACCTTGTCTGTGAACGTCTTATCGAAAGTCAGACCGACCAGTTGACGGTCTATGCATTGATCTGCCGATGAAACCCGAACGTATGCGACCTGTGCCATGTTGATCCCCTTAACTGTCTCAAAACCCCTTAGGAGATTTGAGAATACAGTCTCAGAAGCCATAAAGCAACCTTTTGAGACTATGTTTTAAGGGGTTTTTGAAGTGGATCAAAAGCTATACTTTTGGGACGGCCCCCCGAGTAACCTACAAACTTGGCTCAGGAGACGGAGAGGAGATATGGAGGAACCGCTTACAGACACTAAATCTGGATCGCCCTTGCAATCGCCTTAACCACTAGCTCGCTGCTCATCCACCCTGCGGGACAGATATCGCAAGCAGCTAACTACAGACTGCACATTCGGACTCTCGTCCTCTATGCAGATAGTCGAACCATAGACAAACCTCTTTACAGATAAATGTAGTGGGGAGTTACCCCCCACTAAAAATATTACCTTCTCACGATCACCCCTAACGGGTGCTTACGCGATAAGTCTTAGGTAAGAGTGTTAATACTTACTTAATAAAAGTCCTTACCCATCCGTCATAACCGCCATAATGCTCTGAAACACTTGTACTCTCTAGCTTTCCAGAGTGACGGATACGTCTGTTGATGTCATGGTATTGACATATCCGTCATAGTTCATGGATAACGATAGTCCTAACTACTCAAAATTACCGAATAATTCTTTTGGAGTTGAGTTCTTCGATAGCCCTAACTGCTTACCATATGGAGTGATGTAAAACCGATGATGTGTTGTGGACTTTTTTTCGCACCCACAATCCAACAAAGCACTAGCAATCGTTCGATCAGACATACGGTTAAGGTTGTCATCAGTAAGAAGCCCTCGCACTCGCTCAACAGTGACCACAGGCAGGCTTTCCAGCAAGACCCCAATAACATCAACCAACCGGTCATTTGCGTTGAATCCCATTAAATCCTTCTTGCTTTCGGTCATAGGAGGCGCCGAGTTAGCGCCGAATACATCAAGATTTACACGCTCAAGATAATCCCGAACCAACTGGAAGCCGCCCTCTTGCAACCACGGCTTAAGAACACTGTTTATGAAGCGCCCCGTCTCATCAACAGACTCTTTATGCTTCATAAATTTTGGCACCCAGAAACGACGATCTCCCGTTTCAATTGTTATCGGTATATGATCATTACTTGTTATCATGAAAGATAGATAATTGGGTATCGTAATTGTTGGTTTAAATTTTCTACGAAGCGCAATTGTGGAGTTACCCTGCACTGACTTAAGCGCATTCACCGTTGCCCCTTTAGACCTGTATACCTCATCAATCAGAATAAAGGTTTTGCCCTCAAGGACGTCATTGAAATCACCCACAACATCTTTCAATGAGCACACAGCCACGCTTGGCTGACCAAGCAGACCTGCAATCAGTGTTTCAGCCAAGAACCCCTTACCTACACCGTGGTCAGAACGAAGCACCGGCGTAGCTAATACTCGAACGCCCGGCCGACGAACTAACATAGCTAGGAACCAAATAAAATAACGGCGCTCCTCGTCAATCGGAAAAAGTCGGGTTAACAACTCAACGAACGGACGCACCTGATGAGAAGTGACACCTGCACCTGAGTATTTAAATGGAGGGGGTTGCCATAAATTTGCCAGTGAGCCTTCTAGAATTCTTGGGCCACACGGCTTGAACCCGTCACCTGTTAAAAAGGTAAGAGCGTTTGCAAGTTCTTGTGGGGTCTTAACTGGCGTATTCGAGTCAGAGTGTTGACGATAAAAATATTGCAAGTAACCAAGATCGGCCTGCTCAACTCCAGAGTCTAAATCTCTGAAGCGTGGATAGCCGTTATTACTTGGAACACGGACAAAGCGTTCCTTTAGTTTGAGTAGTGCTTTATTTTCATTCGAATTTAACGATTTCATTTTGTTCATAATTATCCTCATATGTTGGAGGGGCTTCTTCTTTCTTCAGTGTATACATAGTTATCACCATGTTGATTGTTTCATTAACCTGCTTAATAACATTTATCAAAACGTGATTTCGGGAGACTTGTATTGCGACGAATATTTCAATATCGCCCTGAAATCACGAATGAAAGTAATAGAACATCAGATGCTAGTCAAGAACAATCTAAAACTTTTTAAATTGTCTTAGATTTAATTAAAAACATCTTATTTTTAATTAAATTTAAATCGTATTAATTAAATTTAAATAGACTGAGTTTTTAATTTAGCGGTAGACGACCAGATAACAGGATGCCAACTACAAACGCTAGCCAGCACGGAAAGGAGTAGGAGTAGAGCCCACACCACTATGAGTAGTAGGACTCGAATTTTCTAATTTATGAAAACGTAAGCGCTAGGAGCAGGTTTGCTAAGCATTGGGGCCTTGCAGACCAGAAAATTCAGGCAGCAGGAGGAGACTCATATAGAGGTTGCGCACAGGACGAGTCAGAAGATGGACAAAAATGCTATTAAAACTGCGTATTTAATTTGATAGTTATACGTAGAAACACTACGTAGAATCCATAAAGAAAAAGCCCCGTAACTCATTGAATTACAGGGCTTTTTTAATGGTGGCGGGAAGATAGGGATTTGAACCCTAGGTACCATCGCTGATACAACGGATT
This sequence comes from Pseudomonas sp. MS19, assembly GCF_013277615.1. Classification (NCBI taxonomy): domain Bacteria; kingdom Pseudomonadati; phylum Pseudomonadota; class Gammaproteobacteria; order Pseudomonadales; family Pseudomonadaceae; genus Pseudomonas; species Pseudomonas sp. MS19. The sequence goes on along the minus strand of NZ_VBTO01000005.1, from coordinate 123,779 downwards.
TCGAATCCGTCCCGTTCGGCCACTCCGGCATCTTCCCACAGCGGCGCGAATAATAGCAGCTTGTTGGCGTTTGGCGAACCCCCTGAGCAAAATTTTTCGCATATTTTCAGGTGCTTGCGTGTTTTGAGCTGTTTAGCCCGCGTTTGCGCTGGCGCAAAACGATTTTCGGCGGGCATTAAAAAGGGCGCTTTCGCGCCCTTCTGTGCAGCCAGGAACAGTTACCTAACTTATGCGGTGAGCTTGGTCAGGGCTTCGCGGTATTTGTCGGCTGTTTTCTGCGCGACGTCTGCTGGTACGGTTGGCGCCGGGGCTTGTTTGTTCCAGCCGGTGGACTCCAGCCAGTCGCGTACGAACTGCTTGTCGAAGCTCGGCGGGTTGCTGCCTTCGGCGTAGCTTTCGGCTGGCCAGAAGCGGCTGGAATCGGGGGTCAGCACTTCGTCCATCAGGGTCAGGGTGCCGTCTTCATCGAGGCCGAACTCGAATTTGGTGTCGGCAATGATGATGCCGCGGGTCGCAGCGTATTCGACCGCTGCGCTGTACAGGGCGATGGCGGTGTCACGCACTTTTTCAGAGAGCTCGGCACCGATGATAGCCTGGCACTGTTCGAACGAGATGTTTTCGTCGTGGTCGCCAACAGCGGCTTTAGTCGACGGGGTAAAGATTGGCGCAGGCAGCTTTGAAGCTTCCTTGAGGCCAGCTGGCAACTGGATGCCGCAGACGGTGCCGCTCTTCTGATATTCCTTCCAGCCGGAGCCTACGATGTAACCACGCACGATGGCTTCTACAGCAACCGGCTTGAGGCGCTTGGCAACGACGGCGCGACCTTCAACCAGCGGTAACTCGGCAGCACTGACAACGTCTTCGACTTTGTCGCCGGTGAAGTGGTTGGGCACCACGCCTGCGAGTTTGTCGAACCAGAAGTTGGAAATCGAAGTGAGGATTTTGCCCTTCTCGGGGATGGGCTCGTCGAGGATCACGTCGAACGCGGAAAGGCGGTCGGTGGCGACCATCAGCATGCGCTTATCGTCGATTTCATAGAGGTCGCGGACTTTACCCGAGTAGATTTTCTTCAGGCTCAGGGAGGTTGGCGTCGTCATATCGGGGCTTCCGTCTTTGGCAAACGAAACAGGCGTAACCATCGCTGCGCCTATTGGTTTCATCCGGGCCTGAGGTGGCCCAGTACATGTGGGTGGAACCTGCACCGCGCCGAGTTATGCGACCGGTAAAGGCAAACCGGCTAAAGGTTTCGATGCGTTAGCACCTGAACACTTCAGCCGGCTTTGTCTCGGGCTAACAGACGACGCACGCGCCGCCTGAAGGTTTAGCCGAGGTTGTCCTGGATAATAGTCAACACACGGCGGGCCACGTCTTCCGGGGCCGAGGTGTTGATATCCTTCTCTACAGACACTTGAACGCTTTCACCAACGGTTGTCAGGCGAACCTGATAACGCTCGGCGCGGGCTTCGATTTCTTCTTCGTCGGGCTCACTGCCAAACATGCTGCCAAAGAAGCCTGGCTCTTCTTCATTGACCTTGGCGCCTTCGGCGAGGTTGATGTAGTAAACGCCAACGCTGCGGTTGATGTCGTCTACCCGCACATTACCCGATTCGAGCGAGCGACCGACGCCAGACCAAGCGCGATCGAAGTCCGAACCCAGATGCAGTACCGGATTGCCGTTACCGTCTTCGGTCATGCTGACCTGACTTGGCGCATCGTAGTCACGTGCAGCCAACAGGGAAACCGAACCGCCCTGCTCCGAATTACGCGCCATGCTCACGAGCATCTCGTCGAGCAGTGCGTTATCGAGGCCTGGATTGACGCTGCCCTGCGTGAACGCGACATCAGCGGTGCTGCCAGCGGGACGCTGTGCGCTGACCACGAAAACCTCACTGGTGTTGCGCTGCACGCCTGGCTCGATACGCACTCTTACGCGCGTTTCTGCACCCTCTTCAATGTCACTGGCTTTGTTTGCCAGACGACGGGCAAGGCCAGAAGACAGGTTGCTGAGCGGCTGCCAGTCGGTACTGAATTCACCGGTTTGCGGGCGCTCATCAACGATGTTGAAGCCGCTTTCAGCATAGAACTGACGTGCAACCGGCCAGACTTCGGCCGGCACGCGACGGGCAAGAATCCAGCCCGACTTGCCGCTTTTCTGCAGGCTGTATTCGCTGACGTCTTCTGTCACTGCAATGGCTTGCGGGCGCGGCACTTCGTACTCACCGGTAGCGGTGCTGTCGTTGATTTGCGCAGGCACCGGCAACAGTGGATCAAGGCGCTTGCTCTGCACGTCGGCAGGCAATTGCATAGGAGGTGTTTGACGCTCGGTGAGGTAGTCACTACCCCGGTCACGGAAATAGCCATCTTCACCCCAGATCCAGCCACAACCGCTGGTACTGGAGATGATTAGTGCAAGTGTTGTGAGTCCGGCCAGTCGCTTCATGCGCAGTAATTCCTCAATTAAACCAACACGCCGCATTGGCGCATGGCCTGACGCAACGGCTCCTGATAACGCTCACTGAGCCATGTCAGTGGCAGGCGAATGCCATCCGGCATCATGCCCATTTCATGCAGAGCCCACTTCACTGGAATCGGATTGGATTCGGCGAACAGCGCTTTATGCAGTGGCATTAAACGATCGTTGATGGCGCGGGCAATGGCGGTGTCGCCGCGCATTGCAGCAGCGCAAAGATCGCTCATGGCGCGCGGCGCAACGTTGGCGGTTACCGAGATGTTGCCCTTGCCGCCCATCAGCATCAGCTCAACGGCGGTTGGGTCATCACCGGAATAAACCAGGAAGTTCTTGTTGACGCGGTCGAGCACTTCGCGTGCGCGGTCCAGGTCACCTGTAGCTTCCTTGATACCGACGATGTTGTCGATCTTCGACAGACGCTCAACGGTCTCCGGGAGCATGTCGCAAACAGTGCGGCCCGGTACGTTGTAGAGAATCTGCGGAATCGCAACGGACTCGGCGATATGTTTGAAATGCAGATACAAGCCTTCCTGAGTCGGCTTGTTGTAATAAGGCGTAACCAGCAACGCGGCGTCTGCGCCAACGTCTGCTGCGGCGCGAGTCAGCTCAACCGACTCACGCGTCGAATTACCGCCCGTGCCGGCGATGACCGGGATACGACCCGCCACCTGAGCGACTACGCGACGAATCGCCTCAATGTGCTCAGACACCTCTAAAGTCGCGGACTCACCTGTGGTGCCGACCGCGACAATGGCGTTGGTGCCCTCTTGCAGGTGGAAATCCACCAGTTTGCTCAAGCTGTCCCAATCAAGACCGCCTTGCGCATCCATGGGCGTAACCAGTGCCACCATACTGCCCGCAATCATGCAACCACTCCTGCCGGAAAAAGAGAGCCGTAATGGTACTGGCGCTACCAGCCTTGCACAAGACAAGTCCGCTGATGAGTCATCAGATGCCCTGATTTTTCATCAATTTAACCACTTTGACAGTTGCCATCCGGCAATTTGCCGGCCACTCGCAAGGCGCGAGGATAAATTTCACGCCCAGCGCTGCGCTGCCAAATGGCCCACCCGCTGGCTTTTAAGCTGAAATGAGGACTATCACCCTGCAAAATGTGCGGCGGTTGCACCGACTGGCATTCCCCTCGGCGGTGCTTTTCGCTACCCTTCGGGCTTTGTTTGAGCGCGTTTTTCCAGCTCATCGCCCATTGTTTAGGAAGGCTGCATGTCCACCCCCCCAGTTCGCGAACAATTTCTCGTTATCAGTGCACTTGGTCTCAACGCTATGGAGTTGACCAACGTGCTGTGCCGCGCCAGCAATGAAAACCGCTGCGCCGTGGTGAGCACACGCCTGAGCCGGCATGGCGAGTTCAGCGCCCTGGTGTTACAGATTTCCGGTAACTGGGACGCCTTGGCACGCCTGGAAGTTAGCCTGCCCGGCCTGGCCAAGAAGCACGACTTCACGGTTAACGTGATTCGCAGTGCGCCGACAGACGTGCGCCCGCAAGCGCTGCCCTATGTAGCGTATGTGAGCTCGGTTTACCGCCCGGACATTCTCAACGAACTGTGCCAGTTTTTCCTCGACCATAACGTCGAACTCGAAAACCTTACCCTGGACACCTATCAAGCCCCGCAGACCGGCGGCACGATGCTCAATGCCACGCTGACAGTAACCCTGCCAGCCGGCACGCAGATCAGTTGGCTACGTGATCAGTTCCTCGACTTCGCCGATGCGCTGAATCTGGACGCATTGATCGAACCGTGGCGCCCGCAAAATCAGTAGGAGGTTATATGGCTGTAGCAATCGACTCTCCGGTTAGCGACTTTGAAGCACCGGCCACCAGCGGACAAACCGTGAAACTGTCTGACCTCAAAGGCCAGCAGGTGGTTATTTATTTCTACCCGAAAGACAGCACGCCGGGCTGCACCACCGAAGGCCAGGGCTTTCGCGACCAGTACGCCGAGTTTCAGACGGCCAACACTCAGGTATTCGGCATCTCGCGTGACAGCATCAAGTCGCACGAGAACTTCAAGACCAAGCAGGGCTTTCCGTTCGAACTGATCAGCGACAAGGACGAGGCCGTGTGCCAGTTGTTCGACGTGATCAAACTGAAGAAACTCTACGGCAAGGAATACATGGGCGTTGACCGCAGCACCTTCCTGATCGACAAGGACGGTGTACTGCGCCAGGAATGGCGTGGCGTCAAAGTGCCGGGCCATGTCGACGCGGTATTGGCTGCCGCACAAGCCTTGAACAAAGGCTAAGCGTCAGCCACACAGCGCTGTGCGAGGCACCAACAAAAACCCCGATAACTGCACGCAGGTATCGGGGTTTTGTTTTTTCAGTCAGCGCACAACGCTCAGACCACGCGACTAACGCGGCTCGGGCAGCGGCGGGCAATCTGGTTGCTGAACACCCTCGACCCGCGGCCAGGCATCAAGCAACGCCTTGAACAAGGTCGCCAGCGGAATGGCGAAGAACACACCCCAAAAGCCCCACAGGCCGCCAAACAGCAACACCGCACAGATAATCGCCACCGGGTGCAAATTGACCGCTTCGGAGAACAACAGCGGCACCAAAACGTTGCCGTCCAGCGCCTGAATCACCGAGTACACCAGCATCAGGTAGAGGAACTGATCGCCCCACCCCCACTGGAACAAACCGATCAGCGCCACCGGCACGGTAACCACCACAGCACCGATGTAAGGCACCACCACTGAAAGCCCGACAAACAACGCAAGCAATGCCGCGTAGTTAAGCCCCAGCCAGGCGAACGCGATGTAAGTCACCACGCCGCAAATGATGATTTCAATCACCTTGCCGCGGATGTAGTTGGCGATCTGCCGATTCATCTCGGCCGCCACATGACTAATCAGCGAACGCTGTTGCGGCAGATGGCTGGTAAACCACTCGGCAATCATCTGGCGATCCTTGAGGAAGAAGAACACCAGAATCGGCACCAGCACCAGATAGATCATCACGCTGACCAGAACCGGCAAGCTCGACAGCGAAAACGACAGCACCCACTGGCCGATCTTGCCCGCCTCGCCCTGCACAGAGGCAATGGCCCGCGCCACCTGATCATTGCTGATCACGCCGGGATAGCGCTCTGGCAGCATCATGAACAGCGACTGCCACTTGCTCAACATGCTCGGCAGCTCATTGAACAGATTGCTCAACTGATGCCAAAGCAAAGGCAGCAACACCAGCAAGATCAGCACCAAGGCGCTCATGAACAGTGCAAACACCAGCCATACCGCGAGCGAATGCGGCAGGCGTAGGCGCTCAAGCTTGGCAACCAGGCCCTGCATCAAAAAGGCCAGCACCAAGCCGGTCAGCACCGGCGCCAGCATGCCGCCGAACGTCAGCACCGCAGCAAAACCCAGCACCACCAGCAGCGCCAGAATGACCGCTTGCTCATCGGAGAAATAGCGATGCAGCCAGTCACGCAATACTTTAAGCATCAATGTTCCTTAACAGTAGGTTGTGGGGCGCTCAGGCCTTGCACAACCAATAACGATACACACCATTATCAACTTCTTCATGAACCAGCTGATGCCCGGCCAGTTTCGCAAACGCGCGAAAATCGCGCTGTGAACCAGCATCAGTTGCGATCACTTTGAGCACCGCGCCGCTGGTCAATTGATTGAGGGCGAGCTTGGCCTTGAGCAGCGGCAGCGGGCAACTCAGCCCAGTGGCATCAACCTCATCATCGAAGGCCAGCGCTGGCTGATCGGCAATATTCATTAACAACTTCTCCAAGACACGCGGCTTTCGGGCATTGTCCCACCGTTGCCAGCACATACCAATGGCGGAAGCACTGGCAGAGGCCCACCGCATTTATTGTTCGGGGCCGCGAAACATACGCCAAGCCTGTTAAATCTCCAAACCCAATAGCGCGTTCAATACCGGCCAAGGCGAATTGAATCAGCAACAGTCCTTCCCACACCCGCGTCTGCCCAGCTACAGTAAGCCTTTGTTCGCAAAGAGCCTCGTGCATGAATTTTCTGCGACCCACTCTGCTGTCACTGCTCTGCCTGAACGCTTTTTCTGTTCAGGCGGCCAGTGAACTGCCGTCTCTAGGCGATGCCAGCTCCTCCATCGTCTCACCACAACAAGAACATCAGCTTGGCCGTGCATGGTTAGGCCTGTTGCGTGGCCAGGTTAGCCAGCTATCCGACCCGCAACTGAAAGATTTCGTTGAAAGCAGCGTTTATCGCCTCAGCGAAACCAGCCAGGTGCAAGACCGTCGCCTCGAATTCGTATTGCTCAACAGCCCGCAGATCAACGCCTTTGCCGCGCCTGGCGGGATTATCGGGGTCAACGGCGGGCTATTCCTGTACGCCAAGACCGAAGCTGAATATGCCTCGGTGCTGGCGCACGAATTGGCTCACTTGTCGCAACGCCACTTTGCCCGCGGTGTTGAAGCGCAACAGCGCATGCAGTTGCCGGTAATGGCCGCCATGCTGGCCGGTATTGTCGCCGCCGCAGCAGGTGCAGGTGATGCCGGCATTGCCGCTATCGCCTCGACTCAGGCTGCCGCGATCCAGGAGCAGCAGCGCTTCTCACGGCAGAACGAGCAAGAGGCCGACCGCATCGGCCTGCTCAACCTGGAGAGAGCCGGATACGACCCGCTGGCCATGCCGCAGATGTTCGAGAGCCTGATGCGCCAGTATCGCTACGACCGCATGCCGCCCGAATTCCTTCTCACTCACCCGGTTACTGAGTCGCGTATTGCCGACACCCGCAACCGCGCCGTGCAGTACAAAAGTGATCAGAAGCTGATTGAGGACACCCTGCGTTATCAATTGATGCGCGCCCGCGTACAACTGATTTATGAAGACACCCCCGGCCTGGCCGCTAAACGCTTTCGCGCCATGCTCGATGAAGACCCGGGCAACGACGCTGCGCTGTATGGCCTGGCCATCGCACAGATTCGCAGCGGCCAGCAAAGGAGCGCCGGCCAGGCACTGCAAACGCTGCTGAAAAAAGCGCCGAACGATATCACCTACAACCTTGCCCAATTTGATCTGGACGTCGCCGCCAGACGCCTGGACGCGGCACAGGCAAGAATTGACCGCATGCTCCAGTTGTATCCGAAAAACTACCCGCTGAATCAGGCCCGGGTAGACCTGCTGATGAAGCAAGGCAGCAAGGATAACGCCAAGCGCGCACTGGATGACCTGCTCAAGAGCCGGCCAAAAGACCCGGACGTGTGGAACCAGGTCGCCGAAGTTCGCGGCCTCACGGGTGACACCATCGGCCTGCATCAGGCGCGTGCCGAATACTTTGCATTGGTCGGTGATTACAAGCAGGCCATCCAGCAACTGGACTTCGCCAAACGCCGGGCCGCCAATAACTTCCAGTTGGCTTCACGCATCGACGCCCGCCAACGCGAGATGATCGAAGACAAGCGAATGATCGACGAGATGCTCAACTAAGCGCAGCAACTACTCAAAGCCGCTGCGCCTGAGGATTAAGAAAATTCAAAGGTTCAGCACATAAACAAAAACGCCCGATGCACATGCATGCATCGGGCGTTTTTGTTTACGGTGCGGTTTAAGCCCGTTAAGCGTTACCCGATTGCGCCAGACGCGCTGCCTGTGTGAAGTCGAGCATGCGCTTGAGCGGCTTGATGGCCTTGGGGATCAACACCGGATCAACGAAAATCTCGTTGCTGCCCTCACGCAGGCACTGCAACGTGCGCTGCAACGTGTTCATGGCCATCCACGGGCAGTGTGCGCAACTGCGGCACGCCGCACCATTGCCGGCAGTAGGCGCCTCGACAAAGACTTTATCCGGGCACAGCTGCTGCATCTTGTAGAAAATGCCGCGGTCGGTGGCCACGATAAAGGTCTTGTTCGGCAGCGTTTGCGCCGCCTTGATCAGTTGGCTGGTGGAACCAACAGCATCGGCCAAATCGATCACTGCCGTCGGCGATTCCGGGTGCACCAAAACGGCCGCATCCGGATACAACGCCTTCATGTCTTCAAGCTGCTTGGCCTTGAACTCTTCATGGACGATACACGCGCCATCCCACAGCAGCATATCGGCACCGGTCTTGTTCTGAATGTACCGACCCAGATGCTGATCCGGCGCCCAGATGATGGTTTCGCCGTTGTCCATCAGGTGCTCGACAATCTCGACCGCACAGCTTGAGGTCACGACCCAATCCGCTCGCGCCTTCACCGCAGCCGAGGTGTTGGCGTAAACCACCACAGTGCGTTCGGGATGCTGATCGCAGAACGCCGAGAACTCATCAACCGGGCAGCCCAGATCGAGCGAGCAAGTCGCCTCCAGGGTTGGCATCAACACGCGTTTTTCTGGATTTAGAATTTTCGCCGTCTCGCCCATGAACTTGACGCCAGCGACCAGCACCGTTTGTGCGGAATGCTGATTACCGAAACGGGCCATTTCCAGCGAGTCGGAAACGCAGCCACCGGTTTCTTCAGCCAGCGCCTGCAGCACCGGGTCGCAGTAATAGTGAGCGACCAATACGGCGTTCTGCTTTTTCAATTCAGCCGCAATCTCGGCCCGGTAAAAGGCCTCTTGCTCCGGCGTCAGCGCAACGGGCTGCTTGGCATCTAGATGTGCCTGCACCAGGAGGCGTTCGGAAATCTGTGTCATGTCATCTGGCCTGTAAACGGACTATCAGCACGAAATTCGAGTATACGCGGCGCATAGGCCGCGTGAACGTAATCAGACGGGAAACCACTTATGTGACGGCCCGAGGCGCGAAAGACAAGGTGAAGCGCCTAAAAGATCGCGCATGATAGTTTTTCATAATTAATATGGAAAGCATCATTCACCGCGCAGTGCCCGCTGCGCCAAGCTGGCGTTATCCGGCAACCGCACCACCGCTGCAAACGAGGCGCGACTGGGGATTAGAAACTGCAGACGAAAAAAAACCTGAAATTCACATTGGCTGTGCATTTCAGGTTTCTTTACCTTCTTGCGAAGGATATCTGGTGGGTCGTGTAGGATTCGAACCTACGACCAATTGGTTAAAAGCCAACTGCTCTACCAACTGAGCTAACGACCCGATGTGCGCGTATAATACTGATTTTTATCAGGATTTCAACACCCAACAAGAAAAAATTTACACATAGCGGGTTGCATCGGCCACACCAGCCGCGGCAAAACCGGCTGCGCGCAGGCTGCAACTGTCGCACTTGCCGCAAGCGCGGCCATCGTCATCGGCCTGGTAGCAGGAAACGGTCTGGGCATAATCAACGCCGAGGGCAATCCCCGCCGCGACGATTTCAGCCTTGCTCATATTCTGCAGTGGCGCCTGAATGCGGAAGCCGTTGCCTTCAACGCCCGCCTTGGTTGCCAGATTGGCCATGCGCTCGAAGGCTTCGACAAACTCGGGCCGGCAATCGGGATAACCCGAGTAGTCCACCGCATTCACGCCAATGAAAATGTCGCGTGCACCCAGCACTTCTGCCCAACCCAGCGCCAACGACAAAAACACGGTATTGCGCGCCGGTACGTAAGTCACCGGAATGCCGGGAGCTGGCGCGGCGCCTGCTGCGTTCTCGGGCACGGCAATGCTGGCGTCAGTGAGCGCCGAGCCACCCATGCCATTAAGGTTCAGGCCGATCACCTTGTGCTCGACTACGCCCAACTGACGAGCGACTCGCTCAGCCGCTTGCAGCTCGGAACGGTGACGCTGGCCATAATCAAAACTCATGGTGTAGCAGCTGTATCCGTCGGCCTTGGCCATCGCCACCACAGTGGCCGAGTCGAGCCCGCCCGACAGCAAGATAACGGCTTTTTTATCACTCATGATTTTCCTCGCGTGTTCACGCCGGCGCAGCGCTTGCTGCGCCTGCTAAAAAAGAATAGGCAATTAAGCGGCTGGTCACTCGACTAGCCGCTCGCGGCTCAATGGCCGGCAGCATCGTCCCAGAGAATTTTGTGCAGTTGCAGTTGCAGGCGAACCGGCAAATTGTCGGCCACGATCCAATCTGCAAGATCACGCGCCGAGACCTGCGCGTGGCTGGGCGAGAACAACACCTCGCCTGCCCGCTCGTTCAGCCGGTATTCGATGAGCTTGCTCACCGCCCAGCTGTAGTCTTCACGCGAGCAGATCACGAACTTGACCTGATCGTTACGGCTCAGCCACTGAATGTTGTCGTAGCGATTGCGCGCCACCTCAGCCGAGCCCGGCGTTTTCAGGTCGAGCACTTTGCTTACGCGCGGATCGACTGACGAGACGTCGAGCGCACCACTGGTCTCCAGCGAGACTTCATAGCCGGCGTCGCACAGCTGTTGCAGCAAGGCAATACTGTTGGGTTGCGCCAGCGGCTCGCCGCCCGTCACGCAGATATAGCGAGGGTTATAAGCCGCGACGCGGGCGAGGATGCTGTCGAGTGACATGATCTCGCCGCCGGTGAAGGCATAGGCGGTGTCACAGTACTGACAACGCAGGGGGCAGCCGGTCAGGCGCACGAACACAGTCGGTAATCCGGCTGTACGCGTCTCCCCCTGCAACGAGTAAAAAATCTCGGTAATGCGCAGGGTATTTTGCATAAGTGCCACGGGCGTGACGGCTAAACAGGCCATCCGCCTCCGTTGCAGGAAAGAACCGGAACTCTACTGCCGAGCAATAAAGCCCCAATGAAAAGCCCGCGATTCTCGCGGGCTTTGGGAAAACGCTTGAAGCATGGGCTTATTGTAAACGCTGTAAATCACGTTGCGCCAACTGCGCCGCCGAAGTGCCCGGATATTGGGCAATGACTTGCTGCAGAATGCCTTTGGCCTTGTCAGTATTGCCCAGACGTTTCTCGACGTCTGCCAGTTTGAACAGCGAGTCCGGCACTTTGCTGTGCTGCGGGTACGCCTGACTGACGCGGGCAAATGCCTGACTGGCACCTTGCAGATCGCCCTTGGCAAGATTCACTTCACCCAACCAGTACTGCGCGTTACCGGCGTACTGGCTGTCTGGGTACTTACGCAAAAACGCGGTAAAAGCCTGGCTGGCTTTATCGAAGTCTTTGGTTTTGATCAGGTCGAAGGCAGCGTCGTAAAACAGCTTCTCCTTCTCCGGATCTGCAGGCGCGCTACCCGCTGACGACGCTTGCCCGGCATTGTTGCCAGACGCGGCCTCAGGGGTGCCAGCACTGGCACTACTTGAATTCTGGGTGGCAGCCGATGAGGCCCCACTGCTCAGTCGCGAATCGAGATCTTTATAACGCTCAAGATTCTCTTGTTTCATGCGACGGATTTCATCTTGCTGTTCTTCAACCATCCCGCGCAAACGCCCGAGTTCATCTTGCATTTGCTGCAACTGGTTGAACAACATGCCTTGCGCTGAGGCCGGGGCCGAAGCCCCGCCCCCAACGTAGGCGCCGCCCGTGTTGTTGCTATCAGATGTATACATGGCGCTGCCGCCATTGTTATCCACCACAGGAATCTCAGCCTGCGCCAGAAGCGGCAAGCTGAGTGCAAAAACGGCTACAACACGGCGGCAATTTCGCATGTCGAATTACTTACGCAGTTCTACGCGACGGTTCTGAGCCCACGACTGCTCGTCGTTGCCAGTAGCAACTGGACGCTCTTCGCCGTAGGAAACCAGTTCCAGCTGTGCAGGCGAAACGCCCTGCAGAACCAGGTAACGCTGAACGGCTTTAGCACGACGCTCGCCCAGGGCGATGTTGTATTCGCGGGTACCGCGCTCATCAGTGTGGCCTTCCAGAGCTACGCGCGAACCGTTAGCTTTCAGGTCTTTGGCGTGAACGTCCAGAGCGCGCATGGCTTCTGGCTTCAGGTCAGAGCTGTCGTATTCGAAGTAGAAAGTAGTGATAGCGCGCAGTGCCGCTTCTTCGCTCAAGCTACCGTCTACGGAACCAGTGTCAGCACCGTAACCAGCGTTCGGGTCTACAGCGCCTTCGCCAGCGGTGTCGCCACCTTTAGACGAACAACCAACGGCTACAGCCAATGCCAGGCTGAGTGCTGCAAACTTGCCAAATTTCAACATATCCATCATGTAACTCCTCAAGAACCCCAGTGTGTTAAGCAAATTGTTTTAAAGCGCCGCATCAGTTCAGGAAAGGGGACCAGGAAGGCTCTCGAACTTCGCCTTGAGCGGTAGGAAGAGGGAGCCTTACGCGACCGTTCACGGACGCTAACATCAAGACTCCCCGACCCTGCTGGCGGGTTGCGAAGATTATCATGGTGCCATTAGGCGCAACAGTAGGCGACTCATCCAAATTTGTATCTGAAAGAATACGCACATTGCCGCGCTGCAGATCTTGTGCTGCAACTTTAAAGTTGGTGAAACCTTCCTGGCGATGAACCATTACCAGGGTTTTTTCATCAGCAGATAATTGCGGACTGGCGTTGTAGTTTCCTACGAAGCTGACCCGCTCAACCGAACCACTGTTGATGTTTGTTTTGTAGATCTGCGGCTTACCACCACGGTCAGACGTGAAGTAGATCGTCTGCCCATCTTTACCCCAGAACGGTTCGGTATCGATTGCGTAATGGTTGGTCACCCGGCGCAAGCTCTTGGAGCCCATGTCCATTACATAAATTTCAGGATTGCCATCGCGCGACAAGACAAATGCCAGGCGATTGCCATTCGGCGACCAGGCCGGAGCACTGTTCAAGCCTTCAAAGCTGGTGATTTGTTCGCGGCGACCGGTGTCGATGTGCTGCACGAAAATACGCGGGCGGCGCTGCTCAAACGACACATAGGCGATGCGATTGCCATCCGGTGCAAAACTTGGCGACAGGATTGGCTCACGCGACTGCAACAACGTCACTGCACGCGCACCGTCGTAGTCCGAACGCTGCAAGGTGAAGCGGGTGTTTTCAGCCGAGAAGCGTTCTGCGGTCACATACAGCAGACGCGTCGAGAACGCGCCCTTGACCCCGGTGAGTTTCTCGAACGACTGATCCGAAATATGGTGCGCCATGTCGCGCAGCTGCTCGGTCGTGCCGCCGACGCTGCCGGTCAGAACCTGCTGCTGGGTGGCCAAGTTCAACAGGGCGAACTGCACCTGAATACGGCCACCGCTTGGCACCATATTACCGACCAGCACATATTGCGCGCCCAGCGCTTGCCAGTCGCGGTAGATGACCTCGCCTGCCGTGGTCGGCAAGCTGATCATGTTCTGCTTTGGAATCGGCTCAAACACGCCGGAGTTGCGCAGGTCCTTGCCAATAATTTCGGCAATATCATCGGGCAACACGCTGCCGCCCTGCCATCCAAATGGCACAACGGCGATCGGCGTCGCACGATCGGTACCCGAGCTGATCACCAGCGGATCAGCTGCCTGAACTGCGCCGACCATCATGGTCAGGCTCAGCAGGACGATACGTATCAGGGTATTCACAGATCTAAATCCTCCGGTTTGAATACAGCACGACGTTTGCGGTAGAGCTTGTCGAACGTCGCACGGTCAAGTTGTTGCATTTCAGAGATACGACCCACGTTACGCACCGCCTGTACGGCTGAGCTGTCGAACGGTCCATCGCCACTTGAGCGAGTAACACTGGCGTTAGTGATAGTGCCATCCGGTAGCATCTCTATCGTGACTTCTACGCTCATCCCGTTACGGGCTGAAGGTGGACGCCGCCATTGCTCACTCACCAGCTTGATTATCAAATCGTCCAGATTACCGGCCACCTGATCACCTACGGTATCAGCCATTGCCTGCTGATGGGTTACATCATCCGACAACAATTCGGCCAGTGCCGCTGCCTTCTTGTCTTCCAGCGCCTTGCGCTTGGCCTCTTCGCCGGCCTTTTTCTTGGCGGCCTCATCGGCTTTCTTCTTAGCATCTGCCGCCGCTTTCTTCTTCGCGTCTTCAGCAGCCTTTTTCTTAGCATCTTCGGCCGCTTTTTTCTTGGCGTCCTCATCTGCTTTCTTTTTAGCGTCTTCAGCGGCCTTTTTCTTGGCCTCTTCTTCGGTTTTCTTCTTGGCTATATCGGCCTGCTTCTTCTGTTCTGCAGCTTTTGCCGCTTCAGCCTTCTTCGCAGCATCAGCTTGCTTTTCGGCCTCTGCCTTTTTAGCCGCTTCGGCTTTTTGAGCCTCATCGGCCTTCTTTTGTTCCGCCGCTTTTGCCGCCGCTACTTTCTGCTGCTCGGCCTTTTTCTGCTCCAGCTGCTCTACCTCGTACTGTGGAGCCGAGGTTTTCTTGGTTTCGCCAGCAATCTTCTGATTCGTTTGCTGGGTCGCCTGGCTTTGCGATTTCAACTGGTACAGGGTCGCCTGCACAATCGGCCGCGCTGGCGGCAGGTCCGGTGCAAAAGCGAAGCTGACAAAGAGCATGCCGAAGATCAATACGTGCAGGGTTATTGCCCACACTACCGGCCAAAAATAGCTCTCTGACGTTGTTGGCTCACGTTGCTCACGCATCAAGGGGCCTCAGTTATCAGCCCGACGTTACCAACGTCAGCCTTCTGCAAGCCGCCCATCGCTGACATCACCGTGCCGTAATCAACAGATTTATCACCGCGTACAAACACCTGCACTGTTTTGCCCTGACGACGGCTTTCGGCAATGATCGCCGTGACCGCTTTGGTCATGTCATCAAGGGTTACCGCCTTATCCTGCACGGTATCGGTATCAACCTCGGTGCCCATATTCCAATAGAATGTCTTGTCGGCCTTGATCGAAATAGTCAGCACCTGCGAATTATTGTCTTGCGGCAAGGCTTCGCTGCTGACTTTCGGCAGATCGACCTTAACGCCTTGATTGAGCATGGGCGCAGTCACCATGAAAATAACCAGCAGCACCAACATCACGTCGATGTACGGCACCACGTTCATTTCGGCGACTGGCTTGCGTCTGTTACGAATTCTGGCCATGGCTTATAGAACCTTTTGAGTGAGCCAAGGACTTATTCGTCCGATGCGTGAACTTTGCGGTGCAGGATCGCCTGGAACTCATCTGCAAAGGTGTAGTAACGGGCAATGAACATCTCACCGCGCGACGAGAAGCGGTTGTAGGCAATAACGGCCGGGATCGCGGCGAACAGGCCAATCGCGGTGGCGATCAGTGCTTCGGCAATACCTGGCGCTACGGTTGCCAATGTCGCCTGCTGCACGGTGCTCAGGCCGATGAAGGAATTCATGATGCCCCACACGGTGCCGAACAGACCCACATACGGGCTGGTTGAGCCAACGGTGGCGAGGAATGGCAAGCTGGTTTCAAGCTTCTCTTCTTCACGCGAAATGGCTACGCGCATGGCGCGGGCAACGCCGTCCATGACCGCATCCGGGTCGACATTGGTTTGCTGACGCAGACGCGAGAACTCTTTGAAGCCGGCGCGGAAAATCTGCTCCAGACCTGAATCCGGGTCCGGGTTGCTGCCCGCCTGACGATACAACTTGGACAAATCGATACCCGACCAGAAACGCTCCTCGAAGCTGTCGAGTGCGCGCTTGGCGGCACGCAACATGGTGGTACGTTGGAAAATCATCACCCACGAGGTGACCGAAGCCGCCACAAGGGTCAGCATTACCAGCTGTACAACCAGACTGGCATTGGTGATCAAACTCCACATCGACATGTGGTCAACGGCGTTGGCTTCCACGCTTACTCTCCTGCTTCAGGTCGACCCGCGCCACCCTGCTCGGCAAAAGCCTTACGCAGCATGTCCGGAATGGCCCGGGGTTTTAAATTATCGGCGCGCACACAGGCCACCAGAAACTGCCCTTCACAGAGCAGTGCATCATCCACAACCCGCCGAACCTGTTGACGAAAACGCAGGCTTGCACGGTTTAATTCAATAACTTGGGCACTGACCTCAATTTCATCATCCAGCCGTGCCGGTGCGTGGTAACGCACCTCGGTTGAATGCACGACGAATAACAGGCCCTCACCTGCGAGCGTGTGCTGGGAGAAGCCCAGATTACGCAGTCGCTCGGTGCGAGCCCGTTCCATAAACTTGAGGTAATTAACGTAGTAGACGATACCGCCGGCATCGGTGTCTTCATAGTAGATACGACAACGATGAGCGAACGGCGGGACTCCGTTTTGTGCGCGCATACTCTAGTGCTAGCTCCTCAACTTGCCAATGGGTCTGAGCAAGTATTTTTAACTATTTTTTTCGCCGCCTGACGCCGAGGCAGTAAGCCGCAGTTCTGAGACCGACATGTGGCACTTTGATTCACTCAAATGGGAAATTTTTTCATTCCCCGCCGAGCTTAGCGCAAGTTGTGCTTATTCATCCGCCGCATCAAACAGGTCTGCCGTCGGTAAATCGCCCATCCGCTTCGGCGCATTCAAACCAAAGTGCAAATAGGCATGCCGGGTCACGACCCGACCGCGCGGCGTACGCATGATGTAGCCCTGCTGAATCAGGTAAGGCTCCAGCACATCTTCAATGGTGTGACGCTCTTCGCTGATGGCCGCCGCCAAGCTGTCTACACCCACCGGCCCGCCATCGAACTTCTCGATCATGGTCAGCAGCAAACGCCGATCCTGATGATCAAAGCCGCGCTCATCGACATCCAGCAAATTCAGCGCCAGATTGGCGATCTCCCGGCTGATATCGCCCTTGCCGCGCACTTCGGCAAAGTCGCGAACCCGACGCAACAGGCGATTGGCAATTCGCGGCGTGCCGCGTGCGCGCCGGGCAATTTCGACAGCGCCCTGCTCGACAATCGGCAAGTTCAAAATGCCGGCGGATCGCTGAACAATCGTCGCCAAATCTTCGGTGTTGTAAAATTCCAACCGCTGCACGATGCCGAAGCGATCACGCAGTGGATTGGTCAGCATGCCCGCCCGTGTCGTAGCGCCGACCAGCGTGAACGGCGGCAGATCGAGCTTGATCGAGCGCGCCGCCGGACCTTCACCGATCATGATGTCGAGCTGGAAATCTTCCATTGCCGGATACAGCACTTCCTCGACGATCGGCGAGAGGCGATGAATTTCGTCAATAAACAGCACATCGCCAGGCTCCAGATTGGTCAGCATGGCTGCCAGATCACCTGGCCGCTCCAACACCGGGCCAGACGTGCTCTTGATGGAAACGCCCATTTCTTCGGCGATGATATTGGCCAGCGTGGTTTTACCCAGACCAGGCGGGCCAAAAATCAGCGTGTGATCCAGCGACTCTTTGCGCGCCCGAGCTGCTTCGATGAATAACTCCATCTGCTCGCGCACAATCGGCTGACCGATGTATTCGGCTAGGCTCAGCGGGCGAATAGCACGATCAACCTGCTCATCACGGTCACGCGTGCTGGCGGTAATAAGGCGGTCAGCTTCGATCATTTAGCAATCATTCCCTTCAGGGAGGCGCGAATCAGTTCTTCACTGCTCATGCCGTCCTGCTTAACGGCCGACACCGCGCGGCTGGCTTCCTGCGGCTTGTAGCCCAATGCAATCAGCGCACTCACGGCGTCATTTTCAGCGCTCGGGGCAAGGCTTGGCATCGCACTCGGCAGCACCAATCCAGCCATTTCCGGCACAGTTTCCCATGCTTTGAAGCGGTCTTTGAGCTCAACCAGCAGCCGCTCGGCGGTTTTCTTGCCAACGCCCGGCACCTTGACCAAGGTGGAGGTATCTTGCGCCTGCACGCAACGCACCAACTCATCGACCTCCAACCCCGACATCAAGGCCAGCGCCAATTTGGGGCCGACGCCATTAAGACGAATCAGCTCGCGAAACAGCTCACGCTCGCGTCGCTCGAAGAAGCCGTACAACAGCTGAGCATCCTCGCGCACCACTAAATGCGTGTGCAGGGTTACCGGCTCGCCCAGCGCGGGCAGGCGATAAAGGGTCGACATGGGGACTTCGAGTTCATAGCCAAGGCCATTTACATCGACGATCAGATGCGGCGGTTGCTTTTCCGCCAGGGTGCCGCGCAAACGTCCAATCACAGCTACATCCTTGAATGTTCAGTCATGCTCAGGCTATCGCCGAGCGCGAATACTTTAAATTTGATCTAAACCCACCATTGCACAGCAACCAACGCCGCGCAATTACAGGCGCAAACGCCCGCCCCGGCGCTTGGCCCCCGCCAAACCATGGGGGATAAGGCTCTGGCGATGATGCGCATGACACAAGGCAATCGCCAGCGCATCCGAGGCGTCGATCTGTGGTTTTTTTACCAGTTTAAGCAAATGCATGACCATCATTTGCACTTGCTCTTTATCCGCCCCGCCGCTGCCCGTAACGGCCTGCTTGACCTGAGTGGCAGTGTACTCAGCCACGTCCAGCCCTGCCTCGACACCCGCCACAATCGCAGCGCCCCGCGCCTGGCCCAGCTTGAGCGCCGAGTCGGCATTACGCGCCATGAATACTTGCTCGATGCCCATGGTTACCGGGCCGAATGTTTCGATAACTTCACGCACGCCACGGAAAACGATTTGCAGTCGCTCGGGCAACGGGCCGCTGCCGGTGCGAATACAGCCGGACGCCACGTATTCACAGGTGCGCCCCGTGTCGCGGACAATGCCGTAACCGGTAATACGCGACCCCGGATCAATGCCAAGAATCAGCGTCACGCCCGACTCCCAAACCACTCACGCTGCAACAACCCAACCACGTGGAACTCCTTGCTGACGATGCAGATGGACTCTTTATAGAGCTTAAGCCCAGCTGTTGCGCAGATAAAAAAAACCGGAGCAAGCTCCGGCCTTATTCTTTGGAACATCTGAAGAACATCGCGAGCGACAAGCGCACTCGGCAAAACCTGCCTTGCGGCGTCCTTCTTCGGCTGCATCAACCCAGCTGAACCATAACTTCTTCAGGAATATCAGCATTGGAGTAGACGTTCTGCACATCGTCGAGATCTTCGAGCATATCGATGAGTTTCAGCACCTTCTGCGCCGTCTCGACCTCGGTCAATTCTGAGTAGATCGACGGGATCATGCTCACCTCAGACTCTTCGGCCTTGTAACCAGCAGCCGTTAACGCCTCACTCACCGCGATAAAATCGGCAAAGCTGGTGAACACATCCACCGAACCGTCGTCGTTGGTGACCACATCATCCGCACCGGCCTCAAGCGCAGCCTCAAGCAATGCCTCTTCATCAACGCCTGAAGCAAAGCTGATCTGCCCTTTGCGGTCGAACATGTAAGCAACCGAACCATCGGTACCGAGGTTGCCGCCGCACTTGGTGAACGCATGGCGAACCTCTGCGGCCGTGCGATTGCGGTTATCGGTCATGGCTTCAACGATGATGGCCACGCCATTGGGCGCGTACCCTTCATAGCTGAGCTCCTCGACCTTGTCGCCATCGGTTGAGCCAACACCACGAGCAATGGCGCGATCAATCGTGTCTCGCGTCATGTTCGCCGTCAGGGCTTTATCAACGGCCAGCCGCAAACGTGGATTATCCGCAGGGATACCACCGCCCTGACTGGCCGCAACTGTCAGTTCACGAATGAGTTTGGTGAAAATCTTGCCGCGCTTGGCGTCTTGACGACCCTTGCGATGCTTGATGTTCGCCCACTTGGAATGACCTGCCATAACAACTCCAACCTTATTACCTGTGAACGCCGGGAAACCCGGCGCTCAGTCTTGTTGCGGTTTTACTCAGCCTTTGGCTGCTCGCGCAAACGAATGTGCAGCTCGCGCAGGGCCTTGTTATCCACTTCACCCGGCGCTTGCGTCATGACGCAGGCAGCACTCTGGGTTTTCGGGAAGGCGATAACTTCGCGAATCGACTGGGCGCCGGTCATCAGCATCACCAGACGATCCAGACCAAATGCCAGGCCGCCGTGTGGTGGCGCGCCGAACTTCAGGGCGTCGAGCAGGAAGCCGAACTTCTCTTCCTGTTCAGCCGCTTCAATGCCGAGCAGACGGAAGACCGCTTGCTGCATTTCCTTGCGGTGAATACGGATCGAACCGCCACCCAGCTCGGTGCCATTGAGCACCATGTCGTAGGCACGCGAGAGCGCGGTGGCCGGATTGGCCTGCAGCTCATCCGGTGTGCACTTCGGTGCGGTGAACGGGTGATGCAGCGCGGTGAAGCTGCCATCTTCGTTCTCTTCGAACATCGGGAAGTCGACAACCCACATCGGCGCCCACTCGCAGGTCAGCAGATCAAGGTCGGTGCCGAGCTTGATACGCAGCGCACCGAGCGCCTCGCAAACGATCTTGGCTTTGTCTGCGCCGAAGAACACGATGTCGCCGTCAACCGCGCCAACGCGATCAAGGATGACATTGAGGTTTTCCAGCGGGATGTTCTTGACGATAGGCGACTGCAAACCTTCAACGCCGCCCGCACGGTCGTTGACCTTGATGTACGCCAGACCGCGGGCACCGTAGATGCTGACAAACTTGGTGTAGTCGTCGATCTGCTTACGCGGCATGCTCGCGCCGCCTGGCACACGCAGAGCCGCAACACGGCACTTCGGATCGTTGGCTGGGCCGCTGAATACTTTGAATTCAACGTCCTTGAGCTGATCAGCCACATCAACCAGTTCCATCGGGTTACGCAGGTCCGGCTTATCGGAGCCGTAACGGCGCATGGCCTCTTCGAAGGTCATGTGCGGGAAATCGCCGAACTCGACGTTCAGCACTTCCTTGAACAGCTGGCGCACCATCTTCTCGGTAATGCCCATGATCTCGGTTTCGTCGAGGAAGCTGGTCTCGATGTCGATCTGGGTGAATTCCGGCTGACGATCAGCGCGCAAGTCTTCGTCACGGAAGCACTTGGCGATCTGATAGTAACGGTCGAAACCAGCCACCATCAGCAACTGCTTGAACAGCTGAGGCGACTGCGGCAATGCGAAGAAGCTGCCAGCATGGGTGCGGCTAGGCACCAGATAGTCACGTGCGCCTTCTGGAGTTGCACGGGTCAGGATCGGCGTTTCCACGTCAAGGAAGCCGTTTTCATCCAGATAACGACGGATGCTGGTGGTGATGCTGGAACGCAGCTTGAGCTTGGCGGCCATTTCCGGGCGACGCAGATCGATGAAGCGATAGCGCAGACGAGTCTCTTCGCCCACATCGCTGTATTCGTTCAGCGGGAACGGCGGGGTTTCGGCTTCATTGAGCACCTCGAGGTCATAACCCAGCACTTCGATTGCGCCAGAGGCCATGTTCGGGTTTACCGCACCCGCCGGACGCAGACGCACCTTACCGGTGATCTTGACGACATATTCGCTGCGCACCTTATCGGCGGTGGCAAATGTCTCGACACGGTCAGGGTCGAAAACCACCTGAGCCAGACCTTCACGATCACGGATATCAAGGAAGATGACTCCGCCATGGTCGCGGCGACGGTGGACCCAGCCGCAAAGGGTGATTTCTTGACCGTCCAGGCTCTCGTTCAACTGGCCGCAATAGTGGCTGCGCATCATGATAGTAATCGCTTCTCTGAGTCTTGATTTCGTTGGGCCGCGAGCGTCGCGGCGCGCTATATCTGGCGGTACTGCCACGCTCTATACCTCTGTTAAAGGATGACGCGAAGCAGGTACTGCGATGTTCTTGGTTTACCCGTCACTGCATAAACCGTGGCAAAGGGCGAGATTATATAGCGTTCGGACAACTCTTGCAGCCGCGAGCGTTGCTAGCCGTCACATGCCAATAATGTACCCGTCAATAAATGGTCTCGACAGCGCCTGGCGCACCATTAACAATAGAGAAATTGCGTGCAGCCATGGCGTTATGTGCAATCATTTTGATAGCTGATTGAACCAAAACGGACTAAGAAGCCTCTACATATAACGTATCTGGCATAAGCTGAAATCATCCGGCAACAGCTCGCGTGCTAGCCTCGGGCTAACGAACGCAGCAGCCCCGCCCAACGTGAAAGGAGAAGTGGCATGGAAATCAATATCGGTATCAACGAGCAGGATCGTGCCGCCATTGCAGAAGGCCTGTCCCGCCTGCTGGCTGACACTTACACCCTGTACCTGAAGACCCATAATTTTCACTGGAACGTCACCGGCCCGATGTTCAACACCCTGCACCTGATGTTCGAAGGTCAGTACACCGAATTGGCGCTGGCAGTTGACGATATTGCCGAGCGCATCCGCGCTTTGGGCTTCCCGGCTCCCGGTACTTATGCAGCCTACGCGCGCTTGTCTTCTATTAAAGAAGAGGAAGGCGTGCCAAGCGCTGAGGAAATGATCAAGTTGCTGGTTGAAGGTCAGGAAGCCGTCACCCGCACAGCGCGCGGTATTTTCCCGCTGCTGGATAAAGTCAGCGATGAGCCGACTGCCGACCTGCTTACTCAACGCATGCAAGTGCATGAGAAAACCGCATGGATGCTGCGCAGCCTGCTGGCAAGCTAAGCCTTGCACCCGAAAAGCCCGGCGCCGCCGGGCTTTTTCACATCAAATGGCCACCACTCATCGCATCCACACCCGCAAACCTGTGAAATCAACCCTCAAAAAAGCCCGACACATTTGAGTACCCCCAAGCTTTGCTGTTAAATACGCCGCGTGTCGCTGCCCCTCATTCTACGGGCAACGCATAGGCAGATTTCGCGCGTTCTCCAAGCCTTCTTCTCTGTGGCAACACCTGCGAATCCGCTCTTCCTAGTGATCCGTATCTTATAAGTGAGCTGAACCAACATGCTTAAAATCGTCCACCTGGTAACAGGTATCGCCGCGTTACTCCTTTCATTCGTACCCGCTCTGGGCAATACCGCCCCATCAATGCTGCAACATCCTGACGCTCTGTATCTGATCCTCTTTGCCATGACCAACCTGATTCTGGCTCCGCAACTGCCAATCTGGCATCAGGGCTCCCGTGCTGCATTGCAGAATCTAGTCTCTGTACTGTTAATTCTCGCCACCGCGCTGCAAGCATTGGCTTTGCTGGCCCCGCTGACAGAAATCGCCGGCCAGCCAGCAATTCTCTTCAGCCTTGCCATTGCCGCTCTGGGCGTTTTGCTCCACCTGATAATCAATATTCGCTTGCAACCACGCACCAGCAGCAAATCAACAGCTATTGCTGGCGACCGTGAAACAGGCACCGTGAAGTGGTTCAATACATCCAAAGGTTTCGGCTTTATTTCGCGCGACTCCGGCGATGATATTTTCGTCCACTTTCGCGCAATCCGCGGCGAAGGCCATCGCGTTCTGGTCGAAGGCCAGCGCGTAGAGTTCTCGGTTATGCAGCGCGATAAAGGCCTGCAAGCTGAGGATGTTATCGCAGCATTGCCAACCCGCCGCTAAGCGAGACTGGCCATAAAAAAACCCGCAATTGCGGGTTTTTTTATGCTCAAGCGAAACACACTGATTAGATTTCAATAATGCGGCGGTGGCGCGTCGTCCTGGGAAATACCAGAGCCAGCACTCAACTCCTCCTGACGCTTGGCAAGCATTTCCAGCTGCAAGCGCATACGCTCCAAGACCTTTTGCTGCGCAACCAGCTCATCATTCAACGCCTGGATAGTGTCATCCTGAAATGCCAGACGGCTTTCAAGCTCATTGATACGTTCTTCAGTCGTCACTTAGCCACCTCGGCAAACGTGAAATCGTCCGCCAGCACGCCGCGCAACTTGGCCGTGATCGCGGCTATCTGCTCATCGCTGTAGGGTATTGCCGAATGCTTCCCCCAAACAGGAGCAGGCCACGCCGCATCAGCGCGACGCCGAACAATTACGTGCATGTGCAACTGCGCCACCATGTTACCCAGCGTCGCAACATTCATTTTATCCGCGGCGAAGGTGTCCTTGAGGGTAGCCGCCAGCTCGCTGGTTTCATTCCACAGCAGCGCCTGATCGGCCGTGTCGAGCTGAAATATCTCACTGACCTCTTCGCGCCTGGGCACCAGAATAAACCAAGGGTAATTGGCATCATTCATCAGCAATAACCGACACAGCGGAAAATCCCCGATCAAGACAGTGTCTTGCTGCAGTCGTGAGTCCAAGGCAAACATAAACTTCTCCGGTATCGCCATTAATAGTGATCATTCTAGCGGCTCAGCCGACCAAGTGCGGCGCCGTCAATAAGACTGCAACAACAATTCAGCAGAATGAACCTGACAAAGCCGTAAGTTTACCCGCTTCGCCTCAGCTACACGCCGATGCGCAGTGAAAATCCGAGACTCCATGAAGGGCGCCGACGCACCAAAATACGGCGAATTTCATCAACTTAAGCGCAACCCGTGCACCATTTTGTTACCACTTAGCACTTGAAAGCTCAAAAAATGTTACCTGCTGGCCACTTAACAGCATAAGTTGACTTTAAAATCAGAAATAGCGACACCCACGAACAGCTGCACATCGGGACTTTTTTTGCACCGTTAAATACAGCGCAAAGCACCGGATTAAAGGGCTCAAGCGGTGATCGAGACACTCTAAAACAGGCTGCATTTGAGGTTTTCAAATATTTATTAGAGCAACTGCGCATTTTGTGCACGACTCTTGCTTTCTGTCACTGCAATGCCAGACGGGTGCCATTCCCACTAGCAAAGCAACTTGTAAATAGTATAAAAATAGCCGAAATGGGTGCTTTAGAAAGCCCATGGGAAACTATAGAATTGCGACACCCTTCAGTTATATTTGCGACACCAAGCTGAAGAAAGCGCAACGTTAACAACGCAAGTATCGCCATAATTAGTCGCGTGTTATAAGTTTAGCGCCGACACAAAAAGAAAGAGCCGCCCATACAACAATTAATTGGGTAGCGCAACTCTTCTAAACCAAAGGAGCAGTCACGATGCAAGTGATGAAGTGGAGCACAATCGCCCTGGCAGTAGCCGCGGGCTCGACGCAGATGGCTTTCGCCTCTAGCCAATCCGAATCGAACGGTTTTATCGAAGACAGCAGCTTCGACATCTTCAACCGCGTTCTGTACATGAACCGTGACTTCCGCAACGGCGCTAGCAACACTGCTGGCTCTGGTAATGGCTACCGCGAAGAAACTGGCTGGGGTCTGCGCACCCTGTTCGAATCTGGCTTCACTCAAGGCACCATCGGTGTAGGCTTTGACGCTCACACTCTGAGCAGCCTGGCACTGGACAGCGGCCGTGGCCGTTTCGGTACTGGCCAGTTCGATCAGTCGAGCGACGGCAGCGCTGAAAAAACCCAGACCGAAGTTGGTGGCGCTATCAAGTTCCGCGTTTCCAACACTGGCCTGAAATACGGTAGCCAGTTTGTTGGCAGCCCAGTGTTCAGCACTGACGACAGCCGCATCCTGCCAGAAGTTGCAACCGGTACTTACCTGGTCAGCAACGAAATCGAAGGTCTTGAGCTGTCTGGCGGTCGTTTCACTGCAATGAGCAGCCAAACTTCGACTGACCGTGACACCTTCGAACTGAAAGCAGCCAACATCTACGGTGCAAACTACGCCTTCACTGATAACCTCAGCGCTGGCCTGCACTACTCTGACGTTGAAGACTACTGGAAAAAGACTTACCTGAACGTCAACTGGAACCTGCCGATCGCAGAAGGCCAGAACCTCAACTTCGACGTTAACGGTTACCACACCAAGGGTGACGGCCAGGAGCTGGGCGCTACTGACGACGGTAAAGGCGGTCTGTCTACCGATAACGACCTGTGGAGTATCGCAGCAGCTTACGGTATCGGCGCTCACACCTTCACCGTTGCTTACCAGCGTTCTACTGGTGATGCATCCCTCTACAACTACGGTGTAGACGGCGGCGGCACCATCTGGGTTGCCAACTCGGTTCAGTACTCTGACTTCGTAAGCCGTGACGAGCAGTCTTACCAGGCTCGCTACGACCTGAACATGGCTGAATACGGCGTTCCAGGCCTGAGCTTCATGGCTCGTTACATCTACGGTGACAACATCGACACTGGTGTTGCTGGCGAAGAAGGTAAAGAGCACGAGTTCGACTTCGAAACCAAATACGTGATCCAGAGCGGCGCAGCTAAAGACCTGTCGTTCCGTATCCGTAGCGCGATCTACCGTGCCAACGATGCACAGAATGACTTCTACTCTGCTGACGTGAACGATTTCCGTTTCATCATGGACTACCCGCTGGACGTGATGTAATTCAGTCTTGACTGAATAGCAGCACACAAAAAACCCGGCTTCGGCCGGGTTTTTTATTGCTCAAAATTTAAACAAACAGCAATTAAACAGGATTAAAGCGGCAGTGCATAAGTCCCTGTTACATGCGCCACTAATTCGCCTTCATTACCAGCGCTGTAAAGCAGAACTTCACAAACTGCCTGACGCTTACTTAAGCGCAAGATGCGTGCATCGGCCAATAAGTCTACTGGCTGAGGCTTGACCAGAAAGTTGATATTCAAATTAGAAGTCACTGCCATTTCGACTCGCCCCAATCGTCCCATCACCACGGCATACATGGCCGCATCGGCCAGCGCCATCATGGTTGGCCCTGAAACAGTGCCACCGGGGCGCACCAATCGGGTGCTGAATGGCACACGCGCCAACACCCCTTCCGAATCCAGCCGCTCAATGCGTAAATCCAGATCCTGCGCCATCGGCAAACCGGCATGAATTACGTCTTGTACTTCTTGTGCTGTTAACACACGCCCCTCCCTATGCCATCTATTAGCTGCATCCTATACGCAACCGAATCATCACCGTACAATGCCGACCTAATAAAGTCTTTGCAATCGGTAGACCCGCCAATCATGCGTACCAGTCAATTCCTGCTCTCGACCCTGAAAGAAACCCCTAGCGATGCCGTTGTTATCAGCCACCAGTTGATGCTCCGCGCCGGGATGATCCGCAAACTTGCCTCCGGCCTCTACACATGGCTGCCGATGGGCCTGCGCACCCTGCGCAAGGTCGAGAAAATTGTGCGCGAAGAAATGGACGCAGCAGGCGCCCTGGAAGTATTGATGCCAGGCATTCAGCCTGCCGAACTGTGGCAGGAGTCTGGCCGCTGGGAACAGTACGGCCCAGAATTGCTGCGCATGAAAGACCGTCACGGCCGTGATTTTTGTGCAGGCCCAACTCACGAAGAGGTGATTACCGACCTCGCGCGTAACGAGCTGAACAGCTACAAGCAGCTGCCGCTGAACATGTACCAGATTCAGACCAAATTTCGCGACGAAATCCGTCCGCGCTTTGGCCTGATGCGTGGCCGTGAGTTCATCATGAAAGATGCCTACTCTTTCCACGCCGACCAAGCTTCGCTGCAGGTCACCTACGACCGCATGCATCAGGCTTACTGCAACATCTTCAGCCGCCTGGGCCTTGATTTCCGTCCGGTACAGGCCGACACCGGCTCGATCGGCGGCACCGGCTCGCATGAATTCCATGTACTCGCAGACTCCGGCGAAGACAACATCGCGTTCAGCGACAGCTCGGATTACGCCGCCAACATCGAGAAAGCCGAGGCCATTCCGCGCGAAACCAGCCGCGGCGCTGCAACCGAAGCCATGCGCCTGATCGATACGCCGAACACCAAGACCATCAGCGCTCTGGTTGAAGGCTTTGATCTGGCCATCGAAAAAACCATCAAGACACTGGTCGTGCATGGCGCCGAAGAAGGCAAGCTGGTTGCGCTAATTGTGCGTGGCGATCATGAGCTTAACGAAATCAAGGCCGCCAACCTCGAGCAGGTCGCCAGCCCGCTGGTTATGGCCAATGAAGATGAAATTCGTGCAGCGATTGGTGCAGGTCCAGGCTCCCTTGGCCCGGTCAATCTGCCTATTACCTGCATCATTGATCGCTCGGTCGCGATGATGAGCGATTTCGCGGCCGGTGCGAACATCGAAGACAAGCATTACTTCGGCGTTAACTGGGAGCGCGATCTGCCGCTGCCGGAAGTTGCCGACCTGCGCAACGTGGTGGCCGGTGATCCGAGCCCGGACGGCCAGGGCACATTGGTTATCAAGCGCGGCATCGAAGTTGGCCACATCTTCCAGTTGGGCACCAAGTACAGCCAGGCCCTCAACTGCCAGGTGCTGGGCGAGAACGGCAAGCCCGTTACCCTGACCATGGGTTGCTACGGCATCGGTGTTTCCCGCGTGGTCGCTGCGGCTATTGAGCAGAACTTCGACGAGCGCGGCATTCTCTGGAATGACACACTGGCGCCGTTCCAGATCGCGCTTGTGCCACTGCGTTACGAAACCGAAGTGGTACGCGAAGCAACCGATAAGCTCTATGCAGACCTCACCGCAGCCGGCTTTGAAGTTTTGCTCGATGACCGTGACAAAAAGACCAGTCCGGGCATCAAATTCGCAGACATGGAACTGATCGGCATTCCGCATCGCATCGTGGTCAGTGACCGCAGCCTTGCCGAAGGTAACGTGGAGTACAAGAGCCGCACGGAAACCGAGGCTCAGGTGATCCCCGCCGCAGACATCATGGCGTTTATTCAGGCCCGTATCAGTCGCTGATTTCAGCACCATTACCAAGAGTCATCATGCTCAAGCGAAACACCTTGCACCTGGGCGGCGCAGCACTCTGCTGCGCCCTCTTCCTCAGCGGCTGTGCCAACCAGCTCCCGCAACGCAGCGAACACGAGGAACGCATCGAGCGTAAGTTGCTCGATCACAGCCTGCTAATCGATGCCGGCGAACCCAAGACACTGGGTTTGCCGCAACGGCGCGTGCGTGTGCACGAACAAAAAACCTTTGAGGTAACCGCCTTCGAGGTCACCCGCCGTTATGATCGCTACACGCCTTATCAACCGTGGCGCGAACTGTACGAGATCCCTCTCGGTGCGGTTGCAGTCGTGGCCGGCGTGGGCGCCAACGTATTGAATGTGGTGCTGCTGGGCAGCCTCCCGGATACGGTCACCAAGGACTGGATCAGCTACGGCTTTGCCGGGCTCAACCCGTTCATCAATGCCGAATCCAATGGCCGCTCACAGCAGAATCTGGCGAGTATCGACGAGCAACGTCTGGATACGCGCATGGAGTACACCAGCATGCCGTGGGCCGAGCGTCCGGTCACAGTCACCGCTGCCGGCAAGGATCACGAACTGCTCACCGACCGCAACGGCATCTTGCGCATCAACTTGCTCGACAATCCCTTTGCCGATCAGGACAGCGCTCGCCTTGGCACACTGCTGCTCACCGTCACCGACGAGCAGAGTGATACCAGTGCGCACGCCAGCCTGACTGTCAGCCATACCCTGCGCGGCAAACTGGATGAGGCGCACCGTCTGATCTACGACGACCTCGAAGGCGACGACACCGCTGAATGGGTGCATCGGGTGAAGCGCTTATCCGAGCTGGGATTGGAAGAAGAAGCCAGCGAGCTTGAACAAAGCCTGATCGAACTGACTCGCAACGACCCTGAACTTCAGGAAGGCTTTCTGAAAGCCCTGACCCAGGATGCCGGCCGCCTGGTTGCGGACCCTGCATCGCTGTAAACACGCCAACGGCCCGCGTATCCAGCGGGCCGGTCTCGGTATTATCGACGCACAATGAAACCGGCAATGCCTTGCAGCGGTTGCTCTGTAAGGCTGACCTCGCTGACCTCGGCTGCTTGCGGCCCTTGCTTAAGCCACTCAACAAACGCCTCGACAGCGTCCTGCTCGCCCTCGCACAAAACCTCTACGCGTGAATCCGCAAGGTTACGCGTCCAGCCGTTAAGCTCAAGTTCTTCAGCCTTTTCAGCGCTTGCCTGGCGATAGCCAACGCCCTGCACAAGACCGCTGACAAACCCATGCATACAGATTTGCGTCATAGCCTATCCCTCGTCACGCAGTACTTGCAGGCGTTTGGTAATACCCGCAGCGGTTTGCTCACCCAGTAGCCGTTCGCGCATCTGGCCTTTATCGTCGACTATATAAGTGACAGGTAATGCCTCGGCGCGCGGCAATTTGAAGCGTGGCGCCGGGTCTTCTTCAAGAACCGTGAACTTGATACCCATTGCATCACTCGCCGTACCTAGCTCTTTACCGCGCAAGGCATCAAAATTAACCCCCACGACCTGCACGGATTCCTTTGCCAGCTGACTGCTCAAGGCATTAAGCTCGGGGATCTCGGTGCGGCAAGGTGCACACCACTCGGCCCAATAATTAATAACCAGCCACTGCCCTTGCAAACGTTCAGCCGCGACCTTCTGACCGTGTTGATCAAGCCCGACATCGTCGCTGCAGGCGATAAGAATAAGACAAGCAAATACCGTTATGGATGAACGTAGAAACGTCTGGAAAGCATTACCCATGCATTCGATCCTCGTGCGCTCGGGGGTGGCATGACACTCGATGCCTTGCGTCTGGAAGTGGCGGAGATAAGTGAGCAAAACGCCGACTCATTGACTGATCTTAGCCTGCAACTGGCGCAAGCTCGGGAGATGCCGATTGAATCTGCCCTCAGCAGCATCACGCGCTTACTGCACCGCCATAATCGCAGCCCGATGACCTTACTAGAAAGGCAAAGGGCACTGCAAAGTTTCAGTGACGCGTTCCGTCACTACTCCAGCCAGAACTCAAGCCAAACCCGGCTTGGCCAAGCCTTCATCCAACTCTGCGAAGAACTGGCTACGGGCTTTAAAAGACTGCTGTTGCAGATACTTCAGAGCAAGCACCCTTCACGCCCGCATCTAGCGTGGTGCCTGTACATGACGCTGCAATTTCTTGCTCAGAAGATGCTGCGTAACCACCAGCTGTATCAGGAACCGCATCCCAACTTGTGGCGTGACAGTCACATAATCTACTGGCTTGGCGAGCATCAGCAGTGCCTCGACGATCCCATCGCGGCGGCATTCGTACCTACTCCGGCCGATACATTGCGCGGCCTCTACCAGCAAATGCTGCTTGCCGCGCTGAGCAACCCTTTCCATCTGGCCGAAAACCAGTGTCTGGAGCTGTTCAGCGCACTCGCACCGTTAGCTCAACATGCTGTGCTATTGCCTTGGGAGCGTGAAGACGAACCCAGTGGCCCGACAATTGATCTGACCGAATCACAGCCTTATCTGACGCTCACACAAACGCCAGAAGGCAGCGTCGAATATTTGCGTCGCTTTGAATTGGGCGCGCTGTTAATCGCCTTGCAGGAGCCTTCCCCCCTGCAAAGCAGCAAAGAGCACGCATTACTTCAGGAGGTTCAGCAGCACTGGCTGGGCCGCCAACAACGTCGCCACCAACGCCTTGAGCACGAGCAGACCTGCCATTTGGTCGCCGGTTTGCAGGCTATTCATGCGCAGCTGTTAGAACAGCGGCCTTTGAAAATTCCGGGACTGATTCAGGATGCCAGCCCAGGCGGCGCCCGACTGCTGTGCAGCGCCGAGCAGAAGACCAAGATCAGCGTCGGCCAACTGGTCATTTTACTGACTGACAGCGTGATCCCGACGCTGGCACTGGTGCGCTGGCGTCACATCAACGCCGAGGGCATGCACTTCGGGCTGCGCTACCTAAAAGGGCTGCCCAAGCCCATCTGGCTGCGGCGCACGCCCAGCGCACAAACCCATCCGGGTATTTTGCAAAGCACACCGGCGCAAGACAGCGCCTGGCATCATGGTTTATGGCTGCCGACCGGGCAATTTGTCGAAGGCGAGAACGTCTGGCTGCAAATGAACAACATGCACCACCAGAAAATACTGCCGCTGCCAACGGCGAACCTCGAAACTGTTTGCGTCACGCGCTACCCAGTAGTGCTTTGAGGCTCACCTTGTAACCAGCTGCTCAGGCTGTCATCAAACAGACGGCCCTGCTCCTCATCAAGCTTGAGCAATGCCTGACGAAATGCCGGATACCAAGGCTCGTCGAGATTTTCCGGCAACTGCTCCGGGCGCGGCAATGGCCACGGGCTATGATTAATCAGGCGTTTCATGCTGTAGGTATTGATATCGCGGCTCAACAACCAGCGCCCGGCCCCGATTGGTGCAACCAGATGCTGGCGTTCCAGATACTCCAACGCCTCCTCCCATTCATGCTCGGGCAAATTCCAGCCTTGGCGCTGAACATCACGCAGACGCACCTTCAAGCCGGACTGCTGACGATCATGGAAAACCCGCAGGATACCGAGCACAACCAACAGCTTGGGCATGGCCAACTTGCGCCACTGATACGAGGATGACAAGTTGCAGACCAACTCTGCACCGATCAGCACAATCAGCCAGGACAAGTAAATCCACAACAAAAACAACGGCACGGTAGCGAACGCCCCGTAGATAAGCTGATAACTCGGGAATATCCGCACATACAAACCAAACAGCGACTTGGCCACTTCAAACAATACTGCCGTGAACAGCCCGCCAATCAGAGCGTGCTTCAACGGCACGCGCGCATTCGGCACTGTGGCGTAAAGCAAGGTGAATGCCGCTGTACTAAACAATAACGGCATAAAGCGCCAGAGCAACTCGGCGTTGATCAGCGCGTCAGGTCCGGAAAGAAGCGCTAACGAACCCACATAGGTACTGATCGCGAACCCGGCGCCGAGCAGGATTGGCCCCAGACTCAAGATCGCCCAATACAGCAAAAAACTCGAAACCCCGCGCCGTGGCTGACGCACGCGCCAAATGGTGTTGAAGGTTTTCTCGATGGTAACCAGCATCAAGAACGCCGTGACCGCTAGAAAAATCACCCCTACCCACGTCAGCTGTCTGGCCTGGGTAGTGAAGTCGCGCAGATAGTCCTGCACCATCTCGCCGGCGGACGGTACGAAGTTATGGAAAATGAATGTTTGTATTTGCTCGCTCATGCCCTGAAACGCCGGCACGGTTGAAAGCATCGAGAAGGTCACGGTCATCATCGGCACCACCGCAAACAGCGTGGTGTAGGTCAGCGCAGCCGCATTATTGGCGCCCCGATCCGCCAGAAATCGCTGAATCAGAAACCGCCAGAATTCGATCCAATTTTTAAAACGCTGAAGCATGCCCTCTCCTTAGCCAACAGCCATAGCGTTTAAGACACGCAATGCGCCGAGGTGTTCAGACTTACACCCCTCATGAGGTTAGAATAGCCGCCACCTGATGCAACATGCGAGCCCTCTCATGACCGATCTGACGCTATATCACAACCCGCGCTGCTCCAAATCCCGCAGCGCCTTGCAGATACTCGAAGAACGCGGCCTGACTCCGACCATCGTGCGCTATCTCGAAACGCCGCCCAGCGCAGATGAACTGACAGCGCTGCTGCGCAAGCTCGACATGCCGGCCCGCAGCCTGCTCCGAACCGGCGAAGAAGAATACAAAGCCCTTAACTTGGCTGATGCCACGCTCACCGAACAGCAGTTGATTGACGCCATGGCGGCCAATCCCAAGCTGATCGAGCGGCCGATTCTTATCGCCGGTGATCGCGCCATTGTCGGCCGTCCGCCCGAGCGGGTTCTGGAGATTCTAGCGTGAGCACACCTTACGTACTGGTGCTGTATTACAGCCGCCACGGCGCAACCAGCGAGATGGCCAAGCTAATCGCCCGCGGCATCGAAAAAGCCGGCATGGAAGCCCGCTTGCGCACCGTGCCCGCAATCTCGACCGAATGCGAAGCGGTTGCTCCGGCAATTCCTGAAGAAGGCGCGCTGTATGCAAGCCTCGACGACCTGAAAAACTGCTCAGCTCTGGTGCTCGGCAGCCCTACGCGCTTTGGCAACATGGCTGCGCCACTCAAGTACTTCCTTGATGGCACCAGCAGCCTTTGGCTAACCGGTGAACTAGTCGGCAAGCCTGCTGGGGTTTTCACCTCAACCGCCAGCCTGCACGGCGGCCAGGAAACAACTCTGCTGTCGATGATGCTGCCGCTGCTCCACCACGGCATGCTGATAACCGGTCTGCCTTACAGTGAGTCTGCCCTGCTCAACACCCAAGGCGGCGGCACACCGTATGGCCCGAGCCACTATGCTGGAGCAGATGGTAAGCGCGCGCTGGATGAACACGAGAAAACCCTGTGCCGCGCACTGGGTGAGCGTATAGCCCGTACCGCAATCAAACTGGAGGCCGGTCGTGGCTAAAGCGAAAAAACCACTGCCGAGCCTTGAGTGGCTACAGCCACGTGTGCAAGCCAGCCGCATCGTCAGCCTCGTGCTGTTCGTAGCATTGGCGCTGCTCATCGCAGTGTGGAACCTGGGTTTCGCTGATCTACACGGCGCCCGCACCTGGGTGGTCATGTGCATCCAGTTACTGCCATTGCTGCTGCTCGCGCCCGGTATGTTTCTTGGCCATGCACGCGGTCATGCGTGGACCTGCTTCGTGATAAACCTGTACTTCATTCAGGGAATCCTCGCGGCAATCGACCCAAGCAGGGCCGTGTTTGGCGTGCTGGAAACCATCATCAGCTTCAGCCTCTTTTGCAGCGCCCTTCTATACACCCGCTGGAAATTTCAACAAGATCGCAAACTTTCTGGTGAGTGATTTAGGAGCCACTGTGAAGGGCTGCGCGGCGCGATTGCGGCGTTAAAAAGCTGCTCAAAATGCTCATTTACTTTACGTAAACTCCGCGTTTGAACAGCTTTTTGCCTTGCACTCCCACCGCTCGCACCTACACAGAGGCTCACCCGAAGACCGCGTGAAGCGGGAAGCTTAATTAAGGGCAGAGGCTTTGGTTAGAAGCAGAGCGTGGGCTATTGAAGTTTTCGCGCTCGTTGCTTAATGCGGAAAGGCCACTGTCGTTTATCGTTATCTCATCCCCAAGCCATTTCCCCCGAAGCCCGCCCTGCTCTGCTTCATAGCTCTCAACCAACAGCCCTCCCGCTATCCAGCCCTACGGGGTTTTGTGACGGGGAAAATCTGCTTTTCTGGCGAGGCGAGCGCAGGCCAGGCAAGGCGGATTCGTGGTCGGGTCGCGAAGCTTATTCATGTAAGTGAGCGTTCCGAACGCTAATCCAACGCAGCATGGCGCAAAGATGGCGCGAGTGCTGCGCCCCCACCAAAAAATCACACCGCTCTGCCGTATAGCTCTTAACCAAAAGCCTTTCCGCTCCAAAGCCCTACGGGGTTTTGTGACGGGGAAAATCTGCTTTTCTGGCGGGGCGAGCGTAGGTCAGGCAAGGCGGATTCGTGGGCGGGGCGCGAAGCTTACTCATGTAAGTGAGCGTTCCGAACGCTAATCCAACGCAGCATGACCAAGCGCAGCCGCCAGAAAACAGATTTTTACCAGCCGAGGGTTTCTTTTAGGAACGGAATTGTCAGCTTGCGCTGGGCTTGAAGGGAAGCATGGTCCAGGCGCTCGAGCAGATCGAACAGCGAGTTCATGCTGCGCTCGCCACGCGTGAGAATGAAGCGCCCTACTTCATCACTCAGGTGCAGCCCTCGGCGCGATGCACGCAACTGCAGAGCGCGCAGCTTGTCTTCATCCGAGAGCCCTTGCAGCTGGAATACCAGCGCCAGAGTCAGGCGGGATTTCAGATCGGGTAGTTTGACAGCCAGTTCACGCGGCGAACTGTTCGCGGCCAGCAGCAACTTGCGGCCACTGTCGCGCAGGCGATTGAACAGATGGAACAGCGCCTCTTCCCAATCCCTACGCCCAACCACACACTCCAGATCATCAAGGCACACCAACTCGCAACGCTCAAGGTTGTCGAGGAGCGACGGGTTGAAGTCATCAACCTGACTGAACGGCAGATACACCGCCAACTCACCACGCTGCTCGAAACGCAGGCATGCAGCCTGGAGCAAGTGGCTACGGCCAACACCGTTATGCCCCCAGAGATAGATAAGACTTTCCGCCCAGCCGGCTTCAGCCTCACAAAGACGCTCGACATAGCCTAGCGCCGCAGCGTTAGCTCCGGGATAGTAGTTGGCAAAGGTGGCGTCATCACGCAGACGCACACCGAGTGGCAGCTGAATTGGGTTCATGCGGGTTTTGGCGGTTCCTCAGAATCGCCAGCAGGCTCTCCATAAAGTAGTCAAAGTTTATAGGCTTCGGAGGGCTGTGTCATTGCTGAATTTTTCAGCTTGATTCAAAGGCTTAGGCTTTGAGAATGGCACCGACCTGAACCAAAATACGCTTGGTTTTCGGCTCAGATTCAACAGTAACTCTGAACCAGCAGCACCTCGAACCGGGGGTGCTGCATACAATGACGACGCGCTGCACTGCGCATCATGACATCCGCTCTGACACCCGCTTTTTCGGCGCAGCAAATGCAGAACTCCGCAAGGGCGCGACGGCCAAGCGTTAGCGGTCAGTACGGAAGCGACTGCTCAACTTGCTTAAACGCTCGGCTAGCTGGCTGAGGTGCCGGCCATCTTCATTGAGTTTTTTCGCATCATCAAGCGTTTGCTCGGCGACTTGCTGCACGCTATGCAGGTGCTGACTGACTTCTGCACTGGTCGCCGCTTGCTCGTGGGTCGCGGCGGCAATCAGCTCGTTCATTTGAGTGATGGCATTGATGTCTTTGGCTACGACGCCGAGCATTTCAGCTGTTGCCTGCGTGTCTGTCACGCAGACGCGCACGTTGTCTCGGCTCTCTTCCATCGCGGCCGCTGCATTGCGACTGCCTTGCTGAAGATCGCTGATGATCTGTTGGATTTCAGCAGTAGACAACGCAGTTTTCTGCGCCAGATTGCGCACCTCGTCAGCCACGACAGCAAACCCACGGCCATGTTCGCCAGCACGGGCAGCCTCAATCGCTGCGTTCAGGGCAAGTAAGTTTGTCTGATCTGCAATTGAGCGAATAACTTCCAGTACCTTACCAATTTGCTCGGACTGTTTGGCCAGCGCTTGGACTTCGACTTCAGTGATGTCGATTTGTGCGGCCAGGTTGTCGATTTTTAAACGCACCTGATTGACCGATTGGCTACCTTCAGCGGCTTGCTGATTAGCATTTTGTGCGGCCGTTGCGGCGCTATCAGCATGTTCAGCAACTTCGTCAATAGCCGTACTCATCTGCAGCATGGCTGAGCTCATGTAGATAATCTCGCCCTGCTGTTGCTCCGCGCCCGTGCTCAAGTGCCCCGTCGCTAGCAGTAGACTATCGCCCATTTTTTTAAGGCTATGCGTATCTTTGATTACTTCACTGACCAACTCCTCAAGCGTACCCAGAAATTGGTTAAAACCCTGGCTGACTTTACCCTGAGCATTGCTGCGATAGCTAAGATCAACCTCATCACTGTTCTCAGTCAATTTTTCGGCAGCTTGCATCAACGCAGCACTTTCAACAGCCTCCGCGTTGGCCTGCACTGCCAGATAAATCAGGATCGAGCTTTCTGCAATCACATACAGCGCATGGAGGAAGATGATTGGCCAACTGCCACTAGTCAAAACGATTACATCAACACCTTGCATTTGCAGGGCAAAAAAACTGATGTGATGCACAGCAATCACCAACGCGGCAACCACAATGGGCAACCAGTCGCGGTAGTACACCAGGAAAGCCAGCAACACAAAGATGCTGAAATGCATTTCCAGCATGCCGCCTGCCTGATTGATGTGCAGGGCTGCCATAACCATGTAGGCGGCGCCCATCGCACAACGCAGCAGGCGCTGACCACTGATCAGCTGGTTCAGTACGCTCATCACAACAGCCGTACTACCGCCGACAAATAAAGCCTGCCCCCAAGTGTCATGCCAAAGAGCGAGGCAGAGCGAGTACACAAACATCAGCCAGAGCACACCTAACATGATGCGATCTGCTTTGCGGAAATGCTGTTGGAGGTATTGGTCGCTGGTGGACATCGCGAGACGCTCAAAAGTGGGTGTTGAATTCAGGGAAGAAGCAATAGTTAATCGCTGCAGGCAGCCTTTAACCTGCGCAGGTTGCTAACACCCCGCAATCGCTATATCGGCAAATTGAATTCATATTTGAGAAGAATTTCACAAAAACGTATCGACTTCCGCCAGTCAGTCGCGCGCCCAATCGCAGAAGCAGCTTACCGCCAGCATGTTACTGGCGCTTACTGGCAATCCAGCACTTAACGCCTCAAGGATGGGCTCTATAAAGCTGTTGCCGGAGGTACAGGTAGCCCCTTCACTGTAGGGTCCAAAATAGGAAAGCTTGCCTGAACTGTCCCATATCGCCACGGCGGGGCTGGCTGGGATTTTGTCACTCCAGGACACGCTGGCTATGTTCTGCACAGCAGATAACGTATCAGGCAGCTGACCCTGACTGCCAGGCGCTCGTACCGCGAAAAAGCTCACACCCTTTGGGCCGAAACGGCTGATCAATTCCGTCAGTTGCTGCTGATTACCGGCATTGCATGGACAGGACGGATCCCAAAAATGCACCAGTCGGATCGAATTCATACCGACCAGTTCATCGGGCAGGTGTAACTGATCGCCGTCAAACAACTCAGCCTGCTCATTGAAGCTGCGCAGATAACGCGCCTCGTACCACCAATAGGCTACCAACATAGAGACGGCCCAGAGCGTAATCAGCAAACAGGCCAGCAGCGTATTACGATTCAAGCGACTCATGGGCAGCATTAAGCCTTGAGAATATTGATTTGAACGATTGGATTCAGCCCTGCCAGTTATTTAACGGGCGATGGATTCGCTAGGGCTGCGGCCTACTTCACTTACCGTTTGCCCTTAAAAAGCCTGTTGTCTGATGTGCTCCAGCCTCCTGCCGGGCACACGCATGCACGGCCTGTCGGAACATCTCATTAGCCGACACTGCCGCGACAGGCCGGCCAAGCATCATGAAGTCTTACCATTCAGCTCGCTCGATCAAGGAGGCATTGTCTCAATAGAGGCAAAGTGCTGAGTCATCGAGTCATTCACCCACTTCTTCAACTCCATAGGCGCGTGAGTGCTTATAAAAGACATGGGCATGGCGTAGCAAAACCATGATAACGGCTGCTGCCGGCAGGGCTAAAAGTACGCCGGTGAAACCAAAGAGCTGGCCACCAGCCATAATTGCGAAAATGACCGCCACCGGATGCAGACCGATACGGTCACCCACCAGCCAAGGTGTGAGCAGCATGCCCTCCAGCATTTGCCCGACAATGAACACGCCCGCGATTGCCAGCAGCGGATAGAGATCAACCCCAAACTGGAATAACCCGGCGGCCATTGCCGCGCTCACGCCGACTGCAACGCCCAGATAAGGCACGATACTGGCAAGACCGGCGAGCAGGCCGATCAGCAAGCCAAGCTCCAGGCCGATGCTCATCAGGCCGATCGCATAGATGGTACCCAGCGCTACCATGACCATTAACTGGCCGCGCAAGAAAGCGCCGAGCACTTCGTGACACTCGCCCATCAAGCCAACTATGCGCTTCTCGCTGGAGCGTGGCAGCATGCCGCGCAGCTTTGCCATCATCACATCCCAGTCACGCAGTAGATAAAAACCTACCACCGGAATCAGGAACAGGTTTGCCAGCCAGGCGACCACCGCCACGCTTGAGGCAGTGACTTTCGACACGATCAGCCCAACGAAATCGGTGGTCTTGCCAAGATTGCCCGACAGCGCCTGCTTCAGTTTGTCGAACTGCCAGAAATCATCGGATAGCCCCATTTTAAGCTGCAACCACGGCAGTGCACTGTGCTGAACCCAGTCAATTATCTCGGGAAGCAGCTCGTAAAGGCGCATTAGCTGCTTGCCCAGAAGCGGAATCAGCACTAAAAGCGCCACCATCGTGACCAGCGTGATCAGCGCAAATACCACAACTACGCCCCAGGTACGGGACATTCCCCAGCGTTCGAACCGGTCGACCAGCGGATCGCCGAGGTAGGCGATAAACATGCCGACGACAAACGGCGACAGGATCGGCAGCAGCAAGTACACCAGCCAAGCCGTCAGTAGCAGCCCAGCCAACCATAGCCAACGTGTTGATTCCTTCATGCAAGCGCCTCAACCGAGTATTAAGAAAAAAGATCATACGACTATAAAAGAAACAAACCGCCAGAGGCTTTCTGGCGGTTTTGGAGAGTCATCACTGAAAACAGTGAATAAGCTGGAAACGACTTACCAACTAAAGCGCAGCACATCGGAGCGCGGCACAATTTGCGGTGCCGGCGCTTCTGGTTGACCCTGTTCAGTGGGATCTTGCGACGGCTCTTGCGTCTCGGGAGCCACTTCGCCCGCAGAGACTTCGCGCAAATTGAGCAGGCCCAGTTGAGCGCGAAGTTGATCGGCATTGGCCTTGACCCGGTAGATCAAACGATCGCCTTCAACCTTGCTCAACGTGGCGTCGAAAGGCTCAAGTGCCTGTTGCAGTTCGGCATAACGTGAAAGATTGGCACCTGATATCTCAACTGTCAGCGAGCTCGAAGCACTGGCAGCCACTGCATAGCGTTTGGCCAGACGCTGACTGACTTCGAGCAGCACAGCATCGCTTAGCGACGCGAGGTCTTGCCCGCTGGCATTGCCCTGCTCACGCTCAGTACCGACCCAAAGGCTCCATTCGGCGCTCCACTTGTCGGCACTTTGCGTCGCGGTCACCGCCAGCAGAGAATCGGCACCGTAGCGCTCGGAGATCGGCTCTAAGGCATCGGGCTGACTGGCCGCGAGGTTTTCAGGCGTTGCCACCAGTTGCTCGCTCAAGTCAGCCAGCGGCATGCGTACCGGCAAACCGCGATGCTGGGCGGACTGGCGAATCGTTTCGGCGCTCTCTATGCCGTCGCCGACCAGGGTATTGCCGTATTCGTCCTGATTGAGCCACCAGATCAGAATCAGCGGACGGTTACTGCCCCACAGCGAGAGGCCGGCCTGACGCAATTCTCGGTCGGTACTGACCGGGTCGAAATCGACCTGCAGGTTGCTGCCCTCATAACCGTAACGGCTGATAATTTGCTGCGGGTCTTTCTGCAGCTCCGCCAGAGCCGGTTTCTGCGCGGCATCGGCCTGGCCGGTCAAGCGCAGAACCAGCGTATCGAAAGCACGACCGATGGCTTCATCGCGCTCGGCAGGCTGCTGGCTACTAACCGGCTCAAGGACCTGATAGAGGTCGGTCACCGTTGCAGCAACACCTGTCAGGCTGAACAGCGAACAACTCAGAAGGAGCAAGCGGGCAGTCAGTCGCATGAATAAGGCTCTCAATTGGCGGGTCACGGGTATCACACCGTAATAGAGGATAGTTGGGAACCCGTGAAAAAGTACTGCGTGGGATGTTGGCCTGCGCCGCAACAAGAGCGGCTCAATCTGCACATTGGCATGGGCATGAATCGCAACCGCCTGCTTTACAATCCGTCGCTCGTGACCTTTTCAAGGACTCCATGATTTTTGGCACTTGGCGCGCCGATAAAACTAAAAACAGTATCTGGGCTGCTGATTGACCCTCACAACGGCTTTTTGTTCGAGTCTGCAGAAGTAACGTTAGCGACTAAAATTAACATTTTGCCCGACGATATGCAGGCTAAAGCTAAAACAACCACTCGCCCGCTGGCAACCATAGCTGCGCGTGGGTGGCCGCTAGGGGGCAAGCCTGATAAAATCGCGCGCCTCGAAGAGCGGTAGCATCTGCTGCCTGAGCTTATCCGTATTTTCCTTTAAAGGCCTGGATCTATGAGCAAGCAACCCTCCATCAGCTACAAGGACGCAGGTGTAGACATCGACGCAGGCGAAGCCCTGGTTGAACGCATCAAAAGTGTCGCCAAGCGCACTGCTCGTCCGGAAGTCATGGGTGGCTTGGGCGGCTTTGGCGCCCTTTGCGAGATCCCGGCTGGCTACAAGCAACCGGTGCTGGTTTCGGGCACTGACGGCGTGGGCACCAAGCTACGCCTGGCACTGAACCTCAACAAGCACGACAGCATTGGCCAGGATCTGGTCGCCATGTGCGTCAACGACTTGGTGGTATGTGGCGCCGAACCTCTGTTTTTCCTCGACTACTACGCCACCGGCAAGCTCAATGTTGACGTTGCCGCGCAAGTAGTTACCGGCATTGGCGCAGGCTGTGAACTGGCGGGTTGCTCGCTGGTTGGCGGCGAAACGGCTGAAATGCCTGGCATGTACGAAGGCGAAGACTACGATCTGGCCGGTTTCTGCGTCGGTGTTGTCGAGAAAGCTGAAATTATCGACGGTTCGAAAGTCGCGACTGGCGATGCGCTGATTGCCCTGCCGTCTTCCGGCCCGCACTCGAACGGCTACTCGCTGATTCGCAAGATCATCGAAGTGGCTGGTGCCGACATCGAAAACATCCAACTCGATGGCAAACCGCTGACTGAACTGCTGATGGCGCCGACGCGCATCTACGTCAAGCAACTGCTCAAACTGATCAAAGACACTGGCGCGGTCAAAGCCATGGCCCACATCACCGGTGGCGGCCTGCTCGACAACATTCCACGCGTTCTGCCGGAAGGTGCTCAGGCAATCATCGATATCGCCAGCTGGAATCGCCCAGCGGTATTCGACTGGCTGCAAGAGCAAGGCAACGTCGACGAGCACGAGATGCACCGCGTACTCAACTGCGGCGTTGGTATGGTCATCTGCGTAGCGCAGGATCAGGTTGAAACCGCACTCAACACCCTGCGCGCTGAAGGCGAGCAACCTTGGGTGATCGGCCAGATCAGCACCGCAGCTGAAGGCGCTGAGCGCGTTGTTCTGAACAACCTGAAAAGTCATTGATGCCAAGTACCTGTAATGTAGTCGTACTGATATCAGGGTCTGGCAGCAACTTGCAGGCCCTGATTGATGACATCCAAACAGGTGACAACCCAGCCCGAATCAGCGCGGTTATCTCCAACCGCGCTGATGCATACGGCCTGGAGCGAGCGAAGGCGGCGGGAATCCCCGCTTTCTCGCTGGATCACCGCCAGTTTGCCGACCGCGAAGCCTTTGACGCCGCCCTGATCGAACTGATCGATCAAAACAGCCCGGATCTACTGGTTCTGGCCGGTTTCATGCGGA
This sequence comes from Pseudomonas sp. MS19, assembly GCF_013277615.1. Lineage (NCBI taxonomy): Bacteria > Pseudomonadati > Pseudomonadota > Gammaproteobacteria > Pseudomonadales > Pseudomonadaceae > Pseudomonas > Pseudomonas sp. MS19. The sequence goes on along the minus strand of NZ_VBTO01000005.1, from coordinate 80,828 downwards.
TACTTACCAGCGGTTTCGTGCGTCACTATCAAGGCCGATTGCTCAACATCCACCCTTCTCTGTTGCCCAAATACAAAGGGTTGCACACGCATCAGCGCGCGCTTGAAGCCGGGGACGGCGAGCACGGCTGCAGCGTTCACTTTGTGACCGAGGAACTCGATGGCGGCCCATTGGTCTTACAATCAGTACTGCTGGTTAATGCCGATGACACTCCGGCCAGCCTTGCAGAGCGTGTACACGTACAAGAGCATGTAATTTACCCGCTTGCAGTTCGTTGGTTTGCACAAGGCCGCTTGCACCTTGGCACGCAAGGGGTAATGCTTGATGATCAGCCACTGCCTGCCAGCGGCCACCAGATTCGAACCTAGGAGACAACATGCGTCGAGCCTTACTGTTCGCCCTCGCACTTTTCAGCACCTCGGTGTTTGCTGGTGAGCTGAAACCTTTCTCTGCCAGCTACACCGCTGACTGGAAGCAGCTGCCTATCAGCGGCTCGGCTGAGCGCAGCCTCAAAACCCGCGATGACGGCACCTGGCAACTCAGCTTCAATGCATCCATGCTGGTGGCCAGCCTGAATGAGGAAAGCACTTTTCGCATGGATGAGGCCGCAATCCAACCGCTGAGATACACCTTCGAGCGCAGCGGCTTGGGTAAAGGCAAGAAAATCGAACAAACCTTCAATTGGGAAGCCAAGCAAATCACCGGCTCAGATCGTGGCGACCCGATCAAACTGCCGCTCAATGCTGGCCTGCTTGATAAGTCGACCTATCAGATCGTCCTGCAAAATGACGTTGCTGAAGGCAAAAAGACCATGAGTTACCAGGTGGTCGACGGCGACGAAGTTGAAACCTATGACTTCCGCGTTCTGGGTCAGGAGCCCGTGAATACCAAGGCTGGCATGATCGACGCGATCAAGGTTGAACGCGTGCGTGACCCGACTCAAAGCAAGCGCAAAACCACCTTGTGGTTTGCCAAAGACTGGGGCTATCTGCTGGTCGCACTCAACCAGGTTGAGAAAGACGGCAAGGAATACCAGATCATGCTGCAAGAAGGCACAGTTGAAGGCAAAACGGTCAAAGGCAAATAATCTTTGGCACATTAAAAAACCGGGCATTGCCCGGTTTTTTAATGCCTGAAACTTGAATCTGAAATGGTGTGATACCCGCAAAAAGCACTATCTGGGTGTTCGGCTAGCGGCGGTGTTTGCCATCATCACCCTTATCAGCGCAATGAAACCGCCCAAAAACGCCCCTAACACTAACCCCAACGTGACGATCAACAGTTTCTTGGGCTTGATCGGTGCAAGCGGCTCGATGGCTGGCTGGTCAACAATGACCAAGTCTTGCAGCAGCAATTCAGGTTTCAATTCAGTTAGGAATGAGATTTCCTCGTTCCACTTAGCCAGCTTCTCCAGGAACAGATCATCATTATCACGCTTTAGCAGCGCCTCAACCTGACGGTTTTCCTTGAGCATCCGCAACTTCATCTCAATCTCACCAATACGCTCCCCGGTAAAATCATCGGATTCACGCAGGCTCAATGCTTCACGCTCAGCGCTAAGGGCTTCTGTACCCATGAAATACAACGGAATCCGTTGATTATTGACTTCGGTGCGGATCGTATTGCCCTGCGACTGATGACTTTCATCGCCCATGGATGAAGGCGTGGCAGGTTTATGTATGCCCAGCTTCTCAGCGATCATGATGGCTTCGCTGAGCTGCTTGATACGATTCTCACGCTTGAGACTTAACTCCTGACGCACGCTTGCCAATTCATCATTCAGATTGGCGCGCATGATGCTGTCAGCCTCCAATAGCTGGGCAACCTTCGACTGCTTGGTTGTTTCATAGCCTTTTCGCGCAGAGACGATTTTACTTTGTAGCTTATTCAGGCGGTTTGCGATCAGCGTATTAATCTCCGAGGCAATGCGCTTACGCACATCGGCGGTTGCAAAGCTGATCATGCCATTGACCACAGCCGGCCCATCCACACCTTGTGGGTAGACAAAACTCAAGCCCACATAGTTGAACAACGAGTCAGGCTTTTTTAAATCCGGTTTAAGTATCGTAAATGCAGTTTTATTCAACTGCTGAAAAGCCTGCTCCAGCGACTCACCTGGCCGCTCAACCGCTTTGAAAAGCCCAGGGTTTTCCTGGAAAAAGGCATAGCGCGTGGAATATGACTCTAGCGCTCCACCAATACGCTTGAGCACTTGATCGCGATCAATTTCATGTACACCGGTGAGATTGAGTTGATCGAAGCTTTTGAGGGGACGCAGCTTTAAGCACACTCTGCGTCTGATAATAAGGCGTGGCTATCTGTACATAAGCAACCGCAGCCAACCCACCCAACCCCATAACACCGAGAATGATCAGGCGTTGTTTCCATAGATCCCGGACCAGGGTGACTAAATCAATTTCATCGTTTTTATATTCAACATCCTGGCCTGCATTAGCACTCATAAAGCTTCCATACAGTAAGTGACGTAGACATCCTGATCTACAAAGCCTGAGGCAGGATCAGCAACCGCTGATACAAGACACTGAGCCGTCGAAACATATAGCTAATACGTTATTCAGCCCGCATTAAAGCTGCTTTTCCGGATGGAAAAATAACTACCATCAGCTTTCAATACTAATGACTGGCAGAGCCACCTTGCGCATAAAATCACTGCCGCAAGCGGTGTCCCCCCTAAAAAAACACCCCGCACGAAATTGAAATTCGTGCGGGGTGTTTTAACCTCAAACGCTGATTTAGCGCAGGGTCACCACATCAGGTCATCCGGGACTTGATAGGCCGCGTACGGATCATCGGCGTCCGGTGCTTCGGTTGGGGTGTTGAGCAGGATGATGCGGTGCGGGTCGCGCTCCTGAATTTTCAGGGCGGCTTCGCGCGGGATCACTTCATAGCCGCCACCATGGGTGACGATAGCCAGCGAGCCGCTGCTGAGCTTGTTGCGCATCAGTTCATTTACCGAAATACGTTTTACCTTTTTGTTATCAACAAAATTGTAATAGTCCTCGGTTGTCAGCTTCGGCAGGCGCGACACTTCGATCAATTGTTTGACCTGCGCGGCCTTGGCCTTCTGCTCGGCCTTTTCTTTCTGCTGGCGACTCAGCTCCTGATCGCGAGCCAGCTTTTCGGCTGCAGCCTGCTGGGCGGCGAGCTGCTGAGTCTGGTCTTTTTCTACCTGACCTTTATGCTCCATGCGCTTTTGCTTTTGCTGCTGTTTGCTGACCTGCTTGGCCTGCTTCTCATTGACCAGACCGGCTTTGAGCAACTGGTCGCGTAGTGATAGAGCCATAACCTTCCCATACTCACAATCATTTGATGCGCAGTGACTCGCCACGCGCACCTGCAAAATTCAACTTAACAAGCGGAGGCAGAACCCAGCTTTTCGAGTTTCTTGGCCTCGCCCCAAAGTGCATCCAACTCTTCCAGATCGCAATTTTCAATGGCACGGCCGGTTTCGCGCAATGCCTGTTCGATGAAACGAAAGCGTCTCTCGAACTTGTTGTTGGCAGCACGCAATGCCGACTCAGGCTCAACTTTAAGGTGTCGGGCCAGGTTGGTCACGACAAAAAGCAAATCGCCTATCTCTTCGGCAATCGCATCCGGATCATTTTCGCTCATTGCCTCCAGTACTTCATCCAGCTCCTCGCGCACCTTATCCACCACAGGCAATGCCTCGGGCCAGTCGAAACCCACCTGCGCCGCGCGCTTTTGCAGTTTAGCTGCGCGGGTTAGCGCAGGCATTGCCGCTGGCACGTCATCGAGCAATGAGAGCTGTTGCGGCTCACTGGCACGCTCGGCGCGCTCCTCGGCCTTGATCTGCTCCCAGCGCTGTTTCACCTCAGCGTCGCTTAACGTCACCAAGCCAGGTGTGGCATACAGATCGCCATCGGGGAACACATGCGGATGACGACGCACCAGCTTGCGGGTAATCGAGTCGACGACATCGGCAAAGCCAAAGCGCCCTTCTTCGCCTGCCAACTGGCAGTAATAAACCACCTGAAACAGCAGATCACCCAACTCGCCGGGCAAGTGCTCGAAGTCAGCCGACTCAATCGCATCTGCGACTTCATAAGCTTCTTCAAGGGTGTGCGGCACAATGCTTGTGTACGACTGCTGCAAATCCCACGGGCAACCATGCTGCGGGTCGCGCAGACGGGCCATGAGGTGAAGCAAGTCAGTTAGTTGATACATCGGTAACTCCGTCATACGGCAAAGGGCTTTCAGCGCGGAAGGTGCGCACTCGGCGGCTGCAATCCGTAGCGCGACAACAAACGAGTCATACGACCGTCGCGCTGGAAACGCTGTAAACCGGCTTCAAAAATATCACGGTAGCGCTTGCTGGACTCCAGGGCCGGCGAAAATGCCAGATAAATGGGCAGCGAACCTGTCCGACAACCGACCTCTTGCAGTTGCTCATCTGCAGCCTTGTGACTGAGGTAATACGCCATGACCCAACTGTTCTCAATCGTGGCATCGATACGGCCCATACGCACTTTATCGACATTGATGGCCAAGGCGTTGTCACCCGAAGCGAGTTGAACCCTGCGCGAGTCTTGCTGATGGCTATGGATATAGCTGTCCAGCTCAGCGCCGTAGCTGTAGCTGTTGATGGCGCCGAACGAAATCGACGCCAATGACTCGACACCGCCATAACGCCAGGCATTGCCGGGGCGGGAGAAAAAGCACATTTGAGAAATGCCGGGGGCGGTTGCGGTGAACACAAAGCCGGGCGCATCTTCAACGCCCGCACCAATCAGCGCATTGAGCTTACCGCGACGCGTGTCATGCACGGCACGGGCCCAGTTGATCACCCGGTATTCGACTTGAATTCCGGATTCGGCAAAAATCTGCTGCGCCAACTCGACAAACAGTCCGGGCTGTTCGGCATCTTCAGGGCAGTTGATCGGACACCAGACGTCACCCGCGATAACCAGTTTCTCCGGGGCCACATCAGCATACGCAGCGCTGCTTAGCAGCAAACCCAACGCCCAGCCGAGGCGAACGGCAGAACGTGTCATCAGCGGTGTTTGTCCATGCTTGGCTCATCCACTCAGTCAAAGGGGCTCGCTGCGCACACGGCCGACCGCGTCCAGCCAACCTTTATACAAGCGTTCACGGTGTTCGAGGCTGATTGTCGAGGCGAAACGCTGCTGACAATTCCAGTGTTCAGCAATTTCTTCCAGGCTGTTGTACACGCCCGCCTGCAAACCTGCCAAATATGCCACGCCCAACGCCGTGGTTTCGGTAACCTGCGGGCGCTCGACAGTCACACCAAGAATATTGGCGAGGAACTGCATCAGCCAATTATTTTCGACCATGCCGCCATCAACACGCAACGCACTTGGCGCAGCGGCGCCGTCCTGACGCATGGCCACAAGCAGATCCAGGGTTTGATAGCAGACCGATTGCAAACCGGCGGTGACAATCTCTTTGATCCCGGTATCACGCGTCAGGCCGAAAATTGCCCCCCGCGCTTTCGGGTCCCAGTACGGCGCGCCCAAACCGGTGAAGGCAGGCACCAGATACACGCCGCACGCATCGCCAGTCTGTTCGGCCAGCGCTTCACTCTCGCGGGCATGACTGATCAGTTTGATTCCGTCGCGCAACCACTGCACGGCTGCGCCCGCGACAAAAATACTGCCCTCGACCGCATAAGTGACCTTGCCATTCAGGCGGTAGCCAACCGTGGTCAGCAATCGATGCTGTGAAGACACGGCCGTGTCGCCGGTGTTCTGAATCATGAAACAGCCGGTACCGTAAGTGCTCTTGATCATGCCCGGTCTGAAGCACGCCTGACCGAACAACGCTGCCTGTTGATCACCGGCAACCCCGTAAACCGGAATGGCGGCGCCGAATAACCCGGCCTCGGTGCTACCAAAATCAGCCGCGCAATCCAGCACTTCCGGGAGCATATTGCGCGGGATATCGAACAATGCCAGCAGGTCTTCGTCCCATTGCTGGGTGTGAATATTGAACAACATGGTGCGCGACGCATTGGTCGCGTCAGTCTTGTGCGACTTGCCGCCTGTGAGATGCCACAGCAGGAAACTGTCCACCGTGCCGAATCGTAACTCGCCGCGTTCTGCCCGCTCACGCGCACCGGGGACGTGCTGCAAAATCCAGCGCAACTTGGTCGCGGAAAAATACGGATCGATCAGCAAACCGGAAGCTGCCGCCACCATGGGTTCATGCCCGGCCTCTTTCAGTTCGGCGCAATAATCCGCCGTGCGCCGGTCTTGCCAGACAATCGCCGGATAGATCGCCTGACCATTTTCAGCGTCCCATACCAACGTCGTTTCACGCTGGTTGGCAATGCCAATGGCAACGATATCCGCCGCCTCAACGCCGCCTTGCGAGAGTGCCTTGCGACAAACATCCAGCGTGGTTTGCCAGAGCGCCTGCGGGTCATGCTCGACCCAGCCATCCTCAGGGAAGTACTGTTTGAACTCCTCCTGAGCACTGGCAACGGCCTTGCCCTGCTTGCTGAAAACAATGGCGCGACTGCTGGTCGTGCCCTGATCGATGGCTAGCAGGTACTCAGGCATGTTCATCCCTTATTGTGATTGTTGCAGCGCCAAACGCGCGTCTTACTCGCGGCCAATACTGGCGAATGCGGCCTGCGTGTATTGCGCGAGAACGGCAGCAGCCAATTCAACCTCAAGCCCACGCCGCCCAGCACTGACATAGATGCTCGGATAATCCTGCGCGGTGTGATCGATGAACGTGCGCAGGCGTTTCTTTTGCCCAAGCGGGCTAATCCCGCCCAGTAAATAACCGGTTGCCCGTTGCGCCGCTTGCGGGTCCGCCATGTCGGCTTTTTTAACACCAGCGGCATGCGCCAAGGCTTTCAAATCTAGGCTACCCGCCACCGGCACGACAGCAACCAGCAACTCGCCCTTTTCACTGGCGGCCAGTAGCGTCTTGAATACCCGCTCCGGCTGCAGGCCAAGTTTTTCAGCTGCCTCAAGCCCATAAGAAGCCGCTTTGGGGTCGTGCTGATAGCTGTGAACCGTGTGCGCGGCCTTGGCCTTTTTCAGGAGATCTATAGCTGGAGTCATGTTCGATTGTGAAAAAGTAAGCTGAAGTATGCTTACATTAGGGTCTGATACGGTTTTAGTGCAAGCCGATATGCAAGCTTCGTGAGGCTGAAATCAGTTTGCAGCCGCCCACAGTGATGCGATCCGAGGGATCATGCGAATGAGTCTGACGCCCCGTCAAAGCGAGATACTCAGGATTACTCAGGCGCAAGGCTACGCCAGCATTGATGAGCTGAGCCAAGCGGTTAGCGTGACCCCGCAAACCATCCGCCGCGACATCAATCACCTGGCCACGCTGGGCCTTTTGCGGCGCACCCACGGCGGCGCGGCCAGTGAAGCCTCAAGTACCGAAAACACGGCGTACACCATGCGCGCCCAGCAGATGCGTGACGAGAAACGTCAGATCGGCGAAGCCCTCGCCGCGCATATTCCCGACCACTGTTCGCTGTTCATCAATATTGGCACCACCACCGAAGCAGTTGCCCGGGCACTACTCAAACACAAGGGCTTGAAAGTCATCACCAACAACCTGCACGTCGCGGCCCTGATGAGCTGCAAGCCGGATTTCGAAGTATTGCTGGCCGGAGGCACGGTGCGCGCAGACGGCGGGGTTGTCGGGCAAGCCACCGTGGATTTCATCCGCCAGTTCAAGGTCGATTACGCCCTGGTTGGTATCAGTGGGATTGATCATGACGGCAGCCTGCTGGACTTCGATTACGAGGAAGTGCGCGCCTCGCAAGCCATTATCAGCAATGCAAGGCAGGTGTATCTGGCTGCCGACTCCAGCAAGTTCGGACGCAACGCGCTGGTGCGCCTCGGCGGGATAGAACTGCTGGACCGGATATTCACCGACGCCAAACCCAATACCGAACTAATGAAACGCCTCAAAGCGCAGAACGTACAGGTTGATTGGTAACCATCTTCTGGTATGTATGGGGTTCTGACGGCTGGCCTGGTTAATCACAGAGGGTTCAACTAGGCTAAGTTCGAAAGTGAACATTTAAAGTTCGATTTCGACCACAGGTGTTGCCATGCTCCCGCATTCTCAGCCTCATCCTCCTTTTGCCGAGGTCTACGATCTGGCGGTAATCGGCGGCGGTATCAATGGCGCCGGCATTGCTGCTGATGCAGCGGGCCGCGGGCTGAGCGTTTTTCTGTGCGAGAAAGACGACCTTGGCGAGCACACCTCCTCGGCCAGCAGCAAACTGATCCACGGCGGCCTGCGCTACCTTGAGCACTACGAATTCCGACTGGTGCGTGAAGCGCTGGCGGAGCGTGAGGTGTTATTGGCCAAGGCGCCACATATCATAAAACCCATGCGCTTCATCTTGCCGCACCGGCCTCACCTGCGGCCCGCATGGATGATTCGCGCCGGTTTGTTTCTGTACGACCATCTGGGCAAGCGAGAGAAACTGGCAGGCTCGAAAGGCCTGCGCTTCGATAGCCAAAGCCCGCTTAAAAACACCATCAAACGCGGTTTTGAATACTCCGATTGTTGGGTCGATGACGCCCGCCTGGTCGTTCTCAACGCCATGGACGCCCACGATCATGGCGCGCATGTGCACACTCAAACCCGTTGCATCAGCGCCCGGCGCACCCGAGGTGTATGGCACATTCACCTGGAACGCAAAGACGGCACGCTGTTTGCGATTCGTGCGCACGCGCTGGTCAATGCCGCCGGCCCCTGGGTTGCGAGCGTGTTGAGTGAAGAACTGAAACAGCAATCGCCTTACGGTATTCGCCTGATCAAGGGCAGCCACATAATTGTCGAGCGCCAGTTCGAGGGTGATCAGGCCTACATCCTGCAAAATGAAGACCGTCGTATCGTCTTCGCCATTCCGTATCTGGGTGCATTCACGATGATCGGCACCACCGATGAGGAATATCACGGTGACGCCAACCATGTGAGCATCAGCTCCAGCGAGACTCAGTATTTACTCGACGTGGTGAATAATCACTTCAAGCGCCAACTAAGCCCGGAGGACATTCTGCACAGCTTCTCCGGCGTGCGGCCGCTGTGCGATGACGAGTCGGATGACCCTTCCGCTGTCACCCGTGACTACACGCTGTCGATATCCGGCAATCCCGGTGAGGCGCCGCTGCTCTCGGTGTTTGGCGGCAAGCTCACGACCTACCGGCGACTCGCCGAATCGGCGCTGGAGTTGCTCGCGCCGTTCTTCCCCAAGGCTGGCCCCGAATGGACCGCCAAGCACCCGCTGCCGGGCGCTGAAAACATCAACGACGCCAACGCGCTGGGTGAGCAATTGCACCGTGAGCACGAATGGCTGCCCATCGCGGTGGCCCAGCGCTGGGCGCACAGTTACGGCAGCCGGAGTTACTCACTGCTGAGTAATACCCAGAACATTCGCGACCTCGGCCAGCATTTTGGTGCGGGGTTGTATCAACGCGAAGTGGACTACTTATGCGAGCACGAATGGGCAATCACCGCGCCAGACATTCTCTGGCGCCGCAGCAAACTGCAACTGTTCATGAGCCCGCAAGAGCAAGCGCAACTGAGCGCCTACCTTGAGGCCAAGCTGGCAGTCGCCGCCGAAAGCGCGCTGATCAGCTAAGGCGTCGCGAACGATGTTTATAGATTGGCCAGGTGATCGTCTTCCATGCGCTGCTCTTGCAGATACGGGAGCACCGCCGACAACAGCGGCGCCTTGAAAGCCTCTTGAAAGCGGTGCGCAAGCCCCGGAATCAGACGCAACTGACTGCCCTTGATATGCGCAGCAACATGCACACCATGCATCACCGGCAGCAGCGGATCGGCAGTGCCGTGCACCACCAACGTCGGCACCTGGAGTTTGTTGAGCATGTCCACGCGGCTCGGCTCGGCCAGAATCGCCAGTATTTGCCGCTCGACACCTTGCGGATTAAACGCCCGGTCGTAAGAAACCTGCGCTTCGTGCAATAACGCCTGACGATCATCAGTCACCGACGGGCTGCCCAAGGCTGCGAGTAAATCCGCCTGCTGCTCCAGCGCGGCCTCGCGATTGGGCGCCTCACGGCGCGCCAGTAATTCGAGCAACTTCGGGCTGGGTGCCGGTAATCCCGCCGCGCCAGTGCTGGTCATTATCAGGGTCAGGCTCTCGACCCGTTGCGGTGCTATATCAGCCAGATGTTGAGCAATCATGCCGCCCATACTCGCACCCAACACATGAAAGCGCTTAACCCCGATGGCATCCATCAGGCCCAGCGCATCGCCGGCCATATCACGCAAACTGTAAGGTGACGCCACTGTCAGGCCCAGGCGATAGCGTAATGCCTCGTAGGCCAGATTAATGTTCGGCGCCGGCTGACCAATCCAGGCACTCAAACCGACATCGCGATTATCAAAACGGATCACCCGAAAGCCTTGTTCACAAAGCGGTTTTACCACTTCATCGGGCCAGTGGATCAACTGCCCACCCAGACCCATGACCAACAGCAGAACCGGATCACGTTCGCGACCAATGCTCTGATAGGCAAGGCGCACATCACCGACATCGACCATCTCGGTCGGCACGCTGGTATTGCAACGGTCTGCTGCCTGAACTGAAAAGCCGCAAAAGAGTGCGACCAGAAAAAATACAACACGCATAAAACACCCGAAACGCAGAACCCCATTAGGACGCGAGTTTGATGTTATTCAGGCGAGCGCGCTGCCACACTTCGATGACACTTTAATGAACCCTGCCCAGCGGTCATCGCTTAAACCGAAAAAACCCGCCCAACCGTTAAACGGCAGGCGGGTTTGGGCTTAAGCGCTCAGCGCCGCCCGCAGTTGCCGGGCAGCGGAGACCATGTTGATCAGCGCAGCTTCGGTTTCGGGCCAGGCGCGGGTTTTAAGGCCGCAGTCCGGGTTTACCCACAGCCGCTCGGCGGGAATGCGTTTCACCGCCTTGCTCATGAGTTTGATCATCTCGCGGCTGTCAGGCACGCGTGGCGAGTGAATGTCATACACGCCGGGGCCAATGTCGTTGGGATAGGCGAACGCCTCGAACGCATCCAGCAACTCCATGTCGGAACGCGAGGTTTCGATGGTGATGACATCCGCGTCCATGGCCGCAATCGACTCGATTACGTCATTGAACTCGCTGTAGCACATGTGGGTGTGAATCTGCGTTTCGTCACGCACACCCGAAGCGCACAGGCGAAATGCCTCGGTGGCCCAATCGAGGTAGCCTTGCCACTCAGCCTTGCGCAGCGGCAAGCCTTCGCGGAAGGCCGCTTCATCGATCTGCACGATACGAATGCCTGCCGCTTCCAGATCGACAACCTCATCGCGAATGGCCAGTGCCAACTGCCTGGCCTGCACTTCACGGCTGACATCCTCGCGCGGGAACGACCACATCAGCATGGTGACCGGGCCAGTGAGCATGCCTTTCATAACCCTGTTGGTGAGCCCTTGGGCGTAGCGAATCCAGTCCACGGTCATCGGCTGCGGACGGCTCAGATCTGCGACAATGATCGCAGGCTTCACGCAGCGCGAGCCGTAGCTTTGCACCCAACCGAAGCGGGTAAATGCATAGCCATCGATTTGCTCGGCAAAGTACTCGACCATGTCGTTGCGCTCGGCTTCACCGTGCACCAGCACATCCAGCCCGAGGTTTTCCTGAATCGTCACGGCGTGGCGGATTTCGCTGTACATGGCCTCTGTGTAGTCACTGCGCGAAAGCTTGCCCTGCTTGAATGCCTGACGCGCCAGGCGAATCGCCGGGGTCTGCGGGAACGAGCCAATGGTTGTGGTCGGGAACGCAGGCAATTGCAAACGGCTGCGCTGCAACTCGATACGCTCGGCAAACGCCGAAGTACGTTGGCTGTCGGCGGCGGTGATGGCAGCGAGGCGCTGATGCACAGCATCCTTATGGATACGCGAGGAACTGGCGCGACTGCGCTGAATCTCGGCGCTGTGCTCAAGCACACGGAGAACTTCAGGCGATTGCGGGTTGTTCAGGGCCTTGGTCAGAACCGCAATCTCTGCGCATTTTTGCACGGCAAACGCCAGCCAGCTTTTCAGCTCATCATCGAGCTGCTCTTCACGGCGCAGATCGACCGGGCTGTGCAGCAACGAGCAAGAGCCAGCCACCCAAAGATTGCCTGCGAAGCGCTGTTCAGCCTGCTGCAATTGCGTCAGGGCAGCCTCAAGGTCACAGCCCCAGACGTTGCGACCGTTAACCACGCCCAGCGACAGCACTTTGTAGGCTGGCAAACGATCGAGCAGCATCGGCAATTGCTCCGATGCGCGCACCAGATCGACGTGCAAGCCATCAACCGGCAAGTTGACTGCCAGGCCGAGGTTGTCTTCAAGGCCGCTGAAGTAGCAGGCCACCAGCTTTTTAAGCGGCGCGTGCTGGATCAGGTTATAGGCGCGTTCGAACGCGTTCTTCCAGTCCTGCGGCAAATCGAGGCCCAGAATCGGCTCGTCGATCTGCACCCACTCCACGCCCTGAGCGGCCAGACGCGTGAGAATTTCACCGTACAGCGGTAACAATCTGTCGAGCAACTCAAGCTTGTCGAATGCCTCTCCCTTGGCCTTGCCCAGCCACAGATACGTTAACGGACCAATGACCACCGGCTTGACCTTGTGGCCCAGCGCATGGGCTTCGTCCACTTCCTCAAACAGCTGCTCCCAACTCAGTTGGAATTGCTGATCGGCAGTGAACTCCGGCACCAGATAGTGATAGTTGGTGTCGAACCATTTAGTCATTTCAAGCGCATGTCCGGCACTGTCATGCTGGCCGCAGCAGCGCTGGCTCACACCACGCGCCATGGCGAACAAGGTGTCGAGGCCCGGCGCGCCCGATTGCGGCTTGAACCGCTCAGGAATAACCCCGAAGCTCAGCGAATGAGTCAGCACCTGGTCGTACCAGGCGAAGTCGCCTACGGGCAGCAGGTCCAACCCGGCGTCTTTTTGCAACTGCCAATGCGCGGCGCGCAATTGTTTGCCGACCAGGCGCAGGCCAGCTTCGTCCAGTTCACCCTTCCAATGGGCCTCCAGGGCTTTTTTTAACTCTCGGTCAGCACCGATGCGCGGAAATCCGAGGGAATGTGACACGGCCATGTTTAAACGCTCCTGTGTAAGTGATGGCGCTATTGTCGACAAGGCTCCATCATGAAACAAACTCAAGATATTCGTTTTCATCTGTAATATTATTCATGATTGAATTAATCTCTATTGCACCACCCGTTCGCTCACCCGCTTTACTGCCGAGGCCACCATGCTTGAATTACGCCACTTGAAAACCCTGCACGCGCTGCGCGAATGCGACAGCCTGGTTGAGGCTGCGGAGCGCTTACACCTCACTCAGTCGGCGCTTTCGCATCAGTTCAAGGAGCTGGAAGAACGCCTCGGCATGCAGCTGTTCGTGCGCAAGACCAAGCCGGTGCGCTTTACCAGCGCCGGTCTGCGTTTACTGCAATTGTCCGACGCGGTGTTGCCCATGCTGCGCAGCGCCGAGCGCGACTTGTCGCGACTGGCCGGCGGCACGGCAGGCCGCCTGCACATGGCGATTGAATGCCACAGTTGCTTTCAGTGGCTGATGCCAACCATCGACCAGTTCCGCGATGCCTGGCCGGAAGTTGAACTGGACCTGGCCTCAGGCTTCTCGTTCGCGCCTTTACCGGCACTGGCCCGTGGCGATCTCGATCTGGTTGTAACGTCCGACCCGCTGGAGTTGGCTGGAATTACCTACGTGCCGCTGTTCACTTACGAGGCCATGCTCGCGGTCGCCAACCAGCATGCGCTGGCGGGCAAGCCGTGCATCAACCCGCAAGACCTTGAGAACGAAACCCTGATCACCTACCCCGTCGAGCGCGACCGGCTGGATATTTTCACCCGCTTTCTGGAGCCAGCAGACGTCGAGCCGGCGCAAGTGCGCACCTCGGAACTAACGGTGATGATGATGCAACTGGTCGCCAGCGGCCGGGGCGTTTGCGGCCTGCCCAATTGGGCCCTGCATGAATACAGTTCACGTGGCTACGTGACGGCCAAACGTCTGGGCGAAAAAGGCCTGTTTGCCACTCTGTACGCCGGAATCCGGACCGACATGCTCGATGCGCCGTTTATGCGCGACTTTCTGCTGACCGCCAAAGACACCTCGTTCTCCAACCTTGAAGGCGTCAGCGTCGCACGTTGATACATGGCGTCTGGCTCGAGGCTGAGCCGATATCTTAATGGCGCGGCCAATGCCGTAAGCCCAACGCGCGCGTGCACTGATGGATGAAGCGAGCGGGCAGCTTGTCTGGGCGGTGAATGCCCGAGCCGAGAATTGAAAAGCGGGTCTGAATCCGTGGATTTGGCTGCGGGCCTTGCTCACCTTGCCCACGGGTCATAAGTGCCAAAGCTCCAGACATGCCCTTCCGGATCGCGGCAAGTGAACCCCCTGCCGCCATAACCTTCATCCTTGATGTCGATAACGATTTCAGCACCCGCGGCCACCGCGCGGCGGTACAGCACATCCGCATCATCCACCAGCAGATACAGGCTTTGCGTGCAACCGCCTGCTTGCTCGGGCGAGCGCATCAGCCGGCCGTATTCCGAGTCCACCGTTGAGCCGAGCATCAGCATGCTGTTGCCCAGCGTGAGTTGTGCATGAGCAATGCCGCCGTGGCGATCGCTGACGACCAGATGCCGGGTAAAACCGAAGTTCTCACACAGCCAGTCGAGCGCAGCGGGGGCATCCCGATAACGTATGCAGGGAATCAAACAGCTCTGTTGCACCATCATTGCCTCCTCGCCCGCCGCAAATGGCTCAACGCAAAACCGCTAATACTCTGCGCTCACTTGCCGCCGGCAGACTCAAGCAGGAGCAGCAGCGACGCCGGGTGTTCACTGCCTGCAACCTGAGGTTGTCTTAACCAGTGTAGTTGCCAGCCGCTGCCGGCCAATAATTGCAGCCAGGATTCGGTTGTTCGGTAATGCCACGGCATGGGCTGCACAAAGCCACCGGCCAGGCTTGCGAATGTCTCAATCTGCCAACCGTCGCTATAGCCCCAAGCTGGCATTGCCGCTTTTGGATGCAAGGTCTGAATCAGCAACTTGCCCTGCTTCGCCGTCAGCCCGTGCAAGGCGTGTAACAAGGGGCCCAATTGTTCTTCGAGCAATGCAAAGTTAGCCACCAGCAGGTCAAACCGGCCTAACTCGGGCATGCCCGCTGCAAGCTCGGCATAACTGCACAGCTGATAACGGTCAGTATTGGGTTCTGCACGGCGCGCCGCCTCGATCAGGGCGGGCGAACCATCGATGCCGACCGCCTCAATGCCTTGCTGGCTCATGGCGCGGCACAGCCAACCCTCGCCGCACCCGATGTCGAGTGCGCGCTGGGGCTGTACTTCGCCAATGGCCTGAACAATTGCTGCATCGGTGGCCAAACGCCGGCTGGCAATGCGTTGCCCGCGCACCGCATCAGTCCACGCCTGCGCGTTGGCTTGCCAGCTCGTCTGCAACTGCAAAGGATAGTGTTCGGGGGGTTGTTTGGGCATTTATCCACCACCCAGTGCCAGGTTATTTTGCAGCTATTATTGGTTCATGGGTTGGCGGCTGCCACTGCTTAATGCGCTGCCTACGCTGGACCAATTAGCGCCTGGCGGATGAAGCACAAGGGGCAGTCATGTTATCGTTCGCTATTGGCTGAAGCAGCCCTGTGGAGCGGTCCATGAAATTTATACACCAGCGTGAGCATTTGAATGAGGATGACATCGTCGTCATTGAATGTTCGCAAACCTGCAACATCCGCCTGATGAGCGATGCCAACTTCCGCAGCTTCAAAAATGGCGGTCGCCACAGCTATCACGGCGGTGCATTCGACAAGTTTCCGGTGAAGATCAATGTGCCCAGCACTGGCTTCTGGAACATCACGATCGATACGGTCACGCGCAAAGCCATTAGCGTAACGCGCAAACCGACACTCACTCACTCGATCAAGTTTGTGCGTCGCTCACCCTCGAGAATGAGCTAAAGCCGAACCCAGCTCGCGGATCTTCTTAATCCGCAGCCGGTTCAAGCTTGCAGTTCTATACGCAAATTCATCACTGCTTGCCGCGCCCTGGCGGCGAGCCCATCGCCCTTGGCCAGCACCGAATCGCCCCTGTGCGAGGTTTTCGGTAGTTGGCTGCAACTCAGGTATGCAATCGACCCAATGAACAGCGACGCCATCAGCACTTTGCAGCAGCAACTCAGCAGCGCCTTGAGCAACCCGCCCAGCGAAACCCGCCGGATATTCCATGGCCGCGGTTTATGTTGGCCAGGCCTTGAACATGTCACCGCAGACTGGCTGCAAGGTATCGTATTGGTAGCGTTGTTTCGCGAGCCTGCTCCCAGTGAAATGGCGGCGCTCAAGCGCATGCTCAGCGCATTGATCGAGGCGCCCGAATGGCAGCACAGTGGCGCTCATACGCTGTTATTGCAGCATCGTTACCTGCCCGACAGCGCCACCGAGTGGATCTGTGGCGAGCTGACAGACACCTGGCAGATCACTGAAAGCGGCTTGCGCTACCAGCTCGATATCGGCAAGAAGCAAAACAGCGGGCTGTTTCTCGACATGCGCTATGGCCGTCAGTGGGTTCAGCAGCAGGCCAGCGGCAAGCGCATTCTTAACTTGTTTGCCTACACCTGCGGTTTCTCGGTCGCTGCCATCGAAGGCGGTGCAGAGCATGTGGTGAATCTGGACATGGCGCGCTCAGCTCTGAGCCGTGGGCGTGACAATCACCGGCTTAACGGCCACGATCTGAGCAAGGTCAGCTTTCTTGGCCATGAGCTGTTCAAGTCGTGGGGCAAGGTTAAAAAGTACGGCCCGTATGATCTGATCATCATCGACCCGCCCTCTTTCCAGAAAGGCAGCTTCGCGCTGACCCGTGACTATCAGAAGATCCTGCGCAAGTTGCCAGAGCTGCTCAGCGCTGGCGGCACTGTGCTGGCCTGTGTCAACGATCCGGGTATCGGCCCGGACTTCCTGATTGAGGGCATGGCGAATGATGCGCCAGCGCTGCGCTATGTCGAGCGTCTGGAAAACCAGCCTGAATTCAATGAGAGCGACCCGCAAGGTGGGCTCAAGGCGCTGGTATTCAAACTCGGGGCTTAAATAACAACGGCGCTGTTTGCAATCTGCAAGCAGCGCCGCTGAGTCAACCGGATATCTGCAGGCGAAGTCAGAAGCTCACCGCCAGCCCCAGCGAGTAACCGGACACGTTGTCACCCAGAACGTGACGCAAAACCAGACGGGTACGGGTGATGAACAAGTCGTAGGCGCTTGAGTCGAACTCAATGCCCAGGCCCACTGTTGAAAGCCGGTCGAAGCCCAATGCGCCGCGCTGATCACCCAGATACTCTGAGTGCGAAAACTCCAACACATAGCGTAACGGCCGCTGCATCACCACAAAGCCGGTCGGGGCGCGATAGCGTGACCACAGGTTAGCGGTTTCAGCGTTGGCCTCGCCATCAACCACGTCATCGCCAGACAGCGTTTTCAGGTGCACGTAGCTGTAGCGCAGCTCGACATCGGCCTCGTAATCCGGCCGCACCCGCTCCCAGTCCAGCATCAGCGAGCCGCCCAAACCACCGGCCGCCAAATGACCGCCGTCGAGAAAATCAATCTGCCGATCGAGTTTGCGCTCAATCAGCAACCTCCCGGCGTTGATATCGCTGGTCATGTAGCCTAATGCAAAGTTGGCAATGGGCCGGATCACCACCTCTTCGCTCAAAGGAAAATCCCAGCCGATGCCACCTGTGGCCGAGATCGTGTTCCATTTCACCGGCAACACCCGTGATTCGTTACCGCCACTGGCAACGAACTTCGGGTCATAACGGCTGTAGCCCAACGCCCCTTCAAGATACAGCGGTATCTCTTTGCTCAGGGTAGCGCCGCCGCCTAGCTGGGTCATGCTCAGATCGGGATTACCGCCCTGCTTGTCGTTAATCTGCAACGAGCTGGAGGCCAGATCCGGAGTGATTGAGTACGCCATCAGGGCCAGTACGCCGTTGGTTCGCTCTTCAAGATCAATATCCTGAAGCACCAACGGCAAGGCGTAAGCCGAATTAACGCCACACAAAGACAGCAGCAAAAACGAGGATGTTTTGAGCATTTTGCGTCGTTCAGTAGTTGGACGAGAGCAGTCTAGCGTGCCGCGCACATTTGCGGCAGTGGCTTTTTCTGTGCCAATTGCGCACCCCGAAAACTGTTTAACGGCGCTGTTGCTGCACATACAACGCCTCGACTTTTTCCCTGGCCCAAGGCGTGCGGCGCAAAAAGGTCAGACTGGACTTGATACTCGGGTCGCTCTTGAAGCAGCGAATATCAATGCGCTGGGCAAGGCCGTCCCAGCCAAATTGCTCGACCAGCTGATTCAAGATGGCTTCAAGTGTTACGCCATGCAGTGGGTTTTTCGGTGTTTGCGTCATGGCGAACCTGATAATCAAAGAAATAAACAGCGCCACATTAGCCAAGTGCGCCGGTAAGCGGAAGACCGGGTATTACCCGGTCACGAAAAAAAACCGGCCCACATCAGCGACATGGACCGGCTAAAAAATCGTGCTTATGCCGTTTCGGTGTGAATGCAAGCGTGTTCAGCACCCGCACCGAATGGCGTTGATGAGTTGATCAGGCGTCCTGATACTCTTTCTCAGCTTGGGCGAAACGCGTCTGCATGCTCTGCGACGGGGCTTTGCCCATCAGGCTGAAGACCACGATTGCCAGCGTTGCGAGAATGAAGCCAGGAATGATCTCGTAGATACCCAGACCAACGTAGTTCTTCCACAGAATTACGGTCAGAGCACCGACCAGCATACCGGCCAGCGCGCCGTTGCGAGTCATGCGGCTCCAGGTAACCGAGAGCAGGACAACCGGGCCGAATGCAGCGCCGAAACCAGCCCAGGCGTAAGACACCAGACCCAGTACGCGGTTTTCCGGATTGGCCGCCAGTGCGATTGCAATCAATGCCACCAGCAGAACCATGCCACGACCTACCCAGACCAGTTCGGTCTGCGAGGCGTCTTTACGCAGGAAGGCTTTGTAGAAGTCTTCGGTCAGTGCGCTCGAGCAAACCAACAGCTGGCAGCTCAAGGTACTCATTACAGCAGCCAGAATGGCCGACAGCAGAACACCGGCAACCCACGGGTTGAACAGCAGCTTGGCCAGTTCAATGAACACGCGCTCTGGGTTTTCAGTTACAGGACCGGCAACTTCCGGGTGAGCGGCGAAGTAGGCAATACCGAAGAAACCAACAGAAACGGTACCGATCAGGCAAAGGATCATCCAGGCCATCGAAATGCGACGGGCTGCCGGAATAGTCTTCACCGAATCAGCCGCCATGAAGCGCGCCAGAATGTGCGGCTGGCCGAAGTAGCCCAGGCCCCAGGCCATCAGCGAGATGACGCTGATGAAGGTCATGCCCTTGAGCATGTCGAAGTTGGTCGGGTCTTGCAGCTCGATGGCCGCAAAGGTCGCATCTGCGCCGCCAGTCGCGATCATCACCATGACTGGGGTGAGAATCAGGGCGAAGATCATCAGAGTGGCCTGTACGGTGTCAGTCCAACTGACCGCCAGGAAGCCACCGATAAAGGTGTAGGCGATGGTTGCTGCAGCGCCAGCCCAGAGTGCGGTGCTGTAATCCATGCCGAAGGTGCTTTCGAACAAGCGTGCACCGGCTACCACGCCAGAGGCGCAATAGATGGTGAAGAACACCAGAATGACCAGTGCCGAGAAGATCCGCAGCACGCGGCTGTTGTCTTCAAAACGGTTGGTGAAATAGTCCGGCAGGGTCAGTGCATTGCCGTTGTACTCGGTTTGCACGCGCAGGCGACCGGCAACAAACAGCCAGTTGAGGTACGCACCGATAACCAGACCAATTGCGATCCAGCTTTCGGAAAGACCTGACATATAAACAGCGCCAGGCAAACCCATGAGCAGCCAGCCGCTCATATCGGAAGCACCAGCCGACAACGCGGTTACGTAACTGCCGAGGCTACGGCCACCGAGGATGTAGTCAGAAAGGTTCTTGGTTCGCAGGTAGGCGAATAGGCCGATGCCTATCATGAGCGCGATGTACACCACGAAGGTGACAAGCATTGGAGTGTTAGCGGTCATTGGGGTGTTCCCCTTCGGTTGTTGTTTTTTCGGCAACGGGTTGTGCCCGTGCCCTGCGTGGCAGTTGGCAACTCAGGTGTCAGTCGCCAGATAATCCATGGTACCAAACAACCTGCGCGCACTCGTTTAGAGAGGCGGCGCGAGGTTGAAGTGCAGTGTACGGCTCACACATTGATGGAGCGCAAAGCCCTGCACAGTCAAATGGATGGCGGAATTTAGTGGCAGAGCCCCCCACACTTCTTGTCTGAACCTCTGGAGTTTTTACAAAATACTACGATCAATGGAACTACCTGCCGGGTAAAAAGCCGCTGAATTCTTCTGAATATCAGTTAGAGGCCCGAACTAGAAGGCTTGCTGAAACACGCGCAAACGGAAACCTGACTGAACCGACAATTGCTGATATTCAGCAAATCCCATGCTTTAACCCTAGACGACCACCCACTGATCGCCCAATTGAATCAACGGGCCAGCACATGGGCGGTCGCAAAACCCTGATATTGGTGGGGTTTCAAGCTAATTAGTGGCGTGATGATGGTGCGCAGGGTCATGCTCCATAGTCGATATTTCGGCCGCTTTAGTTGGCAGGGGCTGCACCCGTTGTGTCTCGTCCTCCAGATACCCCAGCAACGCTGCAATCGCCTCGTCGCCAAGGCGCAGGTTGGGCATGGCGACTTGGTTGTACTGCTGATAAAGCTCAGTGGCGATTGGATCTGACTCGGCAAGCATTTTGTCCGGTTCTCTCAACCAGCGCTGCAACCACTGCGGGTCACGTTTGCGGGTTACGCCGATAAGATCCGGGCCAATTTCACGTAAACCTGCTGCCACGCTATCGGCACCGCCAAGCGTGTGGCATGCGGCACAGCGGGTACGAAAAATTTCCTCGCCGGTTGATGGCGGGCGCACCTGCGGCGCATCTGCATAGTCGGTGGTTTTGGTGTTGTGCTTCCAGTTGTGCAGGGTATTACCCAGTTGATAGGCCAGAATGTAGGGATTTTCGAAGGGCGATGTTTTCATCCAGCGTCCAGTCTGTTGATTGCCCACAATCAAGCTGAGGTTATGATCTTTATTACCCTGATCATCGACCCCTTTGAGAAACAGCCCGAGCTTTTCGCGCAACACATCAATCTCTTCTTTGTTGCCCGTGAGAAACAGCCAGCCGGGCGCTACGTGGAATTTCTCCGCGTAGTGTTTGAGTACCTCTGGAGTGTCGGTTTGAGGGTCGATACTGATCGAGTAAAAGAACACATCTTTGCCGACCCGGTCGCCCAGCAACTGTTGCACCCGACGCAACCGCGCAGTCTCCAGCGGGCAGGAGGCGGTGCAGGAGGTGAAAATAAAATTGATCGCGACGACCTTGTCCTTTATCAGGTCATCATAAAAATGCACGGTCTTGCCGTCCTGGGTAATCAACTCGGTATTGGGGAAGTAATCCTGTGCCCAGGGCGAACCACTGTCGTCTGCGCTTGCAGCGTGAAACCAGCACGCCATGCTCAGCGCACCCGCGCAGCGCAGTAGATGATTGGCTAATCGATTAAAGGTGATCATGGTCGGGACTCCTGATCATATCTTTCGGGCTATTAGAGTGAGGGGGCCGCACAGCGGCAGGCTCCCTGCATTGGGTTCAACGGTTTTTACCGCTGCCCTTTCCTCCACCACTGCTGCCTCCTCCACTGGCGCCGCTGCCTCCACTGCCACCCGAGGTACCGCTGCCGCCAGTGTTGGTGACCACAACGCTGAGCGGACCTGTGCCATCTCCGTCGCGGAAAGTAGGCAGCGCCGCAGACGCCACATACTCGACACCGTCCCAGGTCGGTAGCGGGGTTGGCATTAGCTGGAACTGCCCCGGATGCTCGATATCCCAGCGCAGCAGCATGGCGTTGTCCTCATGCTGAGTGTTGTGACAGTGCTCCATATAGGTGCCGGCAAACTCGCGGAAGCGCACGGCCACCTCAACGTTATCGAGGCTCTCGTCATCTGAGCCGATGCGATAAACATCCTTGCGCGCCCACTTTTCCCACTCGGGCGGCGCCTTGCCGCCACGACTCAAAATCACCCCTTCCTCGAAATGCACATGCACCGGGTGGCTCCAGCCATTGCCGCCGTTCTGGATTTTCCAGACTTCCAGCGTACCCAGGCCCTGCCACCCAGCATCGGTCGGGCCATTAGCCAGTTGGGTCGAGCTGGATATCCTGCGGGGATCCATGTTGTAGCCAAACCCGTCATCCGTCTTCACCGTCCATGGGGCTGAGTCTGTGCCATCCGAACGCCCGAAGATGAACGAGCGGTGACGGGCCTGGCTGAGCGCCAGTTTGTCGGCCGCGTTGTCCAGGTGAATAGTCAGCGGGATCATGGTTTTGCCCGCAGCTTTGCCCGGCTTTGCAGGTTCATAGGCCACCGGGTCCATGCTCAGATCCTGACCAGTGTATGGCTGCACGTTAAGCTGCATGAAAGCCCCGACAACAGGATCGCCCTTGTCCCATGCCGGGCCTTTGCTGGTTTGCTTGATTACCGGCTTGTAGGTCTCGCTGAGCACATCTGCCAGGGCAATGTCGCCTTTCGGGCCTTTACCAGTGTCGTGCGCCATGACGTTGACGAAGTAAATCTTGTCGCCCGATTTGATGCCGTTCTTGGCAAAGTTGATGATGATGTCGTAGCGCTCGGCAATCCCCTGCATCGGCAGAATCGCGAAGTTGTCCTTGGTGTCACCATCGGCATCAAGATCCAGGGTGCCGTCGAACGGAACGGCGTGCTCCATGATGTTGCCGTCGTTGGCGATCATGTGAAACGGAACACGTGCGTAGGAAATATTGGAGTTTTTCGGCCCCTGAAACTCCCCGCCCTTACCCTTGATCTCACGTACCACGGCAAATTTGAAGTAGCGAGAAACCGAGCCGTTGAGGATGCGAAAACGATAACTGCGTGCCCGCACATTCATCGTGGGTTTGTACTGCCAGTTGACGAGTATCTGATCTCCCAGAAAACCATCGGTATTGAACGGGTTGAACCACAACTGGCCGTTCTGATCCCAGGCCTTATCGGCGATAAGCAGGTTGACGTCATAGTCGCGATTGCCCCAGGACATGTCTGCACCACTGGGAAAACGCAGGTTAACGCCATCATCGATGGCCTCATTACCCCGATCAATCGCGCTGTAGTAGTTCATCATCGCGGCGTTGCCCTTGTAGACATTCTGCGCGGTGAAATCGAGCATATGATCGTGGAACCAGTGGGTGCTCATGGTTTCGTGCCAGTCGCCACGAATCTTGATCGTGCCGTTGTCACAGGTTTTCAAACCGGGATTGCGATCATTCACCCACAGGGTTTCACCTGGCGAACAGGGAAATGCCGCGCGCGGGTCTTCAGCCGCCGTATTAATGGTGTCGTAGCCGGCCAACTGCATTGGCCAGCGGTAGTCGTAATACTGGCCCGGGAAGAAATACGCATTGGCGTAGCCGTCACTTTCAGCGGGTGTGTGGCCGTTGTGCTCATGCGTACTGATGGTGTGCAAACCGAAACCATGGTTGGCCGCCGGATCAATCGGCAACGCATTGTAATGACGCATAAGTACCGGTTGACCATAACGCACCATGAGCAGCTTTGGCGGCATGGTGCCGTCGAAGGTCCAGACTGAATTGTGATCCTGTATGGGCATGCTCGGGTGGAAGCGCACATCGATGCCTTTAGTGCTGGCTGTCGACGCGTCATGGCCATCGGGATGGTAGTAAAGGCCGTCAGGCCCATACTCGCCATGGCCGTACTCATGGTGTTGCCAACTGTCACGCAAACCAGAGTTGGTTCTTGCCCCGGCCTGCACGGTTTTGTAGGCCACTTGCGGGTAGAACTCATTCCAGCGCTGATGCGACCAGCCCTTGCCGCCAGGCCGTCCCTCAGCAGGTGAATCGACCCGGCGATTGAGAAATGCCTCGATCAAGCTCTGCCACGGATTATGGTCCAGCACATTGGCATACTGGCTGGGGAACGGCGTCAGCCCCGGCTGCTTGAGGAAGGCATCCAGCTCGGCCCCGTCCGGGCCACTGCGTGCCACATTGTCAGGGTCCTGCGCCGGCGCTGGCCCCACTTTGGCAAGCGGGAACATCATCGGCGCGGGTGGCGTCGCAGGGTCCAGCTTGACTGGGCCAAATTCCTCGAACATCAACAGTTGCTGGGTGTAGGGCTGCGCGCCGAATAAAGGGCTCGGCAAGCCGTTGGTGGGATAGTTAAATGAGGTTTGCTGCGCGGGTTGCAGAATATTCTCAACCAACGGCGTCGATTTATCGCCCTTCACCTCGTCAGGCAAGTCAAATGAGCCCTCGTTGGCGTCCGGCATTGTCAACAGGTCGCTCAGGGCCTGGACCGGATCATCAGCTGGATCGGTATACGCGGATGGATCAGTTACTGGCGGTTGGTCCACATCATCGATAGGGCTTGCGTGCGCACCGGTGATGCCCAGGATCAGGCACAGGGCCGAGGCAATTCTGGTCAGTTTGAAGGCCTGCCCGCAGATGGCTTTGTACGGTGTTAGCGTGTTCATTTTGATCACCGTAAACACAATTAATGGAGGGTCTTATCGTGTTATCGGAGTCACCCAGCGGACCGTACAACCTTGATTGCGAGACAGCAAAGACCCTTCGAACCCTGGCTACGGTCGAATACATGCGCAAAGAACAGCGCTGGACTGAATCCGTGATTAAGCCGGATCGCTTGGAGTGGGTGGCCCGCAACAATGCCAGCCGGCGTGAATCGGCTGAAAGAGATGCAGCGTTTGAATATGGGCCAGAACAACTGACTTCTGAGGCACGCTGCAAAGGCGGAACGAGTTGCCGTTTGGGCTCGATGTTGATCGACTCATTCGGGTAGCCCTCAGCTGGTGCTGAATTGAACCCGCAAGCGGGGTTAATCAGTAATCAGCAAGGGTCATGCCAAAATGTTTCAATACATTTCAAGAACAGAGATGCTGGCCTCTAGCCATATTTAATGGCACTTCAACGTGTCATTTGCCCTGCCACCGGCTTGCTATTAAGCCTTGCGGGGATACGTCCCCACTATCGGGTGGGACCATCACCCCGGGACTGGGCGCGCCTATTGACGACCCTGGACGGTCTGCACAGGAAGCCGGGCGTTACTGGTCGATAACTTCGCCGCGCATCGGCGCCAATTGCGCGAGTAAACGGTTCTGGGCTCGCACCGGAACGTCCAGCGTATCCATAGCGTCTTGCAGGTCTTCGACCAGCGCATTGAAATCACTCGGCGTCAGGTTCTGGCCTTTGTGGCTCTCGGCCATGCTGTCTCCGGTGTACTCGCATGGCCCGCCGGCCTCAACACAGAATTGCTCAATGAGCTTTTCGCGCAGGCGTTCGATATCGACGTTTTCGAAGTGCTCAACAATGCGTGAGTCGCCGGCAATATTGAGCAGCATGCCCTCAACGATCCGGGTAATACCTGGCAACTCACCCAAGTCTCGGTAGAGGCTGTCATCCTTAACCGGTGACTGCACGCAACCAGTCAGCAACAACACGGCGATCCAACCGCTTAGACGTCTCATCAAAAACTCCCCTGAACCGACAGGTACACGGCGTCCTGATTATCCAGCGTGGCAATCTCGCCCAATCGCGCATAAGCCAGCACAACGGCCGCATGCTTGCTGGGGAAGTAGCCGACGAAGACATCCGCCCAATCGCTCTCACCGGCAAAACTCAGGTTGTCCGGTTTCTCCCGGTACTCCACGCCTACCGCCCAATGACGATCCGGCAGCACGGCAACCGAGCCCTCTTTGAGCACCGAGTGTTGGTCACGGCGATCACCGCCAAAGCCGAGAATCCCCAATTCATTGGCCCGGCTGTAGCGCAGGCCACCATTCAACAACAGGTTGTAGCCAAATGCGCCACCGAGAATCAGCCGGCTGGCAGTGAGATAGCCTTCTGCATCTTCATCACGTTGCGCGCCGATCAGTTGCGGAATCAGAAAATCGCGGTTCTTCTTGTACTGGATGCCCAGCGCTACTTGTGGAAGCTGGTCGTAGATCAGGTCCCCGAAGAGGCGCACTTTTAGGCCGAAAATATCCTGGCTCAGGCTGTTCTCCGGCAAGTTCAGATCGCGCGCCAAAGTGCCAAGATCAAAGCGCTGGCGGGCGTACGACAACTCCACACGGTTATCAAACGAGGCCGCCACGCCGACAGCGTCGAGCCGGTAGTCGGCCGTTTCAACCCGGCTGGCAAATACATCCGCGCCCCACTCGCCGCGCTCACCGTAGCCAGCCAACACTGCCCAAGGCGTAATCCCGCCGCCTGCTGCGCCTTCCAGACTGGTTGCGCCACCCGTTGCGAGTAAACGCCCAGCATCTGCCGTGGCCAATGCCGGCGCCAACGCAATGCAGGCTGCGCCAAGAAACTGCTTAACACCCATGACTCAGAGAACCGTTTCAGCGGATTGAATAGGCGCCTGTTCAAGCCACGCCACGAAGGCCTGCGCGGTCAGGGGCTTGCTGATCAGATATCCCTGAATCACATCGCATCCCCAGCGCTTGAGCAGATTGAAACTGCGTTGATGCTCCACCCCTTCGGCCACAACCTTGAGGCCGAGGCTGTGACTCATTTCGATGGTTGAACGGACGATTACAGCGTCCTCGCTCATGTCGTTGAGTTCGCGGATAAACGACTGATCGATTTTCAACTCTTGCACCGGCATACGCTTAAGCTGCGCCAAAGAGGAATAGCCGGTGCCGAAGTCATCCACCGACAGCGATACACCGCAATCGCGCAATCCGTAAAGAACTTGCAGCGCCACCTGTGGATTGAGCATCACCCCGCTTTCGGTGATTTCAAAGGTCAGCTGTGCTGGGTCGAGCGCATGCTGCGCCAGCAGCTTATTAATCCGCGCTGGCAGTTGCGGGTCGAGCAGGTCTTCGGTCGAGATGTTCAAGGACAAATCAACTTTCAGCCCATCCTGCTGCCATTCGGCCAATTGACGCATCGCCTCGCCGATCACCCAATTGGTGAGCAATTGAATGCTGCCGCTGCGCTCAGCCAATGGAATGAATTCTCCGGGAGAAACCATGCCAAACTGTGGGTGCTGCCAGCGCAACAGCGCCTCGGCCTGGATGATCGAGCGATTGGCAATGTGGATCTTGGGCTGAAAGTGCAGGCACAACTCGCCCTGTTCGGCGGCGTGGCGCAGATCCCGAATCAGCTGCATCTGGCGCTGATGCGCGGTGTCACGACCGCGTTCATAGACCTGAACCCAGCCGGGTGACTGCCCTGCATCGGTACAGGCCAGACGCGCCCGGCGAATCAGCTCATCGGGCGTGTTGCCATCGCCCGGATAGCTGGCGATGCCAATGCGCAGCGCCAGCGAGACTTCATTACCGCCCAGCACCAGCAGGTTTTTCAGCTGTGGCTGAATACGGTCTGCAAACGCCACCGCACTCTCGCTGTTGGCGTTTTCCAGCAACAGCAAAAACTCATCAGCAACAATTCTCGCCAGGCTGTCGCCCGGGCGTAACACCGCGCTCAATCGCTGCCCCAATTGCTGCAAGACTTTATCGGCGTTCGCCGGGCCTTGCGTTTCATTGAGGGTGCGAAACTCGACGATGCTCAGGTACAACAATGACACCGGACGCTCGGCGGTTAGGGCGCTGCCAAGGCGCTCTGCGACCAGAGTCCGGTTGGGTAAGCCGGTTAAGCCATCGTGCAGAGCATTGTGCGCAAGCTGGCGTTCCCGCTCGGCGATGCCGGATTGCATCTGCTGGAACGACGTTGCCAGCCGGCCCAGTTCATCGCTGCGCTGCACCTGCAGCGGCACCTGATAATCGCCACGGCCAATGCGCTCGGACACCTCGACCAACTCACGGACCGGCCGCGAGATATTGCGCGCCAACAGCAGCGCTCCCACCAGCGAGGCCAGCAAAGCGGCCGAGGCAATCAGCAATATGTGCTTATCCAGCGGGGCAAACGCCTGCTGAGCATGGGTCAGGGATTTATACAGCAGGGCTTGCACCGCATAACCATCACCGCGGGCCAAGACCAACTGCTGGCGGAGAAAATGCTGGCCATCGAGCATGACCCGGTCTTCACGATTGGCCGCGCTTGCCAGTGAATCCGCCGGGGAAAACTCATGCATCGCATCTGGCAAGGTACTCACCCAGATATCCGGCAAGCCGTCCTGACTGCCTATAAGCGACAGCTCAAGGTGGGTGAGCGCCTGCAAATCGCGGGTAAAATTTTCATCTACCCGAAAGCCCATCAGTACATTGGCGATCGGCACGGGCGCTTTGACCACTGTCTCGACCAGCAGGTAGATCTGCCCGGCGAGCGGCATCAGATAAGTGCGCAAGGCTTCATGCATCTGCACCGCGCTGTTGGTGCTTAAACGCCGACTCATCGCCTCGTTGAGCTCAGGCTGGGTACTGACCTGAATCGCGCCGTCGAGGTCGAGCAACATCACCACTTCTGCGTGAATGCGTGCACCGTGATTGGCCAAAGCCGAGCGGATGGTGGCAGCGTCTTCACTGGCCACCGCCTGTTTGAAGCCGAAGTCGGCGGTGAGCACGTTGACCGCATCACTGAGCTGCTGCTCACGCACCTCAAGTAACTGCTGGAAAACCCGCGAGCCAATTTCCAATTGCTCACTTGCCTGAGCGCGCACGGCCACACCCGTGGCTTTTTGCACGGCCAGATACAGCGAGCCAATGACCACCAGCAACAGCAGGACCAATACACTGGCGATACGCGCCTGAAAACTACTGCGCAGCATTGCGTT
Source organism: Pseudomonas sp. MS19 (assembly GCF_013277615.1). Classification (NCBI taxonomy): domain Bacteria; kingdom Pseudomonadati; phylum Pseudomonadota; class Gammaproteobacteria; order Pseudomonadales; family Pseudomonadaceae; genus Pseudomonas; species Pseudomonas sp. MS19. The sequence goes on along the minus strand of NZ_VBTO01000005.1, from coordinate 51,955 downwards.
TGGCTTTATTGAATGCATCGCCGAAGCTGCTGACAGGCGCTTCAGGAGCAACTGCGGCCGAAGCGGCAACATCAAAGTCAAAGGTTTGGCTAAGCCCCTTCGCCCCCAGCTCTAGCTCGCCCGCCGCCACCGGCAACATCTTGGCGTTCTGCGGATGCCACAGCGTGGCCTCGTAACGGCCCTCAGGCAGATTCTCAAGGCTGAGCTGGCCCTGTGCATCACTGACCGCAAACCACGGGTCATCGGTGATGTAGACATAGCCCACCATCCAGTCATGAATGTTGCAGCCCAGCACCACAACGCCTGGCGTATCAAACACCACCGGCTCGCTTGGCGTGCCCTGATAGAGGCGCAACTCAAAACGCTTGGCCGGAGAGAAACTGTAAACGTGATGGCGGATATTATCGCTGTTGGGGAACTTGACCGCCTCGCCCGTGCGCACCACCAGCACGTTGGGCACAAACTGCCGGTCGACCTGATCCATGACATCGGTTGAAACCGAGTGCGCAGCGCCAGCAGTTCCGCGCAGCGTCAGCACCGCATTGGCCAACGGCCTGCCCGCTGCGTCCAGCATTTGCGCCTGCAGGCTTGCCGCGGCCGCAGAGGTAACGCTCAGGCACGCGCAAGCCGCCAGCAATACCGGCAATTTAAAGGCAGATACAACGCAGTGATTAAAAACTCTGAGCAGGTGCAAACCTGTCTTCCCCCAAACAATCCCGGTACTCACCGAAGTTAGTCCCCCGATGAGGGCTGATCTCGTCACCCAAGCAACTGCGTCTGAACAGTGAATATCGACTGGCGGAGGGAAAACTTGAGGGGCGTCAGGCTTCGTCTGTGCGCAAGCGTTTTGGGGTCAGGCCCAAGTACCGGCGCATGGCGGTGGTCAGGGCGCTTTGTGATGAGAAGCCGCATTCTTCGGCGATTCGGATCAGCGGCAAGTTGGAACTGCGCAGCAATCGCGCCGCACGATCAAGGCGGTTCTTCAACAGGTACTGATGCGGGCTCATGCCCACAGCGTCCTTGAACTGCACATGGAAGTGGCTCGGGCTCAGGCAGGCGACCTGCGCCAGCTCGGCAACGCTGATGCGCCGGGCCAGATGCGTGCTGATGTAGGCATCGATTTTCTGCATATCCAGCGCCGCATGCACCCGCGTGCGCTGCTCGCCGAACACGCGCAAATGCAGGGCGCGCAGCAACACACCGCCCAATGAACGCGTGAGCATTGGATCACTGCCGTAGCGCTCAAGCTCGGCGCCGGCGTAACTCAACAGGTTCTGGAAATCGGGATCGAGCTGCGGATAACGCGGCGCATCGAACAGATGCGTGAGCAGTTGCAGGTCATTGGCGCTGATTTCAGACTCGTGCAGGTCGACGATCAGCATGCGGTTGTCACCCACCCCGGCAAACTGATGGTCCGCATCACCCGGCACCAGACAGGCGCGCATGCGGCACACCTCACCGCCACAACCATTGACCTCGAATTCAGCGCGCCCAGAGAGCGACAACACCAGTTGATGGTGGTCGTGGGTGTGTTCATGCGCTTGGTTATCGAGGCAGGTAAGACGGGCGTTAAACATGGGCACAAAAAGGTAATAATCTGCAAAAGCGAAGTTTAACCGTTTGCAGGCGCAAACAGCAGTACCTGCGATCAGCAGAGTTGGGTTTGCAGGTGTTATGCCGAGCCCCCGATTGAAAACGGCAAAGTCGTCCCCCATGTTGTTTCTATACAGAAATCACAGGTGCCGCATGAACGATCAACCCGATATCGAAATCGTTGAAGAGCAAGACGCCCAGTCAAGCAACAGCCTGGCCCTGCCGCAGCACCGCTTGCCCGACAAGCTTTATGTCATCCCGATTCATAATCGCCCGCTGTTTCCGGCGCAGGCGCTGCCAATTATCGTCAACAAAGAGCCTTGGGCCGAAACGCTGCAGCGTGTGGGCAATACCGAGCATAAAAGTCTGGCGTTGTTTTTTATCGACAATCCGCCCACAGACGGCAGCCTGCTCGACCCCGACGCTCTGCCCGAGCACGGCACGCTGGTGCGCATTCATCATGTCGCCGAAGAGGCAGACAAACTGCAATTTGTTGCCCAAGGCGTCACCCGTGTTCGCGTGCGCGGCTGGTTAAGCCGCAAGCCGCCGTATCTGGCCGAGGTCGAGTACCCCAAGATCAACCTCGACTCGCGTGACGAGATCAAGGCCTACGGCATGGCGCTGATCAACGCGATCAAGGAACTGCTGCCGCTCAACCCGCTGTACAACGAAGAGTTGAAGAACTACCTCAATCGTTTCAGCCCGAATGATCCGTCGCCGCTGACCGACTTTGCCGCCGCGCTGACCACAGCGCCTGGTGTGGAGTTACAAGGCGTGCTGGATACCGTGCCAATGCTCAAGCGCATGGAGAAGGTGCTGCCGTTGCTGCGCAAAGAGGTTGAAGTGGCGCGGTTGCAGAAAGAAATTTCCGCCGAGGTCAATCGCAAGATCGCCGACCATCAACGCGAGTTCTTCCTCAAGGAACAGTTGAAGATCATTCAACAGGAACTGGGCCTGAGCAAAGATGACCGCAGTGCCGACATCGAGCAGTTCAATCAGCGCCTCGAAGGCAAGACCGTGCCGGAATCGGCGCGCAAACGCATCAATGAAGAACTCGGCAAACTGGCCATTCTTGAAACGGGCTCACCCGAGTACGCCGTGACCCGCAATTATCTGGACTGGGCAACCGCGCTGCCCTGGGGCATTTACAGCGAAGACCAACTGGACCTCAATCATGCCCGCCAAGTGCTGGACAACCACCACGCGGGCATGGATGACATTAAATCGCGGATCACCGAGTTCCTCGCTGTCGGCGCGTTCAAGGGCCAGATTGCCGGCTCAATCGTGTTGCTGGTCGGCCCGCCCGGCGTGGGTAAAACCAGTATTGGTAAATCGATTGCCGAGTCGCTTGGCCGGCGGTTCTACCGTTTCAGTGTCGGCGGTATGCGCGATGAAGCCGAGATCAAGGGCCATCGCCGCACCTATATCGGCGCCATGCCGGGTAAATTGGTGCAGGCGCTGAAAGATGTAGAGGTGATGAACCCGGTCATCATGCTCGATGAAATCGACAAGATCGGCGCCAGCCATCAGGGCGATCCGGCCTCGGCGCTGCTCGAAACCCTGGACCCTGAACAGAACGTCGAATTTCTCGACCATTACCTCGACCTGCGCCTCGATTTATCCAAGGTGCTATTCGTGTGCACGGCCAACACCCTCGACTCGATCCCCGGCCCCCTGCTGGACCGCATGGAAGTGATTCGCCTGTCCGGCTATATCGCCGAAGAAAAACTGGCGATTGCCAAGCGTCACCTGTGGCCCAAGCAGCTTGAAAAAGCCGGCGTGCCGAAAAATCGTTTGAGCATTACCGACTCGGCCTTGCGCGGCGTCATCGAAGGTTATGCCCGCGAAGCCGGTGTGCGTCAGCTGGAAAAACAGCTGGGTAAACTGGTGCGCAAGGCGGTGGTGAAACTGCTGGAGTCGCCAGACAGTAAAGTGAAAATCGGCAGCAAGGAGCTTGAAGAGGCGCTGGGCAAACCGATGTTCCGTAAGGAGCGGGTGCTTGCCGGCGAAGGCGTCGTGACCGGTCTGGCCTGGACCAGCATGGGCGGCGCGACGTTACCGATTGAAGCTACCCGGATTCACACGCTCAATCGCGGCCTGAAATTGACCGGGCAATTGGGCGAAGTGATGAAGGAGTCTGCGGAGATTGCATACAGCTACATCAACTCGCACCTCAAACAATTTGGCGGCAAGTCCGGCTATTTCGATGATGCCTTTGTCCACCTGCATGTGCCTGAAGGTGCGACCCCGAAAGATGGCCCAAGCGCAGGCGTGACCATGGCCACTGCCCTGCTCTCTCTGGCTCGTCAGCAGGCACCGAAAAAAGGCGTGGCCATGACCGGCGAGTTAACGCTTACCGGGCAAGTGCTGCCGATTGGTGGTGTGCGCGAAAAAGTCATTGCGGCGCGTCGTCAGAAAATCAACGAGCTGATCCTTCCGCAAGCCAATCAGGGCGACTATGAAGAGCTGCCCGAATACCTGCGTGAAGGCCTGACCGTGCACTTCGCCATACGTTTCAGTGATGTTGCCAAAGTCATGTTCAAGTAACCATCCGCCTGTTGCTGCAGCCGCGACACCGCATGTGCGCGGCTTGCAGCAATCACCGAGATAAATCCACTGAGGGCTTACTTAAAGCCCCAATCACCCGCTATGCTGCTGGCCATTGCCAATTGTCGGAGTTGCCAATGTCCGCGCCAAATCGCCTGTTAATGCCCGTAGTCCTTGCGATGCTCGCAGGGTGTGCAAGCCAGCCGAGCAGTATCAATCTGCAAAAAAGCAACCAGTGCCCAATCGAGTTGAGCAGCAATCAGCAACTCATCCTGACGCTGCCCAGCAACCCAACCACCGGTTTCCGCTGGGTCGTCCAAGACGCTGCGCCAAGCGTACTCAAAAGCCTCGGCCCCGAGGTTTACAGCAACCCGGAAGAAGCCGGCCTGGTCGGCAGCGCCGGTCAATCGACCTGGCGTTTTAGCGTTCTGCAGCCAGGCACAGGTCGTCTGCTGCTCACTTATCAACGTCCGTGGGAAGCCGACGTAGCCCCGGAAAAAACCTTCGACTGCGAAATACAGACTCGCTGATACTCGCCGCGCGCCGCTAATGCGCGCAGCAACGTCTATCGCTCTGCAAGGTGGCTGCCATGCGTTGGTTAGTACTCGGTCTGATTGCCAGTGTTGTGTTCATTGTCGCCCGGGCAACCGGTTCGGCTGAGCTTGCGTTGTTCAGCAAAGGCGTCCCGGTCATTGCCATGTTCTTCTGGCTGGCGAACGCACCGGCGGGCCGTTACCGGCGCTGGATTCGTATTGGCCTGCTCTGTTCGCTCGCGGGCGACGTGCTGCTCGAATGGCCGCACGATCTTTTTGTGTTCGGCCTGGGCGCCTTTCTGCTGGCTCATCTGGCCTATTTGCGCGCCTACCTGAGTGACTGCAAACAGCCTGCGTGGCTGGCGCTATTGCTCGCGCTGGCAGTGGGCGGCTCGATGTTCAGCGTGCTGGCGAGTGCGGGGCTGGGACCGATGCTGATTCCGGTTGCCTGCTACGCAACGGCGATTGGCGCAATGCTCTGGCGCGCACTGGCACGCCTGACAATGCAGCCCAAAAACCGCAACAACGCCCTGCTCGCTGCGGTCGGCGCCTTGTTGTTTGTGTTCTCCGACAGCCTTATCGGCATCAACCGTTTCGTCGCCCCGTTCGACTCCGCCGGTTACTGGATCATTGTCAGCTATTGGCTGGGACAATGGGCAATCAGTGCGTCTGCACTTCACATCTCTGCGCAGAATCCGCAGCAAACCTGCGCAACTTCGACTATAGAAACTAGGCAGGCCTGAGTCTTTAAACGGCGGCCTGTAGAACCTCTGGAAAAATGCCAACTAAAACAACAAAAGGGCAATAGCGCCTGCGCTTGAATTGCCTGCAACCTCATCGACGACGTGTGGTTGATTATGAAAAAACTGCAATTGTTGTTAGCGCTGGTCCTGCTCGGTTTATTCAGTGGCTGCGGCAGCATGCTTCCCAGTGAGCGTTCCGAGGCGCGTTCACCATTCACCGATTATCTCGACGCGGAAGCGAGATACAACCAGGCCGTTACCGGCAAGACAACCCGCAGCGAGCTGTTCGCCCTGGGCTTCGATCCGCTGGCGCAAGGTAACGGCAAAATGCTCTCGTTCATCGACATCCGCCAACTCTTCGTGCAGGCCAACATCCCGATTGAGTACCTGCCCGAAGGCCTGGTCGAATGTCTGGAGGCCAAAGACCGCTGCATTGGCTACTCATTCGATTTCACCAAAACTGACTCGGCGCGCGTTGGCAGCTTCTGGGCAGACGTTTTGAACTTCAAGAAAGAACGGGAAATTCAGGGCTGGTCGTTTCGCGCAATCTTTGTGTTGATCGACGACACGCTGGTGCACAAGGTCAGCAATGGCGAGCCGAACATTCGCCGCCTGGAGGTCAAACGCAATCCTCTGGGGCCGCTGCAGGGTGCAGGCGAGTACTTTTCCGACCAGTTGAAGTAGCCATGCGTCGCCTGTACAGACGCGCAAGCGCTGCAAACAGCGGCTTTACGACGCAGTAACACGCGGTGCAGTACTTTTTCACAGCCTGCTTCGCTAAAATGTCCGGCTTTGCAGACCTTTATCGGTATCGCCGTGAACAAACAGCCAGATCGCATCTTTGCCCAGCCCTTGGAACAGGTGCCCGATTTCACCTTCAATGAAGACGTGGTTCGGGTTTTTCCTGACATGATCAAGCGCTCGGTGCCCGGCTACCCGACGATTGTCGAAAACCTGGGTGTAATGGCCAGCCAGTTCGCCCAACCGCACAGCGTGCTTTACGATCTGGGCTGCTCACTGGGCGCGGTCACTCAGGCGCTGCGCCGGCATGTGCAGATTGAGGATTGCCGGGTGATTGCGGTCGATAACTCCAGCGCGATGGTTGAGCGTTGCAGCGAGTACCTGCATGCACAGGACTCGATGTTTCAGGAGTTGCTGCCAGTCGATGTGATCGAGGCGGATATTCTCAATCTCGATTTTCAGCCGACTTCACTGGTGGCGCTGAACTTCACCTTGCAGTTCATCAAGCCGGAACAGCGCCTGGCGCTGCTCACCCGGATTCGCCAGGCGCTGATGCCCGGCGGCGCCCTGCTGCTGTCGGAGAAGCTGTGCTTTGCCGATGCCGAACAACAGCAACTGCTGACCGATCTGCATATCGCCTTCAAACGTGCCAATGGCTACAGCGAACTGGAGATTGCGCAGAAACGCAGCGCAATTGAAAACGTGATGATTCCCGACAGCCTTGAACAGCACCGCGAACGCTTGCTGGCGGCCGGTTTCAGTAAAGTCATTCCCTGGTTTCAATGCCTTAATTTCGCCTCGATGATTGCCCTGCCATGATCCGCAAACTTGACCTAGACGCGCTGCAACAACACCTTGCCGGCACCCCGTTACAAGAGTGGAGCGCTGATCTTCCGGGGCAAATAGACGCCAAGCTGGCCATTGGTCACGGCGACTTGCAGCGCTGGCATAACGCCGTGGAGGCCTTGCCCGCACTCAGCGTTGAGCAACTTGAGCTGGTGAAAAATTTCAGCTTCAACGGCCCCTGTGACGAGCCAACCCGCGCACAGCTGAAAAGCGCCCTGCAGGGTTTGATTCCCTGGCGCAAAGGCCCCTTCCACCTGTTCGATGTACATGTCGATACCGAATGGCGTTCAGACTGGAAGTGGCAGCGTGTGGCGCCGTATCTCGATCTCACCGGCAAACGCGTGCTGGATGTCGGGTGCGGCAATGGCTACTACATGTGGCGCATGCTTGGCGCGGGTGCGGCCAGCGTGGTCGGGATCGATCCGAACTGGCTGTTTCTGTGCCAGTTTCTGGCGATGAAAAACTATTTGCCTGACCAACCCGTGTGGCATCTGCCGCTGGGTTTCGAGGAGCTTCCGGCCAAGCTGCAAGGCTTTGATACAGTGTTCTCGATGGGCATTCTGTATCACCGTCGCTCGCCGATTGATCACCTGTTCGACCTCAAGGATTGCCTGGTCAAAGGTGGCGAGTTGGTGCTGGAAACGTTGGTGGTCGAAGGCGATGCGCAGCAAGTGTTGCTGCCTGAAGACCGTTACCAGCAAATGCGCAACGTGTGGTTCCTGCCCTCGGTACCGGCACTCGAATTGTGGCTGCGCCGCGCCGGCTTTACTGATGTGCAGTGCGTGGATGTCAGCACCACCTCGGTTGCCGAACAACGCTCGACCGAATGGATGCGTTATCAGTCGCTGCCCGAGTTTCTTGACCCGGCCGACCACAGCCGAACCATCGAAGGCCTGCCCGCGCCCATGCGCGCCGTTATCACCGCGCGCAAGCCGTAATTGCAAGCAGGTGCGTGGCAATCGCGCGCACCTGCACACGCCACGAGTCGATAAAAACCGACAATCTGTAGCTGTCCGCCGTCTGCCAGCATTTGCTTGGCCGGACGATTGCGGTAGGCTCTACGCTTCATTGAAAGGAGGTATTTCCCCATGGCTAAAGCCACTGCCCGCCACATCCTGGTTGCAAGCGAAGACAAGTGCAACGAACTGAAAGCAGCCATCGAAGGCGGCGCTGATTTCGCTCAGATCGCCAAAGAAAACTCCACCTGCCCATCCAGCCGTGATGGCGGCAACCTGGGTTCTTTCGGCCCTGGCCAGATGGTTAAAGAATTCGACACCGTGGTCTTCAGCGCTCCGGTAAATGTCGTTCAGGGTCCGGTGAAGACTCAGTTCGGTTATCACCTGCTGGAAGTTACCAGCCGTCAGGACTAAGCCAGTCGCGTGGCGCATAGCCATGCACGGACTCGCTCCAGACTAAAAAACCCCGGTTTGCTCACCTTGCAGCGTTGCCAAGACGCCTGGTGAACAACCGGGGTTTTCTTTTAGCTGTGTTACGCACTAATGCTGGCGGCCGGGTCGGGTCAGCCCCAGACGCTCGATGCGATAGCGCAACATGTCGCGGCTCAAACCGAGAATTCTCGCCGACTTGGTGACATTCCAGTCGGTTTTGTTGAGGGTTTTAATCACCATGTCGCGCTCGACTTCAGGCAGATTGAAGCCATCCATTTCCTCCTCACCCGCCTCATTGTGCGCGGCCTGAGCGACAGGCTCGCGGCACTCCGGCTCCATCAGGCTCGAACAGATAACCAACTGGCTGGGGCCGATAATCGTGCTTTGCGCCAACAGCACACTTTGCTCAAGCATATTGCGTAGCTCGCGCACATTGCCCGGCCAACTGTATCGCTTGAGCAGGCTCTCGGCCTCGGCGCTGAATTGCAGCCCCGGCTTGCCGTAGCGTTTGCAATGCATGGCCAGGAAGTGGCGTGCCAACAACAGCACATCATCGCCACGCGCATACAAACGCGGCACTTTGATGGAGATGATGCGAAGCCGGAAGAACAGATCACGACGGAACTTGCCCTGCTGAACCATCTGTTCAAGGTTGCAGTTGGTTGCACTGATGATGCGCAGATTGACCTTGCGCTCCTTGACCGAGCCCACGCGGCGAATGGTCCGGTCCTCAAGCAGCTTGAGCAATTTGGCTTGCAGGCTCAGGTCCATCTCACCGATTTCATCGAGAAACAGCGTGCCGCCATCTGCCGCCTCGACCAAGCCCAGCCGGCGTTCCTTGGCGTCGGTAAATGCGCCTTTCTCGTGACCAAACAATTCGGCCTCGATCAGATGAGCCGGAATCGAGGCGCAGTTGAATTCGATAAATGGCCCGCTGCTGCGGCCGCCGCCAAAGTGCAGTGCTCTGGCGATCAACTCTTTGCCCGTACCGGTTTCACCTTCCACCAGAACCGCAGGCAGCTCGGCATCGGTCATGCGGCTTTCGGCGTCGAGCAATTGCTGGATAATCGACTTCAAGGCCTTCATCGGCTCTGAATTACCGATAAGCGCCTGCTTGCTCGACTCCTGAGAATCACGCAGCTGATAAAACGACAGCTTGTGTTCGAGCCGCTGCGCATCGAGAGCCTTCTCGATAAGCAGTTTCAGCTCTACCAGCGCGACAGGCTTGGTCAGGTAATGAAATGCACCGGCCTTCATCGCCTCAACCGCGTCATCAATATTGCCGTAGCCGGTCATCATGATCAGTTTGATCTGCGGCGCACTCGCATGCACCTTGGCCAGCAACTCGATGCCACTGATGCCGGGCAATGAATGATCGGTGAGCATGACATCGGGTTGCAGCGTGGGCAGAAGCTCAAGCGCCTCTTCGGCAGAATGGCAGACATGCGCCTCGAAATTCTTGCGCTGCAAAAATGTCTGGATATTTTCGGCCAACATCTCATCGTCTTCGACGATCAAAATGCAATGTTCCATATCGCCTCCCCAGGCTCAAATTGATTCATCTAAAAGGGCGACCTGCGACTACCCGCGGCGTCACGCGTTCAAGCCCGCCTGCCTGAATAACGCCCGCATCCAAACTGCAAATCCGCGCTTGTGCGTACTCTGTTTACTGGTTAAGTATCTCTCACGCCGCCTCAGCAGCCCGATGCTGCTGACCCTGCGAGGCAACCTTGAAGTCGAGCACCACGGTCGTGCCGTGCTGCTCTTTGCTCGACAACGAAATCTTGCCGCCAAAGCGTTCCATGATTCGTTTGGCCATCACCAGACCCACCCCCAAGCCGCCTTGTTTGGTGGTGTAGAAGGGTTTAAAGGCCATTAACTCCTGCTGGCGCGACATGCCTTTGCCGGAGTCACTCACGGTCAGAGTCAGCCGACGACCCAACTCGACCACCTCAACCTTGGCGCGGAGCACCCCGCCCTTGAGCATGGCCTCGATCGCGTTGGAAATAAGACTATTAAGCACTTGCCGCAGCATCATCCGATGACTGACCACAAAAGCGGATGAGTCGATCGTGATCTCTGCCTGAATATTGGCCTGACGTAATTGCAGCTCAAAGCTGCTCAGGCAATCCTTGAGCACCGCTGCAGGATCAACAACCTCGATTTCACCGCTCAGCGGGCGTGAAGAAATCAGCAAATCGCGCACCCAGTTCGACATCCGGTCGACCTGGCCAATAATGTCGGCGAGATTTTTTGGCGGCTTGCCGTCATACATTTCCTGCGCCAATTCCGCACTCGAACGGATAGTCGCCAGCGGGTTGCGCAGGCTGTGGGCCAATGCCGAAGACATTTCTCCCAGTGCCACAAATGACTCATTGGAAACCAGTTGTTGGCGCTGCGAGTCGAGCAAGATCGCGGCGCGGCGCACAATCCAGAACAAGCTGAAATAAATCACCGCACCGCCAATCGCTGTCGATATCCAGATGACCCGGTAGCCGCGCTGCAGGCGGGCGATCAGGTCTTGTGGTTCCTTGTAGACCTCGACCATCGAAACAACGGTGCCATTGCGATCCAGCATCGGCACGTAGTTCTCGATAAATAACTCTTGCGGGGCGTGAGGAAACTGTTGCTCGGCATGCGATTCGTCCGCGTGGTTGTAGCTGGAAACGACTGACTCACGCGTTGCAAAGGCCTTGTCTAAATCTTGGTTAATAATGGTCTGGCCAATCAGTGAGGGATTGCTCGACCAGATCACCACATGGTCAGCAGCATAAATATTGGCTAAGAGGGCGTCGGGGAGATTGGCGATATGGTCGAAGAACTCGGATCGAGCCCGCTGTCGCTCTTCGGCCAATGCTTGCGAGTAGTTTTTGTCGTTGCGTGGATCAATCACCTCGGACATCACCATGTTACCCAGCCCGTGATGGCGGATTTCGGTGGCCCCGATTGCGCGGATGAATTGGGCGGTGAGCATGGCGTCACGCTCAATGCTCTCTTTAACCACGAACTGAGTGGAAATAATCCCTAATCCAACTGCCACTGTGCCGACGATGACCAAACTGATCAGGGAAAACCAGCGCAGCAAATTGAATGAGCGACTGCTCAGTTTCTCATCCCTCCAGGGCGTTAATTTGCTCAGATCGAAGGCAACGCACATGGGGAATTCCGGCTGTTTTTTATTGTCCTGACTTGTTTATAGCTCAGATTCTGAAGAATATTTAAATCATAATTTGGTATTAGGCTTGAAGTAGATATAACCGGCTCTTGCACAGTTGATCGCCGGTTTTTTAACGCCAAATAACCTTCCAGTTTTCCCAGCTCTCAGCCCCCCCGCCAAAACCCAACTTTGGGGAAAGCCCCCCTATTCCCCAGCCCGGCAAAACTCGCCGCCTGCAAACACCAAGGCCTTGCAACCACCGTTTTAGAGCGGTCAGTCGTTGGTTTTTGATACATGGTATGGATGTTGCGATACGGCTTGCAGCGTGTCGGTGGCCCCATCAAGCCGCATGAGACACGGCACACTGCAAGAGGACGCACTCATGCACACTAAACTGAAGGTACCTGTGACTGCTCTATGCCTTGCCTTAGCTGCAAGTCAGGCAGCGCAAGCTGATTTGTTTGCGGTAGATCCTGGTGCTCCTGCTGGGGAGTACTTGGCGGAAAATGGCTTTTTCGCTGCTTGGTATCAAGACACCCACGGTCGAACCCTTGACCTGTGTTTATCCAAAAATCTCAGTTCACGCGTACCGTCAACGCCGGGCGCGCCCTCTTACATGTGCTCGCTATTGCCCAACCCGGGCATTTTCGATGACACCCAACCGATGGTGTTTCCGAATAATTTCCCGGATGAAGCATTCTGGTTCACCGGCGATGCCGCGATCGTCGACGCCGCATCCGGCATAGACCTGGCCTACATTTCGGCGGTCGAGGCGGCATTTGGTGGCGGCGACCCCGCGCCTGGCGACCAGATCAGCTTTGCCCGTATCCGGATACGGGTCGATGTGCCCACGCCCGGCACTTACACCATCACTCACCCCTACGGCGTCGACATTTTCGATGTAACCGCTGACGATTTCGGCACCGACGGTAATCGCGCCATCAACATGACCCGCGATGTCGGTATTGGCGCACCCCAAACCTACACCGGCGCGCTGGGCGGTGATATCGGCCCGTTCCTGCGCAGCGTCAATGGCCCTTACACCGAGGTCAACCCGGACACCGGCGCTATGGAAATCTTCATTGGTGACCCTAACTTGCTTGAAGCGGTAACCGGCAGCCCGTTCAACACCAACTTCGTTCGTATTGAAGGCCCGGGCGGGATTGACCTGAGCACCACCGACTTTGCCATTGCCGGCAAATTATCCAGCGTGGTTCGTCCAACTCCGGCACTCGTAGACCGGGCAACCTACTCGCGCAGCAACAGCCAGCAAGGACCGCTGAACGCCCAACAGGATGTCTTCCTCAAGGCGCCACCGCCTCCCGCCAAAGCCAGCTATGTGGATACCGGCGGCGCAACCGTGACCATGACCGAGGCGGACTCGACCGGCAACTGGTACGGCCAATCCAGCGTCAACCCGAGCTTGCCGGCAAACGTTGAACTGACCGTCGACAACACCTTGGCGATCGCCAGCAGCACGCCCGCAACGCTGGTCCAGCCATTGGTCGATCACGTGACGATCAGCACGGCGACCTATGGGTTGAGCTCCGGCCAGTTGATTGTTCAGACCAGTAGCAGCGACCAGGTCAGCCCGCCAACGCTGTCGGTGTTTAACAGCAGTGGCGACTTCATTGCCACGTTAAGCAACGGTTCGACCCAGACCGGTATCAGCCCAATTCCACCGGCGAGCATCACCGTTCGCTCATCGAATGGCGGCTCGGATACCGAAGAAGTGGTCATCCTTCCATGACGGTTGCGCATCAGAATTTGCGCCAGGAGGCATCATGAACAAGTTGCCCTGCATGTTTATCTCATCCCTGAGCCTGATCGCTCTTGCCATCAGCAATGCTCAGGCTGAGTTGGGTGGGGTCGCCCCGCCACCCTACACCCCGGCAACCGGCGGCTACCCCGCCTGGTATGAAGATACCAGTGAGCCGGCCGCCGAGCGTCTCGATCTCTGCCTGTCCAAGGCCGAGCTCACACCGGGAGCAGGTTACCTCTGCATCCTGCTGCCCAACCCGGGTATCTTCGATGACACCAAGCCAATAGTCTTCCCCGACAACTGGCCAGACGAGTCATTCTGGTTCCTGGCCGAAACCACCATCCCAGAAGGTGCAGTGGCAGGCTATGAAATGGACGCCTATGTGGCCGGTATTGAAGCCGCGTTTGGTGGTGGTGATCCATTACCTGGCGATCAGGTGAGCTTTGCGCGGATTCGTATACGCATCAGCGTGCCAGTCGCCGGAACTTACACCGTGACTCACCCGTATGGCGTCGACACCTTCAATGTGACCACGCCGGGACGTCGCGCCATCAACATGACCCGCGACATCGGCATCGGGGCGCCCGGCGACTTCAGCGGCGCACTGGGCGGCGACATTGGCCCGTTCCTGCATGGAGTGGGTGGACCATATCAGGCGCAGAACCCGGAAACGGGACAGACCGAGACATTTATCGGTAACCCCAACATTACCGAAGCCGTCACCGGCAGCCCGTTCGACACCAACTTCGTCAGAATTGAAGGCCCGGCCGGGGTGATCGAAACCAGCCTGTTCAGCGTGTCGGGCAAACTGTCTGATCCGCGTGATCCGCTGCCGCTGGAAATCGAACGTGCAACCTACCGGCGGACTGCGAGTGGCACCCAGATAAGTGTGTTCGCAGACTCGGCGTCCAACAGCGACGTTTGCTTCCGCGAAACCCTCGATCTGGTGGATGGCGTGCCGCCTTCTCCTTGCCTGACCGACATGACGGCCAATAACAGCGGCAAGTACTTTGGCCATAATTCGGCGGCAACAACGCTGCCACCCTTTATTGTGGCGACGAGCGTAGACCCGAGCGGCGTCAAGCAGCAGACATCGCTCTCAAGCAAACTGGCTGACGTCGTTAAAATCAGCACTGCAACCTACTCGTGGGATGACCAAACGCTGCGCGTCACGGCCACGTCCAGTGACGAGGTACAGGTGCCAGATCTGGCCGCGCCCGGCTTCGGCAGGCTGTCGAAATCGGGCACTCAGCAAACCCTCGAAGTCAGCGACCTCAGCCAGCCGCCTGCCACCGTCACGGTCAAATCAGCAGCTGGCGGCAGCGATACCGAGATGGTCAGGGTCGTGGGTACGGCGCCAGCACCAACCGACAATGAGTTGCCGGTTGCAGTGGATGATGCGGCGGCGACCTCATCAGGCGTGCCAATTTCAATCAACCTGCTGGCCAATGACAGCGACCCGGACGACAACACGCCGCTGACCATTGTCGACCTGGGTCAGCCCGCCACCGGTTTGGGCAGTGTTGCGCTGAATGGCACAACCTCGGTATTGTATACCCCGCCGTTAAACGTCACCACGCCACTCACCGTGACGTTCAGCTACTCCGTGCAGGATGCACTCGGCGACAAGTCGGCAACACCGGCGACCGTGACCGTTACGGTTAGCCCGAACCTGCCGCCAACTGTGGTCAACGACGCTGTAACCACACTCAATGCGCCGATCACCATTGATGTGCTGGCCAACGACACCGACCCGGAAGGCAACGTGCCGTTGAGCATTAACGGCTTCGGCCAACCCGCCGCCGGCCAGGGCAGCGTGACCAGCAATGGCACAACGCTGACCTACACCCCGCCGGCCACGGTGACGACGGCGTTCACCACGACCTTCAGCTACACCGCCCGCGATTCACTGGGCGCGGTATCAGTGCCGGCGTCGGTCAGCGTCACGGTCAATCCGCCACTTCCACCGGCCGTTGTGGAAAACCTGACGGTCACCACTGCACAGGTCACCCCGCGCTCGAACAATCGCTTCACGTGGGACATCCGCGGCCAGACGTCGATCACCAATGGCAACGTGATGACTGTCAGCGTGACCACCGCCAATGGCCTGCAGGAACTGGGCACGACGGCTGTCCCGGGCACCGGCCGCTGGCGGCTATCGCTGACCTCGACAGAAGTAGTGCCAAGCGCCAATCCGGTGATCTCGGTCAGGTCTTCAGTCGGCACGGTGGTTCAGCAAACATTGGATGTGCGTTAAGCAGTCGCTCGGTGGTTGAGGTGCGTGTTACCGCGCACCGCAACCACCGGGCAAAACAGCAGGAGAGTCGAGCATGCAAAGGCCAAGGTTAGCAAGCCAACTCTCCGCCTTTTTACTGGGGTTTTGCGGGCTGCTTAACGCGGTACAGGCCGCCGACCTCGCCGACAACTTTGACCTGGCTGACAGCTCGAGCGATATCGCCACGCCCAGCCAGTTAACTGCCAACCAGCTCGCGTTGATCAGCCAGGACGGCCAGAACAATGTGGCGCTGATTGCACAGCATGGCCAGTCGATACTGGGCGAGATCGTGCAATCGGGCAGTAATCAGGAAGCCTACATCCTGCAGGAAGGCATTGGGCAAATGGCTTCAATCACACAGCAGGGTTATGCCAACGAGGCTTACATCAGCCAAAGCGGTGCCTATAACCAGGCGCAGATCAGCCAAAACGGTGTCTACAACAGCGCACTGATCGAACAAACAGGCACTGGGCAAGCCAGCAGTATCGCCCAGTATGGAAACAACCAGAGCGTGAGGCTCTACCAGTACCGTTGAAAGTGCTTAATCGATCCTATTGCTCGAAGAGCACGCTAAAACCAGGAGGCAATGCCATGTTCCAGTTCAAACCACTTGCTGTCGCAGTTCTGGCCATCGTGAGCCTGCCTGCACTCGCAAACAACAGCACTTCAACCCAGACGCAGGATGGCGAAGATCATATCGCCGATGTGTTCCAGACTCAGGCCGGTCGCAGCCAGGCTACTCAGACCCAAGACGGCAGCGGGCAGATCGGCTGGATCGAGCAAGAGTTTGGCCGCAACCGCGCTGAACAAACCCAGTCAGGTGATACCAACGACAGCTTTGTACTGCAAAGTGGAGAAAGCCGCAGCCGCTCGGTGCAAGTCCAGAATGGCTCCCTCCAGGGATCATCGAATTTCCAGGAAGGCGGTAGTGACAACTTGATCCGCTCCAATCAGGGCGGCTCGTCGCACTTTGGCACTGGCACGCAGTTATTCGAAACCAACAGTGAGATGCACCTCAGGCAGCGCGGCAATGCCAACGAGGCCGATGAGTATCAAGCCGACGGTGAGCGCAACAACGCCACTATCGACCAACGCGGCAGCGCCAACATGGCCTCGACGGACAGCTTTCTTCAGCGTGACAGCCAGATGACCATCAATCAGAACGGCGATGCAAACGAGGCGTTCATTTATCAGGACGAGGGCGACTTCACCACGGCTACAGTGGATCAAGTTGGCGCGCAGAACGTGGTCGATGCCTTTCAAACTGCTCAAATGAACAGTCATTACACGTTGACTCAGACCGGCAACTTGAACGGTGCTCAAATCGATCAGACTGCGGGCACCGACAACCAACTGACCATCACCCAGATTGGTAATGGCAACGAACTGGCGGCCGAGCAATACAATGCAAACATGATGACGGCGACACTGACGCAAAACGGCAGCGTCAACTACGCCGAAGCCTATCAGGAAGGCACCGGGCATGTGCTGACCGTCAACTCGACTGGTACTGGTAACGAGGTTTACGCCGGCATCGTCTCAGGCGCAAATGGCCAATATGGTTCTGGACAAACTGCAACCCTGACCCAAAACGGCGAATCCAACGCCATCACCCTGACTCAAGACGGCCTCCAGCAACTCGCAGTGCTGAATCAGACAGGTAATGAAAACTCGATGGAAACCAGCCAGGGCGGCACATCGAATGAGCTGTATTTCACCCAGAACGGTGATGGTAACCAACTGCTGGTTGACCAGACCGGCACCGACAACTTGGTAGACGGCACCTCGACGGATGATTTCAGCACCGTCGAAATTACCCAGTCGGGGGCCAATAACCAGTCGCTCACCGAGCAGTCGATGGGCAGTGAGAACAGCATTGTTGTAAGCCAGACTGACAACGCCAACCTCTCGTCAGTCTTCCAGGCAGGCTCATTCAACAGCGCCACGGTGACTCAGTCGGGCAACAACATGATCTCCACCATTACCCAGAACGGTAACGGCAACACCGCTAACGCGGTTCAGCAATAACCATCCACCTCGCGCGTTGAGGTGTTAAAGACTGCCGCCACTTTGGCGGCAGTCTTGTGTTCAGCCCATGGATTGAACGCCCCCTTCCCCGCCCTTTAATAACGCTTAACTTCTGTGGCTGAGGCCCACGGCCGTGGGTGTTTAACTTTGATTACGGCGCGGCGCAGGCGAGGCAACGGCCCTGCAAAATATGCGGCCGGTAACTAAGAAGTCAGTTATTAAGCGAACGCAGATATATTCACTGCATCGGGTCGCGTTTGCGCCGGGCGAAGATCGCCAGACGCAAACGCTATGCGTGCTATTGCACTTGGGTGAGGTACTTGTCCAGCGAGGTTTGATCGAGCTTTTGACCGTCTGCCATCTGCCACAGGTTGCTGTTAACGCCTTGCACGACGATATGCGCAACCGCCGCTTCAATGGCCGACAACACACACAGCTGCGCGGGCTCGTTGGTGGTGTAACCGGCCTCGGCTTCGAGCAGTTTCTTGAACTCGACAAACTTGAAGACCCCAGCATTGCGCGCCACTGAATAGATGGTTTTCGAGGTCATCACATTGGCCAAAACCATACCGGTGCGCACATCGACTGCGCGCAGGTTCACCGACACCTGATCGACCCGGTATTCGCGGCCCAGACTGATGCCCAGATACGCCGCGCCCTCGCCCCCCGACCGCACGTTGGTGTCGTAGGCAATAATGCCGCCCTCCAGCAAAATGTTGGCCGCTTGCAGCGGCGGCAACTCGTTCTGGATATTCACCGGGGTATTGGGTTTGTTCTGCGAGGCACGGATGATCTTGCGTTCAGTCAGCACGTTTTGCAGGCCCTCGCGTTCCAGCACACGGAACCAGCCGCTGGCTTGCAAGGCATCCACCAGCATGCTGCCCGCACCTTGGGTGACACTGGTTGAAAATGAGCTGGCCGGGGTCGGTTTGTACTGCCCGGTCTGATCGCGAAAACCATAAACCGCTGCGACCAAACGGCCTCTTGGCCGGGGCAGCGCCAGCAGATCGTAATAAGTCGAGGCGCGTGGGGTCAGGGTCGGCGTGTCTTCCTCAACCTCGGCGGGCATTGGCTCGCGAACGGCACAGCCGTGTAATGCAGCTACCATCATGACCAACAGCATTGTTTTTTTCATGGTCCGGGCATCCTTGGGCACGCTGAACTTAGTTGGCGTTGAGGCCGTTGACTTCGATGACTGAAATTTCACCGGTCAACTTGTCGGTGATCTGCACGCTCAAAGCGCCATCAACATCCACAAAGTCGATAAGGAATGAGTCAGTCGAAAGGCTGCCGGTATTGCCAGCTTCAATGTTGGTGAGCAGTTGCGAAAGCAGGCGCGACTCCAACTGACTGCTGAACCGCTCAAGCGCCGTAGTGCCGGTGAACGATGAGCGATCTATCGCGTCGGGGTCGTCGTAATCGTTCTGCGCCTGTGCCCGGTTCAGCAGCCACGTGCCGTTTAACGGGTTGCCACCAAAGGTCGGGTTCACCGGCGTATAAACCAACTCGGTGGCCAGCGCCGCAGCACTCGATACCAGGATGCTAAAGCTGGCACTCATGGCTATATGCTTACTGTTCATAGCTCGTCCTTATCCATGTCGATGGTGTCTTGCAGCAGGTATTCGATTTTCTGCCGGGTAATTTCTTCCTGAATAAAATCGGCCGCTTCATAAGCTGTGGGCTGCAACTCGGCGGTATTCGGCGCAAGGAAACGCCGGTAAAGAATGCGCCCTTCATATTCGATCCAGATCAGGCTGCCCCAGCGTGCGGAAGGCCGCTCGCGCACCACCAGATTGAAATCCATGCGGCTGGTATCGCGCAGGCGTTCGGTGAAGAAGCGGTAAAACTCATGACCAATGTTGGAAATACTGTTATCGACAATGAAGCCCTTTAGCTCGTCTTCACTGCTGGCTTGCGCAGGCGTCAACAGGCCCAGGCTCAAGCAGACAATAAGGCCGCTGTTCAACAGACACTGATGCGCCAATGACGAACGGAACATCGTCAGCCCCTCAAGGCAGTTGCGCCTTACTCGGGTTTGCCGGGGTGTTCTGGCTGAGCCCCTGCATGAATGACTTATCGGCGACAAACTGCCAGTCCGAATAGTGTTTCATCCCTTCAAAATCGACCCACTGCGCCGGGAATTGCGCCTGTTTCATCGGCGCCTGTTCCGAGCGGCTGTACACGCCGGCAATCCGCCCATCAAACGACTGAATCAAGCCCCAGTCGTTGCTGCCGGTTATCGGGTCGGCATAGAGCTTGCGCAAATGCCGCTGGCGAGAGGGAAAACGCGGGTCTTCAATCAGCTCGTCAAGGGTTTGCGGGTACTGGGCAACGCCTGGCGATACTTGATAATAGTGGCGCAGCGCCTGAGCATATTGGCTGCCCACCCAGAGCAAATCCTGTTCACGCAGGCGCTGGCTGGTGATTGACCAGAGTTGCCCCGCACCAGCCAGCGCAGTGCCCAGGAGCACGATCAAAAACAGCACGGCAAAGTAGCTGAAGCCCTGTTGCCGGCGGCCAAAATCACCACTGCGCATACAAGCTCCCATCCCGCGCCTTGCCACTCGCGCCGCTTTTAATATCGCCAACTGATCCGCTCACGCCTTCGGGCGGCGGCACAATCACCCACAAATCGCTGCGTTCGGTGATCGGGTCGAGCGGCATGTTGCGCAAGTAACGCTGCTCGACCAACTCCTCAATCGACTCAGGGTAATGACCTTTGTCGCCGTAATACTGATCCAGCGAGTCACGCATCACCGCCAGGCTTTGGCGCAGCGTGGTTTCCTTGGAGTTATCGAAACTGGAAAAATAACGTGGCACCGCAATCGTCATCAGCATCGCGATGATCGACATCACCACCAGCAGTTCTATAAGGGTGAAACCTGCATGCCTGCGCATCGCATTACCACTCCGAATAGGGAATCGAATTGAGCCCGACCAGCCGGGACTGCGAATAAACATCGAACACATCCTCGCCCGAGCGCGGATCATCCGCCGGACTGTCGTAGGACCGCAGCCCCCAGACCTCGGCGATGTCCTGCTGTGGCGGGGCGAATGGATCACGCGGGATGCGCCGCAAAAAATAGATCTTGCCGCCCTTCACATCGCGCAGATCACGCACTCCGTCGACCAGAACGCTGAGGTTTTCGGGGTAGCCCGAACTGGACAGCGATTTCTCGATATGACCGGCATCGGCGGCCATCTTGTAGGCGTCCAGTGCATCGCGTAACTGATGCAGCGCGGTTTTCAGCTCCTGCTCCTTACCCCGGCGCACCACTGTCTCGGTGAGGGGAGCGGCAATACTGGCGAGCAACGCGATAAGGGCCATGGTGATGACCACTTCGATCAGGGTGAACCCGCGAGTTGCTCTTTTCATGGCAGCCGCCTCAAGGCTTCACAGTGACAAACTGCTGCGTTGGCAGCGTGGCGGCAATCAAGCGTTTGTCCTGACCGATGCCGGAAAACTTGATCACCTGCATCGAAGCCTGCTGATCCTGCGCATCCGCGCTTTGCAGGGCCCGCACCCGCACTTGCAACAGGCCGCCGGAGCCAGTCGCACCTGCCGCGCCGCTGCGAATTTGCGAGACAGAAACCACACCGGCCTGTTCATCAAGCCGTGGCGTGAATGATGTTTGTGCGCTGTCGTGCTGGAGCAAGCCGCCTTCGAGCACCTCAAGCACCTTCAACCGCGCGGGGTCGTAAGACAACTGCAAGGAAGAACTGTGCAGCGGTTGCCCGGCTTGCGCCTGGAGCACGAAAACCGCTTCCTCGCCGGCGTGCATCTCGCTCGGCATGACCCAGCTCAAGCGCAGATCTTCGCTGGCCGCCTTGACCGGCACGACTACCGGTTGCGCCTTGGCAGGCAATGCCGGGGGGCTAACCGGAGCCGGTGTTACGTATGCCGGTGCACTCGGCGGTGCGCTGTAATCGGCCATCTGTCCGAACCGCGAAGCCGACTGCACACGCATGCTGCTCTCAGTGCCGGTGGCAAACTCCATATCACTGGGGCTCTGATACGGCAGATTGCGCACGATGCGCGGGCGGATCGACAGCACCAGCTCCGACTTGTTGTTGGTGTCTTTATTGCTGCCAAACAAGCGGCCAACTCCCGGCACATCACCCAGCCCCGGAATCTTGTTGCCGGTGGAGAACTGGTCATTGCGCATCAACCCAGCGAGAACCTGGGTTTCACCGTCACGCAGGCGCAAGGTGGTGGTCGCGTTGCGGGTATCGACCTGAACCGGAATGGTGCCCTGGCGCGTGGCTTCAAGCGGTGTGGCGTTACTCACTTCAAGGGCAATCTTGATCGCCACTTCATCGTTGAGGTACACCGTTGGCTGCACTTCCAGTTTAAGGCCGACATCCAGATAAGTGATGCTCTCGGTAATCACCGGCCCTTGTGTGGACGGCACCGACGTGGCGCTGATAATCGGCACCCGCTGACCAATATGGATGCGCGCCTGCTCGTTGTTGCTGACGCGAATAACCGGACTGGCCAAGGTGTTGATGTCGTTGTCCTGCGCATTGATACGCAGCTGCGGCGACGGCGAAATGCTGATCCGCCCCGAATCAATGCCGCGCAGTTGATCAAGAATGCTCACCGCTGAGCCGTCATCGTTGATCACGCCGAAGGTGTTCGGCCATTGCAAACCGAGGTCGAGAATACGCTGGGTGGCGACTTCCATGACCTCGACTTCCAGCACCACTTCCGGGTTGGACTGGTCCTGCGCCTGGAACAGCTTTTCAGCCATGCGCACGGCATCAATGGTGTCACGCATGGTTAAGGTATTGAGGCGCTCATCAATAAACACATCGCGGGTTTTGAGCATGGTCTTGACCATATTCAACGCACTGTTGGCGTCGATATTGGTCAGGTAGAACGTGCGCATCACCAGATCCTGATAATCCTTGAGCTTTTGCGGAGAATCCGGGTAGATCAAAATGGTGGTGTCGTTAACCACTTTCTGGTGCAGCTGGCTCTGCTGCAGGAGCAAGTCGATTGCCGACTCTATCGGCACCTGCCGCACGAATATGGTGGCTTTGGCATCCGGCCGCACATCCTTGTCGAAGATGAAGTTCAGCCCCGAGGTTTTCGCCAGCACCTCGAAGATGACTTTGAGATTGGCATCGCGAAACTCAAGATTGATGGGCCGGCTCAACTGCGAACGCAGTTGCGGATAAGGCGCCTCTGAGCGGCGCTGGAGCAGTTCGATGTCGCGCTGCAATTGCTGAGCGCCTTGGTGCTGCGGGTCGAGCGCGTAAATGTTACGGACCTGATGCTGCGCACCGGTAATATCGCCCCGGCGCAGCGAGGTCTGGCCCTGCACCAGCATCGCGTCAATCGACTTTAACGCTGCAATCTGACGCAGCCCCTCAGCCGCTCTGGAGTTCTGCGGATCGATGCCCATCACGCGCTGATAACCCTGAAACGCCATGGTGTAATTGCGCTGGGTGTAATCCTGATCGGCCTGACTCAGCAGCGTCTCGATAATTCGCGCGCGCTGGGTGGTCAGCGTCATCTGGATGCGGGTATCTCGCGGCGCTTCGCGGGCGGCCTCCTCCAGCCGGGCGAGGCCTGCCTCGTACTGACCAGCCTCGATCATCTGCATGCCATCATCATGGGCCTTGTTAGTCGCGCAACCGACCAGAATCAGCGCCAGACACAAGCTTTTGCAAGCCAGACGTGTTGCCTTCATAAGGTGCTCCCAACAGCCAGAGACTGGGAAATTTTCAAGGGGAGATACAGCAGGGTCATTTGCTCCTGCGTGATCCTTTGCACTTTGTAGGTACCGCCAATCACATCGCCAACCCGCACCACATGCACTTGCTCGCCCTCCTGCAAAAACACCTGCAAACGGGAGTGGTCTTCAAGTTTGCCGATGAAGTGAAAAGGCAGAGGTGGCGCACTGGGGCGGTAGACCACAGGCACGACTGGCGCGACAGCCACCGGTTTGAACTGGGGAACAACTCGCCAGCTGCGCACGGCAAATAAATCCGCCTGCGGAACACTCGCAGGCGCGCTTTTAGCCCCGGAGCCTGCGCCGCTTTGCTCGCCCTGCTGCGCCGCAACGGCTGGTTTCTGCAAGCGCGAGGCCGGGTTTGTTGGTTGAACGGCCAACTCGTCATCACCGGCAAAAAAGTACTCGGGAATCAGCGCAACCAATGCTGCTGCGCCGAGAAAGATCGCCCAATAAAGCCCGCGCCGACTGTTCATATGCGCCTCGACAAATAAAGCGTCATGCGCACCCGCCCATCGAGTTGAACGTCGGCAATCTGCTTGCGTTTGATGTCTACGTTCTCCAGCACCAGCGCCGGCACCTGGCTCAGTACGGCGTGTAAAAAGCGCCTTAGCTGCGGATAACTGCCACTGACCGGAAGCAGGATCTGGTAGCGCGCCATGCGTGTTTTCGGGTCGACGCCGAGTGAGTATTCGCCGCGAGCCAGAGCAATGTTCTGCAATTGCGCCTGGGTGTAGATCTGGTCAATCGCCCGTGTTGCTTCGGCCTGCTGCGGAAGCATGCCGAGAAAGGTTTCAAGCTCACTGCCTTCAGCGGTGGGCGGAGGCAAAATGCCGTCTTTGATCTGGTTCAGGTACTGCTGGGTTTGCACCACTTGCAGGCTGATGTGCTGGAGGTTTTCGCGGGCCGGTAACAGCGCCAACAACGCATACAGCAGCGCCACCAGCATCAGGGCGATACCCGTCAGGCCAGGCCAACCCAGACGCTGGATGTATTCGTAGGCGATGAGCTTATTGATAGCCATGACTATTCCACCAGCCAGGTTGCGGACAGGCTGAAACGCACCGGGCGCTCAGGCATCTGGGTCAGCGTTTCGTGGCTTAATAGCGAGACATCACGAAGTTGCTGGGTGTTCTCCAGGCTGCGGTGGAAGGCCAGCATGGCCTCCAGATTGCGCGCCTCGGCGGTTAAGCGCAGTTGCTGTTTACGCGCATCGGGCGCTATCGAGAGCAGCGCGATGTCGTCACGCGGCATGCTTTCGAGGCTGTTGAACAAGGCATTCCATGGCAGGTTCATTTCGGCTGAGATACGCCGCATCTCGGCGATACTGACATCGCTTCCCTGCCTGCCCTTGCTGGCGACGGAGGCTTTCGCCGGCTTGCCGCCGTTCAACTGTTGCTGCAGATAGCTCAACTTGGCCGACTCCACGTCACCAGCCTTGCTCACCAGCAGATGCGTGACCAGCATCGCTGCCGCCAGCGCGCCACCCAATGCCAGCAAAGACCAGCCCAGCCTGGATGCAATCGCCTGCGGTTGAAAATCGAGCTGAAGTTCGCGCATTTCAGTCCACCGCCCGGGCCATGTTGAACAACGCATCTTCACGCTCGCCCGTTGGCAGCGTCAGCGCATGCGTACTCACGCCGCATACCGGGTGTGGCGGCTTGCTGTTGCGCGCCGGGGCATGCAGGTAAACCGAGTCGAAATCGAGGTTTTCCAGCATCTTCAGTTCATGCTCACGGGCGATCAGCGCACTCAGGCTGGCGTCGGAGTCATCACTGCTGATCGAGCGAACGCTTACCCAGTGCCCACCGTGGGCTTGGATCAAATTGCTGCGGTGGGGCTCGGCCAGGAGAAACACGAAATCATCTTTACGCAGCGAATGGCGGAAATGATTGAACGCGGCCATCAGATAAGGCTGCAAGCTGATCAGTCGCATGCCTTCATGGCTGACGATCGTGCGCAGTTGCTCAACCATGGTGTCGGCCATCACAGCGGCCAGACGCGATTGACCCGCAGGCTCCGGCGAAAGAGTCAGGCTCCAGCCCTCGCCCAGTTGGCCGTAGATTTCTTCAAAGCAAATCCGCGCATAACCCTGCAGCTCCTGCGGGGTGCTGATGTGCTCGCTCCACGGCACCAGACAAAAACGGATGAACTGGTTGGACAACAACACGGTGATTTCAGCGCGCTTGCGGCTGTGCACATGCAGTATCAGTTGCAGCGCATTGAGCGCATCGGGCCATTCAGTCGCCCGCCCGTCGGCAGGCTGCACATCCTTGCGTTCGAGCATACGCAGTTCACGGCCGTGGCGGCGAAAAAGGGCAGCCTGCTCCAGGGTTACCACCGCGACAAAGGAATCACGCGCTAAAAGTGACACGATTGATCTCCTCCAAGGTGGTTTTGCCCTCACGCACCAACTCCAGTGCAGTTGTGCGCAGTAGCCGCAGCCCGCGCTTGCACGCCTGCTCCTTGAGCTTGGCGATGGGCTCACGGTCAATAATCAGCTGGCGGATTTCATCGTCGAGTTGCAGCAGTTCGGCAATCGCTGTGCGCCCGCGATAGCCCGTGCCACGGCAGCGCCCGCAGCCGGTGCCGTGGACAAAGTGGTAATGCGGGGCATCTTCGGGATTGATCCCGGAAGCTTGCAGCTCCTCAATTGAAGGCGTTACTGCTTGCGCGCAGGTCGGGCACACCAGACGGATCAGCCGCTGCGCCAGCACCGCGTTGAGTGCGGCGACAAAACTGTAGGGGTCGACTTCCATCTGAGTGAAGCGGCCAATCACATCGAACACGTTGTTGGCGTGGATGGTGGTAAAAACCAGGTGGCCGGTGAGCGCGGATTGCACGGCGATTTGCGCGGTGTCGGGGTCACGGATTTCGCCGACCATGATCTTGTCCGGGTCGTGGCGCAGTATCGAGCGCAGACCACGGGCAAACGTCAGGCCCTTCTTCTCGTTCACCGGAATCTGCAAAACCCCTGGCAGTACATATTCAACCGGGTCTTCGATGGTGATGATTTTATCCACGCCGTGATTGATCTCGGTGATCATCGCGTACAACGTGGTGGTCTTGCCGCTGCCGGTAGGCCCGGTCACCAGCACCATGCCGTAAGGCTCAGCCGCCAGACGCCGGAGTTTCTTCATAATGCCGGCTTCAAAGCCCAGCGCCTCCAGGCTTACACCGTGCACCTGATCGGCCAGATCCTGTTTGTCGAGCACCCGCAAAACGGCATCTTCACCAAAGATGCTGGGCATGATCGACACCCGAAAATCGATTTGACGGCCATTGATCGACACCTTGAAGCGACCATCCTGCGGCACGCGCTTTTCACCGATATCCAGCTCGGCCATCACCTTGACCCGGGAAATAACCTGCTCGGCAGTTTCGATACCCTGCACCCGGCTGATGCTGTTGAGGACGCCGTCGATCCGGTATTTGATCACCAGACCGCTGCCGGTCATGCCCAGATGAATATCGCTGGCGTGGATTTTCAGCGCATCGTAGAGCGTGGAGTTCACCAACTTGACCACCACGCTTGAATCTTCGCTGATGCGCGCCAGCGACAGCGTTTCAACATCTTCAAGCTCGCTTACGTCGCTGTCTTGCGCGTCGAGCGAATCGACCGCGTGGTAGCTCTCTTCCTGACGCGCCAGATACCCGCTCAAATCCGCGGGGTGCACCAGATACAGCGGCGCGCCATTGAGGCACTCGTCAATCCAGGCCAGGCGGGCATTATCGAAGGGGTCGGCAAATACGCCCACCAGCGTGTTGCCCAGATGCACCGTGACAAAATCACGTTTGATTGCCTGCGCCAGCGGCACCCGGTCGAAGGCAGGAATGCAGGCGAACAAGGCGTCGCAGGTTAAAACCGGATAGTGCAGCGTGGCGCCAAGGCGCCGGACAAACTGCGCCGACTCAAGCCCGGCCAATGCTTCAAGCGTATCGACAATGCGTTGCTGCCCAGTCGATTCCTCGCGCGCCCGAGCCAGTAACGCCGCCTCGAAACGCGTTTCAATTGGCAGCGGGTCAGCAACCGGTGATGCCTCTACAGCGAGGGAAAGCCTGTCCATACCGCACCCTCCAAGTTCCACAGCGCAAACCACAAACCCGTTGCATTGCCAGGCACTTAACCTGGCGGGCTTGAACCTGTTACGGCCACATATGCGTCCTTGCTGCGGAGGGTGTTCGTCTGCCAGCAACGATTCAGCGGTGAGTGCTGTCACCTCTATCGATCAAGTTTTTCACTGCACGACCCAGGTCTTTCAGTGGAAACGGCTTGAACAATATCTGCTCGATACCATGCTGCAGGGCCTTGGCACTGACTTCCCCGAGCGGCTGCGCTGTCACCAGCACACATTTACGCCCCCAGCCATTGCCAATCGCATCGAGCACCTGAAAACCCTCCATATCCGGCAGACGAAAATCCAGGACGATTGCCGCAGGCTCATAGATTCGGGCGAAGCTGATGGCTGTCAGGCCGTCATCCGAAACCAATACTTCAAGGCCCATCAACTCCAGATAATCCTTGAAGTTCTGCGCGAGTACATGCTCGTCCTCAACCACCAGAATCCTGTTGTTCAACGGTGTTGCTCCTAGCACTGAATTCTCGGGAAGTGCCTGATGCGGAATAAAGTGCTCACCTGAAATCAGGGATTGCACGCTTCATGCCAGCCACTGTTCTTTTGAGTATTGCTGTAGTCAGCTGATTTCACTGAATTTTTTTCGAAAGCGCGCGCCCACCCAGCCCCCCCAATAATGGGGCAAATGGTTTTTGGGTGATGCTGCGCCCCCAGAAACGGGGATTGGTTGGAGCGTTACAAACCGCTGACGACCTCAATCTTGCCGGTGGCGGTCAGTTGCTTGAGTGCGGCCTCGCGCGCCTCTTTGCGCCGCTGATCATGGAGAAAATCACGCACCAGTTGCATGCCCTGCTCTTTGGGCAGCGGGCTGGGAGGCAGGTAACTCTCCAGCTTGATCAGGTGCCAGCCGAACACGGTTCTCACCGGCTGGCTGACCTCGCCGGGCTTGAGCGCAAAGGCGGCGTTCTCAAAGGCGGGCACCATCGTGCCCCGCGAGAAGTAACCGAGGTCGCCACCCGCCGCTGCTGTGGAGTCCTGCGAGTGTTGCTCGGCCACTTCGGAAAAGTCCGCTCCGGCCTCTATCTGCTCGCGCAAAGCCAGCAACTCCTGACGCGATGCTTCATCTGCTTCGGGGTCTGGCGGGTCGCTGGCTTTTAACAACAGATGCCGGGCCCAGACCTGTTCGGGTTTTTGCAGGTGCTGGCGATTCGCGTCATACACCGTTTGCACTTCGGATTCGGCGGCCGGCTCAACCTCGCTGAGGGCTTCAAGCATCCGGCTGGCGACTAATTCATGGCGCAAGTAGTCGGTGAAGCTCTGGGTATCAAAGCCGGCATTGTTCAGCTCGCGCGCGAACGCCTCATCACCGCCGAGGCCCTGTTTGAGCATGGCCAGTTGCTTGTCGATTTCCGCATCGCTGACACTGATGCCGCGGCGCTGCGCCTCCTGCCAGAGCAGCTCCTTGGCAATCATCTGGTCGAGGGCTTCACGTTTCAGCCGCTTGTAGGTGTCGGGATTGCGGATCCCGCCCACACTACGGCCCTGCGCTTGCAAGTATTCGCTGAAATATCGCTCCAGCCGGAAGTTACTGATCTCAGTCCCGTTCACCCGCGCCGCAATGCCGGTTTCCCCGCCCTGAACAGTGCCCGCCAGCAACAGCATCAACACCCCAACACGGCTCAATATGCGCATGACGGCGCCCTCTAAAAATCCGAATCAACCGAGATGTACTGCCCTAACGCCTGAAACCGTTGCGCCTGGCTGTCGACCATGACGATATGAGCGCCCGAGGCACCCACTCGCTGGCCAGGCCCGAAGCTCAACTGGGGCGTCAGGCCGGTGCGAAAGTTGTGTAGATTTTCCAGCGCGCTCACCAGCTTTTCCCGGCTGGCATCGCGCCCAGCGCGCTTGAGCCCCTCGCTCAGCAGCAACGCGGCACAGTAGGCACTGACTTGCAGCGCGCCATGCTGATTGCCCAGACCGCTTTGCTCGCGAATCGCTTCAAGCGCCTTTAGCCCTTCTGGCGTCCAGTCCGATGGCACAAAGGGATACGCCAGAAACACCCGCTGATTAAAGCCTTCGGCAATCCCCAAAGCTCCGCCCGCCACCTGCGCGGAGACTGCCAACAGATAAGGGTGGCGCTCGGCCTGATTAAGCCGCGCTGAGAGCTCGCTGAAGGTGTTCGATAAGCCGAGGAAGAATACCGTGCTGGCATCCGCCAACTGCGCTGCCGTGTCACTGAGTCGCTCGGTTTGGTAGGCCTGTAACTGCACGTTGGGCCAGCCATCATGCTGCAAGCGCTGCTGTAACCGTTGCGCCAGCTGTTGCTGGGACGCTTGTTGCTCATAAACAATCAGTACAGTGCCAGGCGCGGGGGTGAGCGACTGGCTGGCAAACTTGCCCAGCGCCTGCAACTGCTCGACCACGCCGGGCAGGGGCGCAAAGATCAAGCGGCTTTTCGGCCCTTCGGTTTTCAACTCCAGCGGCCCAATCAGCGGCACACCCGTGGGTTCCAGCAACTCGGCATATTGCCCATCCAGCGCGGGAGCCAAGGGCGATAACAAGGCAAACACCTGATCATCCTCAAGCAATGAGCGCAGGCCACGCTCAGCGCTCTGCTGGTCGCTGCCCGCGTCGGCCACCAGCAGTTGCAACTGGCGACCGTGAATACCGCCGGCCTGATTAACCTGATTCACAGCACCTTCAAGCACCTCGCCAACAACCTTGCCCAGTTCAGCTAACGGGCCTTGCTGCGGCAGCAGCGTACCGATGCGCAGCACATCATTCTGCACACCGGGGTCGCGTTGTTCTTCGAGGCGTTTGAGGTAGGCGGTGAGATTACTCATGTCGCGCATCGACATGATGAACCGTGGCATCGCCGGGTCGAGCTTATTGCCCCCCGGATCAATGCCCTCGCTGACGGCCCGCGCCAACGATGCATCGGTATAGGCCGGGTGAGTACGGCCATTACTGGCTAACGTGGAAAAGCCCATGGTCAGTCGACGCCAGGTAATATCTGGCGGCCGCACGCCGCCTTCCGGCCGTCCGCGTCCATCTGCACCGTGACAATTGGCGCAGGGCACAACCGCTGCCGGAACCTGCGCACCGGAGGCGCCAACCCTCGCGATGACCTCACCGCCCCCTGCGCTTATGCCCTGGGTAAAGAGTTGTTGACCGGCAGCCTCACGCTCGGTCAGCTCCAGTGCCGTGGCCAGAGAGCTGGTGAGCCAAAGGCTGCAAAACAGCCCGATAAATTTGCCCACGGCAGGCTCCTTGTCTAACGCCCGGCAATCGGCATCGAGAGCAACTGCAAGCGCTGGGCGATTGCATCAACCGGTGCGTCCGGGCGAATCTTGCTCCATTGCTTGTGCGCCACATCGCCCGCAATCAGTTGGGTCGAATGCTGCTCTGGGCTCTCGATAAAATGACCCAGACGCTTAAGCACCAAGTCCATATTTGCCTGCGTGCCGGTGAGGAAGACCCAGTTCGGTGAGTCAGCCCCTTGCTTGCGGGCGTACTCGGCGAGCACTTCGGGGGTGTCACGCTGCGGGTCACTGGTGAGCGAGATGAAGGTGATTTTGCTGGCCTTCTCCTCGCCCATGGCCTCGCGCACTTCCCTGAGCTTGCGGGTGATCAGCGGGCAGGCATCTTCGCAGTGGGTGAAGATCACGTTGAGCATGACAATACGGTCTTTCATCACATCGCTGTAGAACCGTACTTCCTCGCCATGCTGATTAAGCAGGACGGTATCGGTGAAGTAGGTTTGCGCATCATGCGTGCCGCTGACTTTTACCCCCTGCACCGCTGGGGTCTTATTCTCGGCCGCGCCCTGGGCGTGGTTTTCATGGCCTTCGTGAGCCAGCGCCAGACCACTGGCCAAGGCCAGTCCTAGTGCCAGCCGCAATGCGTTTCTCATGGTTGCACTCCACTGTTGCCCGCGATGTGCTGGGCTTCGTACTCGACGCGACTGAGCTGGATTTCCTGAATTTTCGCGGCCAGCGTATTAGGGTCGGCAAAACCGTAGAAACGTGTCCATTTACCGGTGCGGCCATCGCCCACCATGATCAGCGCCGGGTGCTCCTTCAAATCAGGCGACCAGGCGCCTAATTGCTTGAGCGTGTCGGTGATCGCCTGAGGCTTGCCGGTTAGCCAGCTCCAGTTATCCCCGGCACTGTAATTTTGCGCATAGCGGCGCAGTTGCTCCGGCGTGTCGCGCAACGGATCAACGCTGATCGAGACCAGTTGCACCTCGGGGCCACCGTTGGCTTGCAACTGCTTTTCGGTTTTTTTCATGATTGCTGAAACGACCGGGCACACGGTTGTGCAACTGGTGTAGATAAAGCCCATGAGCACGATCTTGTCCGCCACCAGATCCTGTTCGAGGTGCACGGTCTCGCCGTTCTGATTGAGCAGCGGCACGTCAGCGAAAGTTACGCTGGCACTCTCTTGTTTAACGGCTGCCTTTTGCGCCGCCATGTGTTCAGCATGGCCGTCCATATCATGCCCGGCGTGCTCATCCATGGTGTGCGCAAACGCCGGTGCAGCGTTCAGCGACAGCGCCAACAGACTTGCAGTAAAACCTGTGAGAAACCCTTGCATGGCTCTATCCTCATCCAGCTCTGATCAATTGCTTGCAGTGGACTGCGGTTTAACGGCTTGCACGCGCAGGCTGCTGTACGCCTGTGCGCCGAAAGGCAGGTGCAGAGAGTCGGAGCCGACATGCACGAAGTAGACGCCGGCTTTACTGATTGCCAACGGCGCTTCATACACGCCATCGCCCAACTCGGTCGCGACAACCTCATGCGACTGCGACGAAGGCGCCATGAAGTAACGCACGCGCAAGTCGGTGACGCCGGTGCGCGGGCTGTTATCCCGGCCCTGAGTGATTCTGAAACGCGCAACCGCCGGGTCGCCAAGCGTAATCACCGGAGTCTGTTTCAGGTACTCGATGCGCGCCTTGGCGTAGGCTTGCTGAAGCTGCGGATTGGGTTGCACGTCGGTGGTGAAACAGTGAGTCAGTTCGGGCTGATTGATCATGAAAGCAATATCCAGTGGCCCGGACGCCGGCAGCTTGATGCGTGTGCTGTACAGGCCCGGCTCAACCTCACGCAGGCTGCGGTCAACCACTGTCACCGCGCGCGCACTGTGGCCGCGATTGAGGTAGCCAAACATGGGCGCATTCATGCCTTCCATGTAGAAATAGGTGGTGTTGTCGACGGGGTTCACCACAAACACAGCATTGTCGTCCTGGCCCTGCCCCATGCTTTCAGCCAAGGGCAAATCACCGGCCAGCTTGGGCGCTGAAGGACCTGCCTCGAAGCTTTGCAGAATCGGTTTCTGGCCCTCACCCAGGCTCGACAGATTGACCATGCTCACCCGTGAAGTTGCCAGCCCGCGGATATAGGCGTAAGCCTTGGTGAACACCAGTTGATAAGGCTCGGCGACAACCTCAAGCGAGTGCATGACCTTATCGCTTGCGGCATCGATCACCACGGCGCGGTCTTGCATGGTGTTGAGCACAAAACCGTAGCGCCCCTCCTGACTGAATTGCAGAGGCCCGATACCCTGACCAACCTCGATGACTGTGCGCACTTTCAGGCTCTTGGCATCAATCACGGTGATTTCACCTTGCTTGCCGTCGGTCACATACACCGCTTGCGACAGCGGTGAATAGCTCAGTGCCAGCGGTGCAGGGCCCGTTTCGAGCGTGGCGAGCAGTTTCAGGCTGGCGATGTCGATCACACTGACGGTGCCCGATTGGCGGTTGCTGACAAAGGCGTGGCGCGAGTCATCGCTGAAAGCGATCTCGTGATGGCCTTTACCGGTGGCCAGACTCAGGGCGATTTTGCGGGTCTGCATATCAATCACCGTGACCCCGCTGCTGGCCGCATCAGCACTGTTATTGCCGACCCAGAGATAGCGCTCGTCAGGTTGCAGCGCCACCCGAAACGGCTCCACGCCCGCCGGTACGCTGGCCTCCACCTGAAACTTTTCGGTGTCGACGATTGCCACTTCACCGGCACTCGGCATGCTCACGAACAAGCGCTTGTCGTCACTGCTTACGGCCCAGTCCATGGCCGGCTTTTTCAGCATGATCACCGCCATGGTGCTGGTTATTCCGCCCAGCGAGGTGTTCGGGTCGATCACCGTGATGCTGGCATCCTTATTCAGCACCATCAGGTAATAGCTGTTCAGGTCCATCAGCGGCTTGGCATTGAGCACGCCTTTCAAATACAGGCCAATGCGCGATTTGCACTGCATCTTCTGGCCTTCGGCTGAAATGCCGGCCTGGCCCTGATCCAACCACGCGCCTGGCGCTATGGCGGATAACGGTTGCCCGGAGGCGACATCGCTGACGCGAAATTGCACATCTGCCAACGCGCCCTCGATCAGACCGGTGCCGGGACTGACCGGTTGCAGATTGAAGGTCACGGCGACGCCATCCCGTTCGATCCGATTGGTATCGGCAACTGGCGCCTGAGGTTCAGCCTTCGGCGCTGCGCCAGCTTGTGAGGCGGCGCGCGCTTCGCTGATGTATGCCGCGCCGCCAGCGATGG
The DNA here is from genome assembly GCF_013277615.1 of Pseudomonas sp. MS19. Taxonomy (NCBI): domain Bacteria; kingdom Pseudomonadati; phylum Pseudomonadota; class Gammaproteobacteria; order Pseudomonadales; family Pseudomonadaceae; genus Pseudomonas; species Pseudomonas sp. MS19. The sequence goes on along the minus strand of NZ_VBTO01000005.1, from coordinate 17,971 downwards.
CAAACACGACCAGCAGCATGCATGAGGCTTTTCTTATATTGTCCACGGCTACTGCGCTCCTTGGTCTCGCCAATCCCCAGCTGGAGCCTCCGCAAAGAGGCTCCAGCGCTGCATGCCTTGCTCAGGGAGCCGGGGTTTGATCGGGTTCATCGCTGACCCGCAAAATGCCCCACAGCCCATTGGCATTGCCCTGCCCTGCATAGTCGCGATACAGGTAGTCACCCGGGATCGCGTTGCCGCCGCCGGCACTCGGGAACAGCATGCTGAAATGCGCGGCCGGCAATACGCTTTCCTGGGCACCGATAAAGGTGCTTTCCGGGTTCCAGCCAAAGCGCACGGAACCCACGCCCGGGTATTTGGTGGGGTAGCCGTACTCATCGCGGTATTCCGACTGGAACGGCGAACGTGCCCAGTCATGCCCGGTGAGCTGGAAAATACTGCCGCGGCTGCCACCGGTTGGCAGCACCACATGGGTACGGAATGGCTGGCCCGGTTTTACCCGCAGAATCGGAGTGACCGGATCGCTGCCCACCAGCGCATTGCTGTAAGCCATGTGCGCATTCAGCGTGTCGCCCCAGCCACCGCCATTGGCGCGGCCAAACGGTGCGTTGGGCGGCAGTTGCAGGCGATACCACAGCGGCTCGGTCTGGTAGTTGATGGCCATGCCCGAGTTATCCTGCGGGTCGCCGCCGACACCAAAACCTTCCGACGCGATATTTTCCAGCGGCCGGCCGCTGGCCCAGCGCGGGTTCAGCGATTTCTGCCAGACCAGCGCAAAGTCGCGGTAAGACGCACCCTCCAGTGGTTTCACCGTTGCAGCAGCACGCATACCCGGGTCTTCTGTCCAGGTGGCGCCCTGCGGCACGATGCTCATGGCGCCGCCGAGGCCTTTCTGGCCCTGTTTGATCGGGTCTGCCGGAGTGATGGCCAGCCCGCCAAACTCGATTGGCGTGGCGTTGATGTTATCGACCGCACGGCCGAGACGAACCAGTGGCCGCCCTTCCCGCTCAAGATGTCCGGCGTAGAACTGATAGGTTTTAGTCGGGTACTCTGCCGCGCTCGAGGTTCTCGGCGCCACGGTCTGCACCGGGTTGATCCCGACATTGGCGCCGTCGGAACGGGTGATGTCGTAGCTCAGCAGTTGCGCGTGGATGCCAACGTGGCTCGACGGTTTGATCAGGTTATTGCTGAACGTGGTGGCGCCGTTCGAGCTGTTGCGGTCACGCTTGACCACGCCCGCCATGATCGCGGTTTGCGGCAAGTCTGGCATGTCCACCGGCAAGCGGTTCTCGAGGATCACGCTGATGCACTCGCCCGCAGCGGCGCGCAATACGATCGGCTCGATGGGTACGTTGTTTTTCAGCTTGCCGTTTTTGTTCAGGTCATCCTTGCGCACATACATGATCGCAGTCGGGTCATGCAGCGGCCCGCTCTGGCCGCCTATGGTCGAGATAGTGCCATCCTCTTCACTGATCACCGTGACTTGCGCAATGCTCACCTCGCGGGGGTTGTACACCAGCGTGCCGCCGTTGGGTTTGAGCGCGCCACCAACATGCATGCCAGCGCCTTGCGGATCATCGATGCTCAGGTTCAGCGGATTCTTGAGGATGTCGTTGGCCAGCACCGCGACAATCTCATACTCACGCTTGACGGTTGGCCGCTGCCCCACTCCATTCGGATTCGGGGTGTAGCGCGGGCAAATACCGTCAAATGAAGAGGTGTTGCGCGCCGACACCGGATGCGGATTGTTCGGCAGGGCAAACAGATCCGTACGCGGCTCACTGTAGTTGCGCATCACGCCCCACATGCCGTTCCAGTAACCTTCAATCGAGGCGTCCATCGAGTACAGGTAATCACCTGTCGCACTGGCCGATCCCGAGCTCAGTGAAACCGGCGCAGCAAAGCCCATCTGCTCGGAGATACCGACCATTTGCGAGGCGCGCCAACCTGAGTTGGAGCTGCTGCCATAACCGGTCCCGGTGTGCAGCCACTTGACGCCATGCAGGGTCACGTTGTGCTCCTCTTCGTGGCCACCTGCATGAACCCGCAGCCGCACGTTGTCGCCCGAATAGGTGCGCAGCAGCGGTGTAAACGGATCACCCGGTAAGTCGCCCGCCTTATTGATATGCGGCGGGAACAATGTGGTTCCGCCAGTAGGGCCTACTGCGCTGGAGATGGCGCTCGGTGCCATGTTCATGGCGGCAATGGCGCGGTCGGTGCGGGTTTGCAAGGCGTACGCGAGGTCGCCTCCCAGCCCGGCAGCCTGCATGCCAGGTTTGCCATCCGGCGCCATCCGGTTCGGGTCGTAAACCCGCAGAGCCACCGGCTCGTTGCGGTAATTGACCACGAAGATTCCCGGATCATCGACCGAAATGGCTTGCGGACAAGGCCGGATTGGGCAGCCCGGACTCACACCGCCAGGCAACTCGACAGTCTGCTCCAACTCCGTGCTGGCAACTCCCCTTGCAGGCGGGTTGATGGCGTAGCGGAAGGTATCTGCGGTGGCCGGATAACTGCCCGGATTAGGCACGCCATCAGGCCCGGCGCCCACATAAACCCCGGCTTCATAGGCATGCTGGAAGTCGCTGTATTCCAGGAAGAACTCACGGAAGGAGTCGTTCGAACCGTCGCCATTGACATCGTTGGTGGCGATCACCGCCTGCCATGAAGTCGGCCCGCCATCCTGACGACCAGCGGCATACAACGGCTGACCGGTTTCAGCGTGATACCAGGTCGAACCTGCAGGTTCGGTGAGCACAGTGGCGTAAAGACCGACCTGCTGGTGAGTCGATGGGCCGAGGTGGTCGTGGGTAAAGATATTGCCCAGACCGCGATCGACGTTGTGCACGTTTACCACCGGGTCGGCGAACCAGCGCTGCATGGCCGTACGCGCGCCGATCCAGTCGGGCCGGTTGTACTGGCCGAAGAACGGATGCGCCTTGGCAATCGGGCAGTCCGCGCTGCCGTCACGCGGATCACCGGCATGGCAGGCATTGAACTCACGGATGGCTTCAATGCGCTCAACCACACTGGACGGAGCCAGCAAGCCGTCTTCATAGTTCCAGCCATTGGCTGAACCATCGGCAGAGGTCAGGTCCCACTTTGGCAGATGGATATGTTGGCCGATCACATCGGTCGGGGTGCGCACCTGATAATCATCAAGCTCATAGGTGCCGGGAATCAGGTTGGTCTGCTGATACATGGTGCAGTCAAAGGTGTTCATGCGCATCACGAACGGCTCGGGCGGACGCTGCTTGTTAATCACGCCCCAGGCATCTTCCCAGAGTGCCAGCATGCGAGTTTGCGGGAAGTGATAGCCGACCTTGTTGAACACCGCATCGAACTGGATATTGGCTGCTTTGTAGAGCCGCGGATTGTCGGCGGTAAAGGTCGAGCCGCCGGTAAAGCTCATGCCATCGAGCCGCTCACCACTGTTGAACTGACCAATGCCGTTGGCGGCAGTCAGCCGTTTCTGATTATCGTCAATGCACGGCTCGTAGTAAGGCGCGCCGGCCACAGGCAGCGAGCCATTGGTTTTAAACACCTTGGGCACGACTTGCATATCGGCCATTACGGCAAAGCTCGGGTGGCTGGGTTTGGCGTGATAAGCCATGGCGGCCTGCTCGACATCAGTGCCCTGCTCCGGATAGAAAACCGGCTTGGCGCGGGTAATGGTTTTCGAGAAGTCCAGCGCATTGGTCACCACTGTGGCCTCCCCGCCAGCGGCTTCACCTTCCAGCGAATGGCGCGGCAAGCCACCATCCCAACCGCCGGATTGGGCCGGGTCAAGATTGCTCCACAGGGCGTTACCGGTGTCGCGCAGCTGTTGCGCCAGCGTCGCGTCGAGCATGTCCAGTGGCGGGGTTGGCGGACGCTGGCCTACGGTGCTTTCCATACCGGCAATCCAGAATGGGAAGCCCGGGTTTTTCAGATTGCCATCGGCGTTGTAGTTGGCCGGGCTGCGATCAACCAGCGCCACCGAGCCAATGATCTGGCTGTGCGCGACGTTGTCATCATCGCCTTCATGCTCCTCGTCATCATCCGTTTCGGCCAGCAAACGCTCGCTGACTTTCGGTACCACAGCCACTTTGCCCGGCATGGGCGGCATGGCTTTACCGGGCAGCGGCACAACGGCCGGAATCGGTGTACCGGCGATTATCTCTCCGTCTGGCAACGCCCGTGATCCGGCGGCTGGCAAGCCACTGCGCAAGGCAAATGGTTCACTATGAAAACCATTCTCGCCCTGGGCCGAAACGTCGAGCACGGTGCCCTCTTCAAGCACGTCATGAATGCGCCACATCGCCCACATGCCTTGAGCAAAGTGCGGGTAGAAATGGCAATGATAGATGGCATCACCTGCCACCCGGTTGCGGTTGCCAGAACCGCCGTTGGCGATTTCGTAGGTATATCCGGCGCCCGAACCAATACCCTGTGCATCGACATAATCGGAGTCATCATCATTCGGATTGAACAGCCACTGATGCCCGTGCAGATGGAAAATATGCTGCTCGGAGCCAACATGGGTGTTGCGGAATTTGACGAAATCGCCGGTGTAGCTGTGGCTTACATTTGAAGGCTCGGCCGGATACAGCGCCATGTTCGCCTTGATGCCAGTGGCTTCTGGCGGAGGGACTTCACCGGGACGAATATTCTCCAGGCCGACGTTGGCCGGCACATCCACCAGCATGGCGACATCGCCCACGGTATGCGCGCTGAGGAAGAACTCTTCATAGGCGCAGGACAAGCAGTCATGCATCGGCCCGACGCCCAGCCGGTTAGCCACAACTTCCGCGCCCATGCCGCCCGAACCGTAGTTGATCATGAAGCTGTCGCGGGTCGGCTCCAGTACATGCTGGAACACCGGATCGGCCCAGTAGCCGGGAAACGCCTGCGCGGCGGCGGCTTCATCGTGAAAAGCGCTGGCAAAGTCGCGGAACGGTTCCAGCCGGTTAGGCAGGGCCGGATTGCGCTTGCCGATGCTTTCCAGCGGATAGGTCGCAGCCGGGAAGCTGCCGTCAGCATTTGGCCCCAGCACAACCGCATCGGCGTCGGATGAAATGATCTCGTTGTTATCAATCATCGCCAGCACCGGACGCCCGGCCTTGCCCTCACTGACCCAGGGTTCGCCCATTGGAAAGCGGGCCTGATAATCGACGATTGGCTGGCCGGCTGGCGTACGTCCGGTAGTAGCCAGACGCAGCTCTTCTTCGGTCACGACGTTGCGGTAAGTACGACCGCCTTTGGGCACGACCACAACCTGGGCAAACAAGCCATTGGCATTGTTGCCGGACGAGGCTTCACCGCCAAAGGTTGCCCCTTGGCTGGTGGCCACAAATGCACCTTCATGTTGTGCGTAAAGGGTGTAGGAGCGGCTGCCTCCTGGCGCAATCAGCGAGCTCTGGTTGCGCCCCACGTTGGTTGAGGTGTCGTCGATTGAATTGACCGGCTGCAGGCCGTTAACCTGAAAACCAACGTGGCGATCCGCTACCTGATCGTCAATCTTCATCGGATTGAGCGGGTCGAACTCCGCCTCGTTGGCTTCATTTTCTTCCTCTTCTGGCCCGTCAAATTCGCCGTCGCTGCGCGGATTGGAATGCGCGGTCAGCAGATTCTGCAGGTTGATCGTGATGCAATCCCCGGCCGCCACCCGCAACACCAGAGGCCGTGGGCGTTTATCCGGACGCAGGGTCACCTCGCCCGGCACGACCATGCCGCCCTGTGTGAGCGGCACCTGATTGGCATCGACGACATCGCTGCGCAACGCGAACATCATGCCGTTGATGTTTTGCGCACCGAGACGGTTGAACATTAACGGCTGGTCGATGGCGACGATGTTGGCGACCAGATTGCGCTCACAGCTGATTGCAGCCTGAGCCGTCTGCTCGAGCCCGCCAACACCCACAGCCAGCGCGATGGCCAGCAGCGGATGGCTGAACGTAAAGGATGAGCGGCTACGACCCAGACTGCTGCCATTGTGTTGGGACTTACTCGAAAATATCCGTTTCATCTTGGCTGACCTCAAGATCGGTTCATCGTCGCCAATAGGCCTACAACCGCTCAGCAATCCCTATGCCAATAAAAAAGCCGTTATTTTTCATACACTTGGAAACCAACATCAGGTGTCTTGGGGGATTTGCCCCAGCACTCACCCCCAAAACCCCAGTTGTGCTGGCTGAAAAGCAGGAACAATCCATGGCGTGGTGATTAATTAAAAAGTATTAATGAGCAGAAGTGACGCCTCCCCGGATCTGGGGAAAATCGCCCACATGCGGGCAGAGCAAGGCTTACATCGGCGCGGCTGTGACAGCCGCCTGCAAGCGCTGAAAACGTTCGAGAACAGTGGGCACGTACCGCTGGGTTTCCGGGTACGGCGGGATCACGCCGCCGCGTTTGAGCACAGCGCCGGGGCCGGCATTGTAGGCAGCCAGCGCCAGCGACATATCGTCATTGAACAGGCTCATCAGGCTTTTCAGGTAGCGTGCGCCACCGCGAATATTGGCGGCCGGATCCCATACATCGGCGACGCCCATGTCACGCGCAGTCCCCGGCATTAGCTGCATCAAACCCGCAGCGCCCTGGCGTGAAAGTGCGTTGGGATCGTAGTTCGACTCGGCGCTGATAACCGCATGAATCAAGGCCTCAGGCAGCTGATTCTCACTGGCTGCAGCGCTCACTAAGGCGTTGTATTGCTCACCGCTGGCGCGCATGGCGGTGGCGGCTGGGGCAGTCGGTTTGGCCAACTCGATCTTGGGTTCGCGGGCCACCCGCTGGTAGTTCGAATTGGCTTTATAGATGTTGGTCAGGGTAATGCCGCCGTCCTTGTCAGTAACCATGTAGACGTCTGCCTGCGCCCCTTGAATGCTGATACCAACCAGCAGTACGAACCCTGCAAACCAGCCGGCATTGCTCATATTTCACCCTCCGTTGCGAGCCATAAGCAGCGCGCCCTAAAGATCGCGATTGCTCACTTGCAGCGACGCTACACGCAAAGCACGTGCCGAAATCGCTGCAAACAACCACAAGCCACTGCGCTTGCACGCCTCTTGCATAGCTGCACAAAAGCGTTTGCACATGCACCCAACTTCAATGGGTAAAGGGAGATCGCAATGATGAAACGGGATACTAATTTCCGGCCTGCTCGCACCCAGGGTTTCACGCTGCTGGAACTGCTGGTGGTGTTGGTGGTTCTCGGGCTGCTTGCCGGCATTGTGGCGCCTAAATACTTCAGCCAGCTGGGGCGTTCCGAGGTCAAGGTAGCCAAGACGCAAATCGAAGGGCTGGGCAAGGCGCTGGATATTTACCGGCTTGAAACCGGCCACTACCCCACGACTGAACAAGGGCTGGCAGCGCTCAATGTTGCCCCCAGCGACGAGCCGAAATGGGCCGGACCTTACCTGCACAAAGGCATCCCGCAAGATCCCTGGGGCCGGGATTACGTGTACCGCTCGCCCGGCGAAAATGGTGAGTTCGACCTGCTCTCAATGGGCAAGGATGGCCAGCCCGGCGGCGATGGTGATAACGCTGAAATAACCAGCTGGCAATAGCAGGCGACGACCATGCGCATTCTGGTTAAAGGTGTCGGCAAGCAAGCGACCATCATCTCGCAAGTCTTCGAGGCGCCCAGCCTGCTGGATGCACGCAGGCTGGCGGAGGAGCAAGGCATCAAGGTTCTCGCCGTGCGTGGCGAACAACGCCTGCACCTGCCCGGCCTTAAACCGCGAGAGAGTTTTTCCTTGCTGTTGTTCAGTCAGGAGCTGACAACGCTGCTCAATGCGGGACTGGCCTTGATCGATGCGCTGGAAAGCCTGGCCGAGAAGGAATCGGCGCCACAGGCACGGCGCATTCTGAATGATCTGGTGCGCCTGCTTTATGAGGGCAAGTCACTGTCGCAGGCGCTCGCCCAGTTTCCCGAGGTTTTCCCATCCTTGTACGTCGCGCTGGTTCAGTCCAGCGAGAAAACCGGCGCGGTGGGTGAAGCATTGGGCCGCTATGTTTCTTACCGCAGCCGCATGGATGAGGTTCGGCAGAAGGTAATCAGCGCATCGATTTATCCGGCCCTGCTGTTCATTGTCGGCTGCGGGGTTTTACTGTTTTTGATCGGCTATGTGGTGCCGCGCTTCAGCCTGGTGTTCGAAAGCGTTGGCAGCAACATGCCCTGGCTCTCGCAAGTGCTGCTCAAGTCCGGGCAGTTTTTGCATGAGCATCAAAGCGCGTTGATCAGTGCGTCATTGGCGCTTTTGCTACTGAGCGTTTTCTTATTGCGTCAGGACCGTGTACGACTAGCGCTCAGTCGCCTGATTGAACGAGTACCGACAATCCGCAATCGCATCTTCATCTATGAGCTGGCGCGCTTTTACCGCTCGCTGGGAATACTGCTTCAAGGCGGGATTCCAATCCTCACGGCAATGGCCATGGTGCGCGGTTTGCTCGGCGTCAGTTCAAAGGTCAGGCTCGACCACGCCAGCGAACAAATCCGTGAGGGCCATTCGTTGTCGAGTGCTTTCGAGAGCAATCAGTTGTCTACACCGGTGTCCATTCGCATGCTTCGCGCGGGCGAGCAGTCGGGCAATCTCGGGGAAATGATGGAGCGAACCGCGAACTTCTATGACGAGGAAACGGGCCGCTGGATCGAGTGGTTCGTGCGTTTATTCGAGCCGATTCTGATGACATTTATCGGCCTGATCATCGGCGTTATCGTGATTCTCATGTACATCCCTATTTTCGAGCTGGCCTCCAGCATCCAGTGAAAATCAGCCACCAAGACCAGACTCTGATTGACCCCGCCAGCAGAAAACCGGCAGCCTTGCAGGCAAATGAAGGGCAACAGGCTGCCAATGAACAAGTCCACAGTAAGCGAAGACATCTACTCCAAGCTGGTCAACGAAGAAGACGCGCGCGTTTGCAGCGAGATCAGCGAGAGCCAATGCAGCAATCTCCCGGAAAATTTTTTGCTGATGGTGCTCAGCCACTTTTTCTCCAAACTCGGTGACGCGCTCGCCAGCCCCAAGGTGGTTTTGCCCTGGGTGATGCAAAGCATCAATGCGCCGTTGTATCTGATCGGTTTTCTGGTACCGATTCGCGAATCCGGCTCACTGATCCCGCAACTGTTGATTGCCAGCTACATTCGCCGGGTGCAAGTGCGCAAGTGGATATGGGTCGCGGGGAGCCTGATTCAGGCGGCCGCGATCAGCAGTATTGGTCTGGTGGCATGGCAGCTCGAAGGCAGTGCCGCTGGTTGGTCGATTATTGCCCTGATCACTCTGTTCAGCCTGGCGCGCGGCCTGTGCTCGGTCGCCTCAAAAGATGTGATTGGTAAAACCATCCCGAAAACCCGCCGTGGCCAGGTCAATGGCTGGTCGGCCAGTGCCGCAGGTTTGGTTACGGTTGGCGTGGCTGGCGTCTTGCTGCTCAGCGGCGAAAGCCAGCCGACCACGCTGATGTATGCCTTGTTCATCGGCGGTGCAGGCTTGCTTTGGATTATTGCCGCGCTGTTTTATGCACAGATAAAGGAGCAGCCCGGGGCAACGGAAGGCGGTGGTAATGCATTGCGCGAAGCCATCCAGCGCTTGTCGATTATGCGCGACGACAAACCCTTCCGGCGTTTTGTAATCACCCGTTCACTGTTGCTCTGCTCGGCACTGAGCGCGCCCTACTACGTGGTTCTGGGGCAAAAAAATATCGGCACTGCTGCCTCGCTATTAGGACTGTTCATGCTCGCCAGCGGCGCTGCGAGCTTGTTTTCGGCGCCTATTTGGGGGCGTTTTGCCGATGTGTCGAGCCGGCAAGTGATGATCATAGCGGCGCTGATGACCTCAGCACTGGGCTTGGCTGTTTATCTGTTGCAAACCCTGCACAGCGACTGGCTGGCTGTAAGCTGGGTACTGCCGGCGCTGTACTTCATGCTCAGCATCGCCCATCAGGGTGTGCGCATTGGCCGCAAGACCTACGTTGTGGACCTGGCCGAAGGCAACAAACGCACCGATTACGTTGCCGTCAGCAACACCCTGATAGGCCTGATTCTGCTGCTGATGGGCTTTTTGGGCGCACTCGGCGCAGTGCTCGATGTGAGTGAAATCATCTTGCTGCTTTCAGTGCTCGGCGCCATTGGCGCGGCCATGGCCATGACCCTGCCACAAGCTGAATGAGCCAGCGCGTAGGTCGGCGCAAACCCGCGGACTAGCGGGCTTGCGCGCCGTTGATACGGACAAATCCAACCCGTCCGCCGCGTTGACAAAGACTAGTAATCCATAATTTGCCGCGCTTTTAGAGTGCCATCGGCGGCCGAAGGGATTAAAATACGCGTTTTCGTCGCGCGCGCGTATTACAGCCTCGGCCCTGAGCCTTGAGGTTACCGGCCGCGCCTAATCTTCATTCATTTAGAGCAAGAGAATCAGCCATGGGTGCACAGTGGAAAGCCAAGCCTAAAGAAGCCGCGGCGAATGCCAGGGGAAAAATTTTCGGGCGTCTGGTCAAAGAGATCATGATTGCTGCGCGTAACGGCGCTGACCCGGACACCAACCCCAAGCTGCGTCTGGCGATCCATCAGGCCAAGAAAGCCTCGATGCCCAAGGAAACGCTCGAACGTGCGATCAAGAAAGGCGCGGGCCTGCTGGGTGACACCATCAGCTACGAAAAAACCACCTACGAAGGTTTTGCACCGCATCGCGTGCCGGTCATCGTCGAATGCCTGACCGACAACGTAAACCGCACCGTTGCCGAAATCCGCGTACTGTTCCGTAAAGGCCAGCTTGGCGCATCCGGCTCCGTGGCCTGGGATTTTGACTATCTGGGCCTGGTCGAAGCCTCGCCAGCATCCGATGACGCTGATGCCGAATTGGCAGCCATCGAAGCCGGTGCTCAGGACTTCGAAGATGCCGAAGAAGGCGCCACTCTGTTCATGACAGACCCAACCGACATGGACACTGTGTGCAAAGCCCTGCCTGAATTTGGCTTCACCGTGAACTCGGCGGTGCTCGGCTACCGCGCCAAGAATCCGGTCACGGTCAGCGGCACGGAGCTGGAAGAAGTTGAAGCGTTTCTTGAAGCCCTCGACGGCCACGACGACGTACAGAACGTTTACGTCGGTTTAGCGGTCTGATCGCTGCAAACACCACTGATACGGCGCAGTAAACCGCACTTCCCGATCATCCTGTCGGCGCATACCCAACAGGATGGGGACTAGGTTGTAATCAACAGTGCGTGTTCCTGCGCTAAGCGCTGCTGGCCTGCACGGTAATTTCACCGTGCAGCAAGGCTGGCATGCATACATGGACGTATGCTCAAAAGGAGTTCTACCTTGCGTAACGTCATTCTTATTGCCGCGTGCCTGCTGGTTGGCGCCTGCAGCAGCCCTGCCCAAAACGACCATCCGCAGCGTCTTGTCGACGGCAGCAACCCGATTGCCAAAAGTAATATCGAAGCCATCCACAATGCCGATGTGATCCCGCTGCCGCTGCATACCGATGCAACCGACTCCATCTGGAAAATTGGCGAAGAGCAACCGCGCATGGACTTCGGCAGCTCAATCTCGAATTACCGGGTCTTCTCGATCAAGCTCAAACAAGGCGAACACTACAACCTCAACGTCAGCTCCAGCTGCCTTGATGACTGCCTTGGCGTGAGCAAGTATGCGCTCAAACCAAGAGCCATGCTGATGGATGCTTACGGCATTGTGATTGCGGGCAAGCCTTCGCGCGCCAGCAGCGAAGTCGGTTCAGTGTCTTTGGGCTGGGAAGGCGAAGCCCCTGAAGACGGCACCTACTACCTGTTGGTTGCCGCCGATAACGAAGACACCGGCAAAGCCATTGTCATCGACAACATTTGGCTGAACAATTCACCGCTGATGTCCGTTCAGGTTGGCATGAACAGCCCATCATTCAGTGAAATGAACGCCTACGCGACTAAAAGCAACTAAGACGCCCCGCCGCACTGCAACGTGGCCCCAAAACTTGGGGCCACGCGGCTTTCTCCCCCCTGAATCTGCAGCATCGGCCTGACGATAATCACTATCATGGCTAATGATTTCTGCCGCCCACGGTTTCTCAATACGCTAAGCGCACTAAAAGAAGCTATTGACGCCTGGGTGCCCTATGAAACGTATCGTGACTATCGCCTTGCTGGCATTAACCGTGTTGCTTGCTGGTTGTTCGTCTCAGCCGGAAAAGGTCGAGCGCGCCTATACCGATGCCGAAATCAAAGAGTTTGCGCTGGAAATGCTCAGCCGCAGCGGCCTGCCTTATGAAGAGTATGAAAAGCTGCGCCGGGCCATCGAAAATCCGCAGCACCGCATGAGCAAAACCAGCCGCGAACTCGATGCACTGCGTGATAGCACCACACGCGGCGAGTCACGCAGCTAGCCGCGCAACCCTGCCAATGCCTCTGTGCATCGGGGCGATGGATAAAGCCAATTAACCACCGGCTGCATTGCGCGTTATCCTCAACGCATCAACTTGAGGGAACGCACATGAACAACGACGCCGCCAACACCGATAACGCAGCCGAACTGGATGACCAGACCCTGGCATTCGCCGAGCGGGTATTCGATCTCGCCCGCCACGGTGAAACGCAAACGCTGGCCGAGATGCTGGCTCAGGGCCTACCCGTCAACTTGCGCAACCACAAAGGTGACAGCCTGCTGATGCTGGCCTGTTATCACGGCCACTTGGAAACTGCGCAGCTGTTGCTAAATCATCAGGCTGATCCGGAGCAGCGCAACCTCAATGGTCAGTCGCCACTTGCCGGGGTGATTTTCAAAGCCGACATGGCGATGATGACGCTGCTGCTCGACCACGGCGCCGATGTTGAGAGCCCGACCAGCGACGGCAAAACGGCCTTGATGATGGCCGCCATGTTCAACAACATCCCGGCCATTGAACTGCTGATTAGCCGCGGCGCCAATCCGCTGAGGGCCGACGACAGCGGGACAACCGCCCTGCAAGTCGCCCAACGCATGGGTGCAACCCAAGCCGCAGAGGCTCTGGCTGGCAAAGCCTGAAACGCACTAATGAACCTCGCCGGTGCAGCCTATTGATCCGGAGCAATATCACTGGCGCGCCGACACCTTAGCCTTGTGCGCTTGCTGCTGCGCGGCAGCAGACACCCTTTCGGCTAATGGCGAGGCATGACAATGAGCATCACATCGAGCAGCATTTGCGCGGCAGCGGATCAACTGCAGGGTTTTGTCGGTTTCAACCGCAAAACCTCAGCCTATATCGTACGGTTCAGCGAAGATGCCTTCGGCATGGACATCCCGGACGACAGCATCACCCCAACCCATGAGTTTGTCTGGCAAGCGCTTAGCGGTGGGGTTATGCAACTCAAGCGCGAGCGCCTGCAAATGCTCCTCGACTTGCACCTCGACGACCGAATCAACATCACTGACCCCTTACGGGTGTATCTCAGTCGCGAAGACCTGCCCGAAATCAGCGCAGAGCGGCATATCTGCAAAAGCAATGGCTGAAATCTGCTGAAAGCCCCCAACACTCAAGCTGGCAGTGGCCTAGACTGAACAGTGATCCTCATGCAAATCAGGAGGTGCAGATGCCGCACGACTGCATGGCAACACCGAGCCACTATTCAACCATTTGAATTGCCGAGGTGAGTATCATGAGTAAAAGTCTCGATGCGAAAAAGCAGGCGAAGAAAAAGCCGCTGAAAACCGCACACGAAAAACGCCTGGCCAAAAAGCAGCGCCATTCCGGCACCACATTGCTGGGTAATCACTCCCCGAGTCAATAAGCCTGTTTACCTGTGCGGGCAAAGGCTCGCACAGGTAATATCCGCGCATGAACCCGCCGCGCATTCGTTGCCTACCCGCCGCATTAACGCCTCTGGCCGACAAATTCTATCGCGCCCAGCGCTCGCCCATGCGCACCAAACAAGCTAATCAGGTCTGGGTCGCCGAGAGCGACGAGATTGTTGGCGCGCTGTGTTTACGCGCGGTCGCCGACGGCTTCTGGCTGACCAGCCTGCTGGTCGCAGCAACCCGGCGCAATCAGGGAATCGCCAGCCACTTGCTGGATCGCGCTTTGGCCGAGGTTGATGCACCCGTCTGGTTATTCTGCGCCCCGGCGCTGGCCGATTTTTATGCCCGTTTACACTTCACCCCAGCAGCCGATCTCCCTGTGGAACTGGCCGAGCGACTGAGTCGCTACCAGCGCACCAAGCCACTCATCGCCCTGCGCTACCGCTAACCACAGCGCCATGCTTTCCACCTGAGGCGAGATGCAGCGCAACTCATCTCAGGCGGCGGTTAGATTGAGCCTATGCCCGCGCCGTCGAACGCTAAAATCACTGCTGGACGAGCATATCTGCCCTGAAAATCATAAATTCTCGGCATGAAGGCCCTGTAACATTTACCCAAAAGTCTCGTCTATTAACCAAGCCCTCAATGAGACTGCAGTCATGAAGCGACGTGCACTGATCCAATCCATTGCGCTACTGCCCGCTGTGTCCCTGCTCGGCAATTTCGCGCAGGCGGCCGAAACCGATCCGGCCAGAACGCCAACCGTGAAAATGCTCGATAAAGACCATGAACAATGGCGCGAGCAGGTTTCTACCGAAGCCTACGATGTGCTGTTTGAAGAAAACACCGAGCGCCCCGGCAGCAGCCCGCTAAACCATGAAGAACGTGAAGGCACATATATTTGCGCTGCCTGCTATTTGCCGCTGTTTGAGAGCAGCAACAAATTCGACAGCGGCACCGGCTGGCCGAGCTTTACCCAGCCGATAGCAGGCCACATGGCCACCAAACGCGACTTCAAATTGATACTCCCGCGCACCGAATATCACTGCGCGCGCTGCGAAGGTCATCAAGGTCACGTATTCGATGACGGGCCGCCGCCGCGTGGCGAGCGCTGGTGCAATAACGGCCTGGCACTGAAATTCATCGTTGCGGGCGAAACCTTACCGCCGCTCAGGAGCTGAACATGACTCTGTCGCTAACGCATTACTGCAAACCCATCGCAGGCACCCTGCTGTGGGCTGCATTAAGCACTGTATTGATGGCTTGCGGCGCGGGCTCTTCACAAGCCGAGCAAGCGGCTGAACCCGTGACCAATGCCGCGCCTGCCGAGTTTCAGGGCAAAGCCGTGTTTGCTGGCGGCTGCTTCTGGTGCACCGAGTCCGACTTCGACAAGATGCCTGGCGTTATCTCGACCACATCTGGCTACACCGGCGGTGAGGTGAAGAACCCAACCTACGAGCAAGTTTCAGCCGGTGGCACCGGGCATATCGAATCGGTGCAGGTGGTCTACGACACCCGCAAAACCAGCTACGCCCAATTGCTCGAAGCATTCTGGCCAACCATTGACCCGATCACTGCCAACGCTCAGTTCTGCGACCATGGCACTCAGTACCGCAGTGCGATCTTCTACGCCAACGAGAAGGAGAAGGAACTAGCAGTTGCCTCCAAGGAAGCGCTGGACGCATCGGGGCGATTCAAGCAACCCGTAGTTACCGAAATTCTTCCCGCCACCACCTTCTATCCGGCCGAGGAATACCATCAGAACTACCACAGCAAAAATCCCCTGCGCTACAACTACTACCGCAGCGGCTGCGGCCGTGATGACCGCCTGGAACAACTGTGGGGGAAGAAAGGCTGAGGGTTGAATCGCCCAAAGTCGTGTAGGCATCTATGCTGTTTATTTTGAGCGCCCCAACCTTGCAGCCAATGCGGTTGCAAGGTTAAGGCCTGAACTCAAGCGACTGAACCGATAGTTAAAGCGTCAGGCTGCATAGGACTTACGGCCTGCATCACCGCGAGTAGATGCATCATGTCCAAGTATCTGATTTCGTTTCCGAGCGCCGCAATGGTTGTCCCGGAGGGTGAGTGGGAAGCCGTGACCCGGGATTCTCATGCGGTGATACAAGAGGCGAAAGCCGCCGGTGTTTACGTATTCGCTGGCGGTATCAACGATACTGAAACCACCCTGCTCGTCTCAGCCGACGGCTCGACCACAATCGGCGGCTACCCAGAAGCACCAGCACTAAACGGCGGCTTCGCCGTACTCGAATTACCCTCCCGCGACGCTGCCATCGCATGGGCCGCACGCCTCGCCCAAGCTTGTCGATGCGACCAGGAACTGCGCGTGTTTGGGTTTGATCCAGAATCTTGATATTTGATCGTAGAACCGTGCCATGCCACGGTTTGAAGCTGTAGGTTTCTAGCCAGCTGCTTGATGCGAAAGGCAGGAACCGGCCCAGACCGTGTAAAAACGCAGACGCAACTGATTGGCCAGCATAACCAGCCCTAGATGCAACAACGCGCTAATCGGAGGCGCTCTAAGCCGACCGTAACGTTTCGTGGGCTTTCTGCCTGATTGGGTGCAAGAAACCTGCTGCATGCGCTTCAGAGGCGCCCAAAAGGCAGAAAGCCCTAGGCCGCTATTGCCTCCATCAGCGCTGCGCTACCCATTATCTTGATCACGCGCTTCATGTTGTAGGCGAGCACATGCAAGCTCATTTCAGTGCTGACCCTAGGCAAGGTTTTGGTCAGGAAATGAGTAGCACCCATCCAGGCCTTGAGCGTTCCAAAAGGATGCTCAACGGTCTGTTTACGGATACGCATCATCTCGGGCGCCTGATCTAGGCGGTGCTGCATACTCTCCAGCACGCTTTCATGCTCCCACCGCCTGACGCGTCGCTCCGTGCTGGGTGTGCATTGCCCTTTCAGCTCACAACTTTGGCAATGTGAACTCCAATAAGTGTGGAGCTTCAGTCCGTCTTGAACGCTGGTGAAACGCCAAATCAAGCGCTGCCCTGCTGGGCACTTGTATTCGTCGCTTTCAGTATCGTAGATAAATTCAGTCTTGCTATATCGCCCATCTGCCTTGGCCCCTGAGGTCATAGACTTCGGTACGTGTACGGTTATATCCGACTGGTGACAGGCCAATATTTCTTCGCTTTTGAAGTAGCCCCGATCAGCCACCACCGATAGTTTTTCTACACTCATGGCATGTTTCGCCAGCTTAGCCATCGGACTTAGTTGGCTTCGGTCACTCCCGTCGTTTGTCACTTCATGAGCCACGATTAAATGGTGCTTGGCATCTACGGCTGTTTGCACGTTATAGCCAACGATGCCCGTGCCTCGGGTCTTCATCGAGCGGGCATCAGGATCGGTCAGCGATATCTGTTTATCCGGCGTCTCATTGAGCCGCACCTCGACTTCCTTGAGCTCCTGCATTTTTACTTTCAGCGCAGCAATCTTGCCGTGCAGTCGCTCGATCTTCGGTTGCGAAACGACAGGCTCCTGACGATCTGCGGTATCGAGTGCGCTTAGGTAACGATTGATACTCGACTCAATCTCTTCCACACGCCGCTGGAGCTTGGCGCTAGTAAAGTTGCGATCCCGATTATTGACCGCTTTGAACTTGCTTCCATCGATGGCGATGAGTGCTTCAGAAAACAACCCTACCTGTTGGCACAGCACTACAAATTGACGGCATACAGCGCGAATTGCCTTGCCGTTGTCTTTGCGAAAATTGGCGATGGTTTTGAAGTCAGGCATCAAGCGCCCAGTCAGCCACATGAGTTCAACGTTGCGTTGAGCTTCTCGCTCAAGGCGACGGCTGGATTGGATGCGGTTGAGGTAACCGTAGATATAAATTTTGAGCAGATCAGCAGGATGGTAAGCGGGCCGACCTGTTTCCGCTGGTACGACACCTTCAAAACCCAGCTTGCCTAGGTCGAGCTCGGCGACGAATACATCAACTACCCGCACTGGGTTAGTGTCCGTCACATAGTCATCCAAACTCTCGGGGAGCAAGGTAACTTGAGTCCGACTTTCACCTTGAATGAATCGCCGCACAGGCATCTCCTGCTGAGATGAAGTCTGGTCAAATCATATCAAGATTGGTGCCTGCGTTTTTACACAATCTGGACCAAAAGCGGACAGCCCCATACTGCCTGCGAACTACTGTCGATTCGGAGTTGCTTTAAGTTGAGTGCTTCGTATCCGCTCCATGAACCCCAC